>NZ_JBIUVD010000003.1:0-292865 GCF_044742785.1 Streptomyces sp. NPDC087844 | reverse complement strand
TTTGCCTTTCAGGGGCGCGGGGAACCCCGCGGCCCGCCCCCCCACTCACCCCCTCGGACGAGGCCCCCTCGGGCCGAAGCCCACCACCACACTTTCGGGTACCGATCACCGAACCCCCACGCACACCGCCCCGGACGCGCCAAGCTGGAAACCCCGTCGCGCGCCCTGGAGGCCCCCCCCGTGAGCACACCCCTCGCCTCAGGCCCCCAAGGCCCGGACACCCTGCGCCCGTTACTCGACACAGTGCTCGACGCACTGAAGACGGGCGCCGCCACCCGAACAGGCCCCCTCCCCGCCGGCGGACCCACCGAAGTGGCCGCCCGCCTCCGCGAAGCCCTCGGCGACCCCCTCCCCACCCACGGCGACGAACACGCCCTGCACACCCTCGTCCACGCCCTGGCCGCCGGCGCCGCAGACCCCGCACACCCCCTCTGCGCGGCCCACCTCCACTGCCCACCCCTCGCCGTCGCCACCGCCGCCGACCTCGCCGCCTCCGCCCTCAACCCCTCCCTCGACTCCTGGGACCAGGCCCCCGCGGCATCCGAACTGGAAGCCCTCGTCACCCGGGCCCTCGCCCACGAGGTCTATCCCGACACCGGCCGAACCGGGACCACCACCGCCGACGCCCTCATCACCACCGGCGGCACCGAAGCCAACCAACTCGCCCTCCTCCTCGCCCGCGAGAAACACACCCACGTGCGACTCGTCCAGGCGGAGAACGCCCACCACTCCCTCCACCGCGCCACCTGGCTCCTCGGCCTCCCCGAACCGGTCACCGTGCCCGCCCCCGCAGGCACCATGGACCCCGCCGCCCTCGACCAGGCCCTCACCGCCCTCGGCGGCCCACCCGGCACCGTCCTCGTCGCGGCCACCGCCGGCACCACCGACGCCGGACTCATCGACCCGCTCCCCGAGATCGCCACCCTCTGCGAAACCCACGGCGCCCGCCTCCACATCGACGCCGCCTACGGCGGAGGCCTCCTCCTCAGCGACCGCCACCGCCACCGCCTCGACGGCCTCACCCGCGCCCACACCGTCACCCTCGACCTCCACAAACTCGGCTGGCAGCCCATCGCCGCAGGCCTCCTCGCCGTACGCGACCCCCAAGACCTCCACACACTCACCCACCACGCCGACTACCTCAACGCCGACGACGACACCGAAGCCGGCCTCCCCGACCTCCTCGGACGCTCCCTGCGCACCACCCGCCGCGCCGACATCCTCAAAATCGCCGTCACACTCAAAACCCTCGGGCGCCAAGGACTCGGCGCACTCGTCGACCAGGTCTGCGCCCACGCCACCGCACTCGCCGAACTCATCGACGCACACCCCCACTTCGAGCTCTACGACAAGCCCACCATCAGCACCGTCCTGTTCCGCCCCACCCACGCCACCGACACCACCGTCGCCGACGCACGCCGCATCCTCCTCACCGAAGGCCGCGCCGTCCTCGGCCGCGCCCGACTCGACAACCGACTCTGGCTCAAAGCGACCCTGCTCAACCCACACACCGGACCCGACGACCTCGCCGCGCTCCTGAAACTGGTGGAAGGACACACCGCCCGATGACGCCGCCCGCCACACCCCCCACGCACCCCGTACACCACCAGCCCGAAGCCCCCCGCGACCTCGTCGGCATCGGTATCGGCCCCAGCAACCTCTCCCTCGCCGCCCTCGCCCACCCCCTCGCCGAACTCGACACCGTCTTCTACGAACAGCACCCCACCTTCGACTGGCACCCCGGCCTCCTCCTCGAAGGCGCCACCCTCCAAGTCCCCTTCCTCGCCGACCTCGTGACCCTCGTCGACCCCGCCAGCCCCTGGACCTTCCTCAACTACCTCAAAACCCGCGAACGCCTCTTCCCCTTCTACTTCGCCGAGCGCTTCCACATCCACCGCGCCGAATACGCCGCCTACTGCCGCTGGGCCAGCGACAGCCTCCCCGGCCTCCACTTCGGCCACCAGGTCGACGCCGTCCGCTGGAACCCCGAACGCGACGTCTTCGAAGTCGACTTCACCCAACTCGACACCGACGGCGAAGCCGAAGCCCTCGGACGCACCTACACCAAGAACATCGCCCTCGGCATCGGCACCGCCCCCCACATCCCCGAACCCATGCGCCCTCTCGCCGAAGCACCCGGCGTCCCCGTCATCCACGCCGCCGACTACCTCCAACACCGCGAGCACTTCCTCACCGCCGGCCACATCACCGTCATCGGATCAGGACAGTCCGGCGCCGAAGTCTTCCTCGACCTCCTCAGAAACCGCCCCGCCGGCCGCGAGAGACTCCACTGGCTCGCCCGCACCGAAGCCTTCGCGCCCATGGAGTACTCAAAACTCGGGCTCGAACACTTCACCCCCGACTACACGCGCTACTTCCACGCCCTGCCCGAACCCGTACGCGACCGGCTCGTCCCCGCCCAATGGCAGCTCCACAAAGGCATCGACGCCGACACCATCGCCGCCATCCACGACGAGCTCTACCGCCGCACCCTCGACGGCGGCTGGCCCGACACGGTCCTCACCCCAGGCGTCTTCGTCCGCACCGCGGGACGCATCGCCACCACCAAGATCGAACTACACCTGGAACACACCCAGCAGGCCGACCGGTCCCGCATCACCACCGACGCCGTCGTCCTCGCCACCGGCTACCGCGAACGCCCTCTCGACCGCATCCTCGCCGGTCTCGACCCCTACATGCGCCGCGACGCCTCCGAACGCCCCCGGATCGACGACCGGCACCGCCTCGTCCTCGACCCCTCCGTCACCGGATCCGTCTACGTCCAGAACGCCGAAACACACACCCACGGCGTAGGCGCCCCCGACCTCGGACTCACCGCCTGGCGCAGCGCGAACATCCTCAACTCCCTCACCGGCAAGGACCCCTACCCCATGCCGAGCCGAACGGCCTACACCACCTTCGGACTCGCCCCGCAACCCCAGGTCCCACCCGCCAGGCGACCGCAGACCCTCACACCACTGGTGGCCGACTGAAAATCAGCCGGCCACCGGTGAAAACAACCGCACAGACCCCTACCTAGAAGACAGGCGTGCCCTCACGCGTCAGCTTCCAGTCCACCGAAGCGAACTCCTTCGGATCCAGCGAACCCTTCGCCGTCACCCACTCCGCGATCCGCGTACGAATCTCCGTCGACTCCGCCCACAACTCCTTCGCCGACGCCACATACGGGAACGCACCCCCACCGTTCGCCCGGTAATTGTTCACCGCGAACACGAACTGCTGCGCATCGTCCAACGCCGCACCATCGAAGGAGAGATTCTTGATCCGAGACCCCGCCGCCTGCGCGATGTCGATGTCGTACGACAGCCCCGACACATAGTCGTAGTTGTAGTCAGGCCGGTTGCCCGCGTTCGTCAACTTCTCCACATCGACCACCGCACCGGCCGCCGTCCGCACGAAATACTCCGCCGAGAACTCCAGATACGCCCGCACCTGCGCACCCGTCAGCAACTTCGCGACCAACGTGTTGTCATACACGTACAGACTCGACAGATCCCGGATCGTCACATCCCCCGCCGGAATCTCCGACGTCCGCGAGAACGGCGACGCCTGCGACAACACCGGCAACGACGCGTACTCCGTACCCGCCAGCGCCGCCTTGACCACGTCCTCCTGGACCCTCGTGATCAGGTCGATGATCGGCGCGTCCCTGTACCGCGCCTCCACCGTCGTCAACGTCTCCGTCGCCGTCCCGACCACCTGGTTGACGTACGCCACGACCACATCGTGCTCGTCCTTCAGCAACCTCGTGATCCGAGGGTCGTCCGCCACCGCGTTCGAGTTACGGACCGACGCCGCCACCGACTCGACCGACCAGCGGCCCTTCTCGAAAACCAACTCGAAGTCGAACAGCGACAACCGCTCCGCATACGCCAGCGGCTCCGACAGCACGACCGTCTTCCCCGACTTCGTGTTCGTCACCTTCAGCTCGGGAATCTCCACATGCGCGTGCCCGACCAGAATCGCATCGATCCCCGGCACCTGCTGCGCCACCAGAGCCGCCGAATTCTCCACATACGGCAACTGGTCACCGTACGACGACGTGCCCGAGGAACCGGAGTGCGCCGACACGACGACCACGTCCGCACCCATCGACCGCAGCTTCGGCACCCACTTCGCCGCCTGCTCCTCAAGCCCCGGGAACACCAGCTTCCCCTGGACATACGCCTTGTCCCAGATCGCGATCCCCGGATTCGTCAGACCCAGAACCGCGACTTTGACCGGCGGAGCACCCTTCACATGGAACTTCTTCATGAAGTACGGGGGGAAAGCCGGCTTCAGCGTCTTCGCGTCCAGCGCGTTCGCACCCAACAACGGAAAACGACACTGCTGCTCGAACTTCCGCAGCGTCTCGATGCCGTAATTGAACTCGTGGTTTCCCAGCGCTACCGCGTCATAACCGATCGCGTTCATCGCCTGCGCCATGGGATGCACCGGCCCACCCTTGGCGGTGATCGGGTCCACCTTCGCGTAGTAGTACGTCAGCGGCGTGCCCTGAATCGTGTCACCGGCATCAAGAAGCAGCGTGTTCCCACGGCCCTTCTCCTTGCGCACCGCGTTCACCAGCGTCGAGATCCGCGCCAGCCCCTGCGCGTTGCCCGCCGTGTCCTTGTACTCCGCGTCCTTGAAGTAGTCCCAGTTGAAGACATGACCGTGCAGATCCGTCGTGCCCATCACCGTCAGCGAGTACCGCTTCGGCTTGGGCTTCCCGTGCCCCGTCGCCACCGCGGCCTCAGCGCTCGGCGCCGCGGCCGCACCGGCCAGAGCGACCCCGGCCCCGGTCACAGCGGACTTCTTCAGGAACTTCCGGCGGTTCAACGGCATGACGGGCTACTCCTCGGAGGAACGATCAACGACGCGCGTAGATGTCGAGGTGGATGTCGATCGGAAACACAACAACGCGCGTAGATTCTGACCCGAGCACGCCACACAGCAACACCCCCCTCAGGTTTCGATTCGATGACCGGCAGGCACCACGGCCGCGGCCCCCGGTGACAGAGTGGGACGTATGACTGCCGCCCTCGAACACCCCGCCCCCGAACACCCCGCTGCCGAGCACCCCGGGCCCGCCACCCCCTACGGCACCCCCGCAGCCCCCCGCATCGCCGTCCGCGGCGAAGCCCACCTCGAAGTCGACCCCGAGATAGCCCGCATCGGCATCACCGTCAGCGCCCGCGGCACCGACCGCAAAGACGCCCTGAACGACCTCACCCGCCGCAACACCACCGCCCTCGACCTCGTCAAGACATACGGCGACTCCGTCGAGAAACTCGAAACCGGCACCTTCTCCATCACCCCCGAACTCACCAAACACGGCCGCGGCGAACGCGTCCGCGCCTACCACGGCCGCGTCCACATCACCGCCGAACTCACCGACTTCACCGCCCTCGGCGAACTCACCACCCGCCTCGCCGACCTCGACCTCACCAGCATCGAAGGCCCCTGGTGGGCCCTGCGCCCCGACTCACCCGCCCACCGGCAAGCCAGACAACAAGCAGTACGCGAAGCGGTCCAACGAGCCCGCGAATACGCCGAAGCCCTCGGCACCACCCTCGCCGCCCTCGTCGAACTCGCCGACATCGAAGCAGAGAACGCCCAGCCCTACGCCATGGCGGCCCCGCAGTTCGCCATGCGCTCCAAAGGCTTCGACGCCGCCGCCGAACAGGCCCCCGCCCTCGACCTCGAACCCGAAAGGCAACACGTGTACGCACAGGTCAACGCCCGCTTCACCATGTCACCACCAGTGCTGTAAAAACCCGCCGACCGGCTCCGGAAATGCTCATCGGAGCACCCCCGCGCACAATCCAACCCTTGTCAATATCCCTTCACACAAAGGTCGTTGAGTAGTCATGCGGCGCCAATTCCCTACCCACTGGTAAGCCCTAGGCTCACACCATGCGCCGAGCGAAAATCGTCTGTACATTGGGCCCCGCCGCCGACTCGTACGACCAGATCAAAGCACTGGTCGAAGCCGGAATGGACGTAGCCCGCTTCAACCTCAGCCACGGCGGCCACGCCGACCACGAGGAGCGCTACCAGCGCGTACGCAAGGCCTCCGACGAGACCGGCCGCAGCGTCGGAATCCTCGCCGACCTCCAGGGCCCCAAGATCCGCCTCGGCCGCTTCACCGAAGGCCCCGTACTCCTCGAACGCGGCGACACCTTCACCATCACCGTCGAAGAGGGCGCGAAAGGCGACCGCCAGACGTGCGGGACCACGTACGCCGGACTCGCCGCCGACGTCACCACCGGCGAACGCATCCTCGTCGACGACGGCAAGGTCTGCCTCGAAGTCACCTCCGTCGACGGACCCCGCGTCCACACCACCGTCATCGAAGGCGGCATGGTCTCCGACAACAAGGGCCTCAACCTCCCCGGCGTCGCCGTCTCCGTCCCCGCCCTCTCCGACAAGGACGAGAACGACCTCCGCTGGGCGCTGCGCACCGGCTGCGACGTCATCGCCCTCTCCTTCGTCCGCAGCGGACGCGACATCGAGGACGTCCACCGCATCATGGACGAGGAGGGCCGCCGCCTCCCCGTGATCGCCAAGGTCGAGAAGCCCCAGGCCGTCGAGAACATCGACGACATCGTGGCCGCCTTCGACGGCATCATGGTCGCCCGGGGCGACCTCGGTGTCGAGATGCCCCTCGAACAGGTCCCGATCGTCCAGAAGCGCGCGATCAAACTGGCCAAGCGCAACGCCAAGCCGGTCATCGTCGCGACCCAGATGCTCGACTCGATGATCGAGAACTCCCGTCCGACGCGTGCCGAGGCCTCGGACGTGGCCAACGCCGTCATCGACGGCACGGACGCCGTGATGCTGTCCGGCGAGACCAGCGTCGGCAAGTACCCCGTCGAAACGGTCCGCACGATGGCCCGGATCGTCGAGGCGGCGGAGGAGGACATCCTGGCCAAGGGCCTCCCGCCCCTCACCGACCGGAACAAGCCCCGCACCCAGGGCGGCGCGGTCGCGCGGGCCGCCGCCGAGATGGGCGACTTCCTGGGCGCGAAGTTCCTGGTCGCCTTCACCCAGTCCGGCGACACGGTCCGCCGCCTGTCCCGCTACCGCTCACCGATCCCGCTCCTGGCCTTCACCCCGGACCAGGCGACGCGCTCGCGACTGAACCTCACATGGGGCGTCGAGACCCTGCTCGGCCCACACGTCGACTCGACGGACGCGATGGTCGACCAGGTCGACGAACTCCTCCTGAGGCACGGCCGCTGCCAGAAGGGCGACATCGTCGTCATCACGGCCGGCTCGCCCCCCGGCGTCTCGGGCTCGACGAACCTGGTCCGAGTCCACCACATCGGAGAGGACGACAGCCCGAAGTAGGGGGCCAGGTTCAGTACTTGGGCCCTACGTGGGTGTCCATGAGGGCGACGGATGCGCGGCGGGCGACGGAGATGTTGCGCCAGTTCGCCTGCTTCCATTCGACGCCGACTGTGTCGAGGGTGTCGGTGAAGAGCCGCATGATGTCGCTTGACGAGTTGGTGAAGAAGTACCGGGGGTATTCATAGAGCTTGGGCTGGCCTTTGACAAGGCGAGTGGTCCAGTTGGTGATGCGGCACCCGTCGGAGTGGATGAGCCCTCGGACGAATTCCCACGGGTGGGCATCGACAATCTCCTGTTGCCAGGGGTCCAGGGCGATGGTGCGCTCATGCTTCTTGCCCGGGCCGTGCTGGGGGAAGAGGCAGGGCCAGTGTTTGCTGGTGGCGGTCACTGCCACGCAGCCGTCCTTCTTCACGCGGCACACGCTGTTGTCCGGGCGCGCGGAGCGAATTGCGGCTTCGCAGGCGTCGATGAGGCCCGGCCAGGCGTTGTCGCACACGATGCGGAGGGCGTACACGCCTCGGCGGTGCGCGCTGATGCAGCCGTCGCCGAGATAGAGGCCGAGGAGATAGGCGTACGCTCGCGGATTCTCGGGCGGCGCTGGCGCACCTTGGCACCGAGGGCACGGCTTGCCAGCACGCTGGAGCGGCTCGATACGGGTGTGCCAGGAGCGTAGGGATGCCCGTGAGACGCCAGTCTCCTTGCTGACGGAGTTCATGCTGCGTCCCTGGCGGACCAGCGCGAGTGCCTGCCTGCGCGTGCTCATGTCGTACATGCGGCCACTGTGAATTGCTGATCGTCCGGATGCACAGCAAAATGCGGATGTTCACGAGAACGGGAACATCCGCATTTAATGGTGACCTTGGAAACCAAGGAAAAGTACCCCGAGTCGGATTCGAACCGACGCTGTATGGGTTTTGAATCCATTGCCTCTACCGCTGGGCTACCGGGGCCCCTTTGAAACGAAGGTTAGCGGTCTCCCGCCGTGTCACCACCATACCGCAGCTAGGTAGGCTCTTGGGAGCAGTACCTGCCCCACAACGAGGAGCCCCCGTGACCGCCCCCGAGTCGCCCCAGCCCGTAGACGCGCCCGACGACGACAAGTCGCACGTGCCTCCGCTGACGACCCGTGTCGTCATCGCCGAGGACGAGGCGCTGATCCGTCTCGACCTCAAGGAGATGCTCGAAGAAGAGGGGTACTCGGTCGTCGGCGAGGCCGGTGACGGGGAGGAAGCCGTCGAGCTCGCCCGGAAGCACCGCCCTGACCTGGTCATCCTCGATGTGAAGATGCCCAAGCTCGATGGGATCTCGGCGGCCGAGAAGATCGCGGAGGAGTCCATCGCCCCCGTGCTGATGCTGACCGCGTTCTCGCAGCGCGACCTGGTCGAGCGGGCGAGGGACGCCGGCGCGATGGCGTACCTCGTGAAGCCGTTCAGCAAGAGTGACGTGGTGCCGGCCATCGAGATGGCTGTCTCGCGGTTCACGGAGCTGAAGGCGCTGGAGAAGGAGATCGAGGATCTCACTCAGCGCCTGGAGACGCGGAAGCTGGTCGACCGTGCGAAGTCGGTGCTGCAGACGGAGTACGGCCTCACCGAGCCGGCGGCTTTCCGGTGGATCCAGAAGACGTCGATGGATCGTCGTATGTCGATGCAGCAGGTCGCGGAGGCGGTCATTCTGGACGCCGACGAGAAGAAGGCCGCGAAGGGCTGATCGGCGAGCGTTTCCGTACGGGCCGAGTACGGCCCTGTACGGCTGAGGCCCGCACCCTGGAATCACGGGTGCGGGCCTCAGCCGTACGGCGGGCATGGACCTCAGTCCTCGCCGAGGTACGCCTTGCGGACGGATTCGTCGGTGAGGAGGTCGCGGCCGGTGCCGGAGAGCACGATGGAGCCGACTTCCATGACGTGTCCGTGGTCGGCGAGGGAGAGCGCCGCCTGGGCGTTCTGCTCGACGAGGAGGATCGTCGTGCCCTGGGACTTGAGTTCCTTGATGGTGGCCATGATCTTCTGCATCATGATCGGCGAGAGGCCCATGGAGGGTTCGTCGAGCATGAGCAGCTTCGGCTGGGACATCAGGGCGCGGCCCATGGCGAGCATCTGCTGTTCGCCTCCGGAGAGGGTGCCGGCGGCTTGTTTGCGGCGTTCTCCGAGGATGGCGAAGAGGTCGTAGGCGCGCTTGATGTCCTTTTCGATGCCTGCCTTGTCGTTGCGCAGGAAGGCGCCGAGGCGGAGGTTGTCCTCGATCGTCATGCGGGGGAAGATGTGCCGGCCCTCGGGGGAGTGTGCGAGTCCGAGGGCGACGATCTGGTGGGCCGGGGTCTTCTTGAGTGATTTGCCCTGGAACTTGATCTGGCCGCCGATGGGCTTGAGGAGGCCGGAGAGGGTGCGCAGGGTGGTGGTCTTGCCGGCGCCGTTGGTGCCGATGAGGGTGACGACCTGGCCGGCGTCGACCTTGAAGGAGATGCCTTTGACGGCTTCGATCTTGCCGTAGGCGACCCGGAGGTCTTCGACTTCGAGGAGTGCGGTCATCGGTCGGTCTCCTTGCGGGGCGCGGCGTCGGCCTGTGCTTCGGCCGCTTCGACCTCCGCGACTTCGGCTTGGCCGGGTGCGTCTTCGTAGGGTTCGCCGAGGTAGGCAGCGACGACGCGTTCGTCTCCCTGGACGGTGGCGCTGTCGCCTTCGACGAGTTTTTCGCCTTGGACGAGGACGGCGACGCGGTCGCAGAGGTTGAAGATGAAGCGCATGTCGTGCTCGATGACGAGTACGGCGATGCCCATGTCGCGGATGGCGAAAACGAGTTCTTCGGTGGCGCGGGTTTCCTGGGGGTTCATTCCGGCGGTGGGCTCGTCGAGGAGCAGGAGGCCGGGTTCGCTGGCGAGTGCGCGGGCGATTTCGAGCTTGCGCTGTTCGCCGTAGGGGAGGTTTCTGGCGAGGTGGTCGCGTTTGGCGGCGAGGCCGATGAACTCCAGGAGTTCCATGGCGCGTTCTTCGGAGGCTTTTTCGGCTTTCTTGAAGCCGGGGCCGCGCAGGAGGGCGGACCAGAGGCCTTCTTTGGTGCGGGTGTGGCGGCCGACGAGGACGTTTTCCAGGACGGTCATATTGGCGAAGAGCCGGATGTTCTGGAAGGTGCGGGCGACGCCGGCGGCGGTGACTTTGAAGGATTGTGAGGGAAGGATTTTGCCTTTGTAGCGGACTTCTCCCTCGGTGGGGAGGTAGAGGCCGGTGAGGCAGTTGAAGAAGGTCGTCTTGCCGGCGCCGTTGGGGCCGATGAGTCCGACGATCTCTCCGCTGTTGACGGTGAGGTCGACGTTTTTCACGGCGGTGAGGCCGCCGAAGCGCATGGTGACGCCGCGTGCGTCGAGGACGGTTTCGCCGGGGGCGTTGGCGCCCGGGGCGGTGTCCTTGGTGGTGGTGTCGGTTGTCATCGTGGTCAGGCCCCTGCCTTGCTGAGGACTGTGGGTGCTTCCGCTTCCTCGTGGAATTCGAGCTGGCGGCGCTTGTTCGGGATGAGGCCTTCCGGTCGGAAGCGCATCAGCAGGACGAGCGCGAGGCCGAAGGCGAGGAGCTGGTAGTCGCCGAGGAACTGGAGCTTGGCGGGGATGATGTAGAGCAGTGCGGCGCCGACGAGGGGGCCGCTGATGGTGCCCATGCCGCCGAGGACGACCGCTGCGAGGAGGAAGGCCGAGTTGGGCGGGACGACGTGGGCGAACTGGTACTGCTCGGGTGTCACGGTGTAGGTGACGTGGGCCTGGACGGATCCGGCGAGGCCTGCGAGGGCGGCGCCGAGTGCGAAGGCGATGAGTTTGACGCGGAAGCCGTTGATGCCCATGGCGAGTGCGGCTGTCTCGTCCTCGCGGATGGCGACCCAGGCGCGGCCGATGCGGGAGTCTCCGCTGCGGCGGAAGACGACCACGACGATCAGCGTGATGAGGAGCATCAGGAAGAAGTAGTTGGCGAATCGCGCGATGGTGAAGCCGGCGATGCTGTGTTCCTGGCCGAAGTCGAATCCGAGGATGTTGAGGTTCGGGATCGACGAGATGCCGTTGGAGCCGTTGGTGATGTCGGGTCCGCTGGTGCCGTCCATGTTGAGGACGCCGATGCGGAAGATCTCGCCGAAGCCGAGGGTCACGATGGCGAGGTAGTCGCCGCGCAGCCGCAGGGTGGGGGCGCCGATGAGGACGCCGAAGACCATGGCGACGGCCGCGCCGAGGAGGGCGGCGGCCCAGAACGGCAGGTGGATGTCGAAGGGTGAGGAGGGGGAGCCGGAGACCATGGCCGCGGTGTAGGCGCCGACGCCGAGGAAGGCGACGTATCCGAGGTCGAGGAGTCCGGCGAGGCCGACGACGATGTTGAGGCCGAGGGCGACGGTGGCGAAGATGAGGATGTAGACGCCGATGGTCGCGTACTGGTCGTCGGACTGGGTGAAGGGGAATGCGGCGGCTGCTACGAACGCGCCGAGCATGGTGACGTTGCGGTGCTTGCCGGTGAGTGCGGAGATCCGGTTGACCAGTCCGGCTTTGGCCGCGGCGGCGAAGCCGAAGCCGGCGGTGATGAGGAAGCCGATGAACTGCTGGTCGTACTCGGTGCCGATGCCGTAGGTGAAGACGATCAGGCCGAGGCTGAGTGCGGCGATGATGATGAGGATCTCGGCGTACGCGGGGAGTGCGCGGGCCGGGGCCTTGGTGGTGCCGGAGGCGAAGGCGGCCTTGACGACGGTGCGGTTGTGCCGCGCGTTGTGGCGGAACTGCTCCCAGGCGGTGTCTTCGGGGTCGAAGGGGTCGGGCGCCGGCCGTTCGAAGGGCAGGGAGAGTGCGCCGAGGAGGGCCGCGAGGGTGGCTGCGGCCGCGACCCAGGCGCCGGGTTCGAGGTTGGCGAGGCCGCCGAGTTCGGCGCTGATCGCGAGGATCGTGTACCAGGCGGTGGTGAACGCGGCGAGTGCGGCGAGTTTGATGGCGCTGTCGGCGCCGGCGGGTGTCAGCCAGCGCAGGCCCTTGATGCCGTAGGAGGCGAGGGCGAAGAGCGTGGTGAGGATGCCGCCGATGAGGACGAGGACCTGCAGGCCGCCGGGGTAGCCGTAGACGGTCAGGTCGCCGGGGAAGGCGTCGGTCCAGGTCCAGGCGAGGAAGGTGGAGATGATGGTGAGGACGCCGCCGCCGGTGGCGAGGGCGCGTCCGATGTGGGGCGGGATGCCGATGAGTCCGGTGTTCGGGCCGGGGGGCGCTGTGGCGGGCGTCTGGGGCGTGTTGGTCTCTGTGGTCATCGGTGTCACGCCCTGTCCGCGACGCGCTCGCCGAGCAGGCCCTGTGGCCTGAAGAGGAGCACGAGGATGAGGAGTACGAAGGCCCAGACGTTGGCCCAGGACTGGCCGCCGAGCTGTTCCATGCCGGGGACGTCGGCGATGTAGGCGGTGGCCATGGTTTCGGCGAGGCCGAGGACGAGGCCGCCGATCATGGCTCCGTAGATGTTGCCGATGCCGCCGAGGACGGCTGCGGTGAAGGCCTTCAGGCCGAGGATGAAGCCCATGCGGAACTGGACCTGGCCGTACTTGAGGCCGTAGGCGACGGCTCCGACGGCGGCGAAGACCGCGCCGAGGGCGAACGCGACCACGATGATGCGGTCGGTGTTGATGCCCATGAGTTTGGCGGTGTCCGGGTCCTGCGCGGTGGCCTGCATGCCGCGGCCGGTGCGGGTCTTCATCACGAAGAAGGCGAGGATCGCCATGCTGATGGGGGCGGCGATGAGGAGGAAGACGTCACCGGTCTGGATGGTGACGTCACCGATCTTGAAGGGGCCGCCCTCGATCTCGGGGAAGTTGATGGACTGCTTCGCGTCCGGGTACCACGCCCACACGGCCTGCTGGAGGGCGAGGGAGAGGCCGATGGCGGTGATGAGGGGGGCGAGGCGTGGTGCGGTGCGCAGCGGCCGGTAGGCGAACCGTTCCGCTCCCACGGCGACGGTGGTCGCGGTGATGACGGCTCCGAGGAGCATCAGGGGCAGTGCGACCCACATGGTGGTGCCGTCGGGCAGTACGTACAGGTAGACCGTGAGTGCGCCGAAGCCTCCGATCATGAAGATCTCGCCGTGGGCGAAGTTGATGAGCTGGACGATGCCATAGACCATCGTGTAGCCGATGGCGACCAGCCCGTACATGGATCCCAGTAGCAGGCCGTTGACCAGCTGCTGCGGCAGTTCGTTCACCGCATGTCCTCCGAGACGTTCGGATAGTCGAGGGATGTGACCGGATGTGAGTCCGCGCGGGGCGCTTGTCCTGCAGCGCCCCGCGCGGCTCAAGTGGTGGTGCGGGTGTGGGTCAGCCGGTGTAGGTGCCGGACTTGATGGCCTTCCAGGCGCCGCCCTCGACCGAGTAGACGGTGAGCTGCTTGTTGGTGGTGTCGCCGTATTCGTCGAAGGAGACCTTGCCGGTCACGCCGTCGAAGGAGACGTTCTGCACGGCTTCCGTGATCTTGGCACGGGCGTCGTCAGGGAGCTTGCCGTCGTTGTCCTCGACGACCTTCTTCACGGCCTCGATGATCGCCCAGCCGGAGTCGTACGAGTAGCCGCCGTAGGCCTCGTAGGCCTCCTTGTAGCCGGCCGCCTTGTAGTTGGCGACGAACTCCTTGGCGGAGGGCAGGTCCTCGACGGGCGCGCCGACGGAGGTGGCGAGGTCGCCCTTGCCGCTGGCGCCGGCCAGCTTGATGAAGTCGGCGCTGTAGATGCCGTCACCGCCGACGAGCGGGACCTTGACGCCTGCGGCCTTGATCTGCTTGCTGAGCGGGCCGGCCTGCGGGTACTCGCCGCCGTAGTAGACGACGTCGGCGCCGGAGCTCTTCACCTGGGTGACGACGGCGGAGAAGTCCTTGGTTTCGGGGTCGATGTGCTGGGTTCCGGCGATCTTGCCGCCGAGCTTCTTGAACTCGTCGGTGAAGGTGGCGGCCAGGCCGGCGCCGTAGGTCTTCTTGTCGTCGATGACGAAGACCTTCTTCTTCTTGGCGTCGTTGTAGACGTACTGCGCGGCGAACGGGCCCTGGATGGCGTCCGTGGTCGCGGTGCGGAAGTACGACTTGTACGTGCGGACCTTCTTGGTCTGCCAGTCCGTGCCCTGGGTGAGGGTCGGGCCCGTGTTGGCGGGGGAGATCTCGACGAGCTTGGCGTCGTCGAAGACCTTCTGCATGGACTCGGCGACCGAGGAGTTCAGCGGTCCGACGACGCCGACGACGTCCTTGTCGGCGACGAACTTGGTGGCGTTCTGCTGGCCCGCGGAGGGCTGCGCCTGGTCGTCGAGGGCTTCGACCTTGAAGGTGATGCCTTCGACGGTGTTTTCCTTGTTGGCCGTCTTGGCGGCGAGGTCCACGGAGTTCTTGATTCCGAGGCCCAGCGCGGAGAGGTCGCCGGTGAGTGGGGCGTCGACGCCGATGACGACAGTGGTGCCGCCGTCGCCGGAGTCCGAGCCGCCGTCTTCGTCGCGCGAGCCACAGGCGGTGAGGGTGAGTGCTCCCGCCGCCAGCGCGGCGGTGATGGCGATGAGCGAACGTTGACGCACGATCAGCAGTCCTTTCCCTGGCACGGCCGTTCCTCGTGGAACGAGCCGAGTCGAGCGCTGGGCCGAAAATTTATCGAATCCGGTGGCGCGGTGACTGGCCGTGACTCTAAGGGGGTGGGGGGAACGGGGAGGAGAGTCTGACGAAGGCTGTGACGCTCTTGTTATGACACGAGGTAATGCAGAGCGGTACTCAGTGGGTGGATGGGGGGAATTACAGCCGATTCGTCCGGTCCACATTGTGAGAACCCGCAGATCGTGCGGCGGTGTTTTCAGCAGCGTTCTGACGTTTCGCTCGTGACGGTGGGTCGTTGCTGCAGGCTACTTGCAGGGCTTCGGACAGGTCGTGCGCATATCGCTCGCCCAGGATGTAACTGTGGTCTTCTATTGCGCGCGTATTACGCAGAGTTACGTCCAGGAAAGGAAGTCCGGCGTTCCTCGGTGTATTAGCGCATTCCGTGACATTCATAGTGACAATGATCTTGTGGCCGAAACCCGTCCTTGTCCGGAATGGTGTCCGGGGGGCCGAGGTCAGATGGAGCCCGGCGTAGGGCTGGGAGATCTCCACGATGGTGATGGTGGGGCCGGACAGCGCGGTGACCCGCACCGCGAAGGTGAAACTGCCCTTCGGCGCGTTCCTGGGCGAGCCCTCCGCGCCCAGGTAGGTGACGTCGACGACCTGGGACGGGAACGGTCCGACGGCGGGCACCGGTGCCTGTGGCCGGGTCGCGTACAGGTAGCCGCCGCCCGCGAGGAGGACGCCGGCCGCCGCGGACGCGAGGACGGCGCGGCGGTGCCGGGCGTAGTAGAGAGCCGCCGGGTGTCCCTGGTGCTGCTCGTGGCCGGTCGGCGGGGGAGGTTCGAGGTCGTCCCACGCGCGTGTTCCCTCGCCGGGTTCGACCGGGCCGACGCCACTCAATTCCAGGGCCCTCCAGTCGCCTTGCCGTTGCGGTACCGCTCCTCGCAGCGCTCGCGCGCGGTGCGGTCGATCAGTTCTCCTGCCGCCTGTCCGCCCTCGCGCCTCTTCTCGGCCCGGGCGGCGTCCACGATGTCCAGCAGGATCTCGTACTGCCTGTTGGACAGGCCCATCGACTGGTAGTCCCCGTAGGTGTCGTCGTCCAGGACCTTGCGCGACCAGTGCGCCACGAGGTGCGCGCACAGGTCCTCGGGCGGGGTCGCCGGGGGTGACGGCCGTGTGCCGTGTGCCGTGCGTGTGACCTCCGGCGCGCCGGTCGTGCCGCTCCGTGTGCCGGACTCGCCGCACCCGGTCGCGCCTGCGGTCAGGGCGCCGGTCAGGAGCGCCAGTGCGAGCATCTGCCCCCGCCGGGGGGCCCCGCCCGTTCTCATGCCTTGACGCTAGGCCGCCGGGTGCCCGGGATCAACGCCCCGGCCGGACAACGGTTTCCGGACGGGCCGGCGGGCGGCTCAGCCGGTGGCGCCGACCCGTTCCGCGTCGCTCGGCCGCACATCGCGCAGCAGGCAGGTCAGCCGGGCGCTGCACACCCGCCTGCCGTCCTCGTCGCTGATCACGATCTCGTACGTGGCTGTCGAGCGACCGCGGTGCAGGGGGGTGGCCACGGCGGTCACGAGGCCGGAGCTGACGCCCCGGTGGTGGGTGCAGTTGAGGTCGACGCCGACGGCGATCTTGGAGCTGCCGCCGTGCAGCATGGCGCCGACCGAGCCGAGGGTCTCGGCGAGTACGGCGGAGGCGCCGCCGTGCAGGAGTCCGTAGGGCTGGGTGTTGCCCTCGACCGGCATGGTGCCCACGACGCGGTCCGCGGAGGCCTCGGTGATCTCGACGCCCATGCGGGTGCCGAGGTGTCCGGCGGAGAACATGGCGGCCAGGTCCACGCCGAGTGCCTCGTACTCGTCGATGACCTCTTGCGGGAACTTCACGTGGTGCTGCTCGCCCATGGGTCCGTTTCCTTACGTCGTCGGTCATGTGTCCGGAGCGGGTGTCCGGAGCGGGTGTCGGGAACACGCTTCTAAGCGAACGCTCAGTTGGTTGTCGATTGTTCCAGACGCACGACGACGGACTTGCTGGCGGGCGTGTTGCTGGTGTCGGCGGTGGCGTCCAGCGGCACCAGGACGTTCGTCTCCGGGTAGTAGGCGGCCGCGCAGCCGCGGGCCGTCGGGTAGTGCACGACGCGGAAACCGGCGGCGCGGCGCTCCACACCGTCCCTCCACTCGCTGACCAGATCGGTGTACGAGCCGTCGGCGAGGCCCAGCTCGCGGGCGTCCTCGGGGTTCACCATGACGACCCGGCGGCCGTTCCTGATGCCCCGGTAGCGGTCGTCGAGGCCGTAGATCGTGGTGTTGTACTGGTCGTGCGAGCGCAGGGTCTGCAGGAGCAGACGGCCCTCGGGGAGCTTCGGGTACTCGACGGGCGCGGCCGTGAAGTTGGCCTTGCCGGTGGCGGTCGGGAAGCGGCGCTCGTCGCGCGGGGCGTGCGGCAGGGCGAAGCCCGCCGGGTCGGCCACGCGCGCGTTGAAGTCGTCGAAGCCGGAGACGACGCGCGCTATTCGGTCGCGGACGGTCGCGTAGTCCTTCTCGAACTCCTCCCAGGGCGTGCGGGAGCCCTCGCCGAGGACCCGGCGCGCGAGGCGGCACACGATGGCCGGCTCGGACAGCAGGTGGCCGCCGGCGGGCTCCAGGCGGCCGCGGGAGGCGTGCACCATGCCCATGGAGTCCTCGACGGTCACGAACTGTTCGCCGCCGCCCTGGAGATCGCGCTCGGTGCGCCCGAGGGTGGGCAGGATCAGGGCCCGCGCGCCGGTGACGGCGTGCGAGCGGTTGAGCTTCGTCGACACGTGCACGGTGAGGCGGGCGCGGCGCATGGCCGCCTCGGTGACCTCGGTGTCGGGGGAGGCCGACACGAAGTTGCCGCCCATCGCGAAGAAGACCTTGGCCTTGTCGTCGCGCATGGCGCGTATCGCCCGGACGACGTCGTAGCCGTGGCCGCGCGGCGGGGCGAAGCCGAACTCCTTCTCCAGGGCGTCCAGGAAGGCGGGCGCGGGGCGCTCGAAGATGCCCATGGTGCGGTCGCCCTGCACGTTCGAATGGCCGCGCACCGGGCACACGCCCGCGCCCGGCCGGCCGATGTTGCCGCGCAGCAGAAGGAAGTTGACGACCTCGCGGATCGTCGGCACGGAGTGCTTGTGCTGGGTCAGGCCCATCGCCCAGCAGACGATGGTGCGCTCGGAGGCGAGGACCATGCCGAGCGCTTCGTCGATCTGCGCGCGCTCAAGGCCCGTCGCGGTGAGCGTCTCGTCCCAGTCGGCGGCGCGGGCGGCCTCGGCGAACTCCTCGTAGCCATGGGTGTGTTCGCCGACGAAGGCCTCGTCGACGGCTCCCTCCGTCTCCAGGACGAGCTTGTTCAGGAGACGGAAGAGTGCCTGGTCGCCGCCGATGCGGATCTGCAGGAAGAGGTCGGTGAGGGCTGCGCCCTTGAACATGCCCCGGGGGGTCTGCGGGTTCTTGAAGCGCTCCATGCCCGCCTCGGGCAGCGGGTTCACCGTGATGATCCGCGCGCCGTTCGACTTCGCCTTCTCCAGGGCGGAGAGCATGCGCGGGTGGTTGGTGCCGGGGTTCTGCCCGGCCACGATGATCAGATCCGCCTGGTAGAGGTCGTCCAGCAGGACGCTGCCCTTGCCGATGCCGATCGTCTCGTTCAGTGCGGAGCCGGACGACTCGTGGCACATGTTCGAGCAGTCGGGGAGGTTGTTCGTGCCGAACTCGCGGGCGAACAGCTGGTAGAGGAACGCGGCCTCGTTGCTGGTGCGGCCCGAGGTGTAGAACAGCGCCTCGTCCGGGGAGGCGAGGCCGGTGAGCTCTTCGGCGATGATGTCGAAGGCGCGCTCCCACGGCACCGCCTCGTAGCGGTCGGCGCCCTCCGCGAGGTACATGGGGTGCGTGAGGCGGCCCTGCTGGCCCAGCCAGTAGCCGCTGCGGGTCGCGAGGTCGGCGACCGGGTGCGCGGCGAAGAAGTCCGGGGTCACGCGGCGCAGGGTGGCCTCCTCCGCGACCGCCTTCGCGCCGTTCTCGCAGAACTCCGCCGTGTGCCGGTGCTCCGGCTCGGGCCAGGCGCAGCCCGGGCAGTCGAAGCCGTCCTTCTGATTGACCCGCAGCAGCGTCAGCGCCGTGCGCTTCATGCCCATCTGCTGCTGGGCCATGCGCAGGGAGTGCCCGACGGCGGGCAGCCCGGCCGCAGCATGCTTCGGCTCCGCGACCTGCGGCGCGTCCTGAACCGGATCGTTCTGGGGCGGCTTGCCGGCCATCTGGGACTCCTCTTCGAGCACATGTGTGAGGTACGTCTCCGATCCTCGCACGTGGTACTGACACGGATCGTGGCCCGGTCCGGGGAACGGGGGAGAACCGGCACGCGGACACCGTCGTGGGCGGCGGGGCGGGGCCGACTGTCAGTGGGGCGTGGCAGGATCGGGGGTGTGGCAGAGACAGGATCGAAGAAGACCGAGAAGACCTCCGGCCAGGCCCGCCCGCGGCTGATGCTCATGGACGGGCACTCGCTGGCGTACCGGGCGTTCTTCGCGCTGCCCGCGGAGAACTTCACGACGGCGACGGGCCAGCCGACGAACGCGATCTACGGCTTCGCGTCGATGCTCGCCAACACGCTGCGCGACGAGTCGCCCACGCATTTCGCGGTGGCGTTCGACGTGTCGCGCAAGACGTGGCGCTCCGAGGAGTTCACGGAGTACAAGGCGAACAGGTCGAAGACGCCCGACGAGTTCAAGGGCCAGGTCGAGCTGATCGGCGAGGTCCTGGACGCGATGAACGCCGAGCGGTTCGCCGTCGACGGCTTCGAGGCGGACGACATCATCGCCACGCTCGCCACGCAGGCCGAGGCCGAGGGCTTCGACGTGCTGATCGTCACCGGCGACCGTGACTCCTTCCAGCTGGTCTCCGAGCACACCACCGTGCTCTATCCGACCAAGGGCGTCTCCGAGCTGACCCGGTTCACTCCGGAGAAGGTCTTCGAGAAGTACGGGCTGACGCCCGCCCAGTACCCCGACTTCGCGGCCCTTCGCGGCGACCCGTCCGACAACCTGCCCGGCATCCCCGGTGTCGGCGAGAAGACCGCCGCGAAGTGGATCAACCAGTTCGGTTCGTTCGCGGAGCTGGTCGAGCGCGCCGAGGAGGTCAAGGGCAAGGCCGGGCAGAACTTCCGCGACCACCTGGAGTCGGTCAAGCTCAACCGCCGCCTCACCGAGATGGTGCGTGACGTCGAGCTGCCGAAGGCGGTGCCCGACCTGGAGCGCGCTCCGTACGACCGCACGGCCCTCGCGATGGTCCTGGACACCCTGGAGATCCGTAACCCGTCGCTGCGTGAGCGGCTGCTGGCCGTCGACCCCGGGGCGGAGCAGGCCGAGGACGCGGCCCCGGTCGCCGCGGGCGTGGCCGTGGACGGCACGGTCATCGACGCGGGCGATCTTGCCCCCTGGCTCACCGAGCACGGCACGGCGGTCCTGGGCGTCGCCACGGTCGACACCTGGGCGCTCGGTACGGGATCGGTCGCCGAGGTCGCGCTCGCCGCGGCCGACGGAGCGGCGGCGTGGTTCGACCCGTCGCAGCTCGACGCGAGCGACGAGAACGCGTTCGCGCGCTGGCTCGCCGACGCCGGCAGCCCCAAGGTGCTGCACAACGCCAAGGCTGTCATGCGGGTCTTCGCCGAGCACGGCTGGAGCGTCGCGGGCATCTCCATGGACACCGCTCTCGCCGCCTACCTCGTCAAGCCGGGTCGGCGCTCCTTCGACCTGGACGCGCTGTCCCTGGAGTACCTCGGCCGGGAGCTGGCGCCCGCCGCGACCGCCGACGGGCAACTCGCCTTCGGCGCCGACGAAGGCGCCGAGGCCGACGCGCTCATGGTGCAGGCCCGCGCCATCCTCGACCTCGGGGAGGCCTTCGGGGAGCGACTGGGGGAGGTCGGCGCGGCCGACCTGCTCCAGGACATGGAGCTGCCCACCTCCGAGCTGCTCGCCCGCCTGGAGCGGCACGGCATCGCGGCGGACAGGGCTCACCTGGAGGCCATGGAGCAGATGTTCGCGGGCGCGGTCCAGCAGGCCGTGAAGGAGGCGCACGCGGCGGTCGGGCACGAGTTCAACCTCGGCTCGCCCAAGCAGCTCCAGGAAGTCCTCTTCGGTGAACTGGGCCTGCCCAAGACGAAGAAGACGAAGACCGGCTACACGACGGACGCCGACGCGCTCGCCTGGCTGGCCGCCCAGACCGACCACGAACTGCCGGTCATCATGCTCCGCCACCGCGAGCAGGCGAAGCTGCGGGTGACGGTCGAGGGCCTGATCAAGACGATCGCCGCGGACGGCCGCATCCACACCACCTTCCACCAGACGGTGGCCGCGACGGGCCGCCTCTCCTCGCAGGACCCGAACCTGCAGAACATCCCGGTCCGCACCGAGGAGGGCCGCGCGATCCGCCGCGGCTTCGTGGTCGGCGAGGGCTTCGAGTCCCTCATGACCGCCGACTACAGCCAGATCGAACTGCGCGTGATGGCCCACCTGTCGGAGGACGAGGGCCTCCTGGCGGCCTTCACCTCCGGCGAGGACCTGCACACCACCGTCGCCTCCCAGGTGTTCTCCGTGGAGCGCGACGCCGTCGACGCGGAGATGCGCCGCAAGATCAAGGCCATGTCGTACGGGCTCGCGTACGGGCTGTCCGCGTTCGGCCTCTCCCAGCAGCTCAACATCGACGCGGGCGAGGCGCGCGGGCTGATGGACACGTACTTCGAGCGCTTCGGAGGGGTGCGGGACTATCTGCGCCGGGCGGTGGACGAGGCGCGGGCGACGGGCTACACGGCGACGCTCTTCGGGCGCCGCCGCTACCTCCCCGACCTCAACAGCGACAACCGTCAGCGGCGGGAGGCGGCCGAGCGGATGGCGCTGAACGCGCCGATCCAGGGCACGGCGGCGGACATCGTCAAGATCGCCATGCTGCATGTGGACCGGGCGCTGCGCGAGGCCGGGCTGTCGTCCCGGATGCTCCTCCAGGTCCACGACGAAATCGTCCTGGAGATCGCTCCCGGGGAGCGTGCGAAGGCGGAGGAGCTGGTCCGCCGGGAGATGGCTGCGGCGGTGCGGCTCCGGGCACCGCTGGACGTCTCGGTGGGCTCGGGCCCCGACTGGGAGTCGGCAGCGCACTAGCTCCGCTGGGGGTGGGTGCTTCGTCTGCGGCCCCGGTGGGGGCTGGTGGCGCAGTTCCCCGCGCCCCTGGGTTGGCTTGGGTGTGGGGCGGGGGTGCGGTGCGGGCCGGCTGCGGCTGGTGAACCGGGCCCGGCACCCACTCACCCAGGGGCGCGGGGAACGGCGCCGTCTTTTGTCTTTCAGGGGCGCGGGGAACTGCGCAGTCCTTTGTTTTCAGCGGCGCGGGGAACCGCGCGGCCGGCCACGACGCGCCCGCAGACGAAACACCGCCCCCGCAGGACCCGTCACCCGCCTGGACCCCGACCAGGCGCCCCACGGTGAGCACACCGCCAGGATGCGGGCATGGGTCCCCATATACGGCACATGCGGCACATACGGAACGCGCGGCACACGCGGCACACGCGGTACGTGCCGTACGTACGACACCGCCGCACCGCACTGGTCGCAGCCCTCACTTCGGCACTCCTCGCCCCGGTCTCCGCCCTCTCGGCCACCGCCGCCAGCCCCAGATTCCCGGCGGGCGCAATCGACGGGCCCGGCTGGGCCGACGCCACCAGCCACCGGTTCCTGCCAGACGACCCCGGCGATTCCGACGGCCTCACCGACCCCGTCACCGACCCCGCCACCTGCCAAGCCCTCCACGCCCCCGGTCTCGCCGCCCGCCTGTCGCACGGCATCCACGCCGCGCTGCCGTCCAGGCGCGGCACGGTCTCCCTGGTCGTGCGCGACGACCTGGGCCTGGTCTGCGAGCCGGCCGGTGAGCGCCAGTACGACTCCGCGCGCGTCGCCAAGGTGCTGATCATGGAAGGGCTGCTGCGGCGGGCCGAGAAACTGGGCCGGTCACTCACCCGCTGGGAGACCGCGAACGTGCGACCCATGATCGTCAGCTCGGACGACGCCTCCGCCCGGCGCCTGTGGACCGCTCAGAGCCGCAGCCACCTGAAGGGTTTCCTCGCCCGGGTCCGTACCCGCGCCACCGTCCTGGGCCGTGACGGCTACTGGGGCCTCACCCGCACCACGGCCACCGACCAGATGCGCCTGGGGCAGGGCCACGGCCCCGGCCGCGCGCTCATCCCGCAGACGCCGCAGACGCCGCAGGCACCGGAGACGCCGCAGGCACCGGAGGCACCGGAGGCACCGGAGACGCCGCAGGCACCGGAGGCACCGGAGACGCCGTCGGTGCCGGTCGGCCATGAACCGGTCAGCGAGGAACCGGTCAGCGAGGAACCGGATGGTTCGGCTCCGTACGAGCCGCTGCCGGGCTGGGAGGAACCGGAGCCGGGCGCCACACCCTGACCGCCACGGCGTACGCGGCGAACCCGACGGCCAGCCCGGCCCCCGCCCCGAAGCACACGGTGGGGATCAGCTCCCAGGGCTTGGCCCGCGACCCCCAGTAGTCCCACCACCGCGTCGCCCGCTGTGCGGCCGCCACCGCCGCGCAGCCGCCGATCAGAGCCCCCGCGAGCCAGCGGTCACGCACCGAGAGCAGGGGCACTCCCACCGGCTCGGCGTCGGGCTGCCGCCGCAGGGCCACCACCAGGAACACCGCGATCACCACGGCCGCGAGCGCCGAACCGCCGTACTGCAGATACCAGTACAGCGGCGAGCCGGCGATCTCCCGCCCCAGGACGGGCAGGACCCGCATGCCCCACCGGTCGAGATGCGTGAACGCGTCCCACACGACATGGGTGAGCGCCCCGGACACCGCGGACACGTACCACCACAGGGCGAGGGAGGGGCGCGGACGGGCGCGCGGCGCACCGCAGCGCAGGACGGCGCCGATCCGCCCCTGCCGGGACCGCGGCAGCAGTGCCACCAGCGGCTCCCGCAGCACCAGCCAGGCGCCCACGAGCGCCCAGGCGACCAGGACGTCGAAGGTGAACACTCCGGTGAAGGAGTGCGTGAATTCGCCGAACTCCATTGCCTCCGGCAGCACACTCGCCGCGTAGTAGGTCATGTCGGGCGCGAACGAACCGGCCACGAGTACGGCCGGGACCAGTCGGCCCCGTCCGGACCCGTCGGCGCGCACCGCCGGCAGGACGGCCGCGGCATGGCTGAGAGTGAACGGCAACTGGGCTCCAAGCGAACGATATTGACCCGACCCGGGGGCGTAGGGGACGTCGAACCGCTACGTCCTGGTCGTCCAGGGATGGACAGTCCCGGCCGTCCTTGATCGGTGACGTCCAGTATGCGGAAACGGTTCCCGCCTTCCCCGGCATGGCGGGGAGCCGCCGGGGAAGGACAAACTGGATATGGCCAACCGGTGAAGACCGGGTCCGAACAGGTGTCTGCGCGGCACAAGTTGTCGTAGGGTCGCCTGGGTTGCCGTATGGGGGGCATACGGCCGCACGACCGGACAGCAGGGGAACGCGCGCACGGACAGAAGTCCACGGGAGGGGTTCACGCAATGGCGGCGCAATTCGGCAGGCGAGTCGTCAAGGGGGCGGCGACCACCGCCGTGGCCGCACTCGCGGTCGCGGCTCTGTCCGCATCCCAGGCCCCGGGTGTCACGGACACCTCCCAGGGCAGGCAGAGTGCCAACTCCCAGCCCTCGCCCGATGCGAACGCCGACGACAGCGCGACCGGCAACTCGCCCTATTACACGGACCTCCCGCCGCTCAACAGCCCGACACCGTCCCCCAGTGCGAGCAGTGACACCCCCGGGGCCGCGGGTGACGCCGAAGCGGGCATACCCGCGACCGTCCTCGACGCCTACAAGAAGGCCGAGACGTCGCTGGCCGGGTCCAAGCCCGGGTGCAACCTCCCCTGGCAACTCCTCGCGGCCATCGGCAAGGTCGAGTCCGGCCAGGCCCGCGGCGGCAAGGTGGACGCCAACGGCACCACGATCACACCGATCCTCGGCCCCGTACTGAACGGCATCGGCTTCGCGAGGATCACCGACACCGACGGCGGCGCGTACGACGGGGACACCACGCACGACCGCGCGGTGGGCCCCATGCAGTTCATCCCCTCCACCTGGGAATGGTCGGGCCGCGACGGCAACGGCGACGGCAAGAAGGACCCCAACAACATCTACGACGCGGCCCTCGCGGCCGGCCACTACCTGTGCCGGTTCGACTGGGACCTGTCCGACCGTGCCGACCTCAGGCGCGCCATCCTCAGCTACAACAACTCGACGGACTATCTGAACACCGTCCTGACGTGGCTGGAGTACTACCGCAAGGGCACCCACGAGGTCCCGGACGGCACGGGTTCGCTGCCCTCCAACCGCAGCGACAACGACACCGGCAGCGGCACCGGCGGTGCGAGCCCCGGCCTGACGCCTCCGGCCTCCACCCCGCCCAGCACCCATGACCCGGACGACGGCACCACGAGCCCGAAGCCGAAGCCGCCCACCACGACCCCGCCCACGACGACCCCGCCTGCCACCACCCCGCCCGCCACGACGCCTCCGCCCCAGACACCCACCGAGACGGTGGACCACCTGGAGGACGCGGGCACCGGAAAGCTCACCGCGACCGCGGGCGACACCTTCGCCGAGAAGATCAGTGCCCGTACGGAGACCAAGGCAGGCAAGGCCGTCGCCAAGGTCCGGGTCCGGTTCACGATCACCGGCGACACCGACACGACCTTCACCGGCGGCGAGAGCGTCGCGACCGTCGTCACCAACGCCTCCGGTGTGGCGACCGCGCCCGCGCTCAAGGCGGGCGAGAAGACCGGCGGCTTCAAGGTGCGCGCCGCCGTCGTCGGCCGCACCGTCTCGGGCCTCGACTACGCGGCGACGGTCACCGCCCGCCAGGCCGACGCCCTCGCCCGCACCGCCGACACCGCGCTGACCTGTGTCCCGGGCGCCGAGTTCGCGGACCTGGTCGAGGTGAAGGCCACGTACAAGGGTGCCGTCGCGGACGGTGTCGCCGCGACCGCCACGCTCATCAAGGCGGCGGACGACGCGGCCGAGAACGACAAGGGCCCGTACTTCAGGGACGCGGACGGCAAGACGGTACGCACCCTCGCGGGCCTCAAGACGAGCAAGGACGGCCTGTTGAAGCTGCCGACGCTGCACGCGGACGACACGGCGGGCACGTACCTGCTGCGGATCACCACGACCGGCGGCGCGACCCTGACCGTCGAGCTGAAGGTGGCGGCGGCCGCCTCGTAGCCCCGAAGACGCGCAAGCGGCGCCCCCTCACCCAGCGGTGAGGGGGCGCCGCTGTTGTGTGCGCGACGTGTTCTCATCTGGCCCGCCCGTTGCTACGGTGCCCGACCTGACGATGTATCAGTTCATGGGGTCGGTTCCGCTCCATGAACTCGGTTCCGCCTGTGCCGGGAGGCCCGCATGCGCGCCCTGCTCGCCGCCGCGACCGGTCTGGCCCTCGCGTTCGCACTGGTGCTCCTCATCACGGCCATGGGTTCGCCCGCGGGCGAGACCTCACCGAAACCGCTGCTCACCACCGTCCCGAGCCACCCGTAGCGCACACCCGTAGCGCACACTCACCACGCACAGGGAGGGCCGCCGAGATGCGCCGCAAGGCCAGTCTGATCCTGCTCGCCCTCGCCGTGTTCTTCGCGGCGCTGTCCCCGCTGCTGCGCTGGTACGCCTTCCCGCGCGTGGCCAAGGTCCCCGCGGACCAGTACCAGGACATGGTTCTGGAGGCGAAGGACGCCACCCTCCTCGACTACGGCTCGATGACCGCCAAGAAGGTCGACAAAGTCACGGTCGTCCAGACCCTCAAGGGCAATGTCGAGGCCTCCGAGAGGATCGAGAGGACCGCCAACCGCGATGTCGTCGTCTGGGACGGCCTCTCCTACGTCCAGGGCCCCGACGGCGAGATGGTCTCCAGGATCCCCGAGCGGTACATCTTCGACGCGCACACCCAGGAACCCGTCCACGCCACCGGCGAGAGCGTCGACGGCGACCCCGTCAGACGCGAGGGCATCGAGTTCAAGTGGCCCTTCCGCACGGAGAAGAGGGACTACGAGTACTTCGACGCGCAGGCCCGGATCACCGAACCCATCCACTACAAGGGCACACAGAACTTCCGGGGCGTCGACGTCTACTACTTCGAGCAGACCATCCCCTGGACCAAGGTGCCCTTCCCCAGGACCATGCCCGTCAAAGGCATCACCGCGGAGTCGGTCGCCAGGACGGGCACGACCCGCTGGTACACCACGGTCCGCAGGTTCTGGGTCGAACCCGTCACCGGGGCACCCGTCTACGGGGAGGAGATCCACCGGGAGGAACTGCGCGGCGGCACCCTCCTGGGCGACCGCGACAAGGTGACCGCCTTCGCCGGACACGTGAAGATGCGTGAGGACTACATCCGCTCGACCGTCGACCTGGTCAAGTCCCAGCGGCTCGTCGTCGCACTGCTGTCCTCGTACCTGCCCTGGGGCTTCCTCGTCCTGGGCGTCGGACTCCTGGCGCTCTCCCTCTACCTGGAGGCCCGAGGCCGCCGCCCGGGCGACCCCTCACAGACGCGGGCCCGGGAGGCCGAGCCGCTGAGCGCCTGAGGTGGGTTCAGCCCCTGCTGAGGCGGGCGTTCGTGTGCCGGGTCGGCCGCGCGCCCGCCGGGTCCTCGGGCCAGGGGTGCTTGGGATACCGCCCGCGCAACTCCGCCCGTACGCTGCGGTAGCCGTCCTTCCAGAAGGACGCGAGGTCCGAGGTGACGGCGGCCGGGCGCCCCGCGGGCGACAGCAGATGCACCTGTACGGGCACCCCCGCGACCGTGGGCGACTCCTGCGCCCCGAACATCTCCTGCAGCTTCACCGCGAGCACCGGCCGCTCGGGATCCGCGTAGTCGATCCGGATCCTGGACCCGCTCGGCACCTCGAACCGCTCCGGCGCCAGCTCGTCGAACCGGGCCGCCGCCCCGGACGCCCACGGCAGCAGCCGGCCCAGCGCCTGCCCCGCCTGGACGCGTTCCAGATCGGCCCGCCGCCGCGCGCGGCCCAGCTCCGGTTCCAGCCACTCGTCCACGCGCGCGTGGAGCGCGTCGTCCGACACGTCCGGCCAAGGAGCGCCGACCTGCCGGTACAGGAACCCGAGCCGCTGCCGCAGCACCTCGGCGTCCCGCGACCACCGCAACAACCCGAACCCCTCCGCCGCCAGCCCTTCGAGCAACGCCTCCCGTACGAGTCCGGGGTCGGCGTCGCGCAACGGCCGTACCGCCAGCTCCACGGCTCCCAGCCGTCGGACCCGCCGTGCCACGACGTCCCCGCCGTCCCAGCGCACCTCGTCACCCTCCGCGTACAGGGCTCCCGCCGCCTCGCGCGCCACCTCCTCGTCGACCACGGCCCCGAGCCGCACGCGCGCGTGCCCCGCGTTCAGCGGCCGGTCGGCGACCGCGACGGCGATCCAGGAGGCATCCCGGAGCCCACTGCCCTCCCCGACCTCGGCCCGAGTCCCGGCCACCATGAGGAAGGACCCCCCTTGCCGTCGGGCAACCCGCTCAGGAAAGGCAAGCGCGGCGACAAGTCCCACCGCCTGGTCGTCAGTTCCACCGGCTCGGGGCGCCCCGGCGGGCGTGCGGGGAACCGCGCGACCGGCCACGACGGACCCGCGGCCGTCGGTCGACCCTCCCGCCGCGCCGGACGCAGTCCGAGACGGGGCCGCGGCGCGCAGCCGCCGGACCTCGGCCCGCCACCGCCCGGCATAGGCGTCCCCGCCACGCCGAGCGGCCCGCAGACAGGCGGCGAGGTCGTCGCCGTACTCCCGCGGCGGCTCCTCGCTGAGCAGAGCGACCACCTCGGCCGCCGGCTCGGCACCGACGGACGCCCCGGCGTCCAGCAGCGCGCGCCCGAGCCGCGGATGCAGCCCGAGCCGGGACATCCGTACCCCCCGCTCCGTGGGCCGCCCGTCGGATTCGACCGCGCGGACGGCCGCCAGAACGCCCCGCGCCGCCGCCATGGCGCCCGCCGGCGGCGGATCCAGGAGAGACAGCCCCGAGGCGTCGGGATCGCCCCAGCAGGCCGCCTGGAGGGAGAACGCCGTCAGGTCGGCCACCTTGATCTCCGGCGCCGGGAAACGTGGCAGACGCCCGTCCTCGGCCTCCGCCCAGCACCGGTACACCGCCCCCGGAGCCTCGCGCCCCGCCCGCCCGGCCCGCTGCCTCCCGGCGGCCTGCGAGGCCCGTACGGTCGTCAGCGCGCTCAGGCCGCGCGCGTGGTCCACCCTCGGCTCGCGCGCCAGTCCGGAGTCCACGACCACGCGCACACCCGGAACGGTCAGCGACGACTCGGCCACCGACGTGGCGAGGACGACCCGGCGCCGGCTACCGCCGGACAGCACCGCGTCCTGCACGGCTGTCGGCGCCCGCCCGTGCACCTGCAGTACCTCGACATCGCCGAGTCCGCCGAGCTGCCCGGCGACCCGCGCGATCTCCCCGACCCCGGGGAGGAAGCACAGGACATCGCCGTCCCGCTCGGTAAGCGCCCGGCGCACCATCGACGCCACATGGGTCAGCAACACCGGATCCACCCGCATCCCGTGGGGTGGCCGCACAGGGCGCACGGACGGCGCCCACACCACCTCGACCGGATGGGAGACGCCCGCCGCCTCGACCACCGGCACACCGCCGAACAACCGGGCCCAGCCCTCGGCGTCGGTCGTCGCCGAAGCGGCCACCAGTCGCAGCTCGGGGCGCAGTGTGGCCCGGACGTCCAGCAGGAACGCCGCCGCCGTGTCCGCGTCCAGATGGCGTTCGTGGCACTCGTCGAGCACGACCACGTCGACGCCCGCCAGTTCCGGGTCCCGCTGCAGCCGTTGCAGCAGCACCCCGGTCGTGACGACCTCCACGCGCGCGCGTGGCCCGACCACTCGCTCCCCGCGGACGGTGAAACCGATACTCTCCCCGACCTTCTCGCCGAGCAGCCACGCCATCCGCCGCGCGGCGGCCCGCGCCGCGATCCGCCGCGGCTCGGCCACCACGACCCGCCGCGCCGGCTCCTCGCCGACGAGGCCGGCGAGCACCAGCGGTACGAGGGTCGTCTTGCCCGTGCCGGGCGGCGCGACGAGCACCGCGGCGCCACGGTCCCGAAGGGCGTCCCTCAGGCCGGGCAGCGCGCCGCGTACGGGCAGCACGTCCAGGGCGTCATGACGGATCACACGATCACATGCTCGGTACGGGTCACCCGCTCAGTCTCTCCCCCCGCCTCCGGCCGGGGGTGCCCCCATCTCGCTTCGCTCGCACACGAAGATCGCCGTGCCCGGGATCAGGTTTCCCCGGAGGGGCGACCAGCCGCCCCACTCCTGGGTGTTCCAGGCGGGCCACTCGGGCTCGACCAGGTCGACCAGCCGGAAACCGCCCGCCACCACGTCCCGGACGCGGTCGCCGACCGTCCTGTGGTGCTCGACGTACACCGCGTTCCCGTCCTCGTCCTGCTCGACGTAGGGCGTGCGGTCGAAGTACGAGGAGGCCACGCTCAGCCCCTCGGGTCCCGGCTCGTCGGGGAAGGCCCAGCGGACCGGATGCGTGACGGAGAAGACGAACCGGCCGCCCGGCCGCAGCACCCGGCGCACCTCCCGGAGAACTCTCACGGGCTCGGCGACGAAGGGCAGCGCCCCGTACGCGGAGCAGGCGAGGTCGAAGGAGCCGTCCGCGAAGGGCAGCGCCGTGGCGTCCGCCTCGACGAGCCGGACGCTGTCGGCGCCGATCCGCAGGGCGTGCTGGAGCTGCCGGTGCGAGAGGTCCAGGGCGACCGGACGGGCGCCCTGGGCGGCCAGCCAGCGCGAGCACTGGGCGGCCCCCGCGCCGATCTCCAGGACGTCCTTCCCCTTCAGGTCCTCCATCGGGCCCAGCAGCTCGGCCTCGATCTCGTCGAGGCCCTCGGGGCACCACACGAAACGGTCGTCACCGAGGAACGTGCCGTGCTCGACCTGGTAGTCGTCCGCGTTCCGGTCCCACCAGCCGCGATTGGCACGGGAGCTCTCGGAGCCCCCCGCCGTGCGTCGGGTCGCCTCGGGTTCGGACGCTTCGAACCCGGACGCCTCGGGTGAGGACGCTTCGGACCGGGACGGTTCGGGCTCTTGGATGATCGGCTCCCTCGTATTAATCTGCGGTCACTTCCGTGCGGTCCGTCATGGCGGCGGTCACGAAAGTGGCACCACAGAATCCGCGTGACCCTGTGGCGTTGCCTGATATGCGGCTGCCGCCGCGTGGGTCTTGTGCCGGGTATGCGGCGATCCGCCCCGGGTGTGCGCCTTCGCGCATTGACCCTGTCCGGCTGCCCCCGTATGCTACAAGTTGCGCTGCGGGCCTGCGCTCCTCAGACGTAGCAGGCTGCGCTCGCATCTGTCGTATGTCCCCTCGGTTTTCGAGGCGCCACCGGCGAGTGTTCTCATCGAACACGGCCCGGATCCGGCGCTTCCTTGGCTGTCCGGCCGTCTTCAGAGCGAAACGGGCTCCCGGCGTAAGCAGTACCTACGACTCACTGTCCGTACCGGAGCCCTTTCCCACATGACGAGCAGCACCGAGACCACCTCTACCACGCCGCAGGTAGCGGTCAACGACATCGGCAACGAGGAAGCTTTCCTCGCCGCGATCGACGAGACGATCAAGTACTTCAACGACGGCGACATCGTCGACGGCGTCATCGTGAAGGTCGACCGGGACGAGGTCCTGCTCGACATCGGTTACAAGACCGAAGGCGTCATCCCGAGCCGCGAGCTCTCGATCAAGCACGACGTCGACCCGAACGAGGTCGTCAAGGTCGGCGACGAGATCGAAGCCCTTGTTCTCCAGAAGGAGGACAAGGAAGGCCGCCTGATCCTCTCGAAGAAGCGCGCCCAGTACGAGCGCGCCTGGGGCACCATCGAGAAGATCAAGGAAGAGGACGGCATCGTCACCGGCACCGTCATCGAGGTCGTCAAGGGTGGACTCATCCTCGACATCGGCCTCCGTGGCTTCCTGCCGGCTTCTCTCGTCGAGATGCGCCGTGTCCGCGACCTCCAGCCCTACGTGGGCAAGGAGCTCGAAGCCAAGATCATCGAGCTGGACAAGAACCGCAACAACGTGGTTCTGTCCCGCCGTGCCTGGCTTGAGCAGACCCAGTCCGAGGTCCGCCAGACGTTCCTCACCACCCTGCAGAAGGGTCAGGTCCGCTCCGGCGTCGTCTCCTCGATCGTCAACTTCGGTGCCTTCGTGGACCTGGGTGGCGTCGACGGCCTGGTGCACGTCTCGGAGCTCTCCTGGAAGCACATCGACCACCCCTCCGAGGTTGTCGAGGTCGGCCAGGAAGTCACCGTCGAGGTGCTCGACGTCGACATGGACCGCGAGCGTGTCTCCCTGTCGCTGAAGGCGACGCAGGAAGACCCGTGGCAGCAGTTCGCCCGCACCCACCAGATCGGCCAGGTCGTGCCCGGAAAGGTCACGAAGCTGGTTCCGTTCGGTGCGTTCGTCCGCGTGGACGAGGGCATCGAGGGTCTGGTGCACATCTCCGAGCTGGCCGAGCGCCACGTGGAGATCCCGGAGCAGGTCGTCCAGGTCAACGACGAGATCTTCGTCAAGGTCATCGACATCGACCTCGAACGCCGTCGCATCAGCCTCTCGCTGAAGCAGGCCAACGAGGCCTTCGGTGCCGACCCGGCCACGGTCGACTTCGACCCGACGCTGTACGGCATGGCCGCGTCGTACGACGACCAGGGCAACTACATCTACCCCGAGGGCTTCGACCCGGAGACCAACGACTGGCTCGAAGGCTTCGAGTCCCAGCGTGAGGTGTGGGAGACGCAGTACGCCGAGGCGCAGACGCGCTTCGAGCAGCACCAGGCCCAGGTCATCAAGTCCCGCGAGGCGGACGCCCAGGCCGAGGCCGAGGGTGTCACCACCCCGGGTGCGGCTCCGGCCGCCTCCAGTGGCAGTGGCAGCGGTGGCGGCGGTGGCGGCGGTTCGTACTCCTCGGAGTCGGACGACAACTCCGGCGCCCTGGCGTCGGACGAGGCCCTGGCGGCTCTGCGCGAGAAGCTCGCCGGCGGCCAGAGCTGAAAGCTCACCGCCAGCGGTAGCTAGCTGGTAACCGCGGGCCCGCACCCACTTGGGTGCGGGCCCGCGGTGCGTGGTCCCACACCCGTACTCGCACCCGCGCATGTACCCGCACTCGCACCCGCGCGCGTGTCCGTCGTGGGCATGAGGAGCCGGTAAGAGGCGGCAGCGAAGCGGTGTGAACCGGGAATGCCCCTGTCCCAACCCGTGTTGTCGCATACGAACACGAGGAGGAGCGGTCACAGTGCTTGATCCGCAGGGTTTGTACGCATGGGAGCCGAAGGGCCTGGCCGTGGTCGACGTGGCACTCGCCCAGGAGTCGGCCGGTCTTGTCATGCTCTACCACTTCGACGGATACATCGACGCGGGCGAGACCGGCGACCAGATCGTCGACCGGGTGCTCGACTCGCTGCCTCACCAGGTCGTCGCGCGTTTCGACCACGACCGGCTCGTGGACTACCGCGCCCGCCGTCCGCTGCTGACGTTCAAGCGCGACCGCTGGGCCGACTACGAGGAGCCCACACTGGACGTGCGGCTCGTCCAGGACGCCACCGGCGCGCCCTTCCTGCTGCTCTCCGGGCCCGAACCGGACGTGGAGTGGGAGCGCTTCGCCGCGGCCGTCCAGCAGATCGTGGAGCGCCTCGGCGTCCGCCTGTCCGTGAACTTCCACGGCATCCCCATGGGCGTCCCGCACACCCGCCCCGTGGGCCTCACCCCGCACGGCAACCGCACGGACCTCGTCCCCGGCCACCGCAGCCCCTTCGACGAGGCCCAGGTGCCGGGCAGTGCCGAGTCCCTGGTCGAGTACCGCCTCATGGAGGCCGGGCACGACGTCCTCGGCATCGCCGCGCACGTGCCCCACTACATCGCCCGCTCCCCGTACCCGGACGCCGCGCTGACGGTCATGGAGTCGATCACGGCCGCGACCGGCCTGGTGCTGCCGGGCATCGCGCACGGGCTGCGCACCGAGGCGCACCGTACGCAGACGGAGATCGACCGGCAGATCCAGGAGGGCGACGAGGAACTCGTCGCCCTGGTCCAGGGGCTTGAGCACCAGTACGACGCCGCCGCCGGCGCCGAGACGCGGGGCAACATGCTTGCCGAGCCGGTGGACATCCCGTCCGCGGACGAGATCGGGATGGAATTCGAGAAGTTCCTGGCGGAGCGGGAGGGCGATGCGTAGCCCGCTCTTTTCGAGCGCGGCCGCGTGTTCCCGCTTCGCGGGGAGGGCCGGGTGCCGGCCGCGGGTGCGTCGTGGCCGGGCGCGCGGTTCCCCGCGCCCCTGACGGGGCCCGGTCCGGCCCCGGGCTTATGCTCCTTGGCATGTTGAAGGTGGGGCTGACCGGTGGGATCGGGGCCGGCAAGAGTGAGGTGTCACGGCTGCTCGTAAAGCACGGGGCCGTGCTGATCGACGCCGACAGGATCGCGCGGGAGGTCGTCGCGCCGGGAACACCCGGGCTGGCGGCCGTGGTCGACGCCTTCGGTGAGGAAGTGCTCGCCGCGGACGGCACGCTCGACCGGCCGAAGCTCGGCTCCATCGTCTTCGCGGACCCGGACAGGCTCGCCGTGCTGAACTCGGTCGTGCACCCCTTGGTGGGCGCCCGCTCCCGCGAGCTGGAAGAGGCCGCTTCGGCGGACTCCGTGGTCGTGCACGACGTGCCCCTGCTCGCGGAGAACGGCCTCGCGAAGCTGTACGACCTCGTGATCGTGGTCGACGCCAGTACGGAGACACAGCTCGACCGGCTCGTCCGGCTGCGCGGCATGACCGAGGAGGACGCCCGCGCCCGTATGGCGGCCCAGGCCACCCGCGAGAGGCGCCGGGAGATCGCGGACGTCGTCATCGACAACGACGTGCCCCTGGAAACGCTGCGGCGGCGTGTGCGGGATGTGTGGGCGGACCTTGGGCGGCGGGCCAGGGCGGTCGGGGAGTAGCCGGCGTCCTCGGAACCGGGGAGTAGCGGGCGTCCTCGGAATAGTGGGTGTCCGCCAGGCGTTGAGTCCCCGCAGCGAGGGAAGGAATGTGCCGTGCCCGAGACCAGCGGATTCGCCGGACGTACTCCGGAGACGCATGTCATCGACTTCCGTGCCGCGGAGCAGTTGCTCGCCGCGCGGGATCCCAGGGGCGCGGTGAAGCTGCTCGACAACGTCATCGCCGCGTACCCGGAGAACACGGCCGCACGGCTGCTGCGCGCGCGGGCCTTCTTCGCCGCGGCGCAGCTTCGGCCCGCCGAGCTGGAGTTCACCATCGTGCTGGAGCGCGAACCGGACAACGCCTTCGCGCACTTCGCACTCGCCCGGACCTATGAGCGCTCCGGGCAGCCGGCGCAGGCCATGCGCCACTTCCGGCTCGCGGCGGCGCTTGACCCGCAGCCGGAGTACCTGGCCGCGGCACGGTTCGACTCCTGAGCCGGGCCCGCCCATGGGCCTGGTTCCGGGTTTCGTTCCGGTCCTGGTCCGAGCCACTTGGTTCAGCGCGGGTGGCGGGCTGGGCCGGGTCTAGACGCGGCGGTCCGGTGGTGGGTACGGCGGGATGCCGGGGCCCGGCTGGTAGTGCGGCACCTGGCGGAGATGTCTGAGGATCATCGCCAGATCGACGGTGACGATCAGCCACAACACACCGCACGCGACCGCCCAGCCCGTCCGCCCGACGAGAGCGAACAGGGCCGTCCCCACGATCGCCCAGACAAACCCCCACACACTCAGCCACAGCCGCGCTCGCAGCGCACTGCGCGCGGTTGCCGGTTCACTGCCCGTACGCATAGGGATCACTACTCCTACCAGGAAAACGTACTCTTCGTAGGGCACATTGCACCTGGGGCGGGCGAGTAGGCGGACGGGGAGCGGCTGTGCTGGTGGAGGAGCTGCGGGCGGACGAGAAGCTCGCCGGATGGCTGAGGGACCTGGAGAGCGAGGGCGCGCCGCGCACGGAGGCGGTCCTTCCTGACGCGGTCGAGCTGCCGGACGTACTGCTCGACCTGGCGGTACCGCACGAGTGCGTCAACGAACTGGTCGCACTGCGCGCCCGGCTGGCGGCGGACCCGGAGGCGGTGAAGCTGCTCGGGCTGTGCGTCGACCGGTTCGTACGTGACATGGGGAAGATCGGCGGGGGATGGGAACCGCCGGCGTTCCCGGAGTCCACCGGGGTGCTGGGCCGCACCTTCCAGGTGTTCGTCTTCATCGCCGCGCTGCCGTATGTGCGTGCCTACCACCGACAGCGGGACATCCCGGCGGACGTGTCCCGGCGCACCCTCGCCGACCTGGGCCGGAACCTGGCCGTGCACCGGAGGCGGACCGGCACGACGGGGCTGCTGGTGCCGTGGTGGATCGGGCTGCACTTCCACGGGGAGCTGTACCAGCTGGGGCGGCTGCAGTTCCAGCGTGCCCGGCTGGGCGGGCGCACCGGGCAGGCGGCGGCGGGCGCGGGGCTCGGCACAGGGCCCGGTGAGCCCTGTCTGAGTCTGCACATCGCCGACTTCCGGGGACCGCTGTCACCGGAGGCCTGCGACCGGTCGATCGACCGGGCCCGGGATTTCTTCGCGCGCCACTACCCGGACGAGCACTACGCGGTGGCGGTCTGCCACTCCTGGCTGCTCGACCGGCAGTTGCCGCGGTACCTGCCCGCCGACTCCAACATCGTGCGCTTCCAGGAGCGGTTCCGGATCGCCCGCGAGGAGACGAAGGCGGACGACAAGGCTCCTGTCGCGTTCGTCTTCGGCGACCCCGAGTTGCCTGTGGCGGACCTTCCCCGGCGGACCGGCGTGGAGCGGGCGGTGGGGGACCATCTGCGGGCGGGCGGTCACTGGTACGGCGGCCACGGGTGGTTCGCGCTCTGACCGGTACGTCGGCGGCTCCAGCTCCGTGGCCTGAACACGTCTCACTCGAAGGGGTGAGACGGGCGGAGATGGGAACGACAGTGCGGGCGTGGGCCGTTGGGCCGGTATGACGATCGAGATGCGTGAGGGGTACGAAGGGACGGGGCCCGGTGCCATCACACCGGACGGCTGCGCGGTGGAGCTGTACGCGCGGCTGTCCGTGGGGGACGAGCCGGACATCATCGCCTCGGCCGTGTCGGCGGGGGCGCACATCCTTGAACTGGGCAGTGGCGTGGGGCGTATGACCCACCCGCTCCTGGAGCGGGGCTTCACGGTGACGGCCGTGGACGAGTCCGCCGAGATGCTGGAGCGGGTGCGCGGAGCGCGCACGATACGCGGTGCCATCGAGACGCTCGACCTGGGCGAGACGTTCGACGTGGTGCTGCTCGCGTCGTTCCTCGTGCACGCCGGAGACGTCGAGGTCCGGCGCGGAATGCTGGACGTGTGCCGGAGCCACGTCGCGGACGGCGGCTGTGTGTTGATCCAGCGCGAGGGCGAGAACTACCACACCGACCTGCCGCGAGAGCGACGCGATCCGAGCGGGTTCACGATCCGGATGCTGTCCGCGGAGCCGGTCGGGGACGGGGTCGACTCGGTGCGGGCGGAGTATGTGTTCCCGGACGCCGTGTGGACGCAGACGTTCCTCGCCCGGCCGCTCAGCAGGGAGGAGTTCGAGGGGGCACTGGGAGAGGCGGGGCTGCGGGTCGACCGGTATCTGACGGAGGACCGGGTGTGGGTGCGGGCGGTGCCGGTGGAGTGACCTTTCCGGCCCCCGGGACGAGCCGGAAGCCGCGGAGTTCTCATGAGCCGAGGAGTTGCCGGGGGCGATGAGTTCTGGCAGGCAGGTCGGTCTACCTCTTTGACCGCAACGGGAGCCGTTGCACCCGGAGAACCCAGGAGAACGCCATGTCCGAGACCACCGCGCCCGCCACCTCCACCTCGGCTGCCCCGACGGGCACCGTCGTCGCCGAGTCGGCGACCGCCCGTGGGCGCCGTGCCCGCCTCGCCCTGAAGGGGCTGCAGATACTGCTCGCGCTCTTTTACGTGATCGCGAGCGCGCTGCCCAAGCTCGTCGCCCACTCCTTGGCGGTCGAGTCGTTCGACGAGATCGGCTGGGGCAGTGCCGGGATGTACACCATCGGACTTCTCGAACTGGCCGGCGGCATCGCGCTGTTGATACCCGTGCTGGCCTCCGTGGCAGCCGTGTCGCTGAGCGCGTTGATGGTGGGCGCGTTCATCACCCAGGTCACCGTGTTCGACGGGGAGTACGCGGCGACCCCGCTCATCCTCATAGTGCCCCTCGCACTGATCGCCTGGGCACGACGGGGGCGGACCGTGGAACTGGTGAGGCTCCTGCGGCGCCGCTCCTGAGGCCTCAGGCCTGGGGCGAGTGGGCGGTGTCGCCCGCCTACTCGGGCGGGCCGAGACCTCGCAGGCGTTCCAGCTCCCGGCGGTCGCGCTTGGTGGGGCGGCCCGTGCCCCGGTCGCGGATGCCCGCGGGGGCGACGGCCTCGCGGGGCGGGGGCGGGGGACTCTTGTCGACGTAGCACTCGGCGGCGACCGGAGGTCCGACCCGCTTGCGGATCACGCGCTTCACGATGACGATCCGCTCCCGGTCCGCGTGGCGGAGACGGACCTCGTCACCGACGCGGACGGCGTACGCGGGCTTGACCCGTTCGCCGTTCACCCGGACGTGGCCGCCACGGCAGGCGGTGGCGCCCATGGAGCGGGTCTTCACCAGGCGTACGGACCAGATCCAGCTGTCGACGCGCACGGTCTCGCCGCTCGCGGGCGCGGCCGCCTTCGCGACGGCCACGGCGTCGGTCGCGTCGCGGGGCGCGTCGCCTGTCGCGGAGGCGGCTGTGGTGCCGGCTGTGGTGGCATCGGCGACACCGGTGCCGTCGGCAGTCGTTGAGGCGCCGGCGCTCGGCCCTGGGTCCCCGCGCCGCCCCGCCTCGTTCCTCTGCGTCCCTGAAGCCATGGTCCGACCTTAGTCCCCGGCGGGCGTGGGGCCGGAATCGTTTTCCGTCGCATGGAGCCGGGTTCTCGCCGGGCATACCGTGGTGGCATGAAGCGGGAGCGCAGCCTGGCGGAACTGGACCAGCGGATCGCCGGGTGCCGGGCCTGCCCGCGGCTTGTCGAGTGGCGGGAGGAAGTGGCCCGGACGAAACGGGCCGCCTTCGCGGACTGGACGTACTGGGGCCGCCCGGTGCCGGGATTCGGCCCGCCGGACGCCTCGCTCCTCGTGGTCGGGCTCGCGCCCGCGGCGCACGGCGGGAACCGGACCGGCCGGATGTTCACGGGAGACCGGTCCGGGGACGTGCTGTACGCGGCGCTGCACGACGTGGGTCTCGCCTCGCAGCCCGCGTCCGAGAGCGCCGGCGACGGGCTGGCCCTGTACGGGGTCCGCGTCACGTCGCCCGTGCACTGCGCGCCGCCCGCCAACAAACCGACGCCCGAGGAACGGAACACCTGCCGCCCCTGGCTGGTGAACGAGCTGAGACTGCTCGCACCCACCCTTCGCGCGGTCGTCGTGCTCGGCGGGTTCGGCTGGCAGGCCGCGCTGCCGGCGTTCACCGAGGCGGGCTGGCAGGTGCCCCGGCCCCGGCCGGCCTTCGCGCACGGAGCACGGGTCGAACTGGAGGGCCCGGAAAGCCGACCGCTGCACCTCTTCGGCTGCTACCACGTCAGCCAGCGCAACACCTTCACCGGCCGGCTGACCCCGGACATGCTCCGGGACACACTGCGCACGGCAGCCTGGTCGGCGGGGCTGCCGACTGCGCCGGCGGGGCTGCCCACGGCTCCGCCTGGCCAGTAACCTCGCACTGTTCCGTAGCCTCGCACGGTCCGTAGCCGCACACTGCCCGTGGCAGCCGGAGCTCCGTACCCGCGCTGTGCTCCGTACCGCACTAGGGTCGCGGGATGGGTCTGTATCCGGAGATCGAACCGTACGACCGGGGCATGCTCGATGTAGGTGACGGCAATCGGGTGTTCTGGGAGGCGTGCGGGAACCCGCGGGGCAAGCCCGCGGTCGTGCTGCACGGTGGGCCGGGCTCCGGCTGCACCCCTGGCTTCCGGCGTTACTTCGACCCGGCCGTGTATCGCGTCGTCCTGCTCGATCAGCGCGGCTGCGGACGGTCGACGCCGCACGCGAGCGCTTACGACACCGACATGAGCGTCAACACGACGGCGCGCCTGATCGGCGATCTGGAACTGCTGCGGCGGGAGCTGGGCATCGGGCGGTGGCTCGTGTGGGGTGTGTCGTGGGGTTCCGTGCTCGGGTTGCGGTACGCGCAGACGCACCCGGAATCCGTGTCGGAACTGGTGCTCGCCGGCGTCGCCACCGCGTCCAGCGCCGAAGTGGAACTCCTGACCAGGGGACTTGGACAGATTTTCCCCGAAGCCTTCGAACGGTTCCTCGCCGAGTTGCCCGCGGACGATCGTGACGGGAACCTCGCGGCCGCGTACAACCGGTTGATCGAGTCCTCCGACCCGGCGGTGCGGGCCAGGGCCGCGCGCGCCTGGACCGACTGGGAGACGGCGATCGTCCCGGCACCGCCGCGGTCGGTGAAGCGTTACGAGGACCCGGTGTTCCGCCTGGCCTTCGCCCGCACGGTCACCCACTACTTCGGCAACGACCATTTCCTCGGACTCCCCGAAGACGGACTCCCGGAGGGCCAGGGCGAGGGCCAGGGCCAGGCCGTAGTGCTGCGTGACGCCCCGCTTCTCAAAGGCGTCCCCGGCACCCTCGTCCAGGGCAGCCTCGACCTCGGGAACCTTCTGGGCGTCGTGTGGCGGCTCCACCATGCCTGGCCGGGCAGCGAGTTGGTCATGGTGGACGACGTGGGGCACAACGCCGGAGCGCCCGGTGTCGTGGACGAACTGGTCGCGGCCACCGACAGGTACGCGCCACGGGAGGAAGCGCCCTTCTGAGGGGCGCGGGGAACCGCGCGCCCAGCCGCGGACGGCCCGCGGCTTGTGCCCGCTTCGCGCGGCGCGCCTACCGGCGCGCCCGGTCCCGTTCGCCCGCCGACTGGACGAACTGCAGTGCGAGGGTGGTCGGGGGAGCGGTGATGCCGGGGCCGCCCGATTCCGCCCAGCGGAGTATCTCGTCGGTGCAGTCGTCGCCCATCGACCAGCCGATCCAGACGGCCCGGCCGCCTCGCCTGCGGCCCTCGCCCGACGGCTGTACGACGATGATGTTGGCCTGGTCGCAGGGGCCGAGGCAGTCCGCCGTACGGATCGCCAGGCGGCCACCGGAGGCGTCGGCGGCGGCGCGCAGGCGGTCCAGTTGCCAGTCGTGGTCGTAGCCGGGGTACTTGCGCGCGTCGCCGCAGCAGCAGCCGCGGCAGACGACGAGTGTGCAGGGCCGGGTCCTCGCGGCACCGATCGACGTACGGGCAGTCACGCTTCTCCTTCGCATCTGGCGAATCCTTCGGGATCAGTACCGGTGGGGATGGGGGAGTCCGGGTCGCCGAAGAGGTGGCGCACCGTCGAGCGGTAGTTGGCCCGGACGTGTGCCAGGGCGTGCGCGCGGGCCCGTTCGCGGTCGCCGGAGGCGATGGCCGCGTACAGCTCCCGGTGTTCGGCCAGGAGTTGCGGCCACTCCTCGTTCTGGCGGGTGAGCCAGCGCAGGCGTCCGTCGACCGGTTCCATCACGGAGATCAGCAGGCTGTTTCCGGCCATCGCCAGGATGCGGTCGTGGAAGCGGGTGTTGATGTCCGTGATCGCCTCCGCGTCGTCGGCGTCGGTCGCGTCCGCCGCGCGGTCGAGGAGTTCGTCGAGCTCGGCCAGGTCGGCCCGGGTGGCACGCTGGGCGGCCAGCCCGGTGGCGTACACCTCAAGGGCCTCGCGGAGTTCGAAGAGTTCCACGACGTCCGTGCGGGTCAGCCGGCGGACGACCGTGCGGCGCGGGGTCTCGAAGAGGACGAAGCCCTCGGTGACCAGTGCCCGGATCGCCTCGCGGACCGGCACCCGGGAGACCCCGAACCGCTCGGCCAGCTCACGCTCGACCAACCGGTCGCCGGGCAGCAGCCGCCCGGCGATGATCTCCTGCCGCAGCGAGCTGAGTACCCGCTCGCGCACCGCCCCCAGCGGTTCCACCGTCGTCATGCGTCCATCCTCGCCGACCCCGGGACTGTTTTACCGAGCTGTTACCGCCCGGACATGGCCAGATGTCGTCGGGAGCGGGACCATGACCTCAGTTTGGTATACCAAAAAAGCCCGCCGCTGCCCCAGTCACCCCACTCCTCCCGTTCCCCACTCCTCCCGTTCCCCAGCCCCCGTTCCCCAGCCGTCCGTTCGCCCAGCCCTCCCGACGTCCCCGACCACGCTCATGGAGGCCCTGTGTCCCTCGCCGATCCCGCCGCAGCCACCGGCACGCCACCGTTCGTCCCCGATCCCAGGCTCACCAACGAAGACCTCGCGCCCGCGGGCAAGCGCAACTGGAAGGTCTTCGACCTCTTCGCCATGTGGATGTCCGACGTCCACAACCTCGGCAACTACACCTTCGCGGCCGGGCTGCTGGTGCTCGGCATGAACGTCTGGCAGATCTTCACGTCCCTGCTCGTCGGCTTCGTGCTCATCTACGTCGGCATGAACTGGATGGGGCGGATCGGGCAGAGCCACGGAGTGCCCTTCCCGGTCATCAGCCGCATCAGCTTCGGGGTCTGGGGCGCCAACATCCCGGCGCTGATCAGGGCCGTCATCGCCATCATGTGGTACGGCATCCAGACCTATCTGGCCTCCGTCGCCGTCAACATCATGCTGCTCGCGGCCTGGCCGGGGCTGGAGTCCTGGACACACAACTCGTTCCTCGGCCTCGACGCGCTCGGCTGGGTGTCCTTCGTCTCGCTGTGGCTGGTCCAGGCGCTGATCATCAGCCAGGGCATGGAATCCGTACGGAAGTTCCAGGACTTCTGCGGCCCGGCGATCTGGCTCGTGATGATCGTCCTCGCCGTCTGGATCCTGGCGAAGGCCGGCTGGACCATCTCGCTCACCTCGACCCCGAACCCGGTCTCCGTGGGTGAGCAGTGGCGGCAGTGGTTCGGCGCGATCGGGCTGATCCTCGCCACGTACGGCACGCTGATGCTCAACTTCTGCGACTTCTCGCGCTTCGCGCCCAGCTACCGGACCGTCAAGCGCGGCAACTTCTGGGGTCTGCCGATCAACTCGACCGCCTTCGTGATCGTGTCGGTCATCGTGACGGCCGGTTCCATCGAGGTGTTCGGCAAGGCCATCACCGACCCCGCCCACCTCGTCGCCGAGATCGGCAACAAGTGGGTGCTGATCCTGGGTGCGCTGACCTTCGCCATCGCCACCATGGGCGTCAACATCGTCGCCAACTTCGTCTCGCCCGCGTACGACCTCGCCAATGTCTGGCCGCAGAAGATCACCTTCAGGATCGGCGGCATGATCAGCACGGTCGCCGCGCTGGTCGTGACCCCGTGGAACCTCTTCTCCAACCCCACCGTCGTCAACTACTTCCTGGGCGGCCTCGGCGCCTTCCTCGGCCCGCTGTTCGGTGTGATCATGCTCGACTACTTCTGGGTCAAGCGCGGCCGCATCGACGTGAACGAGCTGTTCGACGCCCGGCCCGGCTCGCGCTACTACTACCGCAAGGGCGTCAACCCCAAGGCCCTGTGGGCGTTCCTGCCCGCGGCGGCGGTCTCGGCGGTCCTCGCGCTGGTGAAGACCTTCAGCGACGTGGCCCCGTACTCCTGGTTCATCGGTACGGCGCTCGCCGCCGGGCTGTACGCGCTGCTGTGCCGCTCCGAGCGCGCCGCCGCCGTGGAACCGGCTCCCGCTTCGGCTCCGGCCCCGACTCCCGCTTCAACCAGCGCTCCGCAGGAGGGCTGAGCGTGCGGATCGTCGTCACCAACTGCAACACGACGCAGGGGATGACCGAGGAGATCGTGCGAGGTGCCCGGGCCGCCGCAGCCCCGGGCACCACCGTGCTCGGACTCACCCCCGCCTGGGGGCCCGAGTCCGCGGAGGGCTGGCTCGACAGCTACCTGTCGGCCGCCGCCGTCCTCGACACCCTGCGGAGGTACGAGGGCCCGTACGACGCCGTCGTCATGGCCGGTTTCGGAGAACACGGGCGCGAGGGCGTACGGGAACTCGTGGACGTACCCGTCGTCGACATCACCGAGGCCGCGGCCCACCTCGCGTGCCTGCTCGGACGGCGGTACGCAGTCGTCACCACGCTGGAGCGCTCGGCCGGGCAGATCGAGGACAGCCTGTGCACGGCGGGGGTCGCCCGGAACTGCGCGGCGGTCGTGGGTACGGGGCTCGGGGTGCTCGACCTCGGCGACCAGGAACGTACGGAAGCGGCCTTCGTCGCCGCGGCCGAACGGGCCAGGGACGCCGGCGCCGAGGTCCTGGTCCTCGGGTGCGCGGGGATGACCGGCCTGCAGCGGGCCGTGGGGGAGAAGCTGGGGCTGCCGGTCGTCGACGGGGTGGGCGCGGCGGTGAAGCTGGCCGAGTCGCTCGTGTCGCTGGGACTCACGACGAGCCGCGCGGGCGGTTACGCGAAGCCGCTGCCGAAGCGGCGGATCTGGGCGCCGCCGTCGGAGTGACGGCGGAGACGGGCGCGCCGTCATCGCAGTAACGGCGGATTCGTGGGCCGCCATCGCAGTGACGGCGGGTCCGTGGGCCGCCGCCGTCGGAGTGATTCCGGCTGCGGCGGAGGCGGCGGGCACGGTGGTGGATCGCGGGGGACCGCAGACTCCGGGAGAGAGCCGCCGGCACCCGACCGGCCGCTCGCGGACGAGCCGCCGTCGGTGTCGGTGCCGGTGCCGGTGCCGCGAAGGCGGGAACGGAGTCGGTCGTGCCCCCAGCTGTCGGTCCCCGTTTCCGCCTCCGACCTCCTCTTCGGGGCGGGGGCCCGGTCCGGATGTTCGCTGTCGGGCTGGTCGCTCTGGGCATGGCCGCGTCGGCCGGTTCGGGGGACGGCGAGGTTTCGGGCGCCGACGCCGAGGTCGCCCTCTGGGTGAACCCCGAGTCCAGCGCCGCCCGGCAGGCAGCCGAATGGCGCCGTACGGGACGGACCGCGGACGCCCTGCTGATGGAACGCGTCTCCACCCGACCGCAGGCCGAGTGGCTGGTCGGCTCGGCGCCCCGGGCCGTCGTGGAGGCCCGCACCACCGCCGCCGCACGGGAAGGGCGCACGGCGGTACTCGTCGCCTACTACATCCCGTACCGCGACTGCGGCTCCTACTCGGGCGGCGGAGCCCGGAACGCGGCGGAATACCGGAAGTGGGCGGACGAGTTCGCGGCGGGGCTGGGCGACCGGGGCGCGTACGTGATCGTCGAACCGGACGCGGTGGCGCACAGTGTGGACGGCTGCGGCCGGCTGGTACCGGCGGAGCGGTACGCACTGCTGGCGTACGCCGTCGACCGGTTCAAGCGGCAGGCGAACACCCGCGTGTATCTCGACGCGGGCAACCCCGCCTGGCACCCGGACACGTCGAGGCTGATCGCGCCCCTCGAACAGTCGGGCGTCGCCCGCGCCGACGGCTTCGCGCTGAACGTCTCCAACTTCGAGACCGACGCCGACAGTTCGGCGTACGGCGACAAGCTGTCCGCGGCCCTCGACGGCAAGCACTTCGTGATCGACAGCAGCCGCAACGGCAACGGACCCTGGGCCGGCACGGATTCCTGGTGCAACCCGCCGGGCCGGGCCCTGGGCGTGGCACCCACCACCGTCACGGGCGCACCGCTGCTCGACGCCTATCTGTGGGTCAAGCGGCCCGGCGAGTCGGACGGCACCTGCCAAGGCGGCCCGGCAGCCGGCCAGTGGTGGCCGTCGTACGCGCTGGAGCTCGCGCGGAACGCACGGGGTGAGCCGCGCCGGGATCTCAGTAGGCCGAGGGGCCGTCCTCGATGACGAGGTCGTCGAGGTGGGCGCCGAAATGGTCGGTCTGCCGGGCCATGATGTCCCGCATGGAGGTGCCGCGGGGGACGCCGTAGACCGTGCCCGGGAAGTCTAGTTCCCTTTGCACCTGCCACAGTTCGTCGTGCTGGTCGGGTGCGAAGAGCCGCGCCTGCGGGGCCCCGGCCGCGATCCATCCGATGGGGACGACCGTGCCGGGCGGCAGCACCGAGTTCGCGTGCAGCACGCTGTTGATCCGCAGTTCCGAACCGGCGCCCACGACGGATCCGGGGAACGCGGAGGCGCCGGTGGCCACGAAGGCCTCGTCCTCGACGCGGGCGCCGTTGACGTGGGCGTGCGGGCCGATGAGTACGGCGTTCCCGATGATCGCGGGGTGCCGGCGACGGCCCCGTACGAGGGCGTTCTCCATGATGACGACGTCCGCGCCGGTCCGTACCTCTCCGTCCTCCGCCGTGAGGACGGCTCCGTGCAGGACGCGGGCGCGCTCGCCGAGGATGACGGCGCCGCAGAGGACGGCCGACGGGGCGACATAGGCGGAGGCCGGGACGACGGGGCGCTGCCCACGATGCTCGATCAACATGGGACGACTCTAGGCGCGTTCGCCGTCGGCGCCCGGGTTTCGGCCGGGGCCGGGGATCACCGCCGTCGCCGTGATCTCCACGAGCTGGCCCGGGTAGCCGAGGCAGGCGACGCCGAGAAGGGTGGAGGCGTGCGGGCCGACGCTGAGCCGGGAGGCCTCCACGACGTCCCAGACCTCGGAGAGCACGGCGGGGTCGGCGCTCACCACGTAGACGTCGGTGTACGCGACATGCTCGAAGTCGCTGTCGACCGCCCGGAGCTGCTCACCCAGGTTCGCGATCACCTGCTCGGCCTGCCGTACGGGGTCGCCGGGGCCGACGAGTTCGCCGTCCGCGTTGAGAGGCACGGACCCGGCGAGCAGGGCGAGGCGCGTGCCGGCCTCGACCACGGAGGCGTGGGAGTAGGCGGGCGGCGCGAAGAGGCTGGGGACGGTGACGCGCTTCAGCACGGTGGTGGCCTTTCGGGGCGGGGCGGTGTACGACCCGTCGATGATGCGGTCCCGGCTCACGGAGCGGCATCCGAATATTCGCCGAGTCGGAGCCTTACGATCCTTTGCGACTTTGCACCTTCACATATGGCTGCGGTGGGACCCCGTGCCTCACATACGCCTCCGCGGCAGTCAGGAACGACCGGTAACACCTAAGGAACCCCCATGACTCTTCCCCCCACCAGTGCTACTCCCTCCCCCGCTCCGGCTTCCTCCACTCCTCCCGCCTCCCACCGCGCCGGGTCACGCCTCACGCGGCGCGGGCTGATCGGTGCCGCGGGAGCGGTCGCGGCGGGTGCCGTGCTCACACCGGCGCTCGCTCCCGTCGTGATGGCCGACACCGGCTCGGACATCAGCGACGCGGACGACACCGGCCCGGAGCCCGACACGACCTCCAGGAAGTTCCCCGCGACCCGCGCCGTGGCGGCCGTCGGTGAAGCACCCGCCGAGGCCGCGTTCCCCATCGGCTATGTGGGTGTGCGCTGGACCGGCACCCGCGAGGCGACCGGCGGCCGCATCCGGCTGATCGACGCCGACGGTGACAAGGGAGCCTGGAAGCCCCTGAGCGACGACGGCTGCTCGGACAGCGACGGCGGCGCACTGCTCATCCCCGTGGACCGGGCCTCGGGATACGAGTTGAGGGCCCCGGACGGTGCCACGGATCTGCGGTCGCTGGCCGTCGACACCACGAGCGGCCCGATGCGCGAGGTCGCCGTACCGCGGGACACGACACGGGTGCGCGGTGTCGCGTACCTGACGCGCGCGGCCTGGGGCGCGGACGAGAAACTCCGCTTCGGGTCGGACGGCAGAGAGATCTCACCGCAGACGTACCACCCGTTCCAGACCCTCACGGTCCACCACACCGCCACGGCCAACGGCGACGCGGACCCGGCAGCCACGGTGCGCGCGCTCTACCACGTGCACGCGATCACCAACGACTGGGGCGACATCGGCTACCACTTCCTCATCGACGAGGCAGGAAAGATCTACGAGGGCCGGTACTCGGGCGAGACCGCCACCCCGGCCCACGACGAGGACAACAAACTCGTGACCGCGTTCCACGTGCTCAGCCACAATCCGGGCAACCTTGGCATCGCCCTCATCGGCAACCTGGTGAGCCAGGGCCCGACCGCCGCCGCCCGTGACGCCCTCACCACCCTGCTCCGCTCCATGGTCCGTATGCACGGGGTCGACCCGGAGGCCAAGGTCACCTACACCAGCCCGACCACCGGCAGGACGAGGGAGGTCTACGAGATCAGCGGCCACCGCGACTGGATGGCGACGGAGTGCCCGGGCGGGGTGATGCACGGAGAGCTGGCTGCCTTGCGGAAGGCGGTGGCGGCCGGCAACTGAGCCCGGGGAGGGCGCGTCCTCGGCGGGCGCGCCCCCCGGGTACGGGGCTGCCGCCCTCCCGGTACGGAACTGCCGTCCGTCCGGTACGGGGTTGCCGTCCGTGCCGGTCCCACTACCGTAGGTCCCCGGACACGCGACAGATTCCCGGACACGCGACGAAGGGGGCCCGATGGAAGCGGAGTTGGCGGCGCTGGCGGCGGCGGGGGCAACGGCTCTCGTACAGCAGATGGTGACCGACGGATGGGGGAACGTACGGGACCGGGTCGTCGCCTTCTTCTCGCGGGGGAGGGACGAGGAGGTGGTCCAGGGGGAGTTGGAGGCGTCCCGCGCCGATCTGGTCGCGGCGCGGGACGCCGACGACGAGGACGCCGCGGACGATGTCCGGGCTTCCTGGCGCGTCAGGCTGCGGCGGACGCTGCGCGACGATCCGGAAGCGGCGGCCGAACTCCGCGCACTCCTTGACGAGTTGAGTCCGCCGTCCACGGCCCCCACGACACTCACTGTCCACAACAGTGTCAGCGGCGGGGTGTCCCACGGTGTCGTGGTGCAGGGAGGCACGTTCAACGGGGGTCAGACAGTCGGAGAGCCCTGGCGCCGCACATGACGCGGCTCGTCGAATGATTCTTCGATAAGCTCCCGTTGGCACTGCTACCGTCACCGACGTGGCGAAACTCAATCAGATCATCGCAGTGGAGAAGGGCGTCAAGTCCAAGTCGCATCAGGACCTGACGGCCGCGCATCACGGGCTGCAGAAGCCAGCCCTGCTGGCCGGAATCTCGCGTACGTATCAGCCCAAGGACGAAGAGGGCGAGCAGTTGCCGCCCGAGTCGACCCGGGTGCAGGTGCAGGCCGAGACCGTGCTGCGGGACACCGCGGCCACGCTGACCCGGCTGTTCGACGTGACCGCCACCAAGGACTGGGCCAACTGCACGGCCCGCGCGGACGTGAAGGTCGACGGGCGGGTGCTCGTCGGCGACGTTCCGGTGTCGTACCTGCTCTTCCTTGAGAAGCAGCTCACCGATCTCAACACCTTCGTACGGAAGCTGCCGGTGCTCGACGCCTCCGAGTCGTGGGTCCAGGACCCGTCGACCGACGCGTGGAAGACCGAGCCGGTGCGGACGCTCCGTACGAAGAAGGTCCCGCGGAACCACGTCAAGGCCGAGGCAACCGACAAGCACCCCGCCCAGGTCGAGGTGTACTACGAGGACATTCCCGTCGGGTACTGGACGACCGTGAAGTTCTCCGGAGCCCTGCCCGCGCGGCGCGTCAACGAGCTGCTCGACCGGGTCGAGAAGCTGCAGCAGGCCGTCAAGTTCGCCCGGGAAGAGGCGAACGGCGCGGAGGTCACCGACGAGCGTGTCGGAGATGCCGTGTTCGGCTACCTGTTCGGGTAGCCTCATGAACTCCCCGGCCATCACTCATGACGGCCGGGGTGCGCGAGGAGCGCAAGCTGAACCTGAAGCTTGTCGTGACCGCGCGGTTCCAGTGGAGGTTCAAGTCCTCCCCGCGGCACCCTTCGCGCCGCGGTAGCCCAATTGGCAGAGGCAGACCGCGCTCAATCTCAGACTATTGCTCCAGTCTCAGCATTCGCCACCGATCGCCGGATCGACCGGACCCAGGCTCCGGGCGTCGAAATGCCGGTTCAAGTCCGGCCCGCACAGCTCGATGTGCGGTGGTCCAAAGGCAGGACGCGGCGACATGAAACTGACCTGGGTCCTCAAGCGTGCCGGCGTGCCGCATGGGTGGCATCACAGGGCTCGGGGGCCGGCTACGCCCCCGGGCCCGCTCCCATTTCCCATTTCCGTTCCAGCGCGTTCGCGCTCGCGCTTGCGATTGCGTTCATAAAGAACCCGGCTCTCGCCGAAATCGTCACACCGTGGAAACGCTCTTGTCCGGTTTCGCCGCCGCACGCGATCTACCGTGGACAATCACCTACCGTGGACAATCACCCACCGTGGAGAACCATCCACGGTAGAGAACCGATCCACCGTGCAGAACCAATCCACCGTAGAGAAACAAGGACCGCACACACCGCCCGGCCGACGTCGCCCGAAGGCATGCCACCCGCAACCGCCCTCGTCCCGACAGGAGCCCCGTGCCCGTGCCGCGACCGTTCCGCGCAGTCCTCCCCACAGTCCTGCCGAAAGCCCTCCCGCCCTGGCTCACGCACGCGCTGCGGGCGCAGCGGGGGCCCGTGCCGTGGAACGCCGTGGTGCGTGGGGTGCTCGCCGCCGGACCCCTGCTCGTCGTGGCCGTTCTCGCGGGTCAGGAACCCCTCGGTGTCATGGCCGCCCTGGGAGCCATGTTCGCCGGGATCAACGACCGGCCGGGGAGCCGGCGCACCGCCGTGCCCCGGATCGGCGTGCCCGGGCTGGCCGGAGCCGCGGGCATCGCCGTCGGCACGTACGCCGGGGAGGGCCTCGGCGCCGCCCCGCTGACCTTGACGCTCACCGCGCTCGGGCTGCTCGCCGGGGCCGTCAGCGCGGTGGGGCCCGTGGCGTCCGGGGCCGGAACGCAACTGCTCGTCGCCGCGGCCATCGGGGCGGGGATGCCGTTGCCCGAACCCGGCTGGCAGCGGGCCCTGTTCTTCCTCGCCGGTACCGGCTGGCTGATCGTGCTGCGGCTCGCGCTGCCCACCCCCGGGGCCCTGGCCGACGACTTCCGCTTCGACGGGGAGCGTGCCGGGGTCGCCGACGTGTACGACGCGATCGCCGAACTGCTCGCCGCTGTGGGCGGGGAGCAGGCCGGTCGCCGACGCGCCGCGCTGACCGCCGCGCTCGATCACGCACAGGACGCGCTCGCGGGGCCACGGCTGCGGCGGTACGCCAGTTCCGCGGCCGAGCGGCGGCTGCGGGCGCAGTACGCCGCCGCGCTGCCGCTCGCCGAGGCGGCGACCGCGCTGGCCTGGGCCGGTGAGGCACTGCCCGCCCGCACGGCTCAGGGGCCGCGGCGGCTCGCCGTCGCCGTGCGGACCGGGGAGCCATGCGGGCCGCTGCCCGCGCCCGCCCGGACCGTCCCCGGACTGCGGGCCCTCGACGACGCCCTGCTGCACGCCGCCGAGACCTTCGACCGCGGTGGCCCGCGCCCCCGGAAGGCGAGCGGCAGTCATCCCCTCGGGCTCGGCGCCGAGCGGACCGCCCGCAGGGGCCTGCATCTGCGGCCCCTGCGTGCCAAGGCGTTCCTGCGCACTGTCGTGGGTACCGGAGGGCGGGAGTACGGACTCCGCGTGGCCCTCTGCTACGGCGTCGGCGTCGCCGTAGCGCAGGCACTGCACCACGTCCACTGGTACTGGCTTCCCGCGACCGCCGTGTTTCTCGTGAAGCCGGATCTCGGTCCGCTCGTCTCGCGTGTACTGAACCGGGCGGCCGGTACCGTCCTGGGCGCCCTCGTCTTCGCGGGGTTCGCGGCCGTGCTGCCCCGGCCCGAAGGGCTCGTCGCGCTCGTGGCGATCAGCGGGGCCCTCATCCCCGTCGCCACCCGGCACTTCGCCGCGCAGACGGCCGTCGTCACCGTCCTGGTGCTCGCCCTCGTCATGGTCGGCGGTGAGCCGGAGGCGTCCTGGAGCCGGATCGGCGAGACGCTGCTGGCCTGCGCGATCGTGCTGGTCGTCGGGCATCTCCCGGCACCGGGGCAGCGCGGCGGGAACGTACGGGTCCGGCTGGCGTCCGCCACCGACGCAGCGCACGCCTACCTCACGCACGTCCTGAGTGGCACCGGTGGCACCGGTGGCACCGGTGGCACCGGTGGCGGCATCGAAGGGAGCGCCGTCAGTGGCATCGGCGGTGGCATCGGCGGTGGTGTCGACGCCGGCGCCGACGACCGGGCCACCCGCTGGGCGCTGCGCCGCGAGGCCTACCGGACGCTGGCGGAGGCCCGCGCGGCGATCGACCGTTCCGCCGCCGAACTCCCCACCCTGGCTCGTCACACGGCAGGCACCGACGAGGTGGCGGCCACCCTCGAACGCCTGGTGGACACCACCACAGCCTGCGCAGTGCACCTCGACGACACGGGACGGCTCACCCCGCGGCACACCGAGCGCCTCGCCACCCTCCTCGACGAACTCGTGGACCGACGGGAGTGCGCGGGGCTCGCCGCCTCGCCTGCCGGACTGCGCAGCGCCTGAGGCCTGAGGCGTCAGCGTCTGCGGAACGGTGGGGGGAGTGATGTCGCAGAGTCGTGCTGTGCCGTGCTGTGCCGTGCCGTGCCGCCGTGTCGGGCCGGTCGAAGCCGCGAGCCTCGCCCGCCACGGCCGTACACCGATCGAGGTCCTGGCCGGGGCCGGTCTCCTCGACACCGATCTGCTCATCGCGCACGGCACCGGCATCGTGCAGCGCGACCTGCCCGTCCTCGCCCGGGCGACCGGCCGGATCGGTGTGGCCAGTGCGCCCCGCGGTTACCTCAAGTTCGCCTGGCCCACGACCACTCCGGTACGCGCCCTGCGTGAACTCGGCATCCCCGTGGGGCTCGCCACCGACGGCGCCGCCTCCAACAACTCCCTGGACGTATGGGAGTCCATGGCACTCACCGCGCTGGCGCAGAAGTGCACCGAGGCCGACCCGCGTTGGCTCACGTCGCGTCAGGCCCTGCACCACGCGACGCTGCAGAGCGCCCGGGCGGTCGGGCTCGGCGAGCGCATCGGCAGCCTCGCACCGGGGCGCAGGGCCGACATCATCCTGGTGGACCTGAGCGGCCCGCACACCCAGCCGGTGCACGATCTCGCGGCCACCCTCGTGCACAGCGCCCGCTCCGGTGACGTACGCACGACGATCGTCGACGGGCGGGTCCTCATGCGCGACCGCGAACTCCTGACCCTCGATGTCCCGGCGGTCGTGCGGGAGATGAACGAACGCATGCCCACCCTGATCGACCGCGGCCACGGCAAGCGGATCCAGGAGTACGAGACCTGAGACGGGGACTTCGGCCCTCCGCCAGTACATCCAGTACATCCAGTACAGTCAGCGCATCCAGCGCATCCAGCGCATCCAGCGCATCCAGCGCATCCAGCACTCCGGCATACCGGAAATATCCGGTGCACCCGGAAAGAACTTCCCGGCTCACCGATGAGTTCCGGCGCTCCCCTCGGTCCACCCCTGACAAGGCACCGCACCGAAGGAGTAGCGATGACGCTTCCGAGGATCGTGTCGCGCGAGGAATGGCCTGCCGCGCGTGAGGAACTGCTGGTCAGGGAGAAGGCCGCGACCCGGGCCCGGGACGCGCTCAACGCCGACCGGCGACGGCTGCCCATGGTCGAGATCGACAAGGAGTACGTCTTCGAGGGCGGCGACGGCAAGGCGACGCTGCCGGACCTCTTCGAAGGGCGGCCACAACTCGTCGTATACCACTTCATGTTCGCGCCCGAGTGGGACGCGGGCTGCCGCAGCTGCTCTGCGTTCGTCGACCAGATCGGGCATCTGGCGCATCTGCGCGCGCGGGGTACCGAGTTCGCGGTGATCTCCAGGGCGCCGTACACGAGGATCCTGCCCTTCAAGGCGCGGATGGGGTGGACGGTGCCCTGGTACTCGTCGTACGACAACGACTTCAACTACGACTTCCTGGCCTCGTTCGGGACGGGCGCGGGCGACGAGGGCCAGGAGCCCTATGAGCGGCCGGGGGTGAGCTGTTTCCTGCGGGAGCGGGAACGGATCTTCCACACGTACTCGACGTACGAGCGCGGACTCGACGGACTGGGCTCCACCACGAGCCTCCTGGACCTCACGGCGCTCGGCCGGCAGGAGGAGTGGGAGAAACCGGAGGGGCGCGCGTCGGCACTGGGGGCGCCCGCGGGCAGCGAGCGCATCCGCTACCACGACGAGTACGAGGACTGAGCGCGGTGGCCCGGATGTTCCCCCAACCGTTGTGACCGTGTGTCGACTACGTCTCAGTAACGTCACTTCGCGAGACCTTCACCCCATGATGAGCGTTTAACTCTTCAAGGGCTCTCACAAGAGCAGCGCCACATGGAGGTACAGGATGTTGAACGGTCGAACGGTGCTGGAACGCTTTCCGGCCGGTGGGCCGCGTGGTTCCTGGCCCGCGGAGGAGTTCGCTCAGGCACGCCGCCTTGAGGGGCAGCACGTGGACGTCGTGATGGACCTGTCGACGGACACGTTCCTGGTCGTCCTGCGGGAACTCGTCGACTAGGCCGAGCGAGGTCGGGCCATGGAGTCGGCCGCCGGGGATCTCACCCCGCCTTGGGCGCCGGCACCTGCACCGAGAACTGCCCGGCCTGCAGTCCGTACAGCTCGGCGTAGACGCCACCCGTGGACAGGAGCTCGTCCGGAGTGCCGGATTCCACGAGACGGCCCTGGTCGAGGACATGCACCAGATCGGCGTGGCGCACCGACGCCAGCCGGTGCGTGATGAGAATGACCGTCTGACCGGTACCCGCCAGGGCCCGGATCTTCTCGAAGACCTCCAGCTCGGCGCGCGCGTCGAGGGCCGCCGTCGGCTCGTCCACGACCAGGATCGCGCCCCGCCGGTACGCCGCCCGTGCGATCCCGAGCCGCTGCCACTGGCCGCCCGACAGTTCGTGCCCGCCGCTGAACATCCGGGCCAGCAGCGTGTCGAGGCCCCGGGGCAGGTCCGCCACCACGTCCTCGGCGCCGGCCTCTGCGACGGACGCGGCCAGCCGCTCGTCGGTGAGCGGTGCCGAGGTCCGGCCGATCGCGACGTTCACCCGGGCCGTGAACGGCCACCGCTTGAAGTCCTGGGCCACCATCGCGATCCGCTCCGCGAGCTGATGCCGGTCGGCGGTCGCCGCGTCCACGTCGTCCCACAGGATCCGGCCGCGCTGGGGGGCGTACAGGCCGGACAGCAGTTTGACCAGGGTGGTCTTCCCGGAACCGTTCTCGCCGACGAGTGCCACGATCTTGCCGAGCGGCACGCTGAGCGTCAGCTCCGACAGCGCGGGCCGGGCCGCGCTGCCCGGATAGGTGAACGTGACGTTCTCGAAGCGGATCTCGCGCGGCTCTTCGGGCAGTACCGCGCCGCCGACCGGGATCGTGCGCTCGGCCGCTTCCACGTACAGGCGTTGCAGATCCCCGACGAACAGGGACTCCTCGTGGAGGGTGTTGACCTCCAGGACGAGCGTGTCGAGGTTCGAGGAACCGGTACGGATCGCGATGACCGCCGTGCCCGCCACCGACAGTGCCATCGCGCCGGCCAGCAGCAGCCCGCCGAGTGTCGCGTACGTCGCCACAGTGGCGAGCCCCGTCCAGGCGGCCGCGATCAGGCCGGTCCGTGCCTCCAGACGGGCGAGCCGGGCCTGTTCGGTCTCGGCGGCCTCCGACATCGCGCGGAAGTGCCGCAGCAGGAACGGGCCGACGCCGTGGACGCGGATCTCCGGCGCGGCGGCGGGCTCGGTGAGCAGGTTGCCGATCAGCCGGCCTGCCCGGGCGTGCTGCACCCAGGCGTGCCACGACGCGTAGCGGCGCCGGGCGATGGTCAGCGCGCTCCAGGCGCTCGGCAGCGTCATCGTCATCAGCAGGGGCAGCAGCGCCGGGTGCAGCACGGTGAGGACGCCGGCCGCCGCGATCAGCGAGATCATCGCGTTCACCACGCGCGTGGCGATCCCGATCATGCGCCGGGCGGACGAGGCGCCGTACTGCGCGGTGTCCAGCAGCTTGTGGAACGCCTCGTCCTCGATCGCCGACAGCTCGACCGTCGCGGCCCGTTCCAGGTACATCTCCGTCGCGACCCGCTCCACCTTCGGTTCGAGGCGGCCGGTCGCGTACGTGGAGGCGCCCCGCAGCAGTGCGGCGAGCAGTGTCACCACGGCGACCGTGACGAGGGCGGGAGCCGCGTCCCGCAGCCGGTCCGCGACCGGGCCGCTCGCCATCAGCCGGCCAAGGACGCTGTTGACCGCCAGCAGACTCACCGCCTGGGCCAGACCGCGGCCCACCTCCGCGCCCAGGACGGTCCGCGCGGCACGGCGGTCCGCCTGTCGGGCCAGCCGGAAACTGGACGCGAGGAGTGCGGGCAGCCGCGTCACCATGGCACGGAAGTTCAGCTCCATGAACGCGTCGGAGTGCTGCGACCAGCCCATGTCGTAGCGGAGCGGGCCGCCGAACAGAAGCCGCTCGGACTCGGAGGGCTCGGGCCCGTCCGCGCCGGGTTTCTTGCTGTCGCAGGTGATCCTTTTCGACGATCCCGTCGACTCGGCAGATCCCACCGTGACCTCCCCGATCGTGGGCGAACGGCCACTATCGCGGTGCCGGGCGCTCTCGGGCAGGGCGCGCGCCCGCTCCGGTACGGCGTATCCGGAGCACGCCCGGCGCTTGTGGCCGCGCGATGTGCCATGCCCTGGAACGCGTGCTTCCACGCACCGGGGGGCGGGGGGAATGGTCGGGGGCATGACCGCGGCGAACGGTACGGTTCGGGCGCGGGTCGGCCGGCGAAAGTATCGACCGGAGTACATACCGGGACACCGGTTGATATGTCGGCCTGGCTGGATCCGCGCCGATCAGCCCGTACGTATCAGGCGCTGATCGGCCGGGACCAGGCCGGCGGCGTCCCTGTCACCCGGCACAGTGCCAGGTAGAGGGGGATCGGCGGGGTGTACGGCAGTGTGCCGTCCGGCGTGTGGATCAGCCCGGGGAAGGTGGGCGAGGCGGGAACGAGCGCTCCCGTGGCGTAGTGCGCGGGTGAGGGCCACTGCAGGGCAACATCGGAGTCGGAGGGCACGAGCCACCACCAGTGCGTGCTGTCGGCGTACACACAGCCGACGCGTGGCAGCCGGGGCATCAGCAGCGGGCCGAGTCTCGCGGGCATCGCCACCGCGTCACAGCCCAGCGGGGCCTGCATGCCCTCCGGCACGGCCAGCGGCCGTGCCGCGCCCGGGCCCGACGCCGTCCGGCCGCGCTCCATGCGGACCAGCGTGTTCAGGTTCAGCGCCCTTGGCGTACCGGCCGAGGTAGCCCTCACACCCATTCAGCCCCCGCTCGTGTTCCCAATGTCTTCGGTCCCGTTCGGTCGGTCGCGTTCGGTCGGTCCCGTTCGGTTGGTCCTGGCTCTTCCGTGTCGCGACGCCCGCACTACCTGCCGATGCCGATGCCGTCGGCGTTGCTGTTGCCGGTGCTGACGTCGATGTCCGGCCGGCTGGAACGATTCAGGTCAGAACCATTCGTTGCCGGCCGGGGGTATGTGTACCCCCGTCGGCGAGGAGCCGGCTGGGGCCGGCCGGCTCCTCGCACTCCAACCCAGGTCCGACCGCGGCTCGACGCCGTTGTTCGCCGTCCGCGGCAGTTCCGCCCAGACCAGCAGTCCGGGACCGGTTTCCTGGGCGCCCCAGGCAGTGCACATCGCCGCAACGAGAAGCAGTCCCCTCCCATGCTCCTCGTCAGGACGCTGTGGCGACGGGTGGGGCTCACCCGGCGCACATCCTTCGTCACGGACGGCTATCCGGACCAGGTCCTCGCCGTCGTGCAGCTCGCACACCACATGGCGGCTCGCCGTGTGCACGATGGCGTTGGTGACCAGTTCGGAGACGACGAGCTCTGCCGTGTCGCAGGTGTCCTCGCAGACCGCCCAGCCCGAGAGTCGGGCTCGCGTCAGGTGCCGGGCCTGTGCTGCGGAGCCCGGATGTGCGGCCAGCTCGAAGCGGAACCGGCGCTCGGCCGCCGCGTCGGGGCGTACCCCGGCAGTGGCAGTAAGACGGTCTCGGTTCACGGCTGCGGCTGTTCCTAACGGCGCGGACGGAATCACGTTTGCCACTATCTCCCCGTCGTGAACACTTGGCAAGTGTCACTCTGAAAATTGCAGAGTGCAGTGTTCTGAGCGGTATGGCCATGGCACACTGCTCGCAACAGCACGTGGCGCGGCGTCAGTTGGGTACCCGTACAGGGCCCGAACGGGCGCCGCCCCGGCTGTCTGGACAAAAGTGGAGGTGGACGTGAGCGAGCCGCGGTCCGCGCCGACGGTCGGGCAGGTCGTCCTCGGACGGCGCCTGCTGGACCTGCGGGAACGCGCGGGGCTCAAGCGTGAGGAGGCGGCGCGCATTCTGCGTGTCACCGCCGCCACCGTCCGCCGTATGGAGATGGCCGAGGTAACGCTCAAGATTCCGTACCTCCAGCTCCTGCTGAAGTCGTACGGAGTCTCCGACGGTGAGGCCGACGCCTTCGTCATGCTCGCCGAGGAGGCGAACCAGCCGGGCTGGTGGCAGCGGTTCCACGACATCCTGCCGGGTTGGTTCTCGATGTACGTGAGCCTGGAGGGCGCGGCCGCCCTCATCCGCTCGTACGAACCCCACTTCGTGCCCGGAGTGCTCCAGACCGAGGAGTACGCGCGTGCCGTCATGCACTCCGGCGCCGTCGGCCAGACCAGACCCGAGGACATCGAGCGGCATGTGGCACTGCGCATGCAACGCCAGGAACTGCTGACGCGCGAGGGCGCGCCCCGGTTCTGGGCCGTGATGGACGAGACCGCCCTGCGCCGCCCGGTCGGCGGCCCCGAAGTCATGCGCGGCCAGATCGACAGACTGCTGGAAGCCACGACACTGCCCAACGTGACGCTGCAGATCGCCCCCTTCTCCTCGGGGCCGCACGCGGGCACGTACGGGCCGTTCGTGCTGTTCCGCTTTGCCATGCCCGAACTGCCGGACATGGTCTACAGCGAGTACCTGACCGGCGCCGTCTACCTGGACGCGCGTACCGAGGTGGCAACCCACCTTGAGGTCATGGACCGCATGGCGGCTCAGGCCGCCACGGCACATCGCACGAAGGAGATCCTGCTGGATCTCCGCAAGGAGCTGTGAATGGATCGCATCAAGTCCCGGATACGCCTCGCGCGGATCTACAACGGCATGCCCGCCAGGGAACTGGGCAGCGAGGGCTGGCACAAGCCGTGGAGCGGTGGCAACGGCGGCAACTGCCTGGAGGCGATGAAGCTCGCCGACGGCCGGATCGCGGTCCGTCAGTCGGCCGACCCGGACGGTCCCGCTCTCATCTACACCACCGGGGAGATGACCGCGTTCATTCAGGGTGCCAAGGCTGGGGAGGCGGACTTCCTGCTCTCCTGACGTCGCCGACGAATCCGCCGACCGGTTGTTGCAGAACCGATTCTCCTTAGCTTGGTGCGGTGCGGTGCGGTGGGGGCGGGGTGGGGCGATCATCGGTAAAGCCGCAGCCAGCATGTCGCAGCCAGAATGCCGCAGACGTCCAGAACGTCGCCGCAAGAACGCTCCCGCCGCGTAACGCCGCCGCAAGAACGTCGCTGCCGCGGGAACGCCGCCGCAGAGAAACTGAAACCGCTTCAGAACCAGGACCACATGCGGCACGGTGCGTCCATGAGCCGGCTGACCGCCGCCACCGCCACCGCCACCACTGGCACCACTGGCACCACCGGCAACGGCGGCTGTTTAGCCCGGCTTGGCCCGGCTCGGCTCGGCTCGGGACGAGGCTCAACGGGTAACAGGTCTGCTCGATGGACGGCGGTCCGACCGCGAGGTTGCGGCGGACCGCACCCGGCGGGTATTTCTGCCCGGCCCGCACGAGGCAGGCCGCGGCCATCGTCCCCTTACGGCTCACCCCTGCCCCGCAGTGCACGAACGCCGGCCCCGGGCCGCACCCACGACGCCCGGTCAGCGCCGTACCTGGTGCGGCGTCGGGGCCTGTCCGTCCCGCACGGGCAGCCGTACGACGTCCAGGCCCGCCCTGCGGCCCGGTGAGCCGCTCGGTGGACAGGTCCTCGGTGCGCAGGTTGCCGCTCGGTGGACAGTGCCTTGGCGCGCGGGTCGACCACGGTGGTGAGGCCGGGCCTGGCCGGTTCCCGGTGGCCCTCGGGCAGTGCCGCGGTCAGCCGGCCCACCCGCCACGCGGCGGCCGGCCTGCGGACGCCCGGCGCCGGATTGAGCAGCGTCGGCCACCGAGTGCCGTGGCGGAGCGATGATCCCACCGCGTGGTGTAGCGCACGCCGGTACAGGAGGGCACCTTCCGGCCACCTGCCCCAGGCATCCGTACGGAGGCGGTCCCCTCCGAAGGCCGGCTTGGGGAGGGGCGCGGCTTACGCAGGCGGCAGCGCGGCGCACAGCGCGTCCAGCGCGGCTCCGTAGGCGTGCTCCGGGGGCGTGGCATAGCCCACGACCAAGCCGTCGGGTGCGGCCATGGCCGCCTCCGGGTGCCGGAACTCCGCGAGCCCGTCCAGCGAGAGCCCTTGCCACACGGCGGCCTTCACCGCGGATCGCTCACTGCCGGGCGGCAACCGCAGCACCGCGTGGAGCCCGGCCGCGATCCCGGTGACCTCGACATGCGGCGCCTGCGCGGCGAGTGCCTCGACCAGCCGGTCCCGCCGTCTCCGGTACCGCTGCCGCATCCGCCGTACATGACGGTCGTACGAGCCCGACTCGACGAAGTCCGCGAGCGTCAACTGGTCCGGAACGCTCGCCCACGCCTCCCGCTCGCCCTTGACCGCCAGCACGTCGTCGACGTACCGCTCGGGAAGGACCATCCAGCCCAGCCGCAGCGCGGGCGACAGGCTCTTGCTGACGGAACCGATGTGGACGACCCGCTCCGGGTCCAGGCCCTGCAGGGCTCCGACGGGCTTGCGGTCGTAACGGAACGCCCCGTCGTAGTCGTCCTCCAGAATCACCCCTCCACGCGCGCGTGCCCAGTCGATGACGGCGGCACGCCGTGCGGGATGCAACGGCCCGCCGGTCGGGAACTGGTGCGCGGGCGTGAGCAGCACCGCCCTCTCGCTGCCGAGGCCACCGACCCGGGCACCGTCCTCGTCGAGGGCCAGCGGGACGGTTCGTACTCCTGCCGCCGCCAGCAACTCCCGGTGGAAAGGAAGCCCGTACGACTCGACGGCAAGCGAACCCCGCAGAACCGCGGGGAAGAGCAGCCGCAGCGCGTGCGCGAACCCCGAACAGATCACGATCCGTCCCGGCTCGGTACGGACCCCACGCGCGCGTGCCAGGTACTCCGTGAGCGCCTCCCGCAGCTCGGGCCGTCCCGCGGGATCGCCGGGCCCGAACGCCTCCGCGGGGGCCCGCTGCAGAGCCCGCCGGTACGAGGTGAGCCACGCGGTGCGCGGGAACGCCGACGGGTCCGGGGTGCCCTGCCGCAGGTCGTGCCGCGGCCCACGCGCGCGTGGAGGAGCTTTCTTGGGTACGCGCACCCGGGGCGCCAGCGGTTCGGCGCGCTCGGCGACCCGGGTGCCCGAGCCCTGGCGCGCCGTGAGCCAGCCCTCAGCGACCAGTTCGGCGTACGCGTCGGCCACCGTGTTGCGCGCGACTCCGAGGTCGGCGGCGAGCGAACGGTACGGGGGAAGGCGGGTGCCCGGAGCGAGCCGTCCGCTGCGGATCGCCTCGCGCAGCGCACGGATCAGGGCGGCACGACGGCCACCCGGACCGGACAGTTCCAGATGCAGGTCGGCGCCGATGCGCTCCGCGGAATTGACCCATGAATCCGCCATGGAAATGCACCCTACCGGGGGTCACTGACGCCCATAGATTCATCGGCATGACGACGAACACGAACACGAACACGGCAAACGACACGAACACGGCGAACGGCACGCGCACGATGAATGTGAGTACCGCTGAGGTGTCTGAGGTGTCTGAGGTGTCTGAGGCGGCTGGGTCGACTGGGACACTCGCGACCTCTGGGGTGGCCGAAAATATTCGCCTCGACTTCGGGAAGTCCGCTCCCAAGGTCTTCCGCGCCCTCATCGGCTTCGACGCCGCGGCCCGGGAAGAGCTGGACCCGGCCCTCGTCGAACTGATCCAGATACGCGCCTCGCATCTCAACCACTGCGCGTACTGCCTCCACATGCACACCAACGACGCCCGCAAGGCAGGCGAGAGTGAGGACCGGCTGCACATGGTCGCGGTGTGGCGCGAGGCCCCGCACTTCTTCTCCGAACGGGAGCGGGCGGCCCTCGCACTGACCGAGGCGGTCACCCTGGTCGCGGCCGGTGGCGTACCCGACGACGTCTACGCCGAGGCCGCCGCGCAGTTCGACGACCGGGAACTGGCCCGGATACTGGCCCTGATCTTCGCGATCAACATGTGGAACCGCGTCGCCCTGTCGACGGCGAAAAGGGCCGGCACGGACCAGCGCTGAGTGCTGCCGGGGGATCGGCCAGCCGGGTCGGGGGACGGAGGCGGCCCGCGCGAACGTCGGCTAGTCCGCGGCTAGGCCGTCATGGGCCGGTCGTGCGGCCCGATCGGTGCGGGCAGCCGCGAGTCGCCCGTCAGCCGGCGGTCCACCGCTGCCGCCACCGCCCGGCCCTCGGCGATGGCCCACACGATGAGCGACTGGCCACGCGACGCGTCCCCGGCGGCGTACACCCCCGGCACGTTGGTCGCGAAGTCCGCGTCCCGGGTGATCGTGCCGCGCGGGCCGAGGTCGAGACCGAGCTGGTCGACGAGGCCGTCGGAGCGGTCGGGGCCCGAGAACCCGAGGGCCAGCAGCACGAGGTCGGCGGGGAGCGCGCGCTCGCTGCCGGGACGCGGGCGGCGTTCGGCGTCGACCTCGACGAGGTGCAGCGAACACACCCGGCCGGAGGTGTCTCCCATGAAGCGGAGCGTGGACGCCGCGAAGAGCCGCGCGTCCGCGTCGGCCGCGGGCGAGGTCTCCAGGGCTCCGGCCTCCTCGTGCGCGGCCGACAACCGGTAGATCTTCGGGTACACCGGCCACGGCTCGGAGTCCTCGTCGCGCTCCGCACCGGGCTGTGCGTAGATGTCCAGCTGGGTCACGGACTTCGCGCCCTCGCGCACCGCCGTGCCCAGACAGTCGGCCCCGGTGTCGCCACCGCCGACGATCACGACGTCCTTGCCCGCCGCGGACAACGGAGACGCCTCCAGGTCCCCCTCGCACACCCGATTGGCCAGCGGCAGATACTCCATCGCCTGATGGATACCGCTCAACTCCCTCCCCTCCACCAACAGTTCACGCCGTGCCGTGGCGCCCACGGCGAGGACGACCGCGTCGTGGCGCGCTCGCAGCTCGGCCGCCCCGATGTCCCGGCCGACGGCGGTCGACGTACGGAACTTCGTACCCTCCGCCCGCATCTGCGTGATCCGCCGCTCCAGATGCCGCTTCTCCATCTTGAACTCGGGGATGCCGTACCGCATCAGCCCCCCGATCCGGTCGTCGCGCTCGTAGACGACGACGGTGTGCCCGGCCCGGGTCAGCTGCTGCGCCGCCGCCAACCCGGTGGGACCCGAGCCGACCACCGCGACGGTCCTCCCCGACAACCGGTCCGGCGGCTGCGGCGGCGCGAACCCGTCCGCCCAGGCCCGGTCGGCGATGGCGACCTCGACGTTCTTGATGGTGACCGCGGGCTGGTTGATCGCCAGCACACAGCCCGCCTCGCAGGGAGCGGGACACAACCGCCCGGTGAACTCGGGAAAATTGTTCGTCGCGTGCAACCGGTCGCTCGCCCCGCGCCAGTCGTCGCGCGCGACCAGGTCGTTCCACTCGGGGATCAGGTTGCCCAGCGGGCAGGCGTCGTGACAGAAGGGGATGCCGCAGTCCATGCACCGGTCGGCCTGTGTCCGGACGATCGGCAGCAGTGCCCCGGGGACGTACACCTCGTCCCAGTCACGGACCCGGTCCTCGACGGGCCGACGCGGCCATTCCTCGCGGGAGGAGTTCAGAAAACCCTTGGGATCGGCCATGGCCGTCTCCCTCACGTCTCACGTACACGCACGGGGCCCGTACGGCGCTCGCCACCGTCTACGACTCCACCGTGTCCGACGCCGTCGTCGGGGCGGTGGGCCGCGAGGCCTGTTGGCAGACTCTTCCCGCCACGATACGACGCGGCGGCCGTGTCCGCCCCAGGAGGACGCCGCCACCGTGCCCTCAGGTCAGAGCCAGCACGTACAGGACCGCTCCGGCGGCCGAGGCCACCATCCGTATGTGGTTCCACATCGACCACTCGCTCACATACCTGGGCCAGTACGCGATGGCCTCCGGTGTGCCGGGGCCCATCTCGGCCAGCTTGTTGTTGCGCGGGACGTTCGCCGCGATCGTGACCCCGAAGCAGCCGAACAGATACAGCGCGCTGCCCAGCAGCAACTCCACCGTGCCCTCGTCGGGCCACAGTACGAAGGTGACCACCGCGATCACGGCGCACAGCACTGCCGACCCGATGAACACGAGCATGAAAGCCGGCGTCAGCGCGGTCACGTTGATCGCTTGCATCGCCGCGACACCCTGCGCCGGCGGCAGCGAGGCCAGTCCCTTCATCACGAACGTCGAGAACGCGCAGAACACCCCGGCCACCAGCCCGGTGCCGAGCACGCCCACCCCGGTGAGCACGAAGTACGGTCCCTCGATCATGGCAACTCCCGCGTAAGCAGAACCTCTGGTCAACAACCCGCGCACCGTTCCCGAAACCGTGAGGGCCGGACCACCCCGAACCTCAGGATCCTGCCCGGCACCCCCTGTCATCACAAGTGAAATGCCGGACGGCGAGGGTGACCACGGCCGAGGGACTCGACGCCATATCCGGGCGTCTCGGCCCACCGCCGTCAAGCCCACCGCCGTCAGGCTCACCGCCGTCAAGCACGCCAATCTCCAAGCTCGCCGACCTCTAAGCACACCACCTCCGGGACGCCGTCTCGGGCCCGCGCTTCACGGACGGCCTCGCTCCGCATCAGGGTCGTCGTCCTTCCGGCCCCCGGGTCGGCCCGCCCACGCGCCAGTCCGCCAGCGTCGCCTCGACCGCGGAGGCGATCCGACGGCGGGCCTCGTGGCGCGCGACACCGCTCATCAACAACTGGTCGTACGGAGTCTCCGTGTGCCGGACCGCCGCGCGCACGGCCGAGACCACCGCGGCTTCGGACAGCGCCCGCCCGGCGGCGCTGCGTCCCACCCGCCCGCTGCCCCGCACCGAGGCGTGTGCGGCGATCGCGTGCGCCAAGGCGGCCGGGCAGCCGGGAAACAGCCGCCGGATGTTCCGCGCGAACGCGTCCGTGAACCGCACGTCCTCAACGGCCCGCCGCCGCGCGTCCCGCAGCCTGCGCCGCCGTCTCGCCTCCGCGTCCGCCAGGCACCGCTCCTCCGCCCGCGCGAGCGCCGCCTCCTCGACCAGCACTCCCTGCCGTTCGTACCGGCTCCGCCGCCGGTCGAACCGCACCACGACCGCCGACAACCCGCTCTCCTCCCGCGACCTCCGCGTCAACGCCGTGTCACCCCGGGGCAGGAACACCAGATGCCCGAGGTCGGCGCAGTCGAGGCATCTCGGCGCCCCCTCCTCCAGTACCAGCAGCGGGAGCGCCCCACCCCCGCACTCGCCACAGTGCCGCCTCTTCAACGGCTGGACGACAAGAGGCCCGGTGCGGGACGGGGGAGTCGCCATGGTCGCCATGGTCGGTTCCTTCCCGAACGACACCCGCCCGTACGCCGACTCGCCCACCCCTTCTCCTCTCGCCGCCGCACCGCTCGTCACGCCCGCCCGATGCTGTCGAACAGCCCCGCGCGGGCACGCAGTCGCCGTACAGGTGTGCCCGCGCGGCATCATGGGCCCAGTGCGACTCGAAGCGATCACCTGGGACCGGCTCGGCGACCTCATCGCCGAGCGCCTGCTCGAACTGAAGCCGGCCGACGGCAGCCCCTGGCCGCGTATCGCCTTCGACGGGGCCCCGGCGGCCCGCCCCGGTGACCTCGCCGAGCGCGTAGCCGAGGCCCTTCGCCCACGCGGACGCTCCGCCCTGGTCGTCGGCACGGAAGACTATCTGCGGCCGGCCTCGCTCCGGTTCGAGTACGGCCGCCAGGACGTGGAGACCTACTACGACGGCTGGTTCGACACCGGCGCCCTGTGGCGAGAGGTCTTCGGCCCCCTGGAACCCGGTGGTGACGGGCGTGTCCTGCCCGACCTCCTGGACCCGGCCACCGACCGCGCCACCCGCACCCCGTACGTACAACTTCCGCCCGGTGCCCTGCTGTTGCTGCACGGACCGCTGCTCCTGCACCATTGGTTCCCCTTCGACCTCACTGTCCATGTACGCCTCTCACCGGCCGCCCTGCGCCGCCGAACCCCGGAGACCGATCACTGGACGCTCCCCGCGTACGAGCGGTACGAGACCGAGGCGGCTCCGGGCGACACGGCCGATGTCCTGGTGCGGGCGGACGACCCGCGCCATCCGGCGTGGAACGGCTGACGGGACGGCTGTCCCCGGTGCGGGTGCCTCGCCGATCTCTCCGGTCGGGATTCCCGCGTCAGCCTCTCGGTCTTCGACCTCGCCGGCCCCTACACGTCGGTGGAGATCCGCGGCAGCGCCGAGATCCTCCCCGACGAGGCCAGACACCTCCCGTACGAGCTCTCCCACAAGTCCCTGGGCATCGGCCCTCCGGCGGAGAAGGGCGACGAGGTCCGCGTGATCATCCGCGTACTGCCCGAGCGGATCGTCGGCTTCTCGGTGTGAGCGGAGGGGGTGACGCGAGTGGAGGATTGTGGCGTGGGATGAGGGGCGGGACGGGGCCGTCGAGCCGAAGCCTGAGAGGGACGTCAGGCCGAAGCCGCGGTCGTCCGGGTGCGTATCTCCTCGTACCCGACGAGAATGTAGGGCGCCGGGACTAGCGGTGCGTCTCCGCGCCGCGCCGGCCGTCCGGCACCGGGAGGTACTACATGACCACCGCCGGAGACATCATGCACCGCGGCGCCCAGTGGATCCCCGCTCACGAGACCCTGGACCGGGCCGCTCAGCTCATGCGCGAACTCAAGGTGGGCGCCCTGCCCATCAGTGACGAGAACGAACGGCTCTGCGGCATCCTCACGGACCGCGACATCGTGATCGGCTGTGTGGCCATGGGCCACGACCCGGCCCGAGTCACCGCGGGCGAGATGGCCAAGGGCACCCCGCGCTGGATCGACGCGAGCGCCGACGTCAGTGACGTACTCGGCGACATGCAGGAACATCAGATCCGTCGCCTCCCTGTGATCGAGAACAAGCGCCTGGTCGGAATGATCAGCGAGGCCGATCTGGCCGCGCACCTGACGGACGAACAACTCGCGAACTGGGTCGAGAGCGTCTACGCGAAGAGCGACTCGCGCTGAGGTATCGGGCGCTCCGACGACGGACACCGGTGCCTCCGTGGGTGTTCTACGGACACACCGTGAACTCACGGTCGTCCGGCAAGCCGTGTCGGACGAGCGCCGTCACAGCCAGCCGTTCCGCTTGAATCCCCGGTAGAGGGTGAAGCACGCGACGGCGATCACGCCGACCGCCAGGGGATACCCGAACTTCCAGTGCAGCTCCGGCATGTGCTCGAAGTTCATGCCGTAGACGCCGCAGACCATCGTCGGCACGGCGATCAGCGCGGCCCACGCAGTGATCTTCCGCATGTCCTCGTTCTGCGCCACGCTCACCTGCGCGAGGTGCGCCTGCAGAATCGAGTTGAGCAGTTCGTCGAACGCGGCTATCTGCTCGGCGGCCCGCAGCTGGTGGTCGGAGACGTCCCGGAAATAGGCCTGTATCTCCGGGTCGATCACCCGTATCGGCCGCGTGGCGAGATCCATGATGGGCCGGCCCAGCGGGACCACCGCCCGCTTCAGCTCCAGGAGTTCACGCTTGAGCTGGTAGATGTGCCCTGGGTCGGCCCGCGCGCCGTCCGCCGCGAACACGGCCGTCTCGACCTCGTCGATGTCCTCCTGCACGGAGGCCGTGACATGCAGGTAGTCGTCCACCACGTGGTCCGCGATCGCATGCAGTACGGCGGCCGGCCCCTTGGTGAGCTGCTGGGGGTCGGCCTCCAGCTCTTCGCGCAGCGGCCCCAGCGAACCGTGCCGGCCGTGCCGGACCGTCACCACGAAGTCCTGGCCGACGAACACCATGATCTCGCCGGTGTTCACCACCTCGCTGGTCGCGGTCAGTTCGCTGTGTTCGACGTAGCAGACCGTCTTGAACACCGCGAACAGTGTGTCGCCGTACCGCTCCAGCTTCGGGCGCTGGTGGGCGTCCACCGCGTCCTCGACCGCCAGCGGGTGCAGGTCGAAGAGCTCGGCGATGCCCGCGAACTCCACCTCGGTCGGCTCGTGCAGCCCGAGCCAGACGAAACCGCCCTCGGCCTTGCGGACCCGCTCCACCGTCTCCACCAGATCGCGGCCGGCGGGGACCCTGGCCCCTTCCTCGTACGCCACGCAGTTCACCACCGCGGTGCCCAGTGGTGACCGGGCGGGGTGGCTCAGGTCGACACGGGCACGCCGTCGCGTCAGCCGTGCCACCCTGCGGAGGCCGCCGACCTTGCTCAGGCTCGTGACCTTCCGCAGATTGCCTGCCATGGACATCTGGATCTCCTTGCGTGGATCTCCTCGCGCCGCCCTCTGCGCCTTGCCGCGGCCAGTCTGCCAGGATGTTTCGACGGCTGGTTCGGCCTGTGGGAACGGAATACTCCGCTCCGGAAGCTGCTCCCAATTTGCCGTCCGACGGAGCGCCGACGGAGCTCAGGCGGAGCGAGAAGGTGACCTCGGCGTCACGGGTCCTTCGCGTGCGACGCGTTCGCGTCGGGAGCGTCGACCTTCAGGAGAAACGCTTACAAATGGGATGATCGGTGCATGATGCGAACCGACGGACATCTCCTCGAAAACCGCCAGCCCGGGGCAGGGCAGCGATTCGACGCCCTCGCCGCTGTCTTCGACCCCACGACGTTCCGGCACATGGAACGGTTCGGCATCGGATCCGGCTGGCGTTGCTGGGAGGTGGGCGCGGGCGGCATGTCGGTGGTGTCCTGGCTCGCCAAGAGGGTCGGACCCACCGGCCGGGTCTTCGCGACCGACCTCGACACCTCCTGGGCACCCTTGGCCGTGCGGCCGCCGATTCAGCTGCGCGTCCACGACGTGGGCGTCGACGAGCCGCCGGCAGAGGGTTTCGACCTCGTGCACGCCCGGCTCGTCCTCGCTCATGTGCCGGACCGGGAGCGGGCATTGCGCACGATGATCAGGGCGCTGCGACCGGGCGGTCGGCTCCTGGTCGAGGACGCCGATCCCACATTGCAGCCGCTGGCCTGCCCGGACGAGCAGGGCCCCGAGCAGCAGCTGGCCAACCGGCTACGCCATGCGATGCGCGATGTGCTTGCCGAGCGGGGCGCCGAACTCTCGTACGGGCGTCGGCTTCCCCGGCTGCTCCGCGAGGCCGGACTGCGGCAGGTCGAGGCGGACGCGTACTTCCCGCTCACCTCGACCGCCTGCGGGGAGCTGGAGGCCGCGACGGTCGGCCAGGTCCGTGATCAGCTCGTCACGGCGGGCCTCGCCACCGACCAGGACATCGACCGTCACCTGGCCAATATGGCCGCGGGCGGCATGGACCTGACCACGGCACCGCTGATCTCGGCATGGGGGCGCAAGGTGTAGTGCTGTGTGACGGGATGTCGTGTGGCGGGATGTCGTGTGGCGGCGGTCGGGCTACGCCTTCACGTCCGGTGTGCCCGGAGCCGCTGCGACAGGTGTGTGCGGCCTGCCGCCCACCCGCTCCACCGCACGGGCCCCGGCCCGGCATCCCTCGGCGGCCGCCTCCTCCGGCCCTTCGCCCGCGAGCAGGGCGGCCAGGAAGGCTCCGGTGAAGGCGTCGCCGGCGCCCGTGGTGTCGACAGGAGTCGCCGCTTTCGCCGGAACCCGGGCCCGGACCGCCCCCGATCGGGCGACAAGGGCTCCGGCCTCGCCCTGCTTGACCACCACCAGCGGAAAGTGACGGCTCAACGTGGCCGCCGCGTCCGCCGTACCGGGCAGGCCTGTCAGCAGACGGGCCTCGTCCCGGCTCGGCAGCAGGACGTCGACCCCCTCGGCGAGCGAGAGGAAACGGTCCACGCCCAGTTCGGCGAGGAACCCCGTTGACGCGGGATCCACGCTCACCGGTACTCCGCGCGCGCGTGCCGACTCCACCGCCACCGACACCAGAGCCCGGCACGGTTCGGAGAAGAAAAGATAGCCCGACAGGTGCAGCCGTGTGACACCGTCGAGCAGCGCGGGCGACCAGTCGTCGGTGTCCAGCCGCAGGGACGCACCGCTGTCCGTGAGGAAGGTGCGTTCTGCCGAGGCCCCCGCGTCCACCAGGCAGATCACCGTCCCCGTCGGCGCCCGCGGATCGACAACCAGGAGGGGACGCACCCCGGCGGCCATCAGCTGTCGCTCGTGCCACGCGGCCGTGTCGGTGCCCACCCGGCCGAGGAACCGCACCTCCGTACCGGCTCGAAGGGCCGCCCAGCACGCGACGTTGGCGCCCGCACCGCCCGGCACGGTCCGAACGGCCGCGGCCGTGTCGGTGCCCGGAGCGAGCGGCCCGTGATGCCGGGCGACGACGTCGGTGATGACGTCACCGACGACAAGGAGAGCCCCGCCGGCCCCGTCGGCTCCCGTCACCCCTGTGCCCAGGCCGCCGCGATGCGCCCCGCGAGCCGTACGTTGCCGCGTACCGCCGCCAGGTTGGCCTCAAGTGACGCCCCGTCGGTGTGGCGCACCAGGTGGTCGAGCAGGAACGGCGTGACCGCCTGACCGCTCACACCCTCCGCCTCGCACGAGTGCAGCGCGTCGGCGAGCACGCGCGCGTGCAGCGCGGGATCCAGCTGCTGCGCCTCGGGCACGGGATTGGCGACGATCAGTGCCGTTGCGGGCCCGTCCAGCGTGTCCTGCGCACGCATGACGGCCGCGACCTCGCCCGGCGACTCCAGCGTCCAGTCCACCGGGTGTCCCGAGTCCGACAGGTAGAAGCCGGGAAAGCGGTCCGTGCCGTATCCGGCGACCGCGACGCCCAGCGTCTCCAGGCGCTGCAGGGTCGCAGGCACGTCCAGGATCGACTTCACTCCCGCGCACACCACGGTGATCCGGGTACGCGCGAGAAGCCCCAGGTCGGCGGACTCGTCCTGCGTCAGCGTCCACTCCCGGTGTACGCCCCCGAGGCCACCCGTGGCGAACACCCGTACCCCGGCCTGCGCGGCCAGCAGAGCCGTCGCCGACACCGTGGTCGCCCCGCTGGCCCCGGCGGCGATCGACAGTGGCAGATCGCGATGTCCCAGCTTGCGGATGCCGTCCTCGTTGGCGATCCGCTCCACCTGCTCCTTGTCGAGGCCCACATGGGGCTGCCCGTCGAGCACGGCGATCGTCGCCGGGACGGCTCCCTCCTGGCGTACGGCGTCCTCCAGCTCCAGCGCCACCTGGAGATTGCGCGGACGCGGCAGCCCGTGCGCGATGATCGTGGACTCCAGTGCCACCACGGGCCGACCCGTGGCGAGCGCCTCCCGAACCTCTTCGGACACCATCAGCACGCGTGTGCCTCCTGTCTGTCGGTTCTCCTCTCATCCCTGGCGGGCGGCGCGCCCGGCCAAACCCGTGCGGACATCCGAGGTGCGAAAAGGGGTGTCCACGCGCGCGTGGACACCCCTTTTCGCCTTCCGGCAGCGCTCAGACGGGCCGTATCCCGGCCAGCGCGCCATGCGGATCGAGGACGTACTTACGGCCGGCGCCCTGGTCGAACTCGGCGTAGCCGCGCGGCGCGTCCTCCAGGCCGATCACCGTCGCGTTGACGGCTTTGGCGATGTGCACCCGCTCGTGGAGGATCGCCTTCATCAGCCCTCGGTGGTACTGCATCACCGGACACTGCCCTGTGGTGAAGCGGTGGCTCTTCGCCCACCCCAGGCCGAGCCGCACCTTGAGCGTGCCGGTCCGCGCGTCCTGGTCGACCCCACCGGGATCGTCCGTGACGTACAGGCCCGGGATGCCCAGCGAGCCGCCCGCGCGCGTGAGGCCCATCAGCGAGTTGAGAACCGTGGCGGGCGCCTCCGGGGCGTCGGGGCCATGGGCCCGTGCCTCGAAGCCGACCGCGTCGACGGCCACGTCCACCTCCGGCTCGCCCAGGATCTGGTCGATCTGCTCGCCCACGTCGCCCTGGCTGACGTCGACCGTCTCGCAGCCGAAGCTCCTCGCCTGCGCGAGCCGTTCGGCATTGAGGTCGCCGACGATGACGACGGCGGCGCCGAGCAGTTGCGCCGATGCCGCGGCGGCGAGACCGACCGGCCCGGCGCCGGCCACGTACACCGTCGAGCCGACCCCGGCGCCCGCGCTCACCGCGCCGTGGAAGCCCGTCGGGAAGATGTCCGACAGCATGGTCAGGTCGAGCAGCTTCTCGCGTGCCTGGTCCCGGTCCGGGAACCGCAGCAGATTGAAGTCCGCGTACGGGATCATCGCGTACTGCGCCTGGCCGCCGACCCAGCCGCCCATGTCGACGTAGCCGTAGGCCGCCCCGGGACGGGCCGGGTTGACGTTCAGACAGATGCCGGTCTTGCGCTCCTTGCAGTTGCGGCACCGCCCGCAGGCGATGTTGAAGGGCACCGAGACGATGTCTCCGACGTCGAGGAACTCGACGTCCGGGCCCCGCTCGATGACCTCTCCGGTCATCTCGTGCCCGAGGACGAGCCCTTCGGGCGCGGTCGTACGGCCGCGCACCATGTGCTGGTCGCTGCCGCAGATGTTGCTGGCGAGTACTTTCAGGATGACTCCGTGCCGGCACTCGCGGCCGATGTTCGCGGAGGCCACCCCCGGTCCGTCCCGCAGTTCGAGCGTCGGGTAGTCGATGGTCCTGACTTCCACCGCGCCCGGCTTGAGGTACGCGACTGCCCTGTTCCCGCTCATACGTGATCGCCGTCCCTTCGGCCCCCGTGCCTTCGGATGCCAGTGGCTGTGCGCACGGCGGAGTCTGCTACCGGCGAACCGTTCCTGCCAGCCTTCGCGCAAGCCCCGTCGGGCACCTCACGGGCCGTGCCTTCGGGTGCGGGTGAACAGCGCCAGCGCGCCGAGCGGCAGAAGAAGGCAGGCGGCGACGGCGTTCAGCCAGCCGTAGCCCGCCTGGGCGACGACGAGGCCCGCGGCAGCCCCGCCGAGTCCCGCCGAGGCGTTCATGCTCAGGTCGGAGAGCCCCTGAGCGGCGGCGCGCGCGGGCTGGGGCACGGAGTCGGTCAGCAGCGCGGAACCGGAGACGAGACCGGCGGACCAGCCGAGGCCCAGCAGGAACAGGCCGGCGGCGGTCTGCCGGTGGTCGGCGCCCGCGGTGCCCGCGAGAAGGGCCGCGCAGGCCAGCAGGGCCACGGCCAGGCCTATCCCCGAGAGCCGGCCGAACCGGTCGGACAGCCGCCCCATGAGGGGCGAGAAGGCGTACATCCCCGCGATGTGGACGCTGATCACCAGCCCGATCAGATCGATGCCCGCCCCGTGGTGGCCGAGGTCCAGCGGTGTCATCGACATGACCGACACCATCGCCGTGTGCGACACGGCCACCGTCACCAGTGCCAGCCGCGCACGCGGGGACGCCCGGACGGCGGCCGCCCCCGCCCTGATGGACCGCGCCGCGGGGGACTGCTCCTCGATCGGCGCCAGCGCGCGGGCGGTGAGCAGCGGATCGGGTCGCAGCAGCACCGCGACCAGCAGCGCGGACAGGAGGAACACTCCGGCCGCCCATACGAACGGGCCCGCTGCCTCCGGTATGCCGAGCCCGGAGACGCTGCGGCCCGCGGGCGCGGCGATGTTGGGGCCGAGGACCGCGCCGATCGTCGTGGCCCACACGACGTTCGAGATGGCTCGTGCCCGCCGCTTCGGCTCGGCCAGATCGGCGGCCGCGAACCGCGCCTGCAGATTCGCCGACGAGGCCGCGCCGAAGCCCGCCATCCCGGCCAGCAGCAGCGGGAAGCTGCCCATGACCGCACCTGCCACCACGATCCCGGCCCCCAACGCGCCGATGAGGTAGGCCAGCACGAGCCCAGGCCGCCGACCACGCGCGGTCATCAGGGCGGCCAGCGGCACCGAGAGCACCGCCGTCCCCGTGACGGTCGCGGTGGGCGCGAGCCCGGCGAGCGCTTCGGTACCGGCGACTTCCTGGGCCAGGACCACGGCGAGCGCGATGCCCGCGGCCACACCGAGCCCGCCGAGGATCTGACTGGCGATGAGTACGGCGGAGGTCCGGCGTCGCAGCGCGGGCAGTCCGGACGCGTCGAAGGGCACGGAGACCGGCCGCTCGACGGCGGTCACCGCGAACACGCCCGAGCGAGCGGAACGAGGGCGCGCACGCGGACCGGTTCCGCGAATCGCACCGGGTCGGGCGCGTACACACGAGTGAAGTCGGGCGTGGTCACCGGCGCAGTCTCCCCCTTCGTCCTGAGCCCAGGACACCCCCACGACAACAGCGGCGGCTGGAAGCCGAGCTCTTCGAGGTGCCCCGGCCCCTAGAACAACGGCTCCGGCAGCACCCCTTCCAGTGCCAGCAGCTTCCGCTTGGTCTCCACGCCGCCTCCGAACCCGCCGATGCCGCCGTCCCTCTCCACGACCCGGTGGCAGGGCACGACGACCGGCAGCGGATTGGCTCCCATGGCCATTCCCACCGCCTGGGCCGCCCCCGGCTGGCCGACGCGCCGCGCCAGGTCGCCGTAGCCCACCACCGCCCCGTACGGAACACCGGACGCCAGCTCGCGCAGCACCTGGCGATGGAAGCCGGAGATCAGGGACCAGTCCAAGGGCAGCTCGAAGTCGCGGCGCTCACCCGCGAAGTACGCCGCGAACTGACGTATCGCCTCGGCCAGCAACGGGGATCCCGGCGCTTCGACGGGCTCGGTGGCGAACCGCGATCCGAGCCGCTCCAAAGTCTTGTCGCGCACCTCGTCCGTGGCGTGGAAGACAACACTGACCAGGCCTTCCCCGGTCGCCGCCAGCAGCAGCGGGCCGATGCCGCTGGCGACGACGGCCCACACCACCCGCTGCTCGTTCCGCCCATGGCTGTTCATGCGCTCCACGGTACGGCGCACCACTGACAACGCCGGTGGCGCGGACGCGCACGGGCGTCCACGCCACCGGCCAGGGGCTGGTGGCCAGGGGCAGGTGGTCAGGGAGTTCAGCCCTCGCGAAGAGCCTTCCGCACCACGTCGGGCTTGTTCGTGATGATGCCGTTCACACCGAGACCCGCGACACGCCGCGTGTCCGCAGCGGTGTCGACGGTCCAGGTGAAGATTTCCAGCGGCTTGCCGTGGGGCCCTTCGAACGCGTGGATCGCCGCGACGTACCCGCGGGAGATCGTCGTGTGCGACGAGTTGATCTGGTCGGCGAACCGCGCGTACGCGGGCAGCTCCGCGACCGACGGGGTGCCGAGGAACCCCGTCTTGATGTCGGGCCGCAGGGCGTGCACCTTACGCACACTGTCCGCGCTGAAGCTCTGGATCACCAGCTTGGTCCGTACGTGGGCCGGGCCCAGCCAGCCCTCGTTGCTGAGGGTCTTGAGGGTCTCCCGCTCGATGCCCGGATACAGCTGCGGGTTCTTGATCTCCAGGACGAGCTTCTGGTGGTTGCGCGAGACCCGGTTCATGTACTGCTTCAGCGTCGGAACGCGAGCACCCTTGTAGCGGGGGCTGAACCAGCTGCCCGCGTCGAGGCGGGCGATCTCCGCGGCGGTGAAGTCCTGCACCTTCCAGGGGGCCCTCCCGGGGAAGACCTTCTCCACATCGGTCGTGCGGGCCAGGCTCTCGTCGTGGATCACGACGAGCTTGCCGTCCTTGGTGCGCTGGACGTCGTTCTCGACCCAGGTGAACCCGAGACGGGCCGCCCGGTCGATGGCGGCGAGGGTGTTCTCGGGGGCTTGGGCCGAGGCTCCGCGATGTGCGATGACCAGGGGATGGTCGGTGCTCACGGCTGCGTGAGCGGTGGGGGAGGGGAGAACAATGGCGGCTCCCAGGAGCGCGGTGGTCGTGGCGGCGGCAGCGCGCGCGTGCATGCGTACTCCTAGCGTCTGCGATCACGGTCGGTCCCAGGGTGACAGCAGGGGGTCAACTACAGGGGTGTACAGGATGGCCATAAATTGAATGGAGTTGCCCGAGCCCGATCACGCGTGCCGCACAACTGGGGCAAGGTCGTGATTTTTTGCCGGAAAATCGTTCGACCGTTCAGGTGCGAGTCATACTCTCTGCGACAACCCTGGTCGCTGCGGCGCGCCTGGGGCGGGGGCGTTTCACGGAATTCCGGGATGTAACAGGGCGGAAAGGCAACCGCGCATGCAGGGCACGATCGACGGATTCAGCTACGGACTCGTCACGCCGCTCGTGGCGTACCTGATGGCGTGCCTCGGCGGAGCGCTCGGTCTGCGCTGCACCACGAGGTCGATGCTCGTCACCCGTTCCTGGCGGCCGGGCTGGCTCGTCCTCGGGTCCGCGGCGATCGGCTCCGGCATCTGGACCATGCACTTCATCGCGATGATGGGGTTCTCCGTCCGGGAGAGCCCGGTGAAGTACGACATGCTGATGACCTTCGCGAGTCTCGGCGTCGCGATCGTCATGGTCGGCGTCGGGATCTTCATCGTCGGATACCGGGGAGCCTCCGGAACCGCCCTGTTCACCGGGGGCACCATCACCGGACTCGGCGTCGCCTCCATGCACTACCTGGGCATGGCCGGAATGCGCCTCAACGGGAAGCTTGAGTACAACACCCTCACCGTCGCCGCCTCGGTCGTCATAGCCGTCGCCGCCGCGATCGCGGCCCTGTGGGCGGCGGGCCAGGTCCGCGGCTTCCTGTGGAGTGTGGGCGCGAGCCTCGTCATGGGTCTCGCCGTCAGCGGTATGCACTACACGGGGATGGCCGCCCTCAGCGTCCATCTGCACGGCGCCACCAGCGCTCCTGCCGGGGACTCGCCCGCCTCTCTGCTGGCACCCCTGATGATCGGCCCGCTGGCCTTCCTGCTGCTCGCCGGCGTCGTCGTGATGTTCGACCCGCTGATGGTCATGGGCAAGCCCGACTGGAGCGCCGCCGAGCAGAAGCCCGGCATCCCGGCCCACACGGTCCACCCCACCGGTCGCGGGCGCGTACCGGGCCCGCGCTCCCGCCACCACGACGATGCGCGGACCCCGCAGAACTGGTGAGAGGACCCCGTTGTCAGTGCGGGGTCGTACGGTTGATTCCATGCGGCCCGTATCCAAGATCGAACGCACGGTGGCGCCTTTCGAGGTCGTCAGTCCCTACCAGCCCAGCGGCGACCAGCCCGCTGCCATCGCTGACCTTGAGCGGCGTGTCCTCGCAGGTGAGAAGGATGTCGTCCTCCTCGGTGCCACCGGCACCGGAAAGTCCGCGACCACCGCGTGGATGATCGAGAAGCTGCAGCGCCCCACCCTCGTGATGGCGCCGAACAAGACGCTGGCCGCCCAGCTCGCCAACGAGTTCCGCGAGCTCCTGCCGAACAACGCGGTCGAATACTTCGTCTCGTACTACGACTACTACCAGCCCGAGGCCTACGTCCCGCAGTCGGACACCTACATCGAGAAGGACTCCTCGGTCAACGAGGAAGTGGAGCGACTGCGTCACTCCGCCACCAACTCGCTGCTCACCCGACGCGACGTCGTCGTGGTCGCCTCCGTCTCCTGCATCTACGGCCTGGGTACGCCGCAGGAGTACGTGGACCGCATGGTCAACCTCAAGGTCGGCGACGAGATCGACCGCGACGACCTGCTCCGCCGCTTCGTGGACATCCAGTACACGCGCAACGACCTGGCCTTCACCCGCGGCACCTTCCGCGTCCGCGGCGACACCATCGAGATCTTCCCGGTCTACGAGGAGCTGGCCGTCCGCATCGAGATGTTCGGTGACGAGATCGAGGCACTCTCCACGCTGCACCCGCTCACCGGCGAGATCATCAGCGACGACCAGCAGCAGTACGTCTTCCCGGCCACGCACTACGTCGCGGGGCCCGAGCGCCTGGAGCGCGCGGCGAACGACATCGAGAAGGAGCTGGGCGAGCGCCTGACCGAGCTGGAGAAGCAGGGCAAGCTCCTGGAGGCCCAGCGACTGCGCATGCGCACGACGTACGACCTGGAGATGCTCCGCCAGATCGGCTCCTGCTCCGGCGTCGAGAACTACTCGATGCACTTCGACGGCCGCGAGGTCGGCTCCCCGCCGAACACACTGCTCGACTACTTCCCGGACGACTTCCTGCTCGTCATCGACGAGTCGCACGTCACGGTCCCCCAGATCGGCGCGATGTACGAGGGCGACGCCTCCCGCAAGCGCACCCTCGTCGACCACGGCTTCCGGCTGCCCTCCGCCCTGGACAACCGTCCCCTGAAGTGGGAGGAGTTCCAGCAGCGCGTCGGACAGGCCGTCTACCTGTCGGCGACGCCCGGCAAGTACGAGCTCTCGCGCGGGGACGGCTTCGTCGAACAGATCATCCGTCCCACCGGCCTCATCGACCCCGAGGTCGTGGTCAAGCCCACCGAGGGCCAGATCGACGACCTGGTGCACGAGATCCGCAAGCGCACCGAGAAGGACGAGCGCGTCCTCGTCACCACGCTGACCAAGAAGATGGCCGAGGACCTCACCGACTACTTCCTCGAAATGGGCATCCAGGTCCGGTACCTGCACAGTGACGTCGACACCCTGCGCCGGATCGAGCTGCTGCGTGAGCTGCGCGCCGGTGAGTACGACGTTCTCGTCGGCATCAACCTCCTCAGGGAGGGCCTCGACCTGCCCGAGGTCTCCCTGGTGTCGATCCTCGACGCCGACAAGGAGGGCTTCCTGCGCTCCGGCACCTCGCTGATCCAGACCATCGGCCGCGCGGCACGCAACGTGTCCGGCCAGGTCCACATGTACGCCGACAGGATCACCCCGGCGATGGAGAAGGCCATCGACGAGACCAACCGCCGCCGGGAGAAGCAGGTCGCGTACAACACGGAGCGGGGCATCGACCCTCAGCCCCTCCGCAAGAAGATCAGCGACATCGTGGCGCAGATCGCCCGCGAGGACGTCGACACGGAGCAGTTGCTCGGCTCGGGCTACCGCAGGTCGACGGACGGAAAGGGTGCCAAGACCCCTGTGCCCGCCCTGGGGTCGAAGGCGGCCAAGGGAGCCAAGTCCGCCAAGGACAAGGCAACCGTGCCGACCGATCGCCCCGCGGAGGAACTTGCCGAGCAGATCAAGGAGATGACGGAGCGGATGCGCGCGGCCGCAGCCAACCTGCAGTTCGAGATCGCCGCGCGGCTGCGTGACGAGGTCTCGGAGATGAAGAAGGAGTTGCGGCAGATGAAGGAGGCAGGTATCGCCTGACGCCCGGACACCGCGCAGTGTTGCAAGACCGACACAAAGTGTGCACCGGGCTTCGGGGCTGTCAGTGGCTCTGCGTAGGGTTGCTGGTCAACCGCAGGATTCTGCGGCAACAGGGGAGACAGTCCGAGAAGGGAACAGCGCGTGACGGTCAACATGACCAAGGGTCAGGCCATCAGTCTGCAGAAGAACGACGGAGGCACGCTGACCGCGGTGCGCATGGGGCTCGGCTGGCAGGCAGCCCCGCGACGTGGCCTGTTCGGTTCCCGCACCCGCGAGATCGACCTCGACGCGTCCGCCGTGCTGTTCGCGGACAAGCAGCCGGTCGACGTGGTGTTCTTCCGTCACCTCGTCAGCGACGACGGCTCCGTGCGGCACACCGGTGACAACCTCGTCGGCGGTGTGGGCCAGGGCGGCGACGACGAGGCGATCCTCGTCGACCTCGCGCGCATCCCGGTCCACATCGACCAGATCGTCTTCACCGTGAACTCGTTCACGGGCCAGACGTTCCAGGAGGTGCAGGACGCGTTCTGCCGTCTGGTCGACGAGACCAACGGCCAGGAGTTGGCCCGCTACACCCTGGCGGGCGGCGGGCAGTACACCGCGCAGATCATGGCGAAGGTCCACCGCGCGGGCACGGGCTGGCAGATGACGGCCCTCGGTACGCCTGCCAATGGCCGTACCTTCCAGGACCTGATGCCGGCGATCCTGCCGCACCTGTAGTCAAGCCCGGCCAGTCGGCCCGGCGCCGGCACGCGAGTACACAGGGGGAACGAAGGCGATGACGGCTGAGCTGGTCCGGGGGCAGAACCACCCGCTCTCCCAGGCCCGACTTGAAATCCGGGTGTCGGCCGGCAAGCCGATCGTGGCCGGGGCCACGCTCAGCGACGAGCGGGGCAAGGTGCACGGAGTCGAGTGGGTGGCCCATCCGGGCTCACCCACTCTGCCGGGCATAGAGGTGTCCAAGCAGGCGGCGGCCGATCACCGGCTCGCGTGCGACCTGGACGCCCTGCCGGAGACCGTGCACCGGGTCAGTGTGCTCCTGGCCCTGCCGTCCGGAGTGGGCGGTCCGGTCCGGTTCGGAGCCGTCGCCGCCCCCTTCGTCGCGGTCACCGGACTCGACGGCTCCGAGGTCGCCAGCTACACGGTCACCGGTCTCGACGCCGAGTCGGCCGTTGTCGCACTGGAGCTCTACCGCAGGCAGGGAGCCTGGAAGGTGCGCGCCGTGGGTCAGGGATACGCGGGCGGCCTCGCCGAGCTCCTCACCGACCAGGGCCTCCCCCAGGCCCTGCAACTCGCGGGCAGCATCAACGAAGCGGTCGTCCAGGGCCTCGCGCGCTCGGTGGCCGCGCCACCGCCACATGCGGCCCACGGCGACCGCTCCCGGCACGCCGCGACGCCCGCGCTGGGGCAGGACGAGGGCGGATCGGCGTCCCCCGGCACGCCCGGCCAGATGTCGCCGCAGCACGGACACTCCGGCGGCCAGGGATCCACCGCGCCCGGCGCCGGGGCACAGCAGCCCGCTTACCCCACGGCTTCCGCACCGGCGGACCCGTCCGCCGTCACACAGCCCGCCGGGCCCGGAGCCGGCGGCCCCGTCAACTACAGCCACCCCGGCCGGCAGGCCGCCGCACCGCCTCCGCCCCCGCCGACCGCGCCCCCGGCTCAGCCGGGGCAGCCCGCCCGGCCGGTGGCGGGCGACGCGACCGGCTGGTCCATGGAGGAGCGCCTGTACAACCAGGTGTGGGGCATGTTCGAGGACCTGGCTCGTTCCACCGCCGCGTACCGCAGCGCGGTCGACTTCGCCGAGTCCCGCATGGAGCAGGAGCTCGACAAGGTCCTGTCCGACCCGCGTGCCCGGATCGGCGGGCAGGGCGATGCCGCCCGCGAGGCGGCCCGCGCCAAGCAGGCCGAGCTGGTCGACCGGGCCAGGGAGGCGCTCGACCGCGACCTCGCCCAGCTCACCGCGGAGGCCGAGGTCGTCGAACCGGCACTGCCACCCGCGTTCGCCCGGTGGGACAACCCCGCCTGGCACGGTTACCGCGTCCCGATGGAGATCCCCATGGCTGTGCGCCTGGGAGATCTGCACCTGCCCGAGAGCGCCGGCCTCAGCATTCCGATGCTGGTGCGGCTGCCGCTGGAGCGCGGACTGTGGATCGACAGCGGGCGTACGGGGTCCTTCGAGGGTTCGATCGCGGACTCCGACGACCTGCGCCGCCTCGCCATGGACACGGCCGTGGCGCACACGGCCCGGCTGCTCGCCGTCTATCCGGCGGGCGAATACACCGTGCACGTCATCGATGCGGCGGGCTCGGCGGCCTCGTCCCTCGCGCCGCTCGTGAGCACCGGGGTCCTCGGTGCGCCGCCCGCCGTGGGCGCCGCGGGAGTGAACGACGTACTGGCCCGGCTGACCCAGCGGGTCGACCTGGTGCAGATGGCCATCCGGGGCGGGGCGGCCGACTCACTGCCGTCCGATCTCGACCCGGCCGAGCAACTGCTGATCGTCAACGACTTCCCGCACGGCTTCGACGACCGTGCCGTGACCCAGCTGCGCTATCTCGCTGACGAGGGACCGGCTGTCGGGGTGCACCTCATGCTGGTCGCCGACCGGGAGGACGCCGCCGCCTACGGGCCGCTGCTCGACCCGTTGTGGCGGTCTTTGCTCCGGCTCACGCCAGTGCCCGACGATCACCTCGCCGACCCGTGGGTCGGGCACACCTGGACCTATGAGCCCTCGCGTGTTCCGCCGGACAGCCAGGTGCTCCAGCACGTCCTCACCCAGGTCGCGACCGCCCGTCGCTCCTGGAACCGCTGAGGTCCGCCGGGGTTCACCCGCTGAGCCGTATCAAGCCCTCCCACGCTTCCCCAAGGGTTAGTCAAATCCTCTGACCAGCGAACTTGGCCTGTCTTTTACTAATCTCTTTACCTTTCCTTGGGGATTGAGGTACTGTCGTGAGTGCGGAGGGGAGTACTCCCTACCTACTGCGACGTACCCGTCAATACGGATCCGGCCGGATCCCGGGGCGTCGGCCCGGATAACCCCGGGCGCATCACGCGCTCCGGACACATCGGGTGGAAGAGACCTCCAGCAGCGACGACGCTGACATTTGCCGTTACGAACTGCCGGAGGCGCAGTGGATGTTTCCGTGACCCTTTGGGTCCTGACGATCGCGGGCCTCGCAGCCCTCATCGCGGTCGATTTCTTCATCGGCCGCAAGCCGCACGACGTATCCATCAAGGAAGCAGGGATCTGGACGGTCGTCTGGATCGTCCTGGCCGCGCTGTTCGGACTCGGACTGCTGCTCTTCTCCGGCGGCCAGCCCGCCGGTGAGTTCTTCGCCGGCTTCATCACCGAGAAGTCGCTGAGCGTCGACAACCTCTTCGTCTTCGTTCTCATCATGGCGAAGTTCGCGGTGCCCACGCAGTACCAGCAGCGCGTGCTGCTGATCGGTGTACTCATAGCCCTGGTCCTGCGCGCGATCTTCATCGCCGCGGGTGCCGCGATCCTGGCGAGCTTCGCGTGGGTCTTCTACATCTTCGGCGCGTTCCTCATCTACACCGCGTGGAAGCTGATCCAGGAAGCCCGCGCCGACGACGAGGACGAGGAGTTCGAGGAGAACCGGCTGCTCAAGGCGGTCGAGCGCCGCTTCGGTGTCGCCGACCGCTACCACGGCACCAAGCTGTGGATCCAGCAGAACGGCAAGCGGGTCATGACGCCGATGCTGGTCGTGATGCTCGCGATCGGCACCACCGACGTGCTCTTCGCGCTCGACTCGATCCCTGCGATCTTCGGCCTGACACAGGACCCGTACATCGTGTTCACGGCCAACGCGTTCGCGCTCATGGGCCTGCGACAGTTGTACTTCCTCATCGGCGGACTGCTCAGGAAGCTGGTCCACCTCAGTTACGGCCTGTCGGTCATCCTCGGCTTCATCGGCATCAAGCTGGTGCTGCACGCGCTGCACGAGTCCGGCGTCCATGTCCCGGAGATCTCCATCCCGGTCTCCCTCGGCGTGATCTGCGGTGTTCTGGTGATCACCACGATCACCAGCCTCATGGCCTCCAAGAAGCAGGCGGCCCAAGAGGCGCAGAAGGCTGAAGGAACCCAGAAGGGCGAAGGGCCCCAGAAGGACAGCATCGACGTCTGACCGCATCGGACGCAGTAACAAGCAGCACCGGGAGCGAGGCTCGGCGAATTGCCGACGACCGCTCCCGGTGTTTGTTTGTGGCTGAGCGGTCCCCGGTCGGGGGGCGCCCGGCCGGGTGGAGGTACCCATGAAGTTCGCACAGATCATCGACTTCGAGACCGAGCGCATCGACGAGATGCGGGAGCTGGTCCGCGAGGCCGAAAAGGACTCGGCCGGGCGCAGCGGCGGCCCCACGCACCGCATGGTCCTGCAGGACCGGAGGACACCGAACCGCTACCTCGTGGTCATCGGGTTCGAGTCGTTCGACGAGGCGATGCGCAACAGCGAAGACCCCAGAACGACCAGGATGGCGGAGCGCATGGCGGCGCTGTGCAGCCGTCCGCCGGAGTTCACCGACTGCGACGTACGCGAGTCGTCCGGGCTGAAGTAGCACAGGCGCCCGCGGCGGCGATGGGCGAGGGCACGGACCCGCCGCCCAGCCGCAGCCGCAGGTACGGACGCGGCCGCAGCCCGTGCCGTGTGCCGCCGGGGTGCGGGGCCCGCGTGTGACTGCGACGATCGCTGCATGATCGTTCGGCTTCGGTCACTCGTGACGCGGTGGACGGCCGTCGTGCCCGTGCTCGCGATCGTCCTGCTGGCCCTCACCTGGGGACGTGACCTGCCCGGCGCGGTCGTCGCCCTGGTGACGCTGGTGCTGGCCGGCGCCGTGCTGGCCGCGGTCCACCACGCCGAGGTGGTCGCCCACCGAGTCGGGGAGCCGTTCGGTTCGCTGGTCCTCGCCGTCGCCGTCACGATCATCGAGGTGGCGCTGATCGTCACTCTCATGGCGGACGGCGGGGACAAGAGCTCCACACTGGCCCGTGACACCGTTTTCGCGGCCGTGATGATCACCTGCAACGGCATCTTCGGCCTCAGCCTGCTCGTTGCCTCTCTGCGGCACGGTCTGGCCGTCTTCAACGCGGAGGGCACCGGCGCCGCCCTCGCGACCGTGGCGACCCTGGCGACGCTCAGCCTGGTACTGCCGACCTTTACCACCAGCAAGCCGGGACCGGAGTTCTCCACGGCCCAGCTCACCTTCGCCGCCCTCTCCTCGCTCATCCTGTACGGCATGTTCGTGGCCACCCAGACGGTGCGGCACCGCGACTACTTCCTGCCGATCACCCGGCAGGGAGAGGTGATCGACTCGGACGACCACGCCGACGCCCCGGCCTCCAGGACCGCCCTGGTCAGTCTGGGCTTCCTCGGCCTGGCTCTCGTCGGGGTGGTCGGCCTCGCCAAGGGTGTCTCACCCACCATCGAGTCCGGGGTCGAGGCGGCCGGGATGCCGCACTCCGTGGTCGGCGTGATCATCGCTCTGCTCGTGCTGCTCCCCGAGACGATCGCCGCGCTGCGTTCCGCCCGCCGCGACCGGGTGCAGACCAGCCTGAACCTCGCCCTCGGCTCGGCGATGGCGAGCATCGGCCTGACCATCCCGGCGGTGGCGGTCGCGTCCATCTGGCTCTCAGGACCACTCGTTCTCGGCCTGGGCTCGACCCATATGGTGCTGCTCGCGCTGACCGTGGTGGTCAGCTCGCTCACGGTGGTCCCCGGCCGGGCGACCCCGCTTCAGGGCGGAGTGCATCTGGTGCTGTTCGCGGCGTATCTGGAGCTCGCGATCAATCCGTAGGGAGCCGGAAGCCGGCCCGCGTAAACGCTTGCGCAAGCGTTTACGCGCGCGTGTGGACGTCACCTCCCGTCGTCGCCGGTTCCACCGCCGCCACCTTCACGAACCGTGTCTCCGGGAGCAGCGCGAAGCAGCCGAGGCTGAGCAACGCGATGCCCGTCAGATAGGCGGCCACGCCCCAGGGGACCCGGCCACTCTGGTCGGCGATCGCCGTCGCCACGATCGGGGTGAGCGCGCCCCCGAGCACCCCGCCCAGGTTGTAGCCCACCGCCGCGCCCGTGCAGCGCACCCGTGGCTCGTACAGCTCCGGCAGATACGCGGCGATCACGGCGAACATCGTCACGAACGCGATCAGTGCCACCAGGAAGCCGAGGAACATCAGCAGCGGTTCGCCGGTCGCCAGCAGCGCGATCATCGGGAACATCCACACGGCGGCACCCGCGCAGCCCGCCAGACACAGGGGCCGCCGCCCGTACCGGTCACTCAGTACGGCCACCAGGGGAGTGAGCACACCCTTCACCACGACAGCAGCCATGATGATGGCCAGCATGACGGTACGGCTCACCCCGAGCCGTTCGGTCGCGTAGGCGAGGGACCAGGTCGTCACCGTGTAGAACAGCGCGTATCCGACGGAGAGCGCCCCGGCCGTCAGCAGTACGAGGCGCCAGTGGCCGCGGACCACCTCGACGAGCGGCACGCGCGCGTGCTCCCGCATTTCGAGGAACCTCGGGCTCTCGGCGAGCGAGGAGCGCAGCCACAGCCCGGCCGCCGCGAGCACGCCCGCCGCCCAGAACGGCACCCGCCAGCCCCAGGACGCGAACTGCGCGTCGGAGAGCGCCGCCGACAGGCCCAGCATCACACCGTTGGCGAGGACGAACCCCAGTGCCGGCCCGATCTGGGGAAAGCTCGACCACAGCCCGCGACGGTCGGCGGGCGCGTGCTCGGCGGTCAGCAGCACCGCCCCGCCCCACTCCCCGCCGAGCCCGAGGCCCTGCAGAAAACGCAGCACAAGGAGCAGCACGGGAGCGGCCGTGCCGATGGAGGCGTACGTCGGTACGCAGCCCACCGCGACGGTCGAGGCGCCGGTCAGCAGCAGGGAGGCGACGAGTACGGGTCGTCGTCCGTGCCGGTCCCCGATGTGTCCGAACAGGACCGAGCCGAGGGGCCGCGCCACAAACCCGACACCGAAGGTCCCGAAGGCCGCCAGGGTCCCGGCCAGCGGCGAGAACGTGGGGAAGAACAGCGGGCCGAGGACGAGCGCCGCCGCCGTCCCGTAGATGAAGAAGTCGTAGAACTCGATGGCCGTCCCGGCGAGTGCCGCGGCCGCGAGCCGCAGCATGGAAGGGGGCCTTACTGTGTGTGCACGGTGCATGCCGCGTCAACTACCTACGGTCACCATGGGTTACGGGGCGGGCGGGGCCCGGCCCACATCAGTACGCCACCGTCACGCGCCGGGCTCTACGGGGGCACGTTCCGGTGTCCGAGCACCGTGATAGACCGGGTCCGAGCAGCGGTCCTGAACGGGCCGACCCATCCGAACGGACCGGAGGAACCGTGCCCCGCACCCTCGCCAACGCCCCCATCATGATTCTCAACGGCCCCAACCTGAACCTGCTGGGCCAGCGGCAGCCGGAGATCTACGGTTCCGACACCCTCGCCGACGTCGAGGCGTTGTGCGCCAAGGCGGCTGCCACGCACGGCGGGACGGTCGACTTCCGGCAGTCCAACCACGAGGGTGAACTGGTCGACTGGATCCACGAGGCACGCCTCGGCCACTGCGGCATCGTGATCAACCCGGGCGCCTACTCGCACACCTCCGTGGCGATCCTGGACGCGCTCAACACCTGTGACGGCCTGCCGGTGTTGGAGGTCCACATCTCCAACATCCACCAGCGCGAGGAGTTCCGGCACCACTCGTACGTCTCCCTCCGAGCCGACGGTGTCATCGCGGGCTGCGGCGTGCAGGGGTACGTGTTCGGCGTGGAGCGGGTCGCGGCGCTGGCGGGGACGGGGCGGGCGGAGGCCTGACAGCCACGGGGACCGGGCACCGGGTACCGGCCATCGGAAGCCGCGGTGGACGGCGGACGGCGGATGTCGGTCGGTGGTCGGTGGTCGGCGGTCGATGTCAGTGGCGGGTGCCACCATCGACACATGACCGCTCAGAGCCGTCCCGCCTCCACGATCCGGCGCAGAAAGCGCCGCGTGCGCTCTTCCCGCGGCTCGCCGAACACCTCCTCGGTCGTGCCGCGTTCCAGCACGACCCCGCTGTCGAGGAAGCAGACCTGGTCCGCGACATCGCGGGCGAAGCCATCTCGTGCGTGGCCGGCACCAGGGGCATGCCGTCCTCCTTCAAGTCCCGGACGACGTCCAGGACTTCACCCACCAGTTCCGGGTCGAGGGCGGCGGTGACCTCGTCGAGGAGCAGCAACCGAGGGCGTACCGCCAGGGCGCGGACGATCGCCGCCCGTTGCTGCTGGAAGCCGCCGGCGGGACGCGGCGCCCGGGGCGGTGGCCGCCGGACGTCGGCCACCGCTGCCGGGCGGGGCCGCCGGCCGAGGGCGGGGAGCGAAGGGCCGGCGACCCGTCCGGCGCAGGAGCCGTGATCCTGTGCGGGACGTCTACCAGTGGACAGCGCTCGCACAAGCGCGGGGAGCGCACGCGGGGCACCGGTGTGAGCGCTCTGTTCACACGGGGCACGCGAGTCGCGGGCGCGTGCCCCACTGTCCGGCCTTCGGTCGCGTGGTGAGCCGACCGTGGATCCGGGTTGCCTACCAGCCCCGGGCGCGCCACTCCGGCAGGTGGGGTCGCTCGGCGCCCAGTGACGTGTCGCTGCCGTGGCCCGGGTACACCCAGGTCTCGTCCGGCAGCGTGCCGAAGATCTTCGTCTCGACATCGTGGATCAGACTGGCGAAGGCCTTCGGATCCTTACGTGTGTTGCCCACACCGCCCGGGAAGAGGCAGTCCCCCGTGAACACATGAGGGTGTCCGTGCGGGTCGTCGTAGACCAGCGCGATCGACCCGGGTGTGTGGCCCACCAGGTGGCGGGCGGTCAGTGCCACATGTCCGACGCGGATCGTGTCGCCGTCCGCCACCGGTACGTCCGTCGGGACGGGGATGCCGTCGACGTCGTCCCGTCCCGCGTACGTACGCGCGCCCGTGGCCTCCACGACCTCGGCGAGAGCCTGCCAGTGGTCGCCGTGCTGATGCGTGGTCACGACGGAGGCGATTCCGTCGGCGCCGATCAGGGTGAGCAGGGTGCCGGCGTCGTTCGCCGCGTCGATCAGCAGCTGCTCGTCCGTGGCCCGACAGCGCAGCACGTAGGCGTTGTTGTCCATCGGGCCGACCGCGACCTTGGAGATCATCAGGTCCCGCAGCTCGTGCACATCCGCAGGGCCGCCGACCCTCACCGCTCCGCTGTACGTCATGCCGCTCAGCCTATAGCGGGGGCAGTACGGGCAGCGGTCCGCCCTCGACGTGCAGTGACGCCCCGTCCCGGCGTCCGGCGAGCCAACCGAGCAGGGCGGGGGCGGGACCGGTCACGGTGACGCCCGGGGCGTTCCCGGCGTCTGCGGAGTCGCGCCCCGTGCTCCACGCGCGCGTGCCGTCCGTGACACGCGTGGAAGGGACCTCGGGGTGCCCGGCGAAGCGGTCCGCGAGGAAGGCGACCTCACGCTCCACGAATTCCTCCGGCAGGTCCTCCAGCTCGTAGCCGATCCCCAGGTCCACCCGATGCAGCTCGACCTCGATCCAGCGCCGGAACGGCACCCGGGACGCCGAGTCGGTGACCCCGTTGCGCAGCTCCACGGTCCGGGACCAGTCGGCGGGCGCGGCCCCGGTCTGCTGGAAGCGGGCCGAACTGTCGCGCAGGTCGACGAGCTGTGTCTTCAGGGGGCGGGGGGCGTCCCGCTCGATCTCGGCGTCCCGGGCGTGCCCGGAGGAGTACATCGGCCGGCCCTCAAGAACGTTCACCAGGGCGTCCGCGTTGCGGGCCAGATGGGCCAGGACATGTCCGCGGCTCCAGCCGGGCAGTCGTGACGGTTCGGTCACATCGGCGTTGTCGAGAGCGGTGACTGCGGTGAGCAGCCGTTCGGTCGCGTCACGTACAGACGCCAGGTCGCGCACATGATCGTTCATGTGTCCGACCATAGCTCCGCCACACGTTCGGGTGAAGGTGGCGGACGACGTCCGCAAATCGAATGTGCGTGCTATAAGGTCGGGGACGGCGCCAGGCATTCTTGGAAGCCCGGGATTGTTCTCATCGAGGCGAACCGAACCGGCGTTGTCAGTGGCTCCCCCTAGTCTGAGAAAAGACGTGGGGCCTCGGCCCTGTCACTATCTCTAGAAAGGTGCGGACCCGGCGTGGCCGACCGTCTCATCGTCCGTGGAGCGCGCGAGCACAACCTGAAGAATGTCTCGCTCGACCTTCCGCGCGACTCGCTCATCGTCTTCACGGGCCTGTCGGGGTCGGGCAAGTCCTCGCTGGCCTTCGACACGATCTTCGCCGAGGGACAGCGGCGCTACGTGGAGTCCCTGTCCTCGTACGCCCGGCAGTTCCTCGGCCAGATGGACAAGCCGGACGTCGACTTCATCGAAGGTCTCTCCCCGGCCGTCTCCATCGACCAGAAGTCGACCTCGCGCAACCCGCGCTCGACGGTCGGCACCATCACCGAGGTCTACGACTACCTGCGTCTGCTCTTCGCGCGCATCGGCAAGCCGCACTGCCCCGAGTGCGGCCGTCCCATCTCGCGCCAGTCGCCGCAGGCCATCGTCGACAAGGTCCTGGAGCTTCCGCAGGGCAGCCGTTTCCAGGTGCTCTCGCCGCTGGTGCGCGAGCGCAAGGGAGAGTTCGTCGACCTCTTCGCGGACCTCCAGACCAAGGGATACAGCAGGGCCCGGGTCGACGGCGAGACGATCCAGCTCACCGAGCCGCCCACGCTGAAGAAGCAGGAGAAGCACACCATCGAGGTGGTCGTCGACCGCCTCACGGTCAAGGAGGGCGCCAAGCGCCGCCTGACCGACTCCGTGGAGACCGCGCTCGGCCTCTCCGGCGGCATGGTCGTGCTCGACTTCGTCGACCTCCCGGCCGACGACCCCGAGCGCGAGCGCATGTACTCGGAGCACCTGTACTGCGCGTACGACGACCTGTCCTTCGAGGAGATGGAGCCCCGCTCCTTCTCCTTCAACTCGCCCTTCGGCGCCTGCCCGGAGTGCTCGGGCATCGGCACGCGCATGGAGGTCGACGCCGAGCTGATCGTCCCGGACGAGGACAAGTCGCTCGACGAGGGCGCCATCCACCCCTGGTCGCACGGACATACCAAGGACTACTTCGCGCGCCTGATCGGAGCCCTCGCGGACGCGCTGGGATTCCGGACCGACATCCCCTTCGCCGGTCTCCCGCAGCGCGCCAAGAAGGCCCTCCTCCACGGGCACAAGACGCAGATCGAGGTCCGCTACCGCAACCGGTACGGCAGGGAGCGGGTGTACACCACGCCGTTCGAGGGCGCCGTTCCCTTCGTGAAGCGCCGGCACAGCGAGGCCGAGAGCGACACGAGCCGGGAGCGCTTCGAGGGCTACATGCGCGAGGTGCCCTGTCCCACCTGCGAGGGCACGCGTCTGAAGCCGGTCGTCCTCGCGGTCACGGTCATGGAGAAGTCCATCGCCGAGGTGGCCGCCATGTCCATCAGTGACTGCGCGGACTTCCTGGGCGAGCTGAAGCTCGACGACCGTGACAAGAAGATCGCCGAGCGCGTGCTGAAGGAGGTCAACGAGCGGCTGCGGTTCCTGGTCGACGTCGGCCTCGACTACCTGTCGCTGAACCGCGCGGCGGGCACCCTATCCGGCGGCGAGGCCCAGCGCATCCGGCTGGCCACCCAGATCGGCTCCGGCCTCGTGGGCGTCCTGTACGTCCTCGACGAGCCCTCGATCGGTCTGCACCAGCGGGACAACCACCGCCTCATCGAGACCCTGGTCCGGCTGCGCGACATGGGCAACACGCTCATCGTCGTGGAGCACGACGAGGACACCATCAAGGTCGCCGACTGGATCGTCGACATCGGTCCCGGCGCGGGCGAGCACGGCGGCCATGTCGTGCACAGCGGCTCCCTGAAGGAGCTCCTCGCCAACGAGGAGTCCCAGACCGGTCAGTACCTGTCCGGCAAGAAGGCCATCCCGCTGCCCGACGTCCGGCGCCCGCGCGACCCCTCCCGGCAGCTCACGGTGCGCGGAGCCCGCGAGAACAACCTCCGGGACATCGACGTGTCGTTCCCGCTGGGCATTCTCACGGCCGTCACGGGCGTCTCAGGCTCCGGCAAGTCGACGCTGGTCAACGACATCCTGTACACGCACCTGGCCCGCGAGCTGAACGGCGCGAGGAGCGTCCCCGGCCGCCACACGCGTGTGGAGGGCGACGACCTCGTCGACAAGGTCGTGCACGTCGACCAGTCGCCCATCGGCCGCACCCCCCGGTCGAACCCGGCGACGTACACCGGTGTCTTCGACCACGTCCGCAAGCTGTTCGCCGAGACCACCGAGGCGAAGGTCCGCGGTTATCTGCCCGGTCGCTTCTCCTTCAACGTCAAGGGCGGCCGCTGTGAGAACTGCTCGGGCGACGGCACGATCAAGATCGAGATGAACTTCCTCCCGGACGTGTACGTCCCGTGCGAGGTCTGCCACGGTGCCCGCTACAACCGGGAGACCCTGGACGTCCACTTCAAGGGCAAGTCCATCGCCGACGTCCTGAACATGCCGATCGAGGAAGCCATGAACTTCTTCGACGCCGTCCCGGGAATCTCCCGTCACCTCAGGACCCTGAACGACGTCGGCCTCGGCTATGTCCGGCTCGGCCAGTCCGCGACGACCCTGTCCGGCGGCGAGGCCCAGCGCGTGAAGCTCGCCAGCGAGCTCCAGAAGAGGTCCACCGGACGCACGGTGTACGTCCTCGACGAGCCGACCACCGGCCTGCACTTCGAGGACATCAGCAAGCTGCTCGTCGTGCTGTCCGGCCTGGTCGAGAAGGGCAACACGGTCATCGTCATCGAGCACAACCTCGACGTGATCAAGACCGCCGACTGGGTCGTCGACATGGGTCCCGAGGGTGGCGCGGGCGGCGGCATCGTCGTCGCCGAGGGCACGCCCGAGGCGGTGGCCGGGGTGTCGACCAGCCACACGGGCAAGTTCCTGCAGGAGGTCCTGGGCGCCGAGCGTGTCACCGACGCCGCACAGGCGAAGCCCGTGCGCAAGGCCGCCGCCAAGAAGGCCGTGGCGGCCACGGCCACGACGAGGAAGACGGCGACGGCCAGGACCACGACGGCGAAGTCCGCGGCGGCCCGGACCACCGTGGCCAAGACCACCGTGGCCAAGACCACCGCGGCCAAGGGCGCCAACGGCACGGCCACGAAGAAGACGGCCGCGGTCACGAAGAAGGCGATTCCGGCCAAGAAGACGACTCGGGCCCGCAAGGCCTGAACCGGTTCCGGGGCCGTGTGGTCCTGTACGTCGTCACCGCAACGCGCCGCGCCCCACGGGAATCCCCGTGGGGCGCGGCGCGTTGCGGAACCGTGCCGGGGGTGGTTCCGCCCAGGGGATGCCGGGTCAGGCCGTCGTGTGCCTGCGGGCCCGTCGTCCGTCGTGGCCGGTCGCGCAGTTCCCCACGCCCCTTGACGGCCCCACCCGGTTGAGATCGAGGTCGCTCTCAGAAGGCGTCCAGTTCATGCGCGTACGGCGGTTCCGCGCCCGCGCGGGAGCAGGTGATCGCCGCCGCCCGTGCGGCGAACCGCAGCAACTCGCCCCAGCCGTCGGCCCCCAGGTCGGCCGGTCCCGCCGCGGACAGCGCGCCGCGGGCGGCGAGGCCGTGCAGCAGCGCCGCGTTCACCGTGTCGCCCGCGCCGATCGTGTCCACCACGTCGACCGGTTCGCCCGGCACGGAGTACTCGCCGCCGTCGCGGGTGAAGACGGTCAGCCCGTCGCCGCCCCGCGTGATCACGACGGCCGAAGGGCCGGAGGCCAGCCACTCGCGCGGCGTGCCGCCCAGCCAGCGGGCGTCCTCCTCGGACAGCTTGAGCAGTGACACCGAGGGCAACCAGCTCTGGAACCGGGCCCGATAGGCGCCAGGGTCGGGAATGAGTCCCGCCCGGATGTTCGGATCCAGCGTGGTGAACACCCCTTGGACGGACGCGCTCCGCATCAGCTCCTCGTACGCGGTCGCACCCGGTTCCAGGACGAGCGAACAGGTACCGAAGGACACCGCCCGCGTCCCTTCGGGAAGTCGGGCGGGGGTCGAGAACAACCGGTCCGCGGTGCCCTCGACATAGAAGGAGTACCCGGCCGAGCCGTCCGCGGCGATGGACGCGACGGCGAGGGTCGTGGGTTCGGTGCCCCGTTGCACGGACGACACGTCGACGCCCGCTTCGCGCAGCCCGCCGACCAGGGCCGCACCGAAGGCGTCGGTCGAGATCCGGGAGCAGAAGGCCGTGCGGGAGCCGAGCCGGCCCAGCGCGACCGCCGTGTTGTACGGGCCGCCGCCGCGGCGGGGGGCGAGTGCGGCGAGCGCGCCCGACTCACTGGGCACCAGGTCGATCAGGGCCTCACCGGCGACGACGATCACGAGTCGGTTCCTTTCTCGGGGCAACCGCACGAGGTGCGGTGTACGAAGGCGGAGGGCAGCCGGACCGTACGGGCGGGCCGGCCGGGGGAGTCCAGCCGTTCCAGCAGCAGCCGCACGGCCTGGGCCCCGATCTCCTTGCTGGGCTGGGAGATCGCGGTGAGCCGGGGCGAGAAGAGGTCCGCCCAGGAGAAGTCGTCGAAGCAGCACAGGGCCAGATCGCCGGGTACGGACAGACCCCGCGCGCGGACGGCCCGCAGCGCACCGATGGTCATCGCGTTGTTGGCGGTGACGAGCGCCGTCGGCGGCGCCGGGAGGGACAGCAGGGTCGCCGTCGCCCGCTCGGCGCCCCCCGCCTCCGAGTTGCCGGGGATCACGAGCCGCTCCTCGTAGGCGAGTCCCGCGTACGCCAGGCCGAGCCGGTAACCCGTGATCCGCTCGCTCGTCGTGCTGAGGCCCGCGAGGCCCGCGACCAGGCCGATCCTGCGGTGGCCCAGTTCGGCGAGATGGGTGACCAGGTGCGTGACCGGCTCGGTGTTCTCCGCGGACACCTGGTCGAACGTGAGACCGGGCGCCGGGACGTCGTCGACCAGCCGGTCCAGGAACACCGTCGGTACGCCGTGCCGCCCGAGGTAGCCGATCAGATCCTGCGGGTCCGCTGAGGGCGCGACGATCATGCCGTCCACGCGCCGCTCGTGCAGAAGCTGGACCACCTTGCGCTCGTGAACCGGGTCGTCGTGCGGATCCGCGATCAACAGGCTGTAGCCGTGCTCCAGGGCGCTCGCCTCCACACCCTGGAGGATCTCCGTGAAGTAGGGGTTGCTGATCGCCGACACCGCGAGCCCGATGGACCGGGTGCGCGCGGTGACCAGGGATCTGGCCAGGCCGTTCGGGGTGTAGCCGAGCGCCTCGATGGCGTCGAGGACGGCTTGGCGCGTGTGCGGGAGCACCGGGCGCGTGTCGTTGAGCACGTGCGAGACCGTCGCGACGGATACGCCCGCATGCCGGGCCACATCGACCATCGTCGCCATGCTGTACTCCCCGCTGCGTTCACAACCGGCTGTCGCCCGCGAAATTACCCCATCCGAAGGGGCACGTAAACGTTTGCGCAAGCGTTTACGTGCGACCCAGGGCCAGGCCCAGGCCCCGCCCCCGACCCAACCCCCGCCTCCGCCCCCGGCCTCAGCTGATCACTCCCAGTCCCAGCCGATTCCCACGAGTCCCGACCGCACCCGCTGCTCCACCATGTGGACCGAGCGGTGGTGGCCGCTGAGGGCCAGTTCCTTACGGCCGCTGCGGGGCGCCGCCGCCGAATGCTGGGCGAACCGGTGGCAGCGCACGGGCAGCGTCCCCTCCGCGAACCGCACCTCAAGGGCGTACTGCCCGCCGGAGAAGCCGAACCCGCGGACGTACTCGCCGGACGCGCCGGCTGTGCCGTCCTCGACGCCGTAGCGGAACAGGAAGGTGTCGCCCGCCCGCAGCAGCGTGTCGAAGAGGAGCTCGGCCACGAGCACGCCGGTCTCGTGGTGCCGGAGCACACGCCCGGTGCGGCAGTTCTCCAGGGCGTGCACGGTCATGCGCTCCGGCGCGCAGCCGGGATCGCCGTGGTGGACGGCCACATAGCGGTCGACGCCGTCCTTGTGGGCGCGCACGATGTGCTGGGAGTCGCGTCCCACCAGCTCACGGCGGGCGCCGATCCGTACCCGTTCGTGCTGGCCGATGGCGAGCAGCCCGCCGTCGAGCGGTGAGTCGAGCTCGGCCAGCAGCTTCTCCAGGGCTCCGGAGGCCTCGACCAGTGAGCGGTACGAGCGGGCCGAAGGGCGTTCCGCTGCGGCGTGCTCGTCGGCCGCCGCGAGCAGGCGGATCAGCGACTCGTCCGGCAACTGGAGTATCTCCTCCAGAGCGCGCACGGCCCGCAGGGACTCGGCCCGCTGGGGACGCCGGGCGCCCTGCTGCCAGTAGCTCAGGCTCGTCACACCGACCTTGACCCCGTACCGCGTCAGATGGTGCTGTACGCGCTGCAGCGGCAGTCCACGAGCGGTGATCGCGGCGCGCAGCGCGACATGGAAGGGGCCGGTCCGCAGAGCCGTGTCCAGTTCCGCCGCGACGACGTCCACGTCCGCGTGCTGTGTGCCGTGCCGCATGCAGGGGCCCTTCTTCTGAAGCTCGTCTTGCGAAGCTCACAACGGCTGGTCGGGCAGTTCGCACTGCTCGAAGGGGCCGCCCCGGTCGGCGTACGGGGGACGGTCACATGTGTACGCCGTGGTTCCCGGCCCAAGTAATCCCGCATTGAAGCCTGTTGACCAGGCCCGGACAACACCTGATACGCAACTTCGCTGTCACCGGCGTTGCCACCGGCGTTCTCACCGGCGCTTTCGGGCGCGGACGTGCGGGCGCGGACACGCGGCGAACGGGTGGAGGCCGGGCGGACGTCGGGCCGAGCGGTGGCTCAAGGCCGGCGGTGATGCCGAGGGGCCATCAGGAGATGGCCCGGAGGTCCTGCCCGCACCATGCGGCGGCCCGGAGCACGGGCGGTGAGGGTCCGACGCGTATGCGTCCTGGACCTGATGACACGCGTGTGCTCCGGGCCGTCCTCGTGCTTCGTGACGGCGGGGTGGCCGTCGGGCTCAGGGGCGGGGGCCTCCGCCGGGCTGCGTCGACCGCAGGCGCTTGGCGCGCACGATGTCGGGGTCGCGGGGATCGAGGCCGGACAGCAGGCTGTCGCCGAACTGCTCCTCGTCCTGGTACGGGCGGACCCGGACCGACCGCCGTGATTTCTCGATCCGTGTCTGTCGCATCTTCCGCAGCCCTTCGGTCATCGACCCGACGCCCTTGTCCGGGGCGGTGGATCCACCTGCATCTGCACTGCTACGAGCATTGCCCCGAATTGTCCTCGTGTCGTCACGGCCGGCCACCGAAACAGGTTCCGGTCCACCTCAATTGCCCACCTCCCGCCAGCCGTAACCGTCCACGCCCCCGGGGGTGTTGGGTGCGGGCCGCGGCGGCGTGCACTCGGGCGGCTGCGGCATCGGCCGGTCGAGGGGGCGGGAAGGGGTGCCGACGGGCCGGCTGTGACGCGTTGACCGGGGCATGCCGGGCGGCGACCTCCGGGGCCGGACCTGGCCGGATCGGGGCCCTGAGCGGTCCGGATCGGGCCCGGCCGGGGACGGCGGGCCGTCGCGCTGTCACACCCCGCCAGTAGGGTGTGAGACATGGCCGACCCCTCCAGCTACCGCCCCAAGCCGGGACAGATCCCCGACTCGCCAGGGGTCTACAGATTCCGCGACGAGCACCGCCGGGTGATCTACGTCGGGAAGGCGAAGAGCCTGCGCCAGCGCCTGGCCAGCTACTTCCAGGACCTCTCCAACCTGCACCCGCGTACGCGCACGATGGTCACCACGGCCGCGTCGGTGGAGTGGACCGTGGTGTCCACGGAGGTCGAGGCGCTCCAGCTGGAGTACTCCTGGATCAAGGAGTACGACCCCCGGTTCAACGTGAAGTACCGCGACGACAAGAGTTACCCCTACCTCGCGGTCACCATGAACGAGCGGTTTCCGCGTGTGCAGGTGATGCGCGGCCAGAAGAAGAAGGGCGTGCGCTACTTCGGTCCCTACGGGCACGCGTGGGCGATCCGCGACACCGTGGACCTGCTGCTGCGCGTCTTCCCCGTCCGGACGTGCTCCGCGGGCGTGTTCAGGAACGCCGAGCGGACGGGCCGCCCCTGTCTGCTCGGTTACATCGGCAAGTGCTCAGCCCCCTGCGTCGGACGGGTCTCGCCCGAGGAGCACCGCGAACTCGCCGACGAGTTCAGCGACTTCATGACCGGCCGCACGGGCACGTACATCCGCCGTCTGGAGCGGCAGATGGCGGACGCCGCCGAGGACATGGAGTACGAGCGGGCAGGCCGCCTGCGCGACGACATCGGGGCCCTCAAGAAGGCCATGGAGAAGAGCGCCGTCGTGCTCGCCGACGCGACCGACGCCGACCTGATCGCCCTGGCCGAGGACGAGCTGGAAGCCGCCGTGCAGATCTTCCACGTACGCGGCGGCCGGGTGCGCGGCCAGCGCGGCTGGGTCACCGACAAGGTCGAGGCGGTCACCACGGGCGACCTGGTCGAGCACGCGCTGCAGCAGCTGTACGGGGAGGAGACCGGTGACTCCGTACCGAAGGAGGTACTTGTCCCGGCGCTGCCCGACCCCGTGGAGCCCGTCCAGGAGTGGCTCACCGAGCGGCGGGGGTCGAACGTCTCGCTGCGGATCCCGCAGCGCGGCGACAAGAAGGCCCTCATGGAGACGGTTCAGCGCAACGCCCTCCATTCGCTCGCTCTCCACAAGACCAAGCGTGCCTCCGACCTGACGACCCGCTCACGCGCGCTGGAGGAGATCGCCGAGGCCCTCGGTCTGGACAGCGTGCCCCTGCGGGTCGAGTGCTACGACATCTCGCACCTCCAGGGCGACGACGTCGTGGCGTCGATGGTCGTCTTCGAGGACGGGCTGAGCCGCAAGAGCGAGTACCGCCGCTTCCAGATCAAGGGCTTCGAGGGCCAGGACGACGTCCGCTCCATGCACGAGGTGATCACCCGCCGCTTCAGGCGGTACCTCGGAGAGAAGGAGAAGACCGGCGAGTGGGCGGACGGCGAGGCCACTCTCACCGAGGAGGACGGGCGGCCCAAGCGTTTCGCGTACCCGCCGCAGCTGGTCGTCGTCGACGGCGGCAAGCCGCAGGTCGCGGCTGCCCAGCGGGCCCTGGACGAGCTGGGCATCGACGACATCGCCGTCTGCGGCCTGGCCAAGCGCCTCGAAGAGGTCTGGCTGCCCGGCGACGACGACCCGGTGGTACTGCCACGTACCAGCGAAGGGCTCTATCTTCTTCAGCGTGTGCGCGACGAGGCGCACCGCTTCGCGATCACCTACCAGCGCGCCAAGCGGGCGCGGCGCTTCAGGGCGAGCCCGCTCGACGACGTGCCGGGCCTGGGTGAGACGCGCAAGCAGGCATTGATCAAGCATTTCGGTTCGGTGAAAAAGCTGCGATCCGCGACAATCGACCAGATCTGCGAGGTTCCCGGCATAGGCCGTAAGACGGCCGAGTCGATCGCCGTGGCCTTCGCTCAGGCGGCCCCGGCGGCTCCCGCCGTGAACACCGCGACTGGAGAGATCATGGAAGACGAGGATCACGTGGAGGACGCGGCACCCGAAACGACGGCGGGTGTCGCAGAGGAGCCCGTGTCCGCGGGCGCCTCGGACGAGCGACGGGGGCAGGAAAGATGACCGAGAACGAGCAGGAAGAACCGGTGGCGCCGCGCACGACGGACGCCGGAACAGACGTATCGCACACAGCTGAGACCGAGGCATCGCACAAGGAAGCACGCGAAAATCGGCTGCAGCGGACGGCGGCGGCCGACACGGCCGGTGAAGCCGACGGAGCAGAGCAGAAAGACGGAGCGGAACAGAAAGCCGGAGCAGAACAGAAAGACGGAGCGGAAGTGGACACGGGCACGACCATCGAGAAGGCAGGCGTCCCCGAGGCGGCCATCCCGGAGCTGGTGATCATCTCGGGGATGTCGGGTGCGGGCCGGTCCACCGCCGCCAAGTGTCTGGAGGACCTGGGCTGGTTCGTCGTCGACAACCTGCCGCCCGCGCTGATCCCCACCATGGTGGAGCTCGGCGCCCGCTCGCAGGGGAACGTGGCGAGGATCGCGGTCGTCGTCGACGTCCGCGGCCGCCGCTTCTTCGACAACCTGCGCGAGTCCCTCGCCGACCTGGAGACCAAGCACGTCACCCGGCGGATCGTCTTCCTGGAGTCCTCGGACGACGCCCTGGTGCGCCGCTTCGAGGGAGTGCGCCGGCCGCACCCGCTCCAGGGCGACGGCCGCATCGTCGACGGCATCGCCGCCGAGCGCGAACTGCTGCGCGAGCTGCGCGGCGACGCCGACCTGGTGATCGACACCTCCAGCCTGAACGTGCACGAGTTGCGCGCCAAGATGGACGCCCAGTTCGCCGGGGAGGAGGAGCCCGAGCTGCGGGCCACCGTCATGTCCTTCGGCTTCAAGTACGGCCTGCCGGTCGACGCCGACCTGGTCGTGGACATGCGGTTCCTGCCCAACCCGCACTGGGTCCCGGAGCTGCGCCAGTACACCGGCCTCAACGAGGAGGTGGCGGCGTACGTCTTCAACCAGCCCGGCGCCAAGGAGTTCCTGGACCGGTACGCCGAACTGCTGCGCCTCATCCAGACCGGCTACCGCCGTGAGGGCAAGCGCTATGTGACCATCGCGGTCGGCTGCACCGGCGGCAAGCACCGCTCCGTCGCCATGTCGGAGAAGCTCGCGGCCCGCCTGGTGTCCGAGGGAGTGGAGACGGTCGTCGTCCACCGGGACATGGGCCGCGAATGACACGACGTTCTCTGCGGCTGGAGCGGCTGCGGCGGGGCGGTATCGACGGGCGCGGTATCGACGGGCCCGGCGGCAGGCCCGTCGACGCCCGCGGTGCCAAGCCCGCCAAGCCCGCCGAGGCCCGCGGCGCCAAGCCGCGCCGCCGCGGTGCCCAGCCCAAGGTCGTCGCGCTGGGCGGGGGCATGGGCCTGTCCGCCTCGCTCGCCGCCCTGCGCCGCATCACCGGCGACCTCACCGCCGTCGTCACGGTCGCGGACGACGGCGGCTCCAGCGGCCGTCTCCGTGACGAGCTGGGCGTACTTCCGCCCGGTGACCTGCGCAAGGCGCTGGCCGCGCTGTGCGGCGACGACGAATGGGGCCAGACGTGGGCCCGGGTCATCCAGCACCGCTTCCAGTCCCAGGGCGAACTGCACGAGCACGCGGTCGGCAATCTGCTGATCGTCGCCCTGTGGGAGCAGCTCGGCGACCACGTCCAGGCGCTCGACCTGGTCGGCAGGCTGCTCGGCGCGCACGGCAGGGTGCTGCCCATGTCCGCCGTACCCCTGGAGCTCCAGGCGCTGGTCAAGGGCCACGACCCGGACCGGCCCGAGGACGTCGACACCGTACGGGGGCAGGCGACCGTGGCGCTCACCCCCGGTGAGGTGCAGTCCGTGCACCTCGTGCCGCGCGACCCGCCGGCGGTCCCGGAGGCCGTCGCCGCGGTCCTCGACGCGGACTGGGTGGTCCTCGGTCCCGGCTCCTGGTTCTCCTCCGTGATCCCGCATCTGCTCGTGCCCGAGCTGCTCGACGCCCTCACCGAGACGAAGGCGCGCCGGGTCCTCCCGCTGAACCTCGCTCCGCAACCGGGAGAAACTGCCGGCTTCTCCCCGCAGCGTCATTTGGAGGTTTTGGGACGACACGCCCCTAAACTCGCCCTGGACGTGGTGTTGGCCGACGAGGCCGCCGTGCCCGACCGCGAGATACTCGCCGACGCCGCCAAGCGGTTCGGCGCGGCGGTCGAGCTGGCGCCGGTGGCCAGGACCGACGGGACTCCGAGGCACGATCCGGAGCTGTTGGCCGCCGCGTACGACCGTATTTTTCGGATGCATGGAAGGATCGGCCCATGGCGATGACGGCAGCGGTGAAGGACGAGATCTCCCGGCTTCCCGTCACCCGGACCTGCTGCAGAAAGGCGGAGGTCTCCGCCATCCTGCGGTTCGCGGGCGGCCTTCACCTGGTGAGTGGCCGGATCGTGATCGAGGCGGAGCTGGACACCGCGATGGCGGCGCGACGGCTGAAGCGGGACATTCTTGAGATCTTCGGACACAGTTCCGAGCTGATCGTGATGGCGCCGGGCGGGTTGCGCCGCGGCTCCCGTTACGTCGTCCGGGTGGTCGCGGGCGGTGATCAGCTGGCCCGCCAGACGGGGCTCGTGGACGGCCGTGGGCGCCCGATCCGGGGGCTGCCGCCGCAGGTGGTCTCGGGGGCCACCTGCGACGCCGAGGCGGCCTGGCGCGGGGCCTTCCTGGCGCACGGCTCGCTCACCGAGCCCGGGCGCTCGTCCTCGCTGGAGGTGACCTGCCCGGGGCCGGAGGCGGCGCTCGCGCTGGTCGGGGCGGCCCGGCGGCTGTCGATCGCGGCGAAGGCCCGTGAGGTGCGGGGTGTGGACCGGGTCGTCGTGCGTGACGGGGACGCCATCGGGGCGCTGCTGACCCGGCTCGGGGCGCACGATTCGGTGCTGGCGTGGGAGGAGCGGCGGATGCGGCGTGAGGTTCGTGCCACGGCGAATCGTCTCGCCAACTTCGACGACGCGAATCTTCGGCGGTCGGCTCGGGCCGCGGTTGCCGCGGGGGCGCGGGTGCAGCGGGCTCTGGAGATTCTCGCGGACGAGGTTCCTGAGCATCTCGCGGCTGCTGGGCGGTTGAGGATGGAGCACAAGCAGGCCTCGCTGGAGGAGTTGGGGGCGCTTGCGGAGCCGCCGCTGACGAAGGATGCCGTGGCGGGGCGTATTCGGCGGCTTCTCGCGATGGCGGACAAGCGGGCGCAGGATCTCGGTGTTCCGGGTACGGAGTCCACCCTCAGCGAGGAGATGGCCGACAACCTGGTGGGGTGACGACCTGGTGGGGTGACGACCCGGTCGGCCCTCGGGGGGAGGGGGTGCCTCGGCTGGTTGCGCCGTTCCCCGCGCCCCTGGGGTGCCGGGGGTTCGGGTTTGTGTTCGGCCGTCGGTTGTTCCGGGCTGAGCGCGCAGTTCCCCGCGCCCCTGGGGTGGGTGAGGGCTCGGGTACGTTGTCGGGTTTCGGTCGCTCTGTGCTGGTTGCGCCGTTCCCCGCGCCCCTGGGTGGGTCGGGGGCCGAGGCGGTCATCATGGCTCGCTCACCCGGCAGGCGACCGTAAGCCCCACTCACCCAGGGGCGCGGGGAACGGCGCGGGCAATCCCTGTGGCCCGCATCCGACACTCTGCGCGAGCCCTCACTCACCCAGGGGCGCGGAGAACGGCGCGGGCAACCGCCCCCTGTGGTCCGCGCTCGACAGCCCGCCCATGCCAACCCCCTCCGCCGGGAGGGCGCCCCCAACTACCCCCGCGCAGCCCTGTTTGGGCTAATCGTGTCGTCGTGTCGTGGGCGTGGCGTGCTCTTGACTTGACCATGGACTGTCATAAGCCTGGCATCTGTTCGCCGCACCGGCGGACTACTGCAAGGGGGGCTCATGAGACGAAGAGCGAGATCGATCCTCGCTGCCGGCGCACTCCTGCTCAGCGGAGTGGCCGTCGCACCCATGGCGCAGGCGGAACCCGGCGCCGCGGCCGACCCGGGCGCGGACGAGGTCAAGGTGTTCCGCGCGGACGTCACGAAGGAGCAGGTACCCCTGCTTCTCGCGGCAGGCCAGGACGGCCACGAGCTGAGTGAACGCGTACCGCAGAAGGGCACGGCCAACGTCGAGGTCTACCTCACCGACAAGCAGGCCGACCAGTTGGAGGACAAGGGCGTCGACCTCGCCGAGCACAAGCTCTCGGCCAAGGCACGCGCGCGTGTGGCCGCCGCGGGGGACGGCGTCTTCCGGCCGTACAGCGGCGCCGGCAACCTCAAGGAGGAGATCGTCAGGACGGGACAGCAGAACCCGAACCTGACGAAGGTCGTCTCCATCGGCAAGACCCTCCAGGGGCAGGACATCCTGGCCGTCAAGCTCTCCAAGGGCGCCAAGAAGACCAAGGACGGCGCCAAGCCCTCCGTGCTGTACATGTCCAACCAGCACGCCCGTGAGTGGATCACGCCCGAGATGACCCGGCGCCTGCTCCACCACTACCTGGACAACTACGGCAAGGACCAGCGCGTCACCAAGCTCGTGGACTCCACCGAGCTGTGGTTCGTGCTGTCCGCCAACCCGGACGGCTACGACTGGACGTTCGAGGCCGAGGGCGACCGTCAGTGGCGTAAGAACCTTCGGGACGTCAACGGCGACGGCGCCCTGACCGTCGGTGACGGCGTCGACCTCAACCGCAACTTCGCCTACAAGTGGGGATACGACGACGAGGGGTCCTCGCCGTATCCGACCAGCCAGACCTACCGCGGCGCGAGCCCTGGTTCCGAGCCCGAGACCAAGGCGATCGACGCCTTCGAGAAGCGCATCGGCTTCGAGTACGGCATCAACTACCACTCCGCTGCCGAACTGCTCCTCTACGGAGTCGGCTGGCAGGTGGCGACGCCGAGCCCCGACGACGTGCTCTACAAGTCCCTCGCCGGGACCCCCGAGAACTCGGCGATCCCCGGCTACCGCCCGCAGGTCTCCTCCGAGCTCTACACGACCAACGGCGAGGCCGACGGACACGCGTCCAACGTCAACGGCACGGCGATGTACACCCCTGAGATGTCGACCTGCCAGACCGTGTCGAACCTCTACCCGGACGACGCCTGGAACGCGGCGGACTGCGCGTCGGTCTTCACCTTCCCGGACGACGAGAAGCTGATCCAGGAAGAGTTCGTCAAGAACATTCCGTTCGCGCTCTCCGTCGCCGAGGCGGCGGCCAGGCCCGACCGGCCGAAGTCCTCGGTCGGCATCGACGCCCCCGACTTCACCCCGGCCCCCTTCGCCACCTCGTACTCCCGCGGCGCCGACCAGGAGATCTCGGTCGTCGCGCGCAAGTCCGTACGCGACAAGGAACTGAAGTACCGCGTCAACAACGGCCGTACGAAGGACCAGGACCTCAGGGCCTGGAAGGGCGGCGAGACCTACGGCGGCGAGGACAACCTCTACTTCGACGAGTACCGCGCGAAGGTCCGGGACGGGGCTCCGGGCGACAAGGTCGAGGTCTGGTTCACGGGTAGGACACGGAGTGGAAAGCCCACCTCCGGCACGCACTTCACGTACACCGTCGCCGCACGGCCCCGCGCCGACACGCTGGTGATCGCCGAAGAGGGGGCAGCCGCTACCAAGGCCCAGCTCTACGTCGACGCCCTGAAGGCCAACGGCCGCAAGGCCGTCGTCTGGGACGTCACCACCCAGGGCGCGCCCGACGCGCTCGGGGTGCTGAGCCACTTCGGGACCGTCGTCCACCACACCGGTGCCGACCGCCCCGGGTACACCACCCAGCTGCAGCTGCGCGCCTACCTCAACGAGGGCGGCAAGCTGATCGAGGCGGGCGAGCAGGCGGGCGGCCAGGTCGCGCTGCCGGGCGCCCTGACGAACGACTTCAGCCAGTACTACCTGGGCGCCTACTCCCGTACGACGACTCCGGACGCCGGCGCCTTCACCGGCTCGGGGAAGCTCGCGGGCGCCGGGGGACCGCTCGGCGACACGCCCGGCAACCCGCTGAACGCGGCGGGCGCCTACAGCGTCACCTCGGACACCCTGCCGGTCGCGCGCTTCCCGCAGTTCGCCAGCGCGGGCGCCGGGACGTACCCCGGCACGGTCAACCCGTACGGTCCGTACGAGGGCGCTTCCATGGCGGCCGTCACGCACACCGACTACGCCTGGAACCGGCTCACCCGCACCATCGACCTCACCGGGGTGAGCGCGGCCGACGCGCCCGCCCTGCGCACCCGGCTCCTGTGGGACACCGAGGAGGGGTACGACCACGCGGTGCTTGAGGCGCACACGGCCGGGGCCGACGACTGGACCACACTCCCCGACAAGGGCGGCGCCACCGGCACGGCCGTTCCCGCCGAGTGCGAGGCCGGGTTCTTCATGCAAGGTCACCCCGCCCTCGCGCGTTATCTGACCCGGGGCGCGACCGCGTGCGCCCCGACCGGTACGAGCGGCTCCTGGAACAGCTTCACCGGGGCCTCCGCGGGCTGGCAGCAGGTCGAGTTCGACCTGTCCGCGTACGCCGGGAAGACCGTGGAGGTGTCGGTCAGCTACATCACCGACCCGGGTTCAGGCGGGCACGGAGTGCTCGCCGACAACGCCTCCGTCGTGATCGGCGGCACGGCCGGCGCGACCGACGGTTTCGAGACGTCCCTCGGCGCCTGGAAGGTCGCCGGGCCGCCCGCGGGCAGTCCCGCGGTCGTCCAGGACTGGGGCCTGTCCGGCGAGCTCTTCAAGACGTACGGCGCGGTCACCACCCGTGACACCGTGCTGTTCGGTTTCGGCCTGGAGCACGTCACCTCGGCGGCCGACCGCACGGCCCTGCTGGGCAAGGCACTGGCCGCCCTGCGCGGCTGACCCGGCCCGAAGGGGGCATCGATCCCCGGGGCGGTCCGTACCCCTACTGGTGGGTACGGGCCGCCCTGCCGTGTATGGGGCATCTCGATGTCACCCCGGGAGCCTCAGGGAGGTAGGGTCGTAGGCGGTCGGGGACATCCCATACAACTCGCCGGCGTCAACAACCGGCGTACCTAACGAGGAGATCGGTTCGTGACGATCCGCGTAGGCATCAACGGCTTTGGCCGCATCGGTCGTAACTACTTCCGCGCGCTGCTGGAGCAGGGTGCAGACATCGAGATCGTGGCTGTCAACGACCTTGGTGACACCGCGACCACCGCACATCTGCTCAAGTACGACACCATTCTGGGCCGTCTCAAGGCCGAGGTGTCGCACACCGCCGACACGATCACCGTCGACGGGCGCACCATCAAGGTGCTGTCGGAGCGCAACCCCGCCGACATCCCGTGGGGCGACCTCGGCGTCGACATCGTCATCGAGTCGACCGGCATCTTCACCAAGAAGGCCGACGCCGAGAAGCACATCGCGGGCGGCGCCAAGAAGGTCCTCATCTCGGCTCCGGCCAAGGACGAGGACATCACCATCGTGATGGGCGTCAACCAGGACAAGTACGACGCGGCCAACCACCACGTCATCTCCAACGCCTCCTGCACCACCAACTGTGTGGCGCCGATGGCCAAGGTCCTCGACGAGAACTTCGGCATCGTCAAGGGTCTGATGACGACGGTCCACGCGTACACGAACGACCAGCGGATCCTGGACTTCCCGCACTCGGACCTGCGCCGCGCCCGCGCCGCCGCCGAGAACATCATCCCGACCACCACGGGTGCCGCCAAGGCCACCGCGCTGGTCCTCCCGCAGCTCAAGGGCAAGCTCGACGGCATCGCGATGCGCGTCCCGGTCCCGACCGGCTCCGCGACCGACCTGGTCGTCACCCTGCAGCGAGAGGTCACCAAGGACGAGGTCAACGCCGCGTTCAAGAAGGCCTCCGACGACGGTGACCTCAAGGGCTACCTGACCTACACCGAGGACCCGATCGTCTCCTCCGACATCGTCGGCGACCCGGCCTCCTGCACCTTCGACTCCTCCCTGACCATGGTCCAGGACGGCACGTCGGTGAAGATCCTCGGCTGGTACGACAACGAGTGGGGCTACTCCAACCGCCTCGTCGACCTCACGGTCTTCGTCGGCGAACAGCTCTAGGTCCAAGAAGCAAGGCACCTCGTGTGAGCACAGGGCCCGGGCAGCGCAGAGCCGCGCACCCCGGGCCCTGTCGCACGTGCTGAGCGGCCGGCCCGCTCGGAGTGATCAGCCCTCTCTCGGACAAAAGAGCCCTCCCTAGGAGTCCACTTATGAAGACGATCGACGAACTTCTCTCCGAAGGGGTCGACGGCAAGCGGGTCTTCGTGCGCGCCGACCTGAACGTGCCGCTGGCCGACGGCCTCATCACCGACGACGGCCGCATCCGCGCCGTCCTGCCGACCGTCAAGGCCCTCGCCGAGGCCGGTGCCAAGGTGATCGTCGCCTCGCACCTGGGCCGCCCCAAGGGCACCCCGGACCCCGCCTTCTCGCTGCTGCCCGCCGCCGAGCGACTCGGTGAGCTCCTCGGCGCGCCCGTCGCGTTCGCGCAGGACACCGTCGGACCGGCCGCCCACGACGCCGTGAACGGGCTGCAGCCCGGCCAGGTGGCGGTCGTCGAGAACCTGCGCTTCAACGCCGGCGAGACGTCCAAGGACGACACCGAGCGCGGCGAGTTCGCCGATCGGTTGGCGGCCCTGGCCGATGTCTACGTAGGCGACGGTTTCGGTGCCGTGCACCGCAAGCACGCCTCGGTCTTCGACCTCCCGGCCCGGCTGCCGCACTACGCCGGACACCTCATCGCCACCGAGGTCGGCGTCCTGAAGAAGCTCACCGAGGACGTCCGGCGCCCCTACGTGGTCGCCCTCGGCGGCTCCAAGGTCTCCGACAAGCTCGCCGTCATCGACGAGCTGCTCGGCAAGGCCGACCGGCTGCTCATCGGCGGCGGCATGGCCTTCACCTTCCTCAAGGCCAAGGGCTACGAGATCGGCGCCTCCCTGGTCCAGGACGACCAGCTGCCCACCGTCAAGGAGTACGTCGAGCGCGCCGAGAAGAACGGCGTCGAGCTGGTCGTCCCCGTCGACGTGGTGGTCGCGGCCGGCTTCCCCGACCTGAAGACGAAGGCGCCGTCCGACCCTGCCACCGTCGCCGCGGACGCCATCCCGGCGGACCGGATGGGCCTGGACATCGGTCCCGAGACCGGCGCCCTGTACGCCTCGAAGCTCGCCGACGCGGCCACCGTGTTCTGGAACGGTCCGATGGGCGTCTTCGAGCACCCCGACTACGCCGAGGGCACCAAGGCGGTCGCCCAGGCCCTGCTCGACTCCCAGGCCTTCACGGTCGTCGGCGGCGGCGACTCCGCCGCGGCCGTCCGCATCCTGGGCTTCGACGAGAACGCGTTCGGCCACATCTCCACCGGTGGCGGCGCCTCCCTCGAATACCTTGAGGGCAAGACGCTCCCCGGTCTCGCCGCACTGGAGGACTGACCCCGTATGACCACTCGCACGCCGCTGATGGCGGGCAACTGGAAGATGAACCTCAACCACCTTGAGGCCATCGCCCATGTCCAGAAGCTTGCCTTCGCCCTGGCCGACAAGGACTACGACGCCTGTGAGGTCGCGGTCCTGCCGCCCTTCACGGACCTGCGCTCGGTACAGACCCTGGTCGACGGCGACAAGCTCAAGATCAAGTACGGCGCCCAGGACATCTCGGCGCACGACTCCGGCGCCTATACCGGCGAGATCGCCGGCTCGATGCTGGCCAAGCTCAAGTGCACGTACGTGGCGATCGGCCACTCCGAGCGCCGCCAGTACCACGCCGAGACCGACGAGATCGTCAACGCCAAGGTGAAGGCCGCGTACAAGCACGGTCTCACCCCGATCCTGTGCGTCGGTGAGGAGCTGGACGTCCGCGAGGCGGGCAACCACGTCACGCACACGCTCAGCCAGGTCGAGGGCGGTCTCCAGGACCTCCCCGCCGAGCAGGCCGAGTCGATCGTCATCGCGTACGAGCCCGTCTGGGCCATCGGCACCGGCAAGGTCTGCGGCGCCGACGACGCCCAGGAGGTCTGCGCGGCGATCCGCGGCAAGGTCGCCGAGCTGTACTCGCAGGAAGTGGCCGACGCCGTCCGGATCCAGTACGGCGGCTCGGTGAAGTCCGGCAACGTCGCGGAGATCATGGCGAAGCCCGACATCGACGGCGCGCTGGTCGGTGGCGCGGCACTGGACGCCGAGGACTTCGTCAAGATCGTCCGGTTCCGCGACCAGTAGACCGCGCTCCGGATGTGAAGCGCCGAGCTGCGAGTATGCCGTAGCGGCGTTACGTCGTACCCTTGCGGGGGCCGGGCGGCTTCGTACCCGAAGCACCGGCCCCCGTCGTCCGTCCAAGAGTCGTCCGTCCAAGTCCGAGGAAGTTGGTCCAGCCGTGGTTATGGGGTTCTCGATCGCCCTGATCGTCTTCAGCCTGTTGCTGATGCTGCTGGTGCTGATGCACAAGGGGAAGGGCGGCGGTCTGTCCGACATGTTCGGCGGCGGCATGCAGTCGTCCGTCGGCGGTTCCTCGGTCGCCGAGCGCAACCTCGACCGCATCACCTTGGTGGTCGGCCTGCTGTGGTTCGCCTCCATCGTGGTGCTGGGCATCCTGATGAAGGTCAACAACTGACCACCGGCCGACACCGGCACCGCAGCACGAACGCACATTACGCAAGCACTTTCCGCACGTAAGGCCCCATGTCCGGTACGCGCCCGCAGGCGCGGCCTATCATGGGGCCTTGCGTCTGTGCGCGGGGTGTAACTCCTATCACTGGACGCGCGTTGGGCCTTACGTAGACTGAGGCGCCCGCAGCGAAGCGTCACGCCGACTCGCTTCGCGGCACCATCACGCAGGGAGTTACGACCGTGGCAAGTGGCAACGCGATCCGAGGAAGCCGGGTCGGGGCGGGGCCGATGGGCGAGGCCGAGCGCGGCGAGTCCGCGCCCCGGCTGCGCATCTCCTTCTGGTGCTCCAACGGGCACGAGACGCAGCCCAGCTTCGCCAGCGACGCGCAGGTCCCCGACACCTGGGACTGCCCCCGCTGTGGCTTTCCCGCCGGACAGGACCGGGACAATCCGCCGGCGCCGCCGCGCACCGAGCCGTACAAGACGCACCTCGCGTACGTACGGGAGCGGCGCAGCGACGCGGACGGCGAGGCGATCCTCGCCGAGGCGCTCGCCAAACTGCGGGGCGAGATCTAGGAGCGACGCGCATCCCAGGAGCGGCGCGAGATCCAGGAGTTGCGAGCCGGCCGGACACCGAGAGGTGTCCGGCCGGTCGTGTCTCGTGCCGGACGGTCTTTTTTCGCGGCGTATTTTTCGTACGCCCGGGGTTGCTCGGCTTCTCCGTCGCCGTACTGACACCTCTGAGTGAACCGCACGTATCTGTTGTTGGGCCGGACGACGGCGGGACGACAGCCCGCGTCACCCTGATCAATTAGGTTGGGACCGGTAGCGGGGCAAGGTACGCAGCACTGGCAGGAAAGAGGCGGAAGTCCGAGATGAACGCAGAAAGCCGTACCAGGCTCAACAAGACGCCCGAGTGGACCGCTCTGGCGGAGCACCGGGAGGAACTCGCGCAGGCGCACCTGCGCGAGCTGTTCGAGCGGAACCCGGGACGCGGCGCCGCATACACGCTCCAGGTGGGCGATCTGCACGTCGACTACTCCAAGCACCTGGTCACCGACGAGACGCTGCGGCTGCTGCGTGAGCTGGCCGCGGCGACGGACGTGTCCGGTCTGCGCGACGCGATGTTCCGCGGTGAGCGGATCAACGTCACCGAGGACCGGGCGGTCCTGCACACCGCGCTGCGCGCTCCGCGTGACGCGGTCGTGGAGGTCGACGGCGAGAACGTCGTACCGGCCGTGCACGCGGTCCTCGACAAGATGTCCGGCTTCGCCGAGCGCGTCCGCTCGGGCGAGTGGACCGGGCACACCGGCAGGCGCATCAAGAACGTGGTCAACATCGGCATCGGCGGCTCCGACCTGGGCCCGGCGATGGCGTACGACGCGCTGCGCGCCTACACCGACCGGGATCTGACGGTCCGGTTCGTGTCGAACGTCGACGGGGCGGACCTGCACGAGGCCGTACGCGACCTGGACCCGGCCGAGACGCTGTTCATCATCGCCTCGAAGACCTTCACCACCATCGAGACGATCACCAACGCGACCTCGGCGCGCGACTGGCTGCTGACCGAGCTGAAGGCCGGTCAGGAAGCCGTCGCCAAGCACTTCGTGGCGCTGTCGACGAACGCGGAGAAGGTCGCGGACTTCGGCATCGACACGGCCAACATGTTCGAGTTCTGGGACTGGGTCGGCGGGCGGTACTCGTTCGACTCCGCGATCGGACTTTCCCTGATGACCGCGATCGGCCCGGAGCGCTTCCGGGAGCTGCTCGACGGCTTCCACCTGGTCGACGAGCACTTCCGCACGGCGCCCGCCGAGTCCAACGTGCCGTTGCTGCTCGGCCTGTTGGGTGTCTGGTACGGCAACTTCTTCGACGCGCAGTCGCACGCGGTGCTGCCGTACTCGCACTACCTGTCCAAGTTCACTGCGTACCTGCAGCAGTTGGACATGGAGTCCAACGGCAAGTCCGTGGACCGTGACGGGCAGCCGGTGGAGTGGCAGACCGGGCCGGTGGTGTGGGGGACGCCCGGGACCAACGGGCAGCACGCCTACTACCAGTTGATCCACCAGGGCACGAAGGTCATCCCGGCGGACTTCATCGGCTTCGCCGAGCCGGTCGCCGAGCTGAGCGACGGGCTCAAGGCCCAGCACGATCTGCTGATGGCCAACTTCTTCGCGCAGACGCAGGCGCTGGCGTTCGGCAAGACGCCGGAGGAGGTGCGGGCGGAGGGGGTGTCCGAGGAGCTGGTGGCGCACAAGACGTTCGCGGGCAATCACCCGACGACGACGATCCTCGCGCGCGAGTTGACGCCTTCGGTTCTCGGCCAGCTGATCGCGCTGTACGAGCACAAGGTGTTCGTACAGGGGGCGATCTGGCACATCGACTCCTTCGACCAGTGGGGGGTCGAACTCGGCAAGGTCCTCGCCAAGCGGGTCGAGCCGGCGCTCACGGAGGGGGCTGACGTTCCTGGCCTGGACGAGTCCACGAAGGCCCTCGTGAGCCGGTACCGGTCGCTGCGCGGGCGCGGCTAGCACCAGGAGCGGGCCGACCCCTCACCTGCGGTTCGGTGGGGGTTGGCCGCGCAGTTCCTCGCGCCCCTGGGGGGGGCTTGGGCCGGACATGTAGTGCGGGTCGGTGAGGGCTGGCCGCGCAGTTCCCCGCGCCCCTCAAGAGCCGGGGCTGCGCTCCGGCTCCCGCCGGGCCGCTCAGGCCACCGCGCTCAGTGTGTCCGCGAGGCGGCGGTGGGCCGAGCGGGACGCGGGGAGTGCGGCGAGCGCGGCGGCGCCCAGGACGGCGGCTGTGGCGAAGAGGAGCAGGAAGACGGGGGAGGGGCCCTGGGCGATCCCGGCGCCGATGCCGCTCGACCTGCCCTGGGCGTCGATCAGCCAGTGCGCCAGCGGCACCCCCAGCGCCGTACCGACGACGACCGCGGCCAGCGCCGTGCACCCCGTGGCCGTCACCGTGATCGCGGTGATCTGCCGCGGGGTCAGCCCGATCGCCTTCAGCGCCGGCAGATCCCGCTCACCCTCGCGGACCGCCCCGCCGATCGCGGTGAGCAGTTCGATGAGGCCGATCAGGGCCAGCACGGCGATGAGCCCCACGACGACCCCGCGCAACGGCGAGAGCCCGTCCGCCGGGTTCGGCACGGCATGCGCGCTGAGAGCGCCGTGCGCGGCCCCGGTCAGCTCGGCGCCCACCCGGTGCGGGTCGGCGCCGGGACGCAGCTGGAGCTGGTAGAGCGCCGCTTCGAGCCCCGGGTCGTTCTCGCGGAGGGTGTCGAGCGAGGTGGAGATGACCCGGCCGCCGTTCTCCGGCTCGATGCTGCGCCCCACGATGTGCAGGATCTGCGGCTGCGCGCCGACCGTCATCCGCACCCAGTCCCCGACCCGTACGTCCAGCAGGTCGAGCAGCCCCTGGCCGGCCACCGCCTCGTCGGGGCCGCGCGCGGGGCGGCCCTCGGCCAGCGCGAACGGATAGGGGTCCTCGCGGGTGCCGAGCCCGCGCAACGCGATCGTGCCCGTCTGGCCCGGGACCAGCGCGGCCACCTCGACGCCTGGATGGACCGCGGCGACCTGGGGATCGCGGGCCAGCAGGGCCCGTACGTCCTGATCGGTCAGGGACGCGTCGGCCCGTACGGTGAGCGCGGCCGCGAGGCCGATCCGATCCGGTCCGGGCTGTGCTGGAGGCGGTCGATGGTGGTCCAGGCGCTCATGGCCACGACGATCAGCAGCAGCGGCAGCGCCAGCCGGGCCACCGCCACCAGCGAGCGCGGCCGGCCCGTGAACGCCTTGTGCGAGCCCAGGACCAGCGCCGACGGCAGCCGCAGTCCGAGCGCCCCGCGTGACAGACCGGAAAGACCGCCGCCGAGCGGTGCCGCGGCTCGCAGCCCCGGCACCGGAGGCACCTGTCCGGCGCGCCAGGCCGCGAGCCCGGTCGTCGCGGCGATGAACAGCACCGCCGCCAGGGGTACGCCCAGGAGCGCGGGCGTGTGCCCCGGCAGGCCCTGCCACACGCCGACCGCGTCCCCGAGGCGCCCCGGTGTCCGGCTGCCCAGGGCCTGCATGAGGGTCGCGGCGAGCACGGCCCCGAGGAGCGCGAACGCCACATGCTGGAGCAGGAAGATCCGTACCACCTGGGCCGGGGTGAAACCGATCGCCTTCAGGACCGAGATGTCCCGCAGATGACCGCGGATCCGGGTGCCGATCGCCCCGTGCACGGCCAGCGCGGCGGCCAGCAGGGCCGCCAGGCCGAACAGGCCGAGGACCTGGCCGAGCAGCCGGTTGCCGCCCTGCGCCTCGGCCCGGGCCCGCTGCCAGTGGGAGACGTCGGTGACGGCCTTGGCGCCGAGGAGGGTGACGGCGCGCTGGACGGCGTAGTCCGTGTCGTCGGGGTCGGTCAGCCGCAGCCCGGTCACCTGGCCGCCACGCCCGTCGGTGCTCCGCACGACGGCGGGGAGCGCCCAGACGAGGCCCGGCCGCTCGCCGGGGCGGTAGCGGGGCTCGGCACTGTCCGCGATGCCCAGGACGGTGAGGGTCCGAGTGGCGCCGGGCACGGTGAGGGTGTCCCCGGGTTCGGCCCACAGCGCCCGTGCGAGGCCGCTCTCCAGCACCACTCCGTCCGGGACGCCGGAGTCGAGCCAGCGGCCGGAGGTGAGCAGCGGGCGGCCGGGCCTCGGCCGGTCCACGGTGCCGCGCAGCTCTACCGAGGCGCGGGTGCCGCGCGAGGCGAGGGTCGCGGCGGCGGTGGGGTACGGGCCGGCGACGGACGCGACACCGTCCAGCTCGGTGAGCCCGGCCGCGTCGGCGGAGGGGCCGGTGTGGATCCACACGTGCGCGCCCTGCGACTGGGTGAAGACCCGCTGCCAGGGGTTGGTCGCGTAGCCGAACAGTGCCGTGGCCAGCAGCAGCGAGGCGACGATCCCGGCGGTGGCGAGCACGATGAACAGCGCCTCGCCGCGATGCGAGCGCAGATCGGCGTGCGCCCAGCGCAGGGTGGCACGCACGCCGCCTCAGCCCCTCGGCCCGTGGACGCGGCAGGAACAGGAGACGCGGGACACGACGTGGCCGGGAGCCTGCGGCAGAAGCTCGTGCACGCCGCTCAGTCCCTCAGTTCCAGCACGCCGGATATCCCGGTGCCGCGGGCGGGCGCGGTGTCGAGTACCGCGTCGTCGGCGATCCGGCCGTCGAAGAAGCTGATCACCCGGTCCGCGGCGCTCGCGAGCCGTGCGTCATGCGTGACCAGCACGATCGTCTGGCCGCGCTGGTGGAACCGGGACAGCAGCCGGGTCACCTCGCGGGTGCCCTTGCTGTCGAGGCTGCCCGCGGGCTCGTCGGCCAGCAGCAGCCGCGGATGGTTGACCAGCGCGCGGGCCAGCGCGACCCGCTGCTGCTCGCCGCCCGACAGCTCGCCCGGCATGCTGCGCTCCTTGCCCGCGAGGCCCAGCTCGTCGAGGAGCAGCTCACGCTCGGCGCGCGCCTGCCGGGGGGAGAGGCCGGCGAGCAGGGCGGGCAGCTCGACGTTGTCGGCGACCGACAGGTTCGAGACCAGGTTGAAGAACTGGAAGACGATGCCGATACGGCGCCTGCGCTCGACCGCCCAGCGCGCCTCGCTGTAGGCGTCGGTGCACTCGCCGTCCAGCCAGAGGCTGCCGGAACCCGGACGCTGGAGCCCGCCGAGCAGATGCAGCAGCGTCGACTTCCCGGCGCCCGAGGGACCTGTGACGGCCACGAACTCGCCCTGCCGTACGGAGAGGTTCACGCCCCGTACGGCGTGTGCGGGAGCGCCCTCGCCGTAGTGGGTCTTGACCAGGCCCTCGGCCCGCAGGAGCGGGGTGTCCCCAACGTGCGGCGAAGGAGCGGCGGCACGGGGAGCGGTGCGGTTCATTCCAGCTCCTCCTGGCAGCGTTCCAGCCAGTCGAGGTCGGCCTGCAGATGCAGCATGGCGCCCTCGATGAGCAGCTGGGAGATGCGGTTGTCCCGGCTCTCGGCCGCGGCGAGCTTCGACAGATTGCGCATGGTGTTCAGGTACTCGCGCCGTTGTTTGTTGATCAGGGCGATCTGGTCGGCCAGTCCGGTCCGCGGTGCCAGGGCGAGTTTCATGAAGAACTCGTCCCGTACGCGCGGCTCGTCCGCCGTCTCCTCGTACCAGGCGCGCAGTGCTTCACGTCCGGCGTCGGTGAGGTGGTAGATCTTCTTGTTGGGCCGGCTCGACTGCTCGACTTCCTCGCCCTCGATCAGTCCCGACTTCTCAAGGCGGCCGAGGGTCACATAGATCTGGCCGACGTTCGGCTGAGGGTACGCGGAGCCCAGCAGTTGCTCAAGGTCCTGCTTGAGCTCGTAGCCGTGGGCCGGGCCGCGCGCCAGCAGGGCCAGGAGGGGCAGCCGCACTCGTGCTCTCCCCTTCCTCCGCCGTAGGTCCTCGTGAGGTGCCGCGGGCCCGCGCGTCAGGGGGCCGATGTGTCGCGGGCCCTAGTATCGCCCATACCTAACGGGTATACATGGCCTCTGACTCCGGGCGAAGGTGCCCGGCAGCCGGGTGCACCAGGGAGGAACCTATGCGGTGGATACATGCCGCCGGTAGGGGGCTCCTGGTCGTGGTGGTGGTTCTGACCGGTTACGTCGCCTCGGGTGCCCGGGCCGACGGGGCGCGCGGCGAGGGCCGGGGTCCGCTCACACTGGCCACCGCCGGGGATCTCACCGGCTATCTGGGGCCGCTGCTCGACGGCTGGAACCGCGCCCACCCCGGCGAGCGGGTCACCCTGGTCGAACTTCCGGACTCCGCCGACGAGACCCACGCGCAGATGGCCACCGACCTGCGCGGCGGTGGCCGGGGCCGCTTCGACGTCCTGAACATCGATGTCGCCTGGACCTCGGAGTTCGCCGCAGCGGGCTGGATCTCCCCGCTGCCCGCGGGCCGCTTCCCGCTCGACGGCTTCCTGCCACCGGTCGTGGACACCGCGACCTACGACGGACGGCTGTACGCCGTCCCCTACGTCACCAACGCGGGACTGCTCCTCTACCGCAAGGACCTCCTGGACAAGGAGGGCGTCGCTCCGCCGCGCACCTGGGCCGAGCTGGAGAAACAGGCGAGAAGCATCGCTCCGAAGTACGGACTCGACGGCTACGCCGGCCAGTTCCTGCCCTACGAGGGGCTCACGGTGAACGCGGCCGAGGCGGTCTACTCGGCGGGCGGCACCATCCTCGGCGACGAGGGAGAACGTGTCACCGTCAACTCGGCGGCGGCGCGTGAGGGCATCGGGTTCCTGGCCCGCGGCGTACGCGACGGCTGGATCCCGAGGAAGGCGCTGACGTACAAGGAGGAGGAGTCCAAGAAGGCCTTCCAGGACGGCCGCCTCCTCTTCCTGCGCAACTGGCCGTACGCCTATGTCGGTGCCTCCGCCAAGGGCTCGCCGGTCGCCGGGAAGATCGGCGCGGTGCCGCTGCCAGGACCCGACGGACCGGGCGCGAGCGTGCTCGGCGGCTCGAATCTCGCCGTCGGCGCCCACGCCCGGCACCCCGACTCCGCCGCCCGGCTCATCGCCTACCTCACGAGCGAGCGGACCCAGCGTCAGGTGCTCACCGAGGGCGCGCTGCCGCCCGTGCGGGCCGCGCTGTACGAGGACCCGGAGCTGATCCGGCGGTTCCCCTATCTGCCGACGCTCCGCGCGAGCGTCCTCGCGGCGGCGCCGCGCCCGAAGAGTCCGCGCTACGACCAGGTCAGCCTGGCCGTGCAGGCCGTGGCGCACGACGCGATGACCGGGCACCAGACGCCCGAGGCCGCGGTGCGGCGCCTCGCGCGCGAGCTGGCGGACATCTCCCGCCGGGGCTGATCCGACCGCCTCTCCGCGCCGCGTATTTCGGCAGATCATACTTACATGTTAAGTAACGGGGCTGTCTCATCTGCCGCTCGGTGGGCTGAAAAGTATGGATATGCAACCCCAACGTGCGGGACGTACGCGCCTGATCATTGACACTCGTCCGACATCGCTACTTAACATGCATGTATAACCGGAGGCACGCACAGACAGGTCAACGGGTGACGATCGACATGCACCGCTGGTGGCGCGACGCAGTGATCTACCAGGTCTACGTCCGCAGCTTCCTCGACAGCACCGGGAACGGCATCGGCGATCTCGCCGGGGTACGCGCCGGACTGCCGTACCTGAAGAAGCTCGGGGTCGACGGGATCTGGCTGAGCCCCTTCTACCCCTCACCGCAGCAGGACCACGGCTACGACGTGGCCGACCACTGCGACGTCGACCCGCTCTTCGGCGACCTCGGCGAGTTCGACCGGCTGATGACGGACGCCCGGCGGCTCGGCATCAAGGTGCTCCTCGACATAGTCCCCAACCACTGCTCCAGCGAGCACCCCTGGTTCCGGCAGGCACTCACCGAGGCACCGGGCGGCGAGGCCCGCGCCCGCTTCCACTTCGCCGACGGCCTCGGCCCCGGCGGGGCGGAGCCGCCCAACAACTGGCACGCCATGTTCGGCGGCCCCGCCTGGAGCCGGGTCACCGAGCGGGACGGCACGCCCGGCCAGTGGTACCTGCACATGTTCACGCCCGAGCAGCCCGACCTGAACTGGCGCAACCCCGAGGTCGGCGCCCACTTCGACCACGTGCTGCGCTTCTGGCTCGACCGGGGCGTGGACGGCTTCCGCGTCGACGTCGCCGCCGGCCTCTACAAGCACCCCGATCTGCCCGACTCGCCCGACCCCATGGCCGACGCCCGCACCCGGGACTCGGTCAACCCGCTCGCCTGGAACCAGCCCGAGGTGCACGGCGTCTGGCGGCACTGGCGGTCGGTGTGCGAGGAGTACACCGCCCGCGACGGCCGGGAGCGGCTGCTCGTCGGTGAGGTCTCCGTGCCCTCCGCCCGCGAACACGCCCACTACGTACGCCACGACGAGCTGCACCAGGCCTTCTTCTTCGACCTGCTCAGCGCGTCCTGGAACGCCGACGCCTTCCGCAAGGTCATCTCGGAGGCCATGCAGGACATCGCGGGCACCGGCTCGACGGTCACCTGGGTCCTCAACAACCACGACCAGGTCCGCACGGTCACCCGCTACGGCGAACTGGGCGCCGAGGGCAGCGGTCTGGGCGCCGCCCGCGCCCGCGCCGCCGCGCTGCTGATGCTGGCGCTGCCCGGAGCCGCGTACATCTACCAGGGCGAGGAGCTGGGGCTGCCCGAGGTCGTCGATCTGCCGGACGACGTGCTCACCGACCCGATCTACCGCCGTACCGGCAGCCGGGCCCGGGTCCGCGACGGCTGCCGGGTGCCGCTGCCGTGGTCGGGGCACGCCTCACCGTTCGGCTTCACCACCGGAACCGAGAGCGCCAAGCCGTGGCTGCCGCAGCCCGCCTACTTCGCGGAGTACGCCACCGACCGTGCCCTCGCCGACACCCGCTCCTTCTGGCACCTCTACCGCGACGGACTGCAACTGCGCGCCGGGATGCCCCAGTTGGGCGAGGGTCCGCTGCGCTGGCTGGACACCCCGCCCGGCGTCCTCGGATTCGTCCGAGGCGACGGCCTGCTGTGCGCCGTCAACTTCGGTACGACGCCGATGCCCGCGCCGGTCGCCGGCACCCCGCTGCTGTCCAGCGGCCCCTGCGCGCCCGGCGTCCTGCCCGGCTCGACGGCCGCCTGGTGGATCGGCGACTGCCCCGACCCCTGAACCGGCCGCACCGGCCGACAACTCCTCAAGTACCGAATCTCACGCGCTCTCACGAAGGAACATCGACGATGATGCGACGACGTACCACCCTGCTCGCGAGCTGCACCGCCCTCGCCCTGTCCCTCGGTGCCACCGCGTGCGGCGGCGGCGGTCCCGTCTCGGCGGGCGGCGGCGACAAGCCGCTCAGCGGCCAGACGATCAACGTGGCCGGGGTCTGGTCCGGCAGCGAGCAGAAGAACTTCCAGCAGGTCCTGGACGCGTTCACCGAGAAGACCGGCGCCAAGACCCGATTCACCTCCACCGGCGACAACGTCTCCACGGTCGTCGGCAGCAAGATCGAGGGCGGCAACGCCCCCGACGTGGTGATGGTCCCGCAGGTCGGCGTCCTCCAGCAGTTCGCGAAGGAGGGCTGGCTCAAGCCGCTCTCCAGGACCGCCCAGAAGTCCGTCGACGCCGACTACGCGGACGTGTGGAAGGACTACGGCAGCGTCGACGGCACGCTGTACGGCCTCTACTTCAAGGCCGCCCACAAGTCGACCGTCTGGTACAGCCCCGACGCCCTCGACGAGGCGGGCGTCGAGACGCCGACGACGTACGACGAGATGCTGGATGCCGGGCGGACCGTCTCCGAGTCGGGCCTCGCGGCCTTCTCCGTCGCCGGACAGGACGGCTGGACCCTCACCGACTGGTTCGAGAACGTCTATCTCTCGCAGGCGGGTCCCGAGAAGTACGACGCCCTCGCCGCCCACGAGATCAAGTGGACCGACCCGACCGTGGTCGACGCCCTCACCACCCTCGGCAAGCTCTTCAAGGACAAGGAGCTGATAGCCGGCGGCCAGAAGGGCGCCCTGAACACCGACTTCCCCGGCTCCGTCGAGAAGGTCTTCGGACCCGAACCCGCCGCGGGCATGGTCTACGAGGGAGACTTCGTGGCCGGTGTCGCCAAGGACCAGTTCGGCAGGAAGATCGGAGAGGACGCGGACTTCTTCCCCTTCCCCGCGGTCGGCGACGGCAAGGCGCCCGTGGTCAGCGGCGGCGACGCGGCGGTCGTCCTGAAGGACGGCAGGAGCCCGAAGGCCGCCATGGCGTTCCTGGAGTACCTCGCCACCCCCGAGGCGTCCGCGGTCTGGGCCGAGGTCGGCGGTTTCCTCTCCCCGAACAAGGAACTCGACCTCGCCTCCTACGGCGACGACATCACCCGCGAGACCGCCAAGTCCCTGGTGGACGCCGGTGATTCGGTCCGCTTCGACATGTCGGACCAGGCCCCGGCCGCGTTCGGCGGCACCAAGGGCGCGGGCGAGTGGAAAATCCTCCAGGACTTCCTGCGCGACCCGTCCGACCCGAAGGCGACCGGCGCGGCGCTGGAGAAGGCCGCCGCCAAGGCGTACCAGGACTGATCGCCATGACCGCCACTGGTTCGAGAGAGCTGAAGGACCCGACACAGGCGGGTCCACCGCCCGCCGCGCAGGCCGACCGCGACCGCAGACGGCGTGCGCGCCGCCGGGCCCGTATCGTCGCCCTCGCGTTCGTCCTCCCCGCGCTGCTCCTGCTCGGCGCGCTCGTCGTCTATCCCGTGCTGTTCTCCGTGGGCCGCAGCTTCTTCGACGCCTCCGGCGACCGGTTCGTCGGCGGCGACAACTACAGCGAGATGTTCCACGACCCCGCCACCGTCAAGGCCGTCCGGAACACCGCCATCTGGGTCGTCATCGCGCCCACCCTGCTCACCGGACTCGGCCTCGTCCTCGCCGTGCTGGTCGAAAAGGTGCGCTGGGCGACGGCTTTCAAGCTCCTGCTCTTCATGCCGATGGCCGTCTCCTTCCTCGCGGCGGGCATCATCTTCCGCCTCGCCTACGACGAGGACCCCGAGAAGGGCGTCCTGAACGCCGCCGTCGTCTCCGTGCACGACGTGTTCAAGGGCGAGTCGTCCTACCCGACCGCCCGCGCCCGCGAGGGCCAGGGCCTCACGAAGGGCGCCGACGGCTCGTACGGTACGACCGCCGGTGCGTCCCCGGGGGACACCGTCGGGCTCGGGCTGGTCGGCGTGCGCGCCGACGACCTGCCCGGGGACGCGCGGCCCGCGTACCCGGCGGCGGCGCGGAAGGCGGCGGCCGACGAACTGCGCGGTGTCGTCTACCTGGACTTCACCCGCGGCGGGGGAGGGAAGCAGGGCGAGGTCGACACGGCCGAGAGCGGGCTGCCGGGGATGGGCGTCGAGGCGGTCCGCGACGGGAAGACCGTCGCGAGCGCCACCACCGCGGCCGACGGCTCCTTCCGCTTCGAGGGCCTCGACCAGGGCGCGTACACCGTGCGGCTGCCCGGCTCGAACTTCGCCCCGCCGTACGAGGGCATCTCCTGGCTGGGACCCGCGCTCGTCACGCCCGCCATCATCGGCGCGTACCTGTGGATCTGGACCGGCTTCGCCATGGTGCTGATCGGGGCCGGGCTCGCCGCGCTGCCGCGTGACGCGCTGGAGGCGGCCCGGATGGACGGCGCGAACGAGTGGCAGATCTTCCGCCGGATCACCGTGCCGCTGCTCGGGCCCGTCCTCACCGTGGTCTTCGTGACCCTGGTGATCAACGTGATGAAGGTCTTCGACCTCGTCTACATCATCGCGCCGGGGCCCGTGCAGGAGGACGCCACCGTGCTCGCCACCCAGATGTGGCTGGTGTCCTTCGGCGGCGGCAACAACCAGGGCCTCGGCAGTGCGCTCGGGGTGCTGCTCCTGCTCCTTGTGATCCCCGCCATGGTCTTCAACGTCCGCCGCTTCCGAGGGAGTCAACGATGAACGCGCTCAGGCGGGGGCTCGGCAACAGCCTGGTCCAGGCGTTCCTGGTGGTGATCGGCCTGGTCTGGCTCACCCCGCTCGCCGGGCTGTTCCTGTCGTCGCTGCGGTCCGCCCAGGACACCGCGACGGGCGGCTGGTGGACCGTGCTGACGAGTCCCCGTCAGCTGTCCTTCGACAACTACTCGGCGCTGCTGGGCAACTCGGGGATGACGCGGGCGTTCTGGAACACCGTGCTGATCTCGGTGCCGACCACGTTCCTCGTCGTCGTCATCGCCGCGCTCGCGGGGTACGCGTTCGCGTGGCTGGACTTCCCGGGGCGGGACACCGTCTTCCTGGTCGTCGTCGCGCTGTTGGTGGTGCCCGTGCAGATCGGGTTGCTGCCCGTGGCCAAACTCTTCGGGCAGCTGGGTCTTTTCGGCACGATTCCCGGGGTCATCCTTTTCCACGTGTCGTACGGTTTGCCGTTCGCGATCTTCCTTCTTCGGAACTACTTCGCGGAGATGCCGAAGGAGATGCTGGAGGCCGCGCGGATGGACGGTGGTGGGGAGTGGCGGATCTTCACCCGGCTCGTGCTGCCGGTGGGGCGGCCGGCGCTTGCCAGTCTTGCCATCTTCCAGTTCCTCTGGGTCTGGAACGACATGCTGGTCGCGCTGCTCTTCGCGGATAGTTCCGCGCAGCCGTTGACTGTTGAACTGCAGTCACAGATAAGGCAGTTCGGGAGCAATATCGATGTGCTCGCGCCGGGGGCGTTCTTGTCCCTGGTGGTGCCGGTGGTTGTCTTCTTCGCTTTTCAGAGGCACTTCGTGCAGGGGGTCATGGCGGGGTCGGTGAAGTAACGGGCTTTTCTCGCCCCCGCCGCCCCTACCCGTTCCCGTCCACGGATGGGGGCTGCGCCCCCTCGCCCCCGTCTGCGCAGTTCCCCGCGCCCCTGAAAACCCCCTGGGGGCGCGGGGAACTGCGCAAAGGGGGTGCGGGGGCGAAAGAAAGCCCCTGCCGCCCCCTTCCCCATCCGTCAGGGTGAAGCCGGCGGATACAGCGCGCGTGGGAGCTGGGACGCGGCCGCCGCGTCCAGGAGCCACAGCGTGCGGCCGCGGCCCTGCGCGCCCGCCGCCGGCGCCTGGATCTCGCCCGCGCCCGAGAGCGCGATCGCCGCCGCCTCCGCCTTGTCCTCGCCCGCCGCGAGCAGCCACACCTCCCGCGCCGCCCGGATCGCGGGCAGCGTGAGGGTGACACGGACGGGCGGCGGCTTCGGCGCACCGCGCACACCCACGACCGTCCGCTCCCTCTCGCGGACAGCGGGAAGCTCCGGGAACAGCGACGCCACGTGCGTGTCCGGCCCGACGCCGAGCATCAGCACGTCGAAGGACGGGACAGGAGCGTGGTTCTCCGGCCCGGCGGCCGACGCGAGTTCGGACGCGTAGGCCTCCGCCGCCGCGTCCACGTCCGCGCCCCAGGGACCGTCCGACGCGGGCATGGCATGCACGCGCTTCGGGTCCAGTGGTACCGAGTCGAGGAGTGCCTCGCGGGCCTGGGTGACGTTCCGCTCGGGGTCGCCCTCGGGCAGGAACCGCTCGTCGCCCCACCACAGGTCGAGCCGGCTCCAGTCGACGGCGTCCCGGGCGGGCGCCGCCGCGAGCGCGGCCAGCAGGCCGTTGCCGTTGCGGCCACCGGTCAGCACGACCGAGGCGTGACCGCGCGAGGCCTGCGCGTCCACGACCTTCGTGATGAGCCGGGCCGCGGCGGCCTGGGCCATCAGTTCCTTGTCGCGGTGGACGACCAGTTGAGGAGTGCTCACTGCGGGTCCGCCTTCTTGACCGGAGGCATCTGGGCGGGGGTGGGGCGCCCTGACTCTCCCTCGCCCGTTCCTGTCCCGGCCACGGCCCCTGCCGGCTTCGTGGCCGGTTCCGGGGTGTCGTGCACCGGGCGGACCGGGAGTTCCCCCGGGGTCCAGGTGGACGCCTCGGGCCGCTGCGAGGGCGACTGGATGCCGCCCAGCCGGTCCACCCCGAACCGCAGCGCGGACGCGTACGTGTCGTCCGGGTCGAGCCGGCGCAGCTCCTCCGCGAGCAGCTCGGACGTCTCGCGGCGCTTGAGCGCCACCGCGCGGTCCGGCTGGCCGGGCAGGGCCAGGGTGGCCATGGAGCCGTCCGACCGGTGCAGGGTGATGGGGCCACCGGTCGTCTCCAGGCGGACCTGGGTCAGACCGGGGCCCGCGGACACGGCACGGCGCACGTGCACGTGGAGCCGGTCGGCCAGCCACATGGCGAGCAGCTCGACGCTCGGGTTGGCCTCCTCGCCAGCCACCTCGACGGAGACGACCTCGCAGTCGACCTGGTCGAGGGCGGCGGCCAGCATGGAACGCCACGGGGTGATCCGGGCCCATGCCAGGTCGGTGTCGCCCGGCTCGTAGCTCTCGGCGCGGCCCCGCAGCTCCTCGACGGGCTTCTCCGCCGCGTAGCTGTCGGTGACCCGGCGCTGGCCCAGGGCGCCCAGCGGATCGCCCGCCGGATCGCGGGGCGCGTCGACCGACCACCAGACGACGACCGGCGCGTCGGGGAGCAGCAGGGGCAGGACGACGGACTGGGCGTGGTCCGAGACCTCGCCGTACAGCCGCAGGATCACCGTCTCGCCGGTGCCCGCGTCCGCGCCGACCCGCACCTCGGCGTCCAGGCGCGACTTCGTGCGGTCGCGGGGCGAGCGCGAGACACGCTTGATGACGACGAGGGTGCGCGAGGGATGTTCGAGTGAGGCGTCGTTGGCGGCCTTCAGGGCGTCGTAGGCGTTCTCCTCGTCGGTGACGATGACGAGGGTGAGCACCATGCCGACGGCCGGTGTGCCGATGGCCCGGCGGCCCTTCACGAGCGCCTTGTTGATCTTGCTGGCCGTGGTGTCCGTGAGATCGATCTTCATGGCCGACGCCAGCTCCGTCCGTCTCGCTTGAGCATTTCGTCGGCCTCGACGGGCCCCCAGGTGCCCGACTGGTACTGCGCGGGCTTGCCGTGCTTGTCCCAGTACTCCTCGATCGGGTCGAGGATCTTCCAGGACAGCTCGACCTCCTCGGTGCGCGGGAAGAGGTTCGAGTCGCCGAGGAGGACGTCGAGGATCAGCCTCTCGTACGCCTCGGGGCTCGACTCCGTGAACGACTCGCCGTACGCGAAGTCCATCGAGACGTCCCGGATCTCCATGGAGGTGCCGGGCACCTTGGAGCCGAAGCGGACCGTGATGCCCTCGTCGGGCTGGACGCGGATGACGATCGCGTTCTGGCCCAGCTCCTCCGTCGCCGTGTGGTCGAAGGGGGAGTGCGGGGCACGCTGGAAGACGACCGCGATCTCGGTGACACGCCGGCCGAGGCGCTTGCCGGTGCGCAGATAGAAGGGGACGCCCGCCCAGCGGCGGTTGTCGACCTCCACCTTGATGGCCGCGTACGTGTCGGTCTTCGACTTGGGGTCGATACCGTCTTCCTGGAGGTAGCCGACGGCCTTCTCGCCGCCCTGCCAGCCCTCGGCGTACTGACCGCGGACCGTGCTCTCGCCCAGGTCCTGGGGCAGCCGCACCGCGCCGAGCACCTTGGTCTTCTCGGCGGCGAGCGCGTCCGCGTCGAAGGAGGCGGGCTCCTCCATGGCCGTGAGGGCCATCAGCTGGAGCAGGTGGTTCTGGATGACGTCACGGGCGGCGCCGATGCCGTCGTAGTAGCCGGCCCGGCCGCCGATGCCGATGTCCTCGGCCATCGTGATCTGTACGTGGTCGACGTACGACCGGTTCCAGACCGGCTCGAACATCTGGTTCGCGAAGCGCAGCGCCAGGATGTTCTGGACCGTCTCCTTGCCCAGGTAGTGGTCGATGCGGAAGACCTGGTCCGGGGCGAAGACCTCTTCGACGGTGGTGTTCAGGTCCTCGGCCGACCTGAGGTCGTGGCCGAAGGGCTTCTCGATGACCGCGCGCCGCCAGGAGCCGCCCGTCTGGTCGGCGAGACCGTGCTTCTTCAGCTGCTGGATGACCACCGGGAACGCGCCCGGCGGCACGGACAGGTAGAAGGCGAAGTTGCCGCCCGTGCCCTGTGCCTTGTCCAGTTCACCGATCGTCTCGCGCAGCCGCTCGAACGCGTCGTCGTCGTCGAAGGTGCCCTGGACGAAGCGCATCCCCTGGATGAGCTGCTGCCAGACCTCCTCACGGAACGGCGTACGGGCGTGTTCCTTGACGGCGTCGTGGACCTCCTGGGCGAAGTCCTCGTTCGCCCACTCGCGGCGTGCGAAGCCGACGAGGGAGAAGCCCGGCGGCAGCAGGCCGCGGTTGGCAAGGTCATAAACAGCAGGCATGAGCTTTTTACGGGACAAATCGCCCGTGACCCCGAAGATGACGAGGCCCGACGGCCCCGCGATACGCGGGAGCCGTCGGTCCGCCGGGTCACGCAGCGGATTGCTGCTTGACAAGATTTCAGCCCTCCGAGGGGGCGAGGCGCTTGAGTTCCGCCTCGGTCGACTTGAGCAGGTCGTTCCAGGCGCCTTCGAACTTCTCGATGCCCTCGTCCTCCAGCAGCTGGACCACCTCGTCGTACGAGATCCCGAGCTTCTCGACCGCGTCGATCTCGGCGCGGGCCTGCTCGTACGTACCGGCGATGGTGTTGCCGGTGATGCTGCCGTGGTCCTCGGCGGCGAACAGGGTCGCCTCCGGCATGGTGTTCACCGTGTTCGGCGCGACCAGGTCGTCGACGTACAGGGTGTCCTTGTAGGCCGGGTCCTTGACGCCGGTCGAGGCCCACAGCGCGCGCTGCTTGTTGGCCTGCGCCTTGTCCAGGGCCGCCCAGCGGTCCGAGGTGAAGACCTCCTCGTACGCCTGGTAGGCGAGGCGCGCGTTGGCGAGGCCCACCTTGCCGCGGGCGGCCTTGGCCTCGTCGGTGCCGAGGGCGTCTAGGCGCTTGTCGATCTCGGTGTCCACGCGGGACACGAAGAACGACGCCACCGAGTGGATCTTGGAGAGGTCGAGACCGGCGTCCTTGGCCTTCTCCAGGCCCGTGACGTACGCGTCCATGACCTCGCGGTAGCGCTCAAGGGAGAAGATCAGCGTGACGTTGACGCTGATGCCCCGCGCGATCGTCTCGGTGATCGCGGGCAGGCCCGCCTTGGTCGCCGGGATCTTGATGAGCGTGTTCGGCCGGTCGACGAGCCAGGCGAGCTGCTTGGCCTCGGCGACGGTCGACTTGGTGTTGTGCGCCAGACGCGGGTCGACCTCGATCGACACCCGGCCGTCCTGGCCCTGCGTCGAGTCGAAGACCGGACGCAGGATGTCGGCGGCGTCACGGACGTCCGCCGTCGTGATCATGCGGATGGCCTCTTCGACCGTGACCTTGCGGGCGGCGAGGTCGGAGAGCTGCTGGTCGTAGCCGTCGCCCTGCGAGATCGCCTTCTGGAAGATCGACGGGTTGGTGGTGACGCCCACGACGTGCTGCTGGTCGATCAGTTCGGCGAGGTTGCCGGACGTGATCCGCTTGCGCGACAGGTCGTCCAGCCAGATCGCGACGCCTTCCTCGGAGAGGCGCTTCAGTGCGTCTGTCATGGAAAATGCATCTCCTACTGTTGTATGTCAGCGTCAGCGCTGGGCTGCGGCGATCGATTCCCGCGCTGTGGCGGCCACGTTCTCGGCAGTGAAGCCGAACTCCTGGAAGAGGACCTTGCCGTCGGCCGAAGCACCGAAGTGCTCCAGGGAAACGATGCGGCCCGCGTCCCCGACGAAGCGGTGCCAGGTCAGACCGATACCGGCCTCGACCGCGACCCGCGCCTTCACGGACGGGGGAAGCACCGAGTCCCGGTACCCCTGGTCCTGCTCGTCGAACCACTCCACGCACGGCACGGACACGACCCGCGTCGGGGTGCCCGCCGCCTGCAGCCGCTCACGTGCCTCGACGGCCACGTGCACCTCGGAACCGGTGGCGATCAGGATGACCTCGGGCTCGCCGCCGTCCGCCTCGAAGAGCACGTAGGCACCCTTCGCCGCGTCCTCGTTGGCCTCGTACGTCGGAACACCCTGGCGGGTCAGCGCGAGACCGTGCGGATTGCCCTTGCCGAAGACCTTGGTGTAGCGGCGCAGGATCTCGCGCCACGCGAGCGCGGTCTCGTTGGCGTCGGCCGGCCGTACGACGTTCAGTCCGGGGATGGCGCGCAGCGAGGCCAGGTGCTCGACCGGCTGGTGGGTCGGGCCGTCCTCGCCGAGCCCGACGGAGTCGTGCGTCCACACGTACGTCACCGGCAGGTGCATCAGCGCGGACAGGCGGACGGCGTTGCGCATGTAGTCGGAGAACACCAGGAAGGTGCCGCCGTAGATACGGGTGTTGCCGTGCAGCGCGATGCCGTTCATCTCCGCGGCCATGGAGTGCTCGCGGATACCGAAGTGGATCGTGCGGCCGTACGGGTCCGCCCCGGGGAGCGGGTTGTCCGCCGGGAGGAACGACGACGTCTTGTCGATGGTCGTGTTGTTCGAGCCCGCGAGGTCGGCCGAGCCGCCCCACAGCTCGGGGATGACCGCGCCGAGGGCCTGGAGGACCTTGCCGGACGCGGCACGCGTGGCGACGCCCTTGCCCGTCTCGAAGACCGGGAGCTTCTCCTCCCAGCCGGCCGGCAGCTCGCCCGCGGCGATGCGGTCGAACTCGGCGGCGCGCTCCGGGTTGGCGGTCCGCCACGCGGCGAAGCCCTTCTCCCACTCGGCCTTGGCCTCACGGCCGCGGTCGAGCGCCTTGCGCGCGTGCGCCAGCACCTCGTCGGCGACCTCGAAGGACTTCTCCGGGTCGAAGCCGAGGACCCGCTTGGTGGCCGCGACCTCGTCGTCGCCGAGCGCCGAGCCGTGGGCGGCCTCGGTGTTCTGCGCGTTCGGGGCGGGCCAGGCGATGATCGAGCGCATCGCGATGAACGACGGCTTGTCCGTGACGGCCTTCGCGGCCTCGATCGCCGCGTACAGCGCGGCCGGGTCGAGGTCGCCGTTCTCCTGCGGCTCCACGCGCTGGACGTGCCAGCCGTAGGCCTCGTACCGCTTGGGGGTGTCCTCGGAGACGGCCGTCTCGGTGTCGCCCTCGATCGAGATGTGGTTGTCGTCCCACAGCAGGACCAGGTTGCCGAGCTTCTGGTGGCCCGCCATCGAGGACGCCTCGCCGGAGATGCCCTCCTGGAGGCAGCCGTCACCGGCGATCGCGAAGACGAAGTGGTCGAACGGGGAGGTGCCGGGGGCCGCCTCCGGGTCGAACAGGCCACGCTCGTAACGGGCGGCCATCGCCATGCCCACCGCGTTGGCGACACCCTGGCCGAGCGGCCCGGTCGTCGTCTCCACGCCGGTGGTGTGCCCGTACTCGGGGTGTCCCGGGGTCTTCGAACCCCATGTCCTGAACGACTTCAGGTCGTCCAGCTCCAGACCGAAGCCGGCCAGGTACAGCTGCGTGTAGAGAGTCAGGGACGAATGGCCGGCGGACAGCACGAAACGGTCGCGCCCGGTCCAGTCGGCGTCCGCCGGGTCATGCCGCATCACCTTCTGGAAGAGGGTGTACGCGGCGGGTGCCAGACTCATCGCCGTACCCGGATGGCCGTTGCCGACCTTCTGTACGGCGTCGGCGGCCAGGATGCGGGCGGTGTCGACCGCCCGCTGGTCCAATTCGGTCCACTCGATGTCTGTTGTGGTCGGCTTGGTGCTCACCCTGGGTCAGGGCTCCTCTCCACATGTTGCACATGTCGAATGCCGGTGCACGCGGCGCCCACCGGCTCGCTGTCGAGCCTACCCCCGTGGCAACGCGCATTCTTTCGAGTCATTCCAGACTGCCGGGACTTGCCCTCTTCCGCCTCCCGACCGGCGGGTTCCGTATTCGGCAAGTGAATACGGAGCCGCTCGTCCGACTGCTCAATCCGAAGCCGATCAGTCCTTCGCGCGACCCTTTCAACACGACCTGACCCCCGCGAAGGCCGGGGTCTGGGCAACGTCTACAGTGGCGTGGTACGCGTGAGCCTTTACCGGGAGTTCACACCCGGGGCTCGCTGGGATGTCTCTGTCAGGGGTGTGCGTGACGGCCGTCGAATCCCGTCCAGCGGGAGTAACCGGTGGGACGAGCAAGGGCACGAACCACCGGCCGTTCGGGGCCCGGGTCATGGCGTTCGTCGCTCTCACCAAGCCGCGGATCATCGAACTGCTGCTGATTACCACCGTGCCCGTGATGTTCCTGGCGCAGCAGGGGGTGCCCGACCTGAAGCTGGTGCTCCTCACCTGCCTCGGCGGCTACCTCTCCGCCGGTGGCGCCAACGCGCTGAACATGTACATCGACCGTGACATCGACGCGCTCATGGAACGTACGTCGCAGCGCCCGCTCGTCACCGGCATGGTGAGCCCCCGCGAGTGCCTCGCCTTCGGCGTCACGCTCGCCGTGGTCTCCACGCTGCTGTTCGGCCTGACCGTCAACTGGCTGTCGGCCTGGCTGTCGCTGGGAGCCCTCCTCTTCTACGTCGTCGTCTACACGATGATCCTCAAACGGCGTACGTCGCAGAACATCGTGTGGGGTGGGATCGCCGGCTGTCTGCCCGTACTCATCGGCTGGTCGGCCGTCACCAACTCCATGTCGTGGGCCCCGGTCATCCTCTTCCTCGTCATGTTCTTCTGGACGCCGCCGCACTACTGGCCGCTGTCCATGAAGGTGCGGGAGGACTACGCGCGCGTGGGCGTGCCGATGCTGCCCGTCGTCGCCTCGAACAAGGTCGTCGCGCGGCAGATCGTCCTCTACAGCTGGGCCATGGTGGCCGTCTCCCTGCTTCTCACTCCGCTCGGCTACACGGGGTGGTTCTACACCCTGGTGGCTGTGGTGACCGGAGCCTTCTGGCTCTGGGAGGCCCATGGGTTGCAGTCGCGGGCCAAGGGTGGGGCCGTGGGGGCGAAGCTGAAGGAGATGCGGCTGTTCCACTGGTCGATCACGTATGTCTCGCTGCTGTTCGTGGCGGTTGCGGTGGACCCCTTCTTGCGGTGACGCCCCGCGTCCCTGAAAACACATGGATTGCGCCGTTCCCCGCACCCCTGACGGTGCTACTCGTCGGTAGCATCTGGGTATGGCAGATATTCAGCAGGTTGACGGCGGCGGGCGGCGTACGGGCAAGCTCGTCAAGCAGATCTCCTCCTTCGCCGAGGCCCATGGTGGAGCCGAGGGGCAGATCGCGTATCTCGGGCAGAAGGGTGCCCGGATCGTTCTCGTGGGGGAGGACGGCGAGTGGGGCGACCTCGTGGCCCCGACCCACGCCCTGGCCGAGGAAGCCGTGAAGCAGTCCGGCATCACCGTCCATGAGGCCTTCGACGGCGACTTCGCGAACAGGGTCAGGACAGGACCGTACGAGTGGACCCGCATGGCGGGCATCCAGGTGGGCGGCCCCAAGCCCCGTCAGGGGCGCCCGTAAGAGGCGCGGACCCGCACCCGACGACGCACCTCCCCCGTTAGGCCCTGCACAAGGCGGAGCCACACGTGGGGGAGGTCCGGATGATCGAAACGCCGTCGCTGGTGGACCAGTACTGCCACGGCGTACTGCGGACGGAGCTGGGCCTCGGCACCTTCGAGGCCCACCTGGCCCGCGGCGAGGGCCCGCCCGCCGCCGGCACCACGTTCTTCGACACCCAGACCGGTTTCGCCGTACGCCGCTGGTGCCCTCCTCTGCTGGGTCTCGAACCCCACTGCGCGCCCGCCCGCTATCTGGCACGCCGCCGTGAGCTCGGCGTCCTTGAGGCGGGACGCAAGCTGCTGCGGGGGAGCGGCATCACGACGTATCTGGTCGACACCGGACTGCCGGGTGATCTGACCGGTCCCGGCGAGATGGCCTCCACGGGGGCCGCCGACGCCCATGAGATCGTCCGTCTCGAACTCCTCGCCGAGCAGGTCGCCGACACCTCCGGCACCGTCGAGTCGTTTCTCGCCAACCTCGCCGAGTCGGTGCACGGGGCCGCCGCGACCGCGGTGGCCTTCACCTCGGTGGCGGGCGTACGGCACGGACTGGCGCTCGCGCCCGAACCGCCAGGACCCGGAGAGGTACGCGGCGCCGTGGGCCGCTGGCTGGCGGGCCGCCGGGTGGGCGGCGCGCTGAGCGATCCGGTTCTGCTCAGGCATCTGCTGTGGATCGCCGTCGCCTCCGGCCGCCCGCTCCAGCTGCATGCGGGGCTCGGCGAGTCCGGCCTGCGCATCGACCGTACCGACCCCGTCCTGCTCACCGACTTCGCCCGCGCCACGGCCGGGCTCGGCACCGACCTGGTGCTGCTGCACGGCTACCCGTACCACCGCCACGCGGCGCACCTCGCCGGGGTCTTCCCGCATGTGTACGCCGACCTGGGCGCCGCGCTCGTGCGTACCGGCGCGCGGGCGGCGGCCGTGCTCTCGGAGATCCTGGAGCTCGCCCCCTTCGGCAAGCTGCTGTTCTCCAGCGGGGCCCATGGACTGCCCGAACTCCATGTGGTCGGCGCACGTCTCTTCCGTGAGGCGCTCGCCCGGGTGCTGGGCGCCTGGGTGGCCGAGGGCGCCTGGTCGCTGGTCGACGCGCAGCGGGTCGCGGGACTGATCGCGGCGGGCAACGCGAAGCGGGTGTACGGAGTGCGGTGAGGTGCACAGACTGGGCGCATGACTCGCAGCGACGCGACCGACCGGCTCCTCGACCGCTTCCGCACCGAACTCCGCGGCCTCGACCCCGTGGCCGTGTGGGCACACGGCTCGCTCGGCGCGCTGGGCGGTGACGACTACCAGGAGGGCCGCAGCGACCTGGACCTCATCGTGGTCCTGGACGGCCCGATCACCGCGAGAACGGTCTGGCGGACGGCCCGGCTGCACGCCCGGCTGCGCGACGAACCGCTCGTCGCCAAGCTGCACTGCAGCTATCTGACGCCCGGGACGGCGGCCGATCCGGAGCGTCGGCACCTCACCTGGGCGCACGAGCGGCTCTTCAGGCGGCCGGTCACACCGGTGACCCGGCGCGAGCTGCACGCCTTCGGACTGGTCCTGTCCGGCGAGCGGCCCGAGACCCTGCTGCCGCCGGTGACGGACGCTGAACTCGCCGCGTTCGTGGTCCGGGACCAGCGGGACTTCTGGCGCCGCGAGGTGGACCGCGTCGGCAACTGGACCCAGGACGCCTGGGTGGACGTCGGCATGACCACCCACGCGCGTGCCGCGGTCACTCTGAAGGACGGCCGACTGATCACCAAGCGCGAGGCCCTGGACCTGCTGCCCGGTCTGGGCGCCCCCGTCGAGGTGGTCACGGACATCCGGCAGCGGCGCTACCCGGAGCCGGGGGCGCCGGTGACGCCGGTCCAGAAGGTCCAGGAGATCCGGGAGGTCCAGGAGTGGGTGGCCCGCAGAGGCCGGCTGACCAGGGACTACCTCGGCCCGGCGATCGACCGCCTCGTGGCCGCGTACACGCCCTCGTGACGGGTCAGGTGCGGCTGAGCGCCGACTCCGTCGACTGGCCCGGCAGGTCCGCCACGGCCTCCGGGCGTTCCCGCAGTGCCAGCAGGACGCGGAGTGTGGCGATCCACACCAGGCAGGAGCCGAACATGTGGAGGCCGACCAGGACCTCGGGCAGATCGGTGAAGTACTGGACGTAGCCGATGGCACCCTGCGCGAGGAGTACCAGGAAGAGGTCGCGGGTGCGCTGCAGGGGGCCCCGGGGAGCGTCGACGGCCTTCAGGACGAACCACAGGGCGAAGGCCAGTGTGACCACGATCCAGGCCAGGACGGCATGCAGCTTGGTGACGTTCTCCCAGTTCAGCGGGATGCGGTGGACCTCGCTCGAATCGCCGGCGTGCGGGCCCGCGCCGGTCACGACCGTGCCCACCGCGATCAGCAGGACGGTGGCGGTGACCAGGATCCACCCCATCTGCCGCACCGGCTCGCCGACCAGCGGACGGGGTGAGTCGTCACCCTCCCGGGTGCGCTGCCACATCACCGTGGCGACGGCGATCAGGGCGGTGGAGAGGAGGAAGTGCGCGGCGACCGTGTACGGGTTCAGGCCCACGAGGACGACGATCCCGCCGAGGACCGCGTTGCTCATGACGACCCAGAACTGCGTCCAGCCGAGTCGGGTGAGGCTGCGGCGGTACGGCTTCTGCGAGCGCGCGGCGATGATCGCCCAGCCGACCGCGGCGCACAGGACGTACGTCAGCATGCGGTTGCCGAACTCGATGACGCCGTGCACGCCCATCGCGCTCGTCGTGGTGAGCGAGTCGTCGGTGCACTTGGGCCAGGTCGGGCAGCCGAGGCCCGAGCCGGTCAGCCGGACGGCACCACCGGTGACCACGATCAGTACCGCCATGACAAGAGCGGCGAGAGCGGCGCGCCGGACCGTCCGGGGGGACGGGGTCCAGCGCCCGGCGATGAAGGCGAGTGGGTTGCGCACGGCTTGAGCGGCGTCCGCTCGGGTCACGTTCGGCACGGGAACCATCGTAGGGGGCAGCTTGTGCACGCGTTCACGAGCCCCCTCGCTGGGGCCGCGTGTCCGTGTGCCGTCACTCCCAGCGGAAGAACCTGCCGGCCGCCGCCAGGCCCACGACCGCCCACACGGCCAGGATCGCGAGATTGCCCCAGGGCATCCCGGCCCCGTGCTGGAGCACGTCCCGCAGCCCTTCCGAGAGGGCCGAGATCGGCAGCAGACCGAGGACGTCCTGCGCCCCCGGCGGGAACTTGTCCAGCGGGACGATCACGCCGCCGCCGACGAGCAGCAGCAGGAAGACGAGGTTCGCGGCGGCCAGCGTGGCCTCCGCCTTCAGCGTCCCCGCCATCAGCAGGCCGAGCCCCGAGAACGCCGCCGTGCCCAGGACCAGCAGGAGCAGCACGGCGAAGGGATTGCCGTGCGGGGACCAGCCCAGCGCGAGGGCGATCGCCGTCACGAGGAGCACCTGGAGGACTTCCGTGACCAGTACGGAGAGGGTCTTGGCCGTCATCAGGCCCCAGCGGGGCAGCGGGGAGACGGCGAGCCGCTTCAGCACGCCGTACCGCCGCTCGAAGCCCGTCGCGATCGCCTGGCCGGTGAACGCCGTCGACATCACGGCCAGCGCGAGGATGCCCGGCGCGAGGAAGTCGACTGCCTCGCCGTCGCCCGTGTCGACGATGTCCACCGCGCTGAACAGCACGAGCAGCAGCGTCGGGATGATCACCGTCAGCAGCAGCTGCTCGCCGTTGCGCAGCAGCATCCTCGTTTCGAGCGCCGCCTGCGCCGCGATCATGCGGGGCAGCGGAGCCGCTCCCGGCCTCGGCGCGTAGGTGCCCGCGGCCGTCGACCGGGCGCCCGTTCCCGGTCCCGTTCCCGTCGTTTCCGCGCTCATCCGCGCAGCTCCTTACCGGTGAGCTCCAAGAAGACGTCCTCCAGGGTGTGCCGCTCCACGGAGATCTTCTCCGGCATCACCCCGTGCTGGGCGCACCAGCTCGTGACGGTCGCGAGCAGCTGCGGATCGATCTTGCCGCCCACCCGGTACGAGCCCGGCGTCAGCTCGACCGCCGTGGAGTCCGCCGGGAGGGCCTTGAGGAGGGAGGCCACGTCCAGGCCGGGGCGCCCGCCGAACCGCAGGGTGTTCTCGGCGCCGCCGCGGCACAGCTCCTCGGGGGAGCCCTGCGCGACGACCCGGCCGGCGTCGATGATCGCCACGTCGTCGGCGAGCTGCTCGGCCTCGTCCATGTGGTGCGTGGTCAGGATCACCGAGACCCCGTCGGCGCGCAGATCGCGTACGAGGTCCCAGGTGGCCCGGCGTGCCTGGGGGTCGAGGCCCGCGGTCGGCTCGTCCAGGAAGACCAGCTCGGGGCGTCCGACGACGGCCATGGCGAGCGCGAGGCGCTGCTGCTGGCCGCCGGAGAGCCGTCGGTACGTCGTCCGGCCGCAGCTGCCGAGGCCCAGGCGTTCGATCAGCGCGTCCACGGCCAGCGGGTGCGCGTGCAGCCTGGCCACATGCCTGAGCATCTCGTCGGCGCGGGCGCCGGAGTAGACGCCGCCGGTCTGGAGCATCACTCCGATCCGGGGGCGCAGGGCCGAGGCCTCGCGCACCGGGTCGAGGCCCAGTACCCGGACCGTTCCGGCGTCGGGGCGCCGGTATCCCTCGCAGCTCTCGACGGTGGTCGTCTTGCCCGCGCCGTTGGGTCCCAGTACGGCCGTGATGCCCGTCCGGGCCACCAGATCCAGGCTGTCCACAGCGGTCTTGCCGCCGTAGCGCTTCACCAGACCGCTGACCTGGACGACGGGGTCACTTCGCATGGGCGGCCTCACTTCGCATGGTCGCCAAGTCTAGGGACGGCCGGGCGGGCGCATGAGGGCGGGGCGCGTCACGAGCGGCGCGGGAGAGCGCGCGGGACGGCGCGCGAGAGAGGCACGTCGTTCGTGATCCACTCCTCGCGCGAACGGTGCACAGCGAGCCACCGCTGGGCGTAGGCGACGGCGTCGACCAGGGGGAACAGCCGTACGCCGGCCGTGCCCACCCGGCCCCGTACGACCGGACGGTCCCGCTCGAAGTCGGCGCCCAGGGTGTCGAACTCCTCCGAGCTGATCGCGACCTCCGTGACGATCTCCCAGCGGGGCCCACGCGGCGTACGGACGGGCCGTCCCACCTGCACGCGGGGCGCGGGTATGCGGTACTCGGCCAGGTGGAAGCAGGTGCAGGTGTCGTAGCCCGTGCCCAGCAGCAGGACCCGCGCGCCCCTCTCCTCCAGCCGCGCCAGCGGGCTGCGCTCGCCCAGCCGGCAGTCCGGCGCGTGTTGCTCGACGATCGCCGCCGCGGCCGGGCCGACGGCCGCGAAGGAGGTCTGAGGATGCGCGCTGCGCAGGGCGCCGGGCCAGGAGCGCACGGTCTCCGGGACCACGCCCACCCCGCGCGAGGGCGTCACGAGCGGGTCGTACGCGGGCATCGTGTCGCGGATCACCGGCCACCACTCCTCGGGCACGGGCGGGTTGCTCCACAGGGCCGGGTCGGAGAGGTGGCCGGACTGGGTGGGGACCACGAGCGTGCCGTCGGGACCGAGTGCGTCGAGCAGTCCCTGGACGACGGCGACCGCGCCGCCGTTGACCCATCCGAGGGAACGCAGCGACGCGTGTACGAGGAGCGTCTCGCCGGGGCGTACGCCCAGTGCGCGCAGGTCCGCGGCGAGGGTGGCGCGCGTCACAAGAGGGCCGGTGGGAGGGGGTGTCGGCATGGTTCGCCAGTCTTGCCGACGACCCCGGTCCAGGCCACCGAATTGATCGATCAAAGATCGTTCCCGCAGGTCAGATTAGGTTCACCTAAGTGATGCACCGCACCCCATCGGGGGCGGGCACGGCTTGTCACTCTCTGAGGAATTACGCAACAATGGTGTTGTGAAATACGTCGGCGAGGCTCAGGAGACCCCCACGGGGGCCCCTCAGGAGGAACTCGCGACCGGGGAGCGCTCCACGCGCAACCGGGTCGCGCGGTCCATCCTGGACCACGGCCCGTCGACCGTGGCCGATCTCGCCGGACGGCTGGGTCTGACCCAGGCGGCTGTCCGCCGCCACCTCGACGCCCTGGCCTCCGACGATGTCGTGGAGCCCCGCGAACAGCGGGTCTACGGCGCTCGTACGCGCGGACGGCCCGCCAAGGTGTTCGCCCTGACCGACTGCGGCCGGGACGCCTTCGACCAGTCCTACGACAAGCTCGCCGCGGACGCCCTGCGCTGGATCGCCGAGCGCGAGGGCGGGGAGGGGGCGCTCGTCGCCTTCGCCCGCGCCCGGATGGCCGCCCAGGCCGGCGCGTACCGCGAGGCCGTCGAGTCCGCCGCGCCCGAGAAACGCGCCGAAGCCCTGGCCAAGGCCCTGAGCGCGGACGGGTACGCTGCTACGGCGCGCAGCGCACCGGTCGGTGAGCAGCTCTGCCAGCACCACTGCCCGGTCGCCCATGTCGCCGAGCAGTTTCCGCAGCTGTGCGAGGCGGAGACCGAGTTCTTCTCGCAACTGCTGGGTACGCACGTGCAGCGGCTGGCGACCATCGCCCACGGCGACGGCGTCTGCACGACCTTCATCCCCAAGATTTCCCACGCCCCGAAGATCTCCAAGGCTCCACCAGTTCCCACGCCTTCCAAGACCACTGATTCCAAGAGCACTGACAACGCATCCGCACGTACCGCCGGGAGGAACCCCGCATGACGCTCCCCATCGAGGAGACCGCCCACCCCGAGCTTGATGGGTTGGGCAACTACGAATACGGCTGGGCCGACTCCGACGTGGCTGGTGCCTCTGCCAAGCGCGGTATCAACGAACACGTCGTCCGGGACATCTCCGCCAAGAAGAACGAGCCGGAGTGGATGACCAACCTCCGTCTCAAGGGCCTGCGTCTGTTCGGCAAGAAGCCCATGCCGAACTGGGGCTCGGACCTCTCGGGGATCGACTTCGACAACATCAAGTACTTCGTGCGCTCCACGGAGAAGCAGGCGCAGTCCTGGGAGGACCTCCCCGAGGACATCAAGAACACGTACGACAGGCTCGGCATCCCCGAGGCGGAGAAGCAGCGCCTCGTCGCCGGTGTCGCGGCCCAGTACGAGTCCGAGGTCGTCTACCACCAGATCAACGAGGAGCTGGAGGCGCAGGGTGTCATCTTCATGGACACCGACACCGCGCTGAAGGAGCACCCGGAGCTCTTCAAGGAGTACTTCGGCACCGTCATCCCGGTCGGCGACAACAAGTTCGCGTCGCTGAACTCCGCGGTGTGGTCCGGCGGCTCGTTCATCTACGTGCCGAAGGGCGTGCACGTCGAGATCCCGCTCCAGGCCTACTTCCGCATCAACACGGAGAACATGGGCCAGTTCGAGCGGACCCTGATCATCGTCGACGAGGGTGCCTACGTGCACTACGTCGAGGGCTGCACCGCCCCGATCTACAAGTCGGACTCGCTGCACTCCGCGGTCGTCGAGATCATCGTCAAGAAGGGTGGCCGCTGCCGTTACACGACCATCCAGAACTGGTCGAACAACGTCTACAACCTGGTCACCAAGCGCGCCGTGGCGTACGAGGGCGCGACCATGGAGTGGATCGACGGCAACATCGGCTCCAAGGTCACCATGAAGTACCCGGCCGTCTACCTGATGGGCGAGCACGCCAAGGGCGAGACCCTCTCCATCGCCTTCGCGGGCGAGGGCCAGCACCAGGACGCCGGCTCCAAGATGGTCCACATGGCGCCGAACACGTCCTCCAACATCGTGTCGAAGTCCGTGGCACGCGGCGGCGGCCGTACGTCCTACCGCGGTCTCGTCGAGATCGGCGAGGGCGCCCACGGCTCGAAGTCGAACGTGCTGTGCGACGCGCTGCTCGTCGACACCATCTCCCGCTCGGACACGTACCCCTACGTGGACGTCCGCGAGGACGACGTGTCCATGGGCCACGAGGCGACCGTCTCCAAGGTCTCCGACGACCAGCTCTTCTACCTGATGAGCCGCGGCCTCTCCGAGTTCGAGGCGATGGCCATGATCGTGCGTGGCTTCGTGGAGCCCATCGCGAAGGAGCTGCCCATGGAGTACGCCCTGGAGCTCAACCGGCTGATCGAACTGCAGATGGAAGGCGCGGTCGGTTAGGACCCGCCCTCCGGAGCAGTCGCCAGATTTCTGACGTAGACGTAGGAAGAGAGCAGACCGACAGCCATGGCTGAGGCTCAGAACATCCCGGTGGGATCAACCACCGCCGGCCAGATCGCGGTCGCCGCCGAGTCGACCGTCGCCACGCGCATGAGCGCGCCCCCGTCCTTCGACGTGGCGGACTTCCCCGTCCCCCACGGCCGTGAGGAGGAATGGCGGTTCACGCCGCTGGAGCGGCTGCGCGGGCTGCACGACGGCACCGCGGTCGCCACCGGCGACGGCGTCAAGGTCGGCATCGAAGCGCCCGAGGGCGTCACCGTCGAGACCGTGGGCCGCGACGACGAGCGGCTCGGCCGGGCGACCCCGGTCGACCGCGTCGCCGCCCAGGCCTACTCGGCGTTCGAGAAGGCCGGTGTCGTCACCGTCCCCAAGGAGACGGTCCTCACCGAGCCGATCCGCATCGCCGTGCACGGCGCGGGCGGTGTCGCCTACGGCCACCAGGTCATCGAGCTGGGGGCCTTCGCCGAGGCCGTCGTCGTCATCGACCACACCGGTGACGCGGTGCTCGCCGCCAACGTCGACTACATCGTCGGCGACGGCGCCAAGCTCACCGTCGTCTCCGTCCAGGACTGGGACGACAAGGCCGTCCACGTCGGCCAGCACAACGCGCTGATCGGCCGCGACGCCACCTTCAAGTCCTTCGTGGTCACCTTCGGCGGCGACCTCGTACGCCTCCACCCGCGGGTCGCCTACGCGGGACCCGGCGGCGAGGCCGAGCTGTTCGGCCTGTACTTCACGGACGCCGGCCAGCACCAGGAGCACCGCCTCCTGGTCGACCACAGCACCCCGCACTGCAAGTCGAACGTCGCCTACAAGGGCGCGCTCCAGGGCGAGGGCGCCCACGCGGTGTGGATCGGCGACGTCCTCATCGAGGCCACCGCCGAGGGCACGGACACCTACGAGATGAACCGCAACCTGGTTCTGACCGACGGCGCCCGGGTCGACTCCGTACCGAACCTGGAGATCGAGACCGGCGAGATCGTCGGCGCCGGACACGCCTCGGCGACCGGCCGCTTCGACGACGAGCAGCTCTTCTACCTGATGGCCCGCGGTATCCCGGCCGACGACGCCCGCCGTCTGGTGGTCCGCGGCTTCTTCGCCGAGCTGGTCCAGCAGATCCGCGTCCCGGACATCCAGGAACGCCTTCTCGCCAGGATCGACGAGGAGCTGGAGGCGTCCGTCTGATGACTGCCGCCGACCGTGCTCAATTCCTTCGGGCCTGTGGGCTGAGCGAGCTGGAGGAGGACACCCCGAAACGGGTGGAACTCGACGGCACGCCGGTCTCCGTGGTCCGTACCGAGGGGGAGGTGTTCGCGATCAACGACATCTGCTCGCACGCGAACGTCTCGCTCTCCGAGGGCGAGGTGGAGGACTGTCAGATCGAGTGCTGGCTGCACGGCTCCGCGTTCGACCTCAGAACCGGCAAGCCGTCCGGCCTTCCCGCGACGCGCCCCGTCCCCGTATACCCCGTAAAGATCGAAGGGGACGACGTGCTCGTCTCCCTCACCCAGGAGTCCTGAGGAACCCATGGCTACGCTTGAAATCCACGACCTGCACGTCACCGTCGAGGCCGACAACGCCACGAAGGAGATCCTCAAGGGCGTCGACCTCACCGTGAAGCAGGGCGAGACGCACGCCATCATGGGCCCGAACGGCTCCGGCAAGTCGACTCTCGCCTACTCGCTCGCGGGACACCCGAAGTACACGATCACCGGCGGCACCGTCACCCTCGACGGCGAGGACGTCCTGGAGATGTCCGTCGACGAGCGCGCCCGCGCGGGCCTGTTCCTGGCGATGCAGTACCCGGTCGAGGTGCCCGGTGTCTCCGTCTCCAACTTCCTGCGCACCTCCGCCACCGCGATCCGCGGCGAGGCCCCCAAGCTCCGCCTGTGGGTCAAGGAGGTCAAGGAGGCCATGCAGCGGCTGAACATGGACCCGGCCTTCGCCGAGCGCAACGTGAACGAGGGCTTCTCCGGCGGCGAGAAGAAGCGCCACGAGATCCTTCAGCTGGAGCTGCTCAGGCCGAAGATCGCGATCCTCGACGAGACCGACTCCGGTCTGGACGTCGACGCCCTGCGCGTCGTGTCCGAGGGCGTCAACCGCGTCCGTGAGAGCGGCGAGGTCGGCACCCTGCTGATCACGCACTACACGCGCATCCTGCGCTACATCAAGCCCGACCACGTGCACGTGTTCGCGAACGGCCGCATCGCCGAGTCCGGTGGCGCCGAGCTCGCGGACCAGCTTGAGTCCGAGGGCTACGACAAGTATGTGAAGGGTGGACCCGTGACCGGAGGGAACTCGCAGGAGGATGTAGCGTGACACAGCTGTCGGGCCTCCTCGACACCGAGGCGATCCGCAAGGACTTCCCCATCCTGGACCGCCGGGTCCACGACGGTAAGAAGCTCGTGTACCTGGACAACGCGGCGACCTCGCAGAAGCCGCGCCAGGTGCTGGACGCACTCAGTGGCTACTACGAGAACTACAACGCCAACGTCCACCGCGGTGTGCATGTGCTCGCGGAGGAGGCCACGGCGCTGTACGAGGGCGCGCGCGACAAGGTCGCCGCGTTCATCAACGCGCCGAGCCGCAACGAGGTGATCTTCACCAAGAACGCCTCCGAGTCGCTCAACCTCGTGGCCAACATGCTCGGCTGGGCGGACGAGCCCTACCGGGTCGACCACGAGACCGAGATCGTCATCACGGAGATGGAGCACCACTCCAACATCGTCCCGTGGCAGCTGCTCGCGCAGCGCACGGGCGCGAAGCTGAAGTGGTTCGGCCTGACCGACGACGGCCGGCTCGACCTGTCCAACATCGACGAGATCATCACGGAGAAGACGAAGATCGTCTCCTTCGTGCTGGTGTCGAACATCCTGGGCACGGTCAACCCGGTCGAGGCGATAGTGCGCCGTGCGCAGGAGGTCGGCGCGCTGGTCTGCATCGACGCCTCCCAGGCCGCCCCGCACATGCCGCTGGACGTACAGGCCCTGCAGGCCGACTTCGTGGCCTTCACCGGCCACAAGATGTGCGGCCCGACCGGCATCGGCGTTCTCTGGGGCCGCCAGGAGCTGCTGGAGGACCTGCCCCCGTTCCTGGGCGGCGGCGAGATGATCGAGACGGTGTCGATGCACTCGTCGACGTACGCTCCCGCCCCGCACAAGTTCGAGGCGGGCACCCCGCCGATCGCCCAGGCGGTCGGTCTCGGTGCGGCCATCGACTATCTGAGCGCGATCGGCATGGACAAGATCCTCGCCCATGAGCACGCGCTCACCGAGTACGCGGTGAAGCGGTTCGCCGAGGTCCCGGGCCTGCGCATCATCGGCCCGACGACCGCCGAGGACCGCGGGGCGGCGATCTCGTTCACGCTGGGTGACATCCACCCGCACGACGTGGGCCAGGTTCTCGACGAACAGGGCATCGCGGTCCGGGTCGGACACCACTGCGCACGGCCGGTCTGCCTGCGGTACGGAATTCCTGCGACCACACGAGCGTCGTTCTATCTGTACTCCACGCCGACCGAGATCGACGCACTGGTCGACGGCCTGGAGCACGTACGGAACTTCTTCGGCTGAGGAGCTGGCTGAGTCGTGAGGCTTGATTCGATGTACCAGGAAGTCATCCTGGACCACTACAAGCACCCCCACGGGCGCGGTCTGCGGGACGGCGACGCCGAGGTGCACCACGTCAACCCGACGTGCGGCGACGAGATCACCCTGCGCGTGAAGTACGACGGCACGACGATCAGTGACGTCTCGTACGAGGGCCAGGGCTGCTCCATCAGCCAGGCCTCCGCCTCCGTGCTGAACGAGCTGCTCGTGGGCCGGGAGCTGGCCGAGGCGCAGAAGATCCAGGAGACCTTCCTGGAGCTGATGCAGTCCAAGGGGCGTATCGAGCCGGACGACGCGATGCAGGAGGTCCTGGAGGACGCGGTCGCGTTCGCCGGGGTCTCCAAGTACCCCGCCCGTGTGAAGTGCGCGCTGCTGAGCTGGATGGCCTGGAAGGACGCGACGGCCCAGGCCCTGAGCGAGGCCGGCGCCGAGAGGAAGACGGCATGAGCGAGACCATCGAGATGAAACCGGCCTCCGAGGAAGAAGTCCGCGAGGCGCTGTACGACGTCGTCGACCCCGAGCTGGGCATCGACGTCGTCAACCTCGGACTGATCTACGGGATCCACATCGACGACGCGAACATCGCGACGATCGACATGACCCTGACGTCGGCGGCGTGTCCGCTCACCGACGTCATCGAGGACCAGGCCAAGTCCGCCACGGACGGCATCGTGAACGAGCTCCGCATCAACTGGGTGTGGATGCCGCCGTGGGGCCCGGACAAGATCACGGACGACGGCCGTGACCAGCTTCGGGCGCTGGGCTTCAACGTCTGAGCACGTTTCTTCACGTATGCGTGCGGCCCTCGGCGATTGCGCCGGGGGCCGCGTGCGTGGTGCGCCGGCTGGGTGCTGTGCGGCTCAGCCCAGGCTCAGCCCAGGCCCTTGACCAGACGGAACGCCGAGTCGGCCTGATAGAGACGGCTGCTGTCGTACGGATCGAGGCGGAGCCGGAAGTCGCTGTGGCGCAGGAAGCGGCCGCGGTAGTTGACCGACTCCAGCATGACGGCGTCCGAGAACGCCGACGGGCGCGGGCAGAACGTGGCGTCCTTCTCGAAGAGCTCCGAGCCGTCGTGGCGGTCGGCGCGCAGCCGGAACTGCGCGTGCCGCAGATAGCGGCCGTCGCCCAGCGAGAAGGAGACACAGCCCGCGTCGGCGAGGCCCGGGACGAGCTTGAAGGAGGCCTCCTGCCTGGTCCGGGAGGAACTGCGCGAGTCCACCCGGTCGAGCCGCACGGAGTCGTGACCGAGATGCCAGTAGCGGTCGGGGTAGTTGACCGCCTGGACGGACTTCCGCGCGGACGAGGGCTTGGACACCGGAGGCTTGTCGCCGGACGCGGGCTTCGACGCCGACGCCGACGGCTTCGGTACGGGGTCGGCGCCGCCCTGCTGCTCCGCGGGCGACGCGGAGCCGTCCGGGGAACTCCCTGAGGGCGAGGGGGCGGCCAGTCCGCTCTTCCCGCTGGGAGCGGTGGCGGCGACGGGCGGAGCGGCCACCAGCGGCTCGTCCTGTGCGGAGGTGTTCTCCGTCCGGTCCTTCGGTGCGGTCCCCCTGTCCTCGTCCAGCACGGTCACCGCGGTCACCGCGGAGGCGAGAACCGCCAGCAGCAGCGCTCCGGCCAGCCAGAGCCTGCGTGTCCCGGGTATGGGGGACTGGTCCAGGCTCTCGCCGGTCTCCCACACCTGCGGGAGGTGGGGGGACGGGTCGGGAGCGGACTCGGTGTTTCTTTCGGGCATGCGCGGTTCCCCCCGGCGTCGCCGATGGCGGACGCGGTTCGGTCATTGGTCGTGGCACATGAGGATGCGGAGGCCGCGGGCACACGGGACGGCCATGGCAGGGCGGTCCGTGTGCGCGACGAGGGGAACATTAGTGGAACTTGTGCGGGTCGAGTAAGCGTTCCTGAGAGCGGTTTCCGTCCGAACCGGCGGGGCTGGTCGCCGAGTTGGCCGCGGCCTTCGGACTCGGTGGCCGGGACGGACAGTTCAAGGCCTAAGGATTTGAGATCAGGGCCCTGAGAAGGGGGTTTCGGCGCCCGAGGGGAAGCCGGGCGCCGAAGGGGCAGTTTCCGGTGCGGCCGGAAGATTTCCTCTCAGGGCACAGGGCACAGGGCACAGGACGTACTGGACGTACTCGGGTCGTGCGACAACGCCGCGAGGTGCCGTGCCGGGCGCCGCGGACCCGGGCTGATCCAAAAGAAACGCCCTAACGCCTTCCGAAGGCGGACAGGAGAGTGGCGATCCGTTCGCGGCTCCCGTCGTTCTGGACCGGGGCCGCCGTGAGGACGTCCAGATGCTGGTAGCCGGGGAGCACGACGGGATTCTTCTCCGCCGGAACGCGGTCCGCCAGGATGCCGTCACCGGCGACGAAGGTGATCGCCGGACGGGCGGTCGGGCCCTCGGGGTGCGCCATGTGCCGGGCGATCCGCGCGTCGTCCACCAGGGAGAGATCCGTGACGAGCTTCGTCGGGAAGTAGTCCTCGGTGAAGTCCAGCGGCTGCTCGGAGAGGCTGCGGGCCAGTTCCCCGATGTCCGAGACCTCCTTGGCGGCCGTGGTGAACGGCGTACCGTCGGCCGAGCGGTGCACCGGGTCGTCCGGCGCGCCCACCCGGTCGAAGTCGCGCCAGGTGTAGAGGGGGCCGCCCGGTTCGTCCGGGATCGCCTTCAGCTCCGTACCGAACAGGGCGGGGGAGCCCTGGACGTCGTTCGAGACGGGGAAGTCCTTGTCGGCGAGGCGCCCGCCGTCGAAGAGGCCCACGCTGGTCTGGATGAAGGACAGCGGGGCCGAGTTGTCGTCCATGAAGGCGCCGAGGACGGCCTCGTTGGTGAGCCGGAAGTCGCGGATCGTCGGTTCGCCGCTCAGGAAAACGGCCGCGTTCTTCGAGAACATCGTGCGGGTCGTCGTCTCGATGTTGTCGTTCGCGGGCAGGTCGCTCTGCAGCGTGGACTGTGTGCCGGGCGCGGTGCGCGCGGCGAGGCCGCTGATCGCGAGGACGTTCATGATCTCCGGGTTGATCACCGCGGGCAGCGCCAGGAAGCGGGGCAGGACCCCGGAGCGCAGACCGGCCTGTACGACGGTGTAGCCGAGGCCCGTCTCCGGGACCGTGCCCTTGGGCAGCAGATCACCGTTGAGGGTGCCCGAACCGCCGTTCAGGTCGTCGAGGTCGACGGCGATCGTGGTGTCCAGGGCGAAGTAGCCCGCGCACTGGTTGAAGCCCGCGTCCGCCTTCGTCGCGCTGTTCCCGTCGAAGTCCCAGGTGGAGAAGACGCCGGTGAGCACCCCACCGAGCGAGTGCCCGCCGCACAGCACCTTCTCCTTGCGCAGCTTCTGGTCGGGCAGTTCGGCGGTCAGCAGGTCGTACTGGTCCCGGACGGTCTGCTCCAGGCCGATCTCACCGAGCCAGCCCACCTGGTCGCTGGTGAGGAAGCCGTCGAAGGCACGCCCGTCGATCTTCTGGCCCTCGTAGTAGTAGCCGACTGCCCGGCTCACGCTGCCCGTCGCGACACCGGCGTTGTCCTCCAGGCAGTTGGAGCGCCGGTCCAGGGCCCAGAACTCGATGTGCTCGCCCTGGTCGGCCGCCGCCCGCACCGTGTTGCGGGCCACGCTGTCGAAGGCGCCCGCGCCCTCCAGGATGCCGGGCTGGGCGACCAGGACCCGGTCGGCTTCGGCGGATTGCGACGGCCCGTCGGAGGAGCGGTAGCGCAGGTACGACAGCCGGTCGCAGCGGGCCGGGTGGCTCCCCGCGGAGGCGGGCAGCGGGATCCGCAGGGAGACCTGGGTCTCGGTGATGCCCGTGACGGGGGAGGCGGAGGACACCGGTGTCTCGGTGCGGGCCGTGCCGGCGGCGGCCGGTGTTCCGTCGGCGGGTGCTCCGCCGGCCGAGGGGGCCGCGGTCAGTGCGGCCACGGCGAGCGCTCCCGCGAGGAGCGGGCGCGGCCATCGGGCACGGCGAGGGGGGACTCCTGTGCTCATGATTCTCTCCATCGGAAGGAGTGAAGGGAGGCGGCTCGGCGCCGGTGGTCCGGAGTGCCGAGTGCCGAGTGCCGCACAGTACCTACCGGTAACTTCCGTCTGCCATAGGGGAAATGAGCGAACGAGGGGTGCGTGCCGCGCACATTTCCACAGGCGTGCCGCGGGCCGGCCCGGTGTTGTGTACGGGCGTACGCATCGATGCGTACACTCGTACGCATGGGATATGTGCTGCTTGCCGGAGCCATCGCCGCGGAAGTGGCCGCCACGACCGCCATGAAGTACAGCGACGGTTTCAGCAGACTCTGGCCCTCCTTGCTGACCGCCCTCGGCTACGTCGTCGCCTTCCTGCTGCTCGCGCAGACGCTCAGGACGGTGTCCGTCGGCACGGCGTACGCGATCTGGGCCGGGCTCGGTACGGCGGCCATCGTGGTGATCGGGGCGGTGTTCCTCGGGGAGGGGCTCAGCTTGGCCAAGTGCGCCGGCATCGCGCTGATCATCGGCGGGGTCGTGGTGCTGAACCTGGGCGGGGCGCACTGATGGCCAGGCGGTACGACCCCGAGCGGCGGCAGCGGATCATCGACGCGGCGATCCGGGTCGTGGCGGCCAAGGGCATCGCGGGGCTGAGCCACCGCTCGGTGGCGGCCGAGGCCGATGTGCCGCTCGGCTCGACGACGTACCACTTCAAGACCCTCGACGAACTGCTGGTCGCCGCGTTGCGCCAGGCGAACGAGGGCTTCGCGAAGTCGGTCGCCGCGCGCGAGGCCCTGCGGGACTTCGACACCGACCTCGCCGCCGAACTCGCCGGACTCGTCGGCGAATGGCTCGCGGACGACCGTACGGGAGTGGAGGTGGAGTACGAGCTCTACCTCGCCGCCCTGCGCCGGCCCGTGCTTCGGCCCGTCGCCGACGAGTGCGGCCGGGACTTCGCCGACCTTCTCGCCCGCCGCAGCGACCCGGTGACCGCGCGGGCGCTGGTCGCGCTGATCGACGGCATCTGTCTCCAGGTGCTGCTGACGGGGGAGCCGTACGACGAGGAGTACGCGAGGGAGGTGCTGGCGCGGGTGGTCGGTACCTGAGACGGCGAGTGCGCTGGTTGGCTCGGGCAGGGTCGGCCAAGTTAGGTTTCTGTCATGACCGACACGACTGCTACACGCACCACCACCGGCGCCGTCGCCGCCGGACTCGCCACGATCGCCACCGACGGCACCGTTCTCGACACGTGGTTCCCGGCCCCCGAACTGGTCGCCGAACCCGGCCCCTCCGGCTCCGAGCGGCTGCCCGTCGAACGCGCGGTGGAACTGCTCGGCGAAGGTGCCGTGAAAGCGATCGGCCCGGACGCCCGCCGGGGCGTCGAGGTGGTCGCGGTCCGCACGGTCATCGCCTCGCTCGACGAGAAGCCGGTCGACGCGCACGACGCGTACCTGCGTCTGCACCTGCTCTCGCACCGGCTGGTGAAGCCGCACGGGCAGAGCCTGGACGGTCTCTTCGCCCACCTCGCCAACGTCGCCTGGACCTCGCTCGGACCGGTGGCCGTGGACGACGTGGAGAAGGTCCGGCTGAACGCCCGTGCCGAGGGGCTGCACCTGGCCGTGACGTCCATCGACAAGTTCCCGCGCATGACGGACTACGTGGCGCCCAAGGGTGTCCGTATCGCCGACGCCGACCGGGTCCGTCTGGGCGCGCACCTCGCCGAGGGCACCACGGTCATGCACGAGGGCTTCGTGAACTTCAACGCCGGCACGCTCGGCACGTCGATGGTCGAGGGCCGCATCTCCGCCGGTGTCGTGGTCGGTGACGGCACGGACATCGGCGGCGGCGCCTCCACCATGGGCACGCTGTCGGGGGGCGGCAACGTCCGCATCACCATCGGCGAGCGGTGCCTCATCGGAGCGGAGGCGGGGGTCGGTATCGCCCTCGGTGACGAGTGCGTGGTCGAGGCCGGGCTGTACGTCACCGCCGGTACGCGGGTGACGATGCCCGACGGGCAGATCGTCAAGGCCCGTGAGCTGTCCGGGGCCTCGAACATCCTGTTCCGGCGGAACTCGGTCACGGGGAAGGTCGAGGCTCGGCCGAACAACGCGGTGTGGGGCGGGCTGAACGAGATTCTGCACAGTCACAACTGAGTTGTGCCGGGGCTTTGACGCGAGCGCCTTTCCGCTGACGCTGTGCGGGAGGGCGTTCGTCGTGTGCGGGTGCGGATGCAGGTGAGGGTGCGTGTGCGGGTCCGGTGGGGGCTTGTCGCGCAGTTCCCCGCGCCCCTGTGCGCAGGGAACTGCTCGGGCGGCCCCCATGCACCCGCAGTTTGCGACGGTGGTGAGGAAACCTGTCCGCCGAGGCATAGCGGGGGTCCGGTCGAGGCGTCAGTTCAGGTGGGAGCGGGGGAGACGCCCGCGGGGAAGAGACGGTGACGATGGATGCCCAGGGGCACGAGGCGTTCAGAGAGTTCGTGGAGAACAGGTCGACGGCGCTGCTGAGGACCGCCGTGCTGCTCAGCGGCGGCGACCGCCACGCGGCCGAGGACCTGTTGCAGAACGCGTTGATCAAGGCCGCCGGACGATGGCACCGGATCGACGAGCCGGAGGCGTACGTACGTCAGATCCTGTACCGGCAGCAGGTGAGCCGGTGGCGGCTGAAGTGGCGCCGGCGGGAGCTGACCGTCGCCGAGCCGCCCGAGACGACGGACGGAGCGACGGGCGGGACTACGGGCGGGGCGGACGCCGCCGCAGCGACCGAGCTGCGGATCCTGATGCGCGGAGCGCTGGCGCGGCTCACCGCCCGGCAGCGGACCGTGCTCGTCCTGCGGTACTTCGAGGACCTGCCGGAGGCCGACGTGGCCCGGATCCTCGGCTGCTCGGTCGGAACCGTGCGGTCCACGACACACCGCTCGCTCGCCAGACTGCGCGTGCTGGCGCCGGAGCTGACCGCACTCGGTCCGGCCGACGCCGAACAGAGCCCTTCCCGCGACTTCTCGCCCGTGGAGGTTCGTCCGTGAACATGGATCAGCTCGTACGCGACGCCCTGAACGAGCAGGCCTCGCAGGCCACGGCCCCGCCGCCCGACTTCGGCAGCCGTGTCCTCGCCGTCCGGCGGCGCCGCCGGACCCGCAGGCTGGCCGGCGCCGCGGTGGCCGTGGCGGTCGCGGTCGCCGTCGGAGTGGGGGTGCCGGTCCTGAACGGCGAGGACGAGCCGCGGCTCGCCAGCCAGATGAACCGGAGCGACATCATCGCCCACCCGGACCAGACACCGCCGCGCGACCTCATCGCGGCGGGCGACACCGCGATGGCCGCCTACTACACGACCCGCACGGTCAAGGAGACCCCGGATCGGGGCGTCTACCGGCGCACCTACAGCCTCCTCGACCAGAAGACCGGCAAGTACGTGAAGACCACCAAGTGGTCCTTCCTCGACGTCGCCCCCGGCATGCGCACCGCCGCCGTCCTGGAGAAGGGCCTGCCCACCAAGCGGATCGGACTGCTCGACCTGCTCACCGGCGAGGTCGAGCGCTGGATCACCGTCGACCGTGCCGTCGCGGGTGTCGGCTTCTCGCCCGACGGCACCAAGCTCCTCGCGACGACGTACAGCAAGAACCCCGACCTGCGGTTCCGGGCGGACTACGACAGCGACGGGGACGGCAAGAAGAACGACTGGGAGACGCGGTTCGGCCAGTCGGACCGGACCGGCTTCTACGTTCTCGACGTCGACTCGGGCGACGGCTCCTGGAGCAGGGTCACGGGCCACGAGGAGGACCTCAACGTCCGCCAGGACTTCGCCTTCAGCGAGGACGGCAAGCTGGTCTACTCCGGACTCACCTCGGAGCCTCAGACGCAGTACTACGACTTCGCGGGCAAGGAGGTCGGCAAGCCTGCGAACGAGAAGTACCTGCACTGGTTCGTCCAGGCCGGACTGTCGCCCAACGGCAAGCTCGCCGCGGGCGACTTCGCGGGCGGCGCCAGGACCACCGCCTCCGAGATCAACGATCCCCGCACCGGCAAGAGGCTCTTCAAGATCCCCGGTCAGCAACTGCTTGCCTGGGTCGACAACAAGCGGCTCATCGCCTGGGACATCACGCCTGGCACGAACGAGTTCCACAACCGGCTCGTCCTCGTGACGATCGGCAACAAGAAGACCGTTCCGCTGAGCGGTTTCCGCCAGGGGAACGACGGCGCGGGCGGGCGCTGGGAGCCGGTCTTCGCCGAACGCTGATCAGGCGGCGGCCCATCAGGTGGCGGCCATCAGGCGTTCGTACTCGGTCAGCAGTCCGTCGGTCGTCTCCCGGCCGGCGGACCGCAGCGGCGCCCTCACCGGACCGGCCGGCAGGCCCAGCGCGCCCAGCAGCGCCTTCGTCGTCACCGCGCCGGGCAGCCCGGAGGCCATCATCGACTCGGTGAGCGCGATGCCGAGTCGCTGCAGGCGGGCCGCCTCGTCCGTCTCGCCCCTGTCGAACGCGTCGATGATCGACCGGAAGTGACGTGGTGTCACATTCGCCACCGTGCTGACGTATCCGGCACCGCCGATCGCGTACAGGGCGAGTACGTATTCGTCGCAGCCCGTGTAGTACGCCAGCTCCGCCCTGGCCAACACCTTCTGCGTACCCAGCAGGTCGTAGGCGCAGTCCTTCACCGCCACGATCCGCGGGTGCTCCGCGAGCCGCAGCATCGTCTCCGGCTCGATACGGGTCCCGGTGCGGCCCGGGATGTCGTACAGCGCGAGCGGTAGTCCGCAGGCGTCCGCGATCGCCCGGAAGTGTGCCTCGACGGCGTCCTGCGGAGGCCTGCTGTAGTAGGGCGTGACGGCCAACAGGCCGTCCGCGCCCGCCTTCTCGGCCTCCAGGGCGAGCGCGACGGAGTGACGGGTGTCGGCGGTCCCGATGCCCGCGACGACCGAGGCGCGGTCTCCGACTGCCTCGGCCACCGCCCGCACCAGCGCGGACCTCTCGGCGTCCGTCAGGGTCGGCGACTCCCCGGTGGTCCCGGACAGGACGAGTCCGTCGCAGCCCTCGGCGACCAGTCGCTCGGCCAGCCGCTGGGCGCCGTCCAGGTCGAGCAGTCCCTCCCCGGTGAAGGGTGTGACCATCGCGCACAGGGCGCGGCCGAAGGGGCGGGGCCGGGGTTGGGAGCGAGGGCGGAGGAGTGGCGGTGGGGTCGTGGTCATGGGAGTAGTTTCGGTCCGCCGACCTGGAAGCTCCACTTAATTCTTCTACGGGTTATCGGTAAGGGGTGCTACTGGGTGGGTTCGGGTCCGGTGCCCGGCCGGGCACCGGGCTGCCTTACTCCTCGAAGTGACGGTCCTCGCCGCGTACAAGGGGTAGTGACGGCTCAGCCGGGTACCCGGGCGGTCCCCCCGGACGAAAGGAGGCGGAACGCCATGACCGGGACCACGGACCGGCGGCCGGACGAGCAGCACTCGGTGGGTGAACTCGTCGGGCAGGCCACAGAACAGCTTTCCGAACTCGTACGACAGGAAGTGCGGCTCGCCAAACAGGAGCTGACCGAGAAGGGGCGGCGCGCGGGGCGCGGCGGCGGACTGCTCGGCGCGGCCGGTGCCGTCGCCTACGTGGGGCTGATGGCCCTTTCGGCGACCGGCGCCGCCGCACTCTCGCTGGTGCTGCCCGTGTGGGCGGCGGCACTCATCGTCACAGCCGTGCTCTTCGTGGTCGCGGCCGTACTGGCGAAGACCGGCCGTACGCAACTCGGCCGCGCCACCCCTCCGGTGCCCGAGGAGACACTCGACAGCGTTCGGGCCGACGTCGACGAGATCAAGGAAAGGGCGCACCGATGAAGGACACGAATGATCCGGTCGAGATCGGCGGGGCCTCGGACAAGCCCGCCGCCGGGGCCGAGGGGCCGGACGAACTGAGGCGCCAGATCGAGGAGACCCGTAGTCAGCTCGGCGACACCGTGGAAGAGCTGGCGGCGAAGGCCGATGTGAAGGGCCGGGCGAAGGCCCGGGGTGCCGAGCTGAAGGACAAGGCGTCCGAGGCCGGTCACACCGTCCAGGGCAAGGCGGTACAGGCCGGCCACGTCGTGCAGGAGAAGGCCACCGAGGCCGGGCACGTGGTGCAGGAGAAGGCGGCCCTGGCCGGCCACGTGGTCCAGGAACGCGTACCTCAGCCGGTGCGCAACGCCGCGACCGCCGTCGTCCAGGCCGGACTGCGCAACCCCAAGCCCGTACTGATCGCCGGGGCCGGAGTGGTGGTCGCGGCCGGGCTGCTGCGGCGGCGTCACAACGGCCACCGCTGAGCGGGCGGGCGCGGGCGCGGAGGGATCACAGCGAGCGGCGGGGCCGGATCACCCGGCTCCGCCGCTCGTCGCGTCGAACGGGCTCGGGTCGAACGGAGGGGACCCGCACGGGCTTGACCTGAAGTCAGGTCGAGGTCGGAGGGTGGGTGTCGCAGGCGTTGAGCAGCGATCACCGGAGGTTGTGATGACCCGTCGTACCGATGTGCACCCCGAACCGGCCCGTCCCGAGGCCGGAGCCCCGTTCTTCAGCACCTGGCGGGTGGGCACCCCCGAGCGGCAGCGGGCGACGGTCGAGTCGATCGCCGCCACCTGGCAGAAACGGCCGTGGCCGGCCGAGGGGCTGCTCGGGTACTACGTGCACACCGGGAACGACGGCAGCACCCTGCTGCACCAGTCGCAGTGGCGGAGCGAGCAGGACTACGAGGCTTTCGTCAAGGTCCACCGGCAGGAGCGGGTGGACGAGATCGACGTGGCCGTGCCCGGCATCGAGCGGGTCGGACTCGACCGGTACCGGCGCGGTCGCAGCGCTGTCCGGCCCGCGGAGACGCGGGTGCCCGGTTGCGTCGTGATCGTCGAGATCGAGTTCGAAGGGGCGGATCCCGAGCGGCAGCGGGCCTGGGTGGACGCGGTGTTCGAGGCCCTGGAGAGCGAGCCGAACCCGCATCCCGGCGGGATCTCCGCCCACTTCCACCTGAGCACCGACGGCACGAAGGTCCTCAACTACGCCGAGTGGGAGAGCGCGGAGGCCCATAGGGAGGCGATGGCCCGGCCCGGTGGCGGAGTGGGGTCACGCACGCCGCAGTGGGAGCGCGTGCGGACGTACCCCGGACTGAAGCGGTCCACGGTCAGCCGTTACACCTATGCCCTGGGGCTCGTGCCCGGGTGAGCCCCGTGCGATCGCCGCCCGGAGCGTGGGGATCGACCGACGGGTCGCTCGGTCGGTGTCTCGGAAATCCTTCTCGAACGCGGCCTCGATGTCGGATTTCCGGGATACCGGGGCCGTGGCTGGCCTCGCTTCGGCGCTGCGGCCGAAAGTGGGCGCGGTAACAGCAGACTGCGGCGTGTGGCGCCGCGAGGGGGAGAGTTCCGTGAACGTCACAACTACCGCGAGCGTCTCGCAGGGCCGGCGGGCGGCCACGCTCGTCATGGCCTGTGTGGGCGTGTTCGTCGCCTATCTGCCGGTGACCACCGTCTCGGTGAGCCTGCCGGCCATCCAGCGGGCGATGCACGCGTCGACCGCCCAACTGGCCTGGGTGTCGGACGCGTACGTGCTGCCCATGGCCGCCCTCATTCTCACCGCCGGGGTCGTCGGTGACGTCCACGGCCGTAAGAAGGTCTTCCAGGCGGGCCTGGCCTTCTGTGCCGCGGGAGCGGCCACGGCCCTGTCCGCCCAGTCGATCGAGGTCCTCTGGACAGGCCAGGCCCTCGCGGGTGTCGGGGCCGCGGCGCTGCTGCCCACCACCCTGGCGCTGATCAGCCATGTCGTCCCCGACCCCCGGGAGCGGGGCAAGTTCATCGGCCTGTGGGCGATGTCCCTGCTGTCGGCCCTGGCCCTCGGACCGATCATCGCCGGGCTCGTCCTGGAACACTTCGCCTGGCGGTGGATCTACCTGCTGGCGGTGCCGGCCTCGCTCGTCGCCATGGTCTTCGCGGCCCGGCTGCTGACCGACTCCCGCGCCGCCGGCTCGCGCAGACTGGACTGGCCCGGCCAGCTCACCGCCGCCCTGGCGATCACCGCGCTCGTCTACGGAGTCATCGAGGGCGGTGCCGAGTCCTTCACGGACGCCAAGGTGCTGGTGGCCCTGTTCACGGCCGTCGTCGCCGGTGTCGCCTTCGTGCTGGTGGAGCGGCGCAGCGACAGCCCGATGCTGGACCTGAAGCTGTTCCGCAGCGCGGCCTTCAGCGCCACCACCCTGGTCGCCATGATCAGCTTCATGGGCCTGATCGGGTTCTTCTTCGCCCTCAGCCTCTACTTCGGCATGGTCCAGCAGCTCAGCACCCTGGAGGCGGGCGCCCGACTGGTGACGGTCAGCCTCATGGCCATCCTGGTGGGAGCGCCGGTCGGCCGCCTGATGCACCGGGTGCCGGCACGTCTCCTGATCACCGGCGGCCTGCTCGTCAGCGCGGGCTCCCTGCTGTCCCTTACCACGATCGACGCCGACACCTCGTACCTGTCACTGGTCTGGCGGCTGGCGCTGCTCGGCCTCGGCATGGGACTGGTCATCACGCCCATGACCGCCACCGCGGTCGCCTCCGTACCGCACCACCTGGCGGGCATGGCCGCCGCCGGGAACAACGCCTTCCGGCAGGTCGGCGGCGCCCTCGGCCCCGCCGTCCTGGGCGCCCTGCTCACCAGCCGGGCCACCGACTCCCTGTCCGGGCACCTCACGGAGGCGGGCCTGACGAGCGCTCAGCGGCAGAGTGTCGTCTCGGCCGTGGACGAGGGAGGACTGGGCGCGGTCGCGGGGATGGACCTGGGCCCGGCCCAGGGGCGCGCCCTGGGGGCGCTGTCCGAGGCCTTCCTCGACGGCCTCCACCTGTGTCTGATCGTCTCCGCGCTGCTGACACTGCTCGCCGCCGCGGTCGCGGCCGTCCTGCTGCGCGGCCCCCGCCGGACGACGGTGCCGGTGACCGGCTCCGGGGCCGACTCCGGGGCCGACTCCGGGGCCGGAGCCGGCTCGGGCGCCGAAACCGGAACCCGATCGCCGGTGGGGATGAACCCGCGGCGGTGATCCGGCGTCTTACCGGGTGCCCTCCGTGGGGACGGGATGGGCGCCGGTGCGAGGCCCGGACCCAGGAACACACTCCTGGGTCCGGGCCTCACTGCTCCTCCGCACGGCGCACGGACGCCCGCCCCGGCGCACGGGCGCCCTCCTCGGGTCCTGGATACGATGATCGTCCGAAGCCCGCCGTCGGAAGTCCCCCGTCCTCAGCCCTCAGCCCTCAGTCCGCCGTCCGTGCCGGCCCTCGTCGAGAAGAGCGGAAGCGCGCCCGTGGAGTCCCGCACGACCGACCCTCTCGACCGTCTCGACCTGAAACTGCTGCAGGCGCTCCAGCTGGACGGCCGTGCGCCGTTCAGCCGTCTCGCGGAGGTGCTCGGCGTCTCCGACCAGACCGTCGCGCGGCGCTACCGGCGGCTGCGCACCACGGCGGGCCTGCGCGTGCTCGGCATGACCGACGAGAGCCGGCTCGGCAGGCAGAGCTGGGTCGTCCGGCTGCGCTGCACGCCCGACGCGGCGGAACAACTGGCCGCCGCACTGGCCCGGCGCCCCGACACCTCGTACATCGGGCTGTTCTCGGGGGGCACCGAGTTGATGTGCGCGATGAAGCCGCGATCGAGTCAGGAACGGGACGAGCTGCTCTTCGACCGGCTGCCGCGCACTCCGCGCGTCATCTCGGTCAGCGCGCACTGCCTGCTGCACTCCTACTACGGCGGCCCGCTCGGCTGGCTCAACAAACTGCGGGCCCTCGATCCCGACGAGGAGGCCGCCCTGACCCCGCCGCCCGTCGGGACGCCCGCCGCTCCCGTCACCCTGGACGCGCAGGACGAGGCGCTGCTCGCCGTGCTCCGGCGCGACGGCAGGACCCCGCTCACCGAACTCCGGACGAGCACCGGGCAGACGGAGTCGGCGGTCAAACGGCGCCTGGACCGACTGCGCGCCTGCGGAGTCCTCTACTTCGACGTACAGAACGACCGCCAGTTCCTGGGGCACTCCATCGACGCGATGCTCTGGCTCACGGTGGCTCCCTCCGCCCTCGCCGAGGTCGGGCGCGCTCTGGCGGGGCATCCCGAGGTCGGCTTCGCCGCGGCGGTCACCGGCCGGGCCAACATCGTCGCCGCCGTCCTCTGCCGCGACACCGGCGCCCTGTACACGTACCTGAACGAGCGGATCGGGGTCCTCGAAGGGGTCCAGGCCGTGGAGACCGTCCTCACCCTGCGCCGGATCAAACAGCTCACCTATGAACCCGGCCGCTGACAGCCCGCCGTCCCGCCTCCGGACACGACCGGGCCCGGCCCCCCTGACATCGGGGCCGGGCCCGGCGGCGTACGGCCGCGGCGGTTCAGGACGGGACCTGGACGGCTACGGGCGGAACCGCAGCACCTGCGGGTCGTGATCGCTGATCTGGTCGGAGAACTCCGCGTTGATGTGCACGCTGTCGAAGGTGAAGTCGCGGTCCTTGCGGATCGACGGGCTGATCAGGATCTGGTCGAGGACCTGGCTGTTGCCCTGGTAGTCGTAGCTGTAACGCTCCCCGGCCGGCAGGGACTTGACGGCCGACCAGAGGGCGCCGTCGGCCTCCAGGAGCTTCGTCGTCGCCGAGAACTCGAAGTCGTTGATGTCGCCGAGCGTGATGACGTCCGCGTTCCGCTGCTTCGCCAGGATGTCCTTGACGAAGGCGTTCACCGCGGTCGCCTGGAGGTGGCGCTGCGTCTCCGAACCGCGTACCGGCGGCTGGACCTGCGAGTGCAGCGACTGGTCGCCGCCCTTCGACGCGAAGTGGTTCGCGATCACGAAGACGCTCTCGCCGCGGAAGACGAACTCGCCCGCGAGCGGCTTGCGGCTGTTCGTCCAGGCCGCGTTCGCCGGGTCGACACGGCCGGGAGACGCCGTCAGCCGCGCCTTGCCGCGCACCTTGGTGACCCCGACGGCGGTGGTGGCGTCGCCGCCCGCGCGGTCGACGAAGGAGACCCGCGCCGGGTTGTAGAGGAACGCCTGGCGGATGTTGCCGCCCGGCTCACCGCCGTCCGCGAGGTCCACGGGGTCGATGGACCGCCACTCGTAGGCCGGTCCGCCGGCGGCGACGATCGCGTCGGTCAGCTTCCTCATCGTCAGGTCGGCGGCGACCGTACCGTCGTTCGTCGCGCCGTTGTTGTCCTGGATCTCCTCCAGGGACACGATGTCGGGCGACTGCAGGTGGTCCACGATCGCGGCCGCGTGATCGGCGAACGTACCGTCGGTCGGGTCCAGGTTCTCGACGTTGTACGTGGCGACCGCGAGCTCCGTGCGCGACTGCTTGCGGGTCGTCTCGCGCTCCAGGCCGCCGGCCTCGACCGTGCCGATGGTGCGGGCGGTCAGCGTGTAGCCGCCGAACTGGTTGTAGTCGAGCGGGCCCTCGGTGGTGCCCTTCAGGGTGTCACCGACGTTCGCCGTCGGGAACGGCTGCGTGGCGGTCGGTACCAGCGACTGGATCTGCAGCCGGCCGGTGTTCTGCGAGGAGTACGAGCCGTAGACGGTGCCGCCGCGGCGGTTCGGGTTCTCGTGCGGCTTGACCGTCACCCAGAGTTCGGAGTACGGGTCGGTCGCGGTGACCACGCGCGACGAGCCGATCGCTACGTTCATGCCCTCCAGGGACTCGTAGAAGTCGAGGGCGTACTTCTTCGGCCGCAGGGTGAGACCGTTGACCGAGCCACCCGCCGCGGTGTCGCCCTCGGGCGCGTACGCGGCGGGTACGGAACGGCTGTCGACGACCGTGGCCGCGGGCAGCGCGTTGCCGCTCGACACGACCGCGACCGTCGGGCGGGTGATCTCGGTGACCGACTGGTTGCCGGTCGAGGCACCGCCCGGAACGAACTCCGTGACCGTGCCCGAGACGGTGACCGAGTCGCCGACGGCGACCTTCGGCGTGGAGCTGGTGAAGACGAAGACGCCCTCACTGGTGGCCGGGTCGGTGTCCGCGGACGGGCCCTGGAGCCAGAAACCGCGGGACGAACCATAGGTCCGTACGCCCGTGACGATTCCGGCCACATCCGTGACCTGCTGACCCGCGAGCGGGGAGGTCCGGGTGGAACCCTGGATGTCGTGGACGGCCACGGCGTCCGCGTGAGCGGGCGAGGTCATGACCACCGAGGAGACCGTGGAACAGACGGCGGCGACAGTGAGCGCGGCGATGCGTGCGGAAGACTTGCTCGGCAACGAAATCCCTCCGGGGACGTGCGTGGGCGCCGGGACGAGGGTGCTATCTCTGTTATCTACGCGCGTCAATCTCGTGCCCGGTCAGGGCACTTGTCAAGGTTTCCTGGCTCAACACTTCTGTCAGGTTCATGAACCGGGCGGCATGGGCCCAAATCCGTCTAGGCTGAGGTCGTGTTTCCGGGCGGCCGGAGGGTGTTCTCCCGGGCGGCCCCGGGGCGCCGTGCCGTGCGTCCGGACGGGCGCCGGATGCGCGAGTTGCGTCCAGAAGGGCGCCGAGATACGAGATCGACGTCCGACGTTCGTCCTAGGAGAACCAGCCGATGTCAGACAGCTCCCCCCTGCCGCCGGTGCGTCTGCACTCCGAAGCGGAGCTCGCACGGGACGCGCTCGCCACGCCGCTCCTCTCGCGCGCCGTGCGGCTCGCCCGCTGGGCCGGCCCGGACACCCGGGTCGGCGCCGGAGGCGAACTCGTCGAGGAACAGCTGACGGCCGCCGCCGCGGAACTGGCACTCGACGGCGAGGACGGCGCGGCCCGCGCCGGTGCGGCCTGGCGGGTGGCCGTGGACACCGGGCTCGTCGCGGTCGTGGACGAGGCGGAGGGCACGGTCGCCGCCGGTGCCGAACTGACCCTCGTCCTGTCCGGAGCGCCGCAGGATGTACTGGGGCTGTGGCTGGGCGCCCTGGAGACGGTCCTGGCCGACGCGAGCGTGCCCGACCTCGACGACCTCGTGGGGGCCGTGGACGGGGTCGTGGACGAGGGCGGCGAGATCGACCTCTCCGCGCTGGACTGGGATCCGGAGGCCGAGGCCGAGTTCCTCGACGGGGTCCTCGGCAACCTCTATCTGCTGACCGCCAACGAGGACGGGCCCGGCGACGGCCCGGTGCCGCTGCCCGCGCTCGCCGCGTCGATGATCGTGCCGGACGGCATGGGGGAGCCCACCAACGACGTCCTGGAGCAGGTCTCGGACGCGATGATGCGGCTCGACGACCAGTTCCGGACGCTGGAGCCGGTGGGGCTTGTCGACTTCCAGCCGGTCGATGAGGCGCTCATGGCTGATGTGGGGGAGGAGGCCGGCTCGTCCGATGCCTCCGATGCCTCCGCTTCATCCGATGCCTCCGTTTCGTCCGAGTCGGCTGCTTCGGCTGCTGAGGCCGTGGACGATACGGATGTCTCCCGGTACGGGATGGTGCGGCTCACCCCGCTCGGGGTGTACGGCATCCGGGCGCGGCTTCTGGAGGCCGGGTTCGCTGCGCCCGCGGTGGGCGACCTCGCGGACAAGGGTGCCGACGTGCTGCTCGACAGCACGTCCACGTTCCCGCCCATGGCCGCGCGGGCGGAGACCGAGCAGTGGCTCGCCCGGCGTGAACCCCTCGCAGCCGCACGGGAGTTGCTCGCCGCGGCGCGTGGGGCCGACGCGGGGGCGCCGCTGCGGCGGCTGCGCTGCCAGCAGGCGCTGTCCCTCGTCGGGACGGAGGCAGCGCCCGCGCTGCACGAGGTGCTCGACGATGCCGAGCTGGGCGGGCTCGCGCGGGTCTGGCTCGCCGAGCGCGGCGTTCCGGACGTGCCCGCGCCGTCCGAGGAGATGGTCTTCTGGCTGACCGTCGACACGATCGCCGCGCAGCTTGCGGCCGAGGGCAACTCCGAGGAGTTGCAGGCGCTGGTGGAGGGGCTCGCGGCGCAGCACGGGTCGTTCTTCGCCGCGGCGTGGCGGGTGGAGCATCCTGCCACGCCGGATGTGCTGGAGGCGATGGGGCGGTTGCATCCTGACAAGAAGGTGGCGAAGGAGGCGCGGAAGGCTGCGTTCAAGGCGCGGTCGCAGCAAGGTCACTGACTCTCGGGGGCGCTGCCCCCGGGACCCCCGTTGTCCTCAGACGCCGGACGGGCTGATGGGTTCTGTCCGCGGGTTCGGTGGGGGCTGGTCGCGCAGTTCCCCGCGCCCCTGAAGAAAGGCGGGGGCTGCGCCCCGCCCTTCTTCTTAAGCCTGTCCGGCGTTCGAGGACGAGCGCGCCGGCGCGACAGGGGGTCTGGGGCGCAGCCCCAGGGATGGGACGGGCAGGGGCGGCGGGGGCGAGGGAAAGCGGGTCAGGGCTCGGAGGTCTCGTCCATGGAGAGGACCCGCACCGGGATGCCCTCCAGGGTGTCCGGGATCGTGTCCTCGGGGCGGAGCCCGTCGCGGGGGACCTTGCGCGTGACGAAGACGACGACGACGTCCTCGCCGGACTCCTCGTCACGGCCCGTACCGACGCCGCTCACATTGGCCATCGCCAGCAACCGCTCCTCATGGAGATGGCGTGCCTGACGTACGTCCACTTCGGCTCGCCTCCCATGGGTCGTGCGGTCGGGGGTCGTGCGGTCGTGATGGTCCTTGGTGTCGAGGTTATTCCGGCCCGCAGTTCGGACGCGAGGGCTGGTGGGCCGTATGGGGTACATGTGATCCGGAGGGACGGATGGAGCCGCGTTCACACAACGGGGGCCCGGAAGGACGGGCGGCGTTCAACCGGCGTTAAGTCACGGGCGGGACCGTGTGGCCGACCCCCGGGTCCGCCGCCTCTCGCTCGCCGCGGTCACACTCCACCGTCACAGGAGACAGCATGTCGCTCACCCGCAGGGACTTCGCCAGACGATCCGCGATCACCGGTGCCGGTGTCGCCCTGATCGGCAGCGTCGGCACACTCGCCACCGCGCCCGGCGCCCTCGCGTCCACGGACACCGAGACCGCGGGCGACGACGGCGACGACGGTGCTGACGCCGGAGAGCGGCACGGCGGAGCCGTCGGGTACGGGCCGCTCCTGCCCGACCCCGAGGGCGTCCTCGCGCTGCCCGCCGGGTTCTCCTACCGCGTCGTCACCCACAGCGGGAAGACCAGGCTGGAGTCGGGCGAGTACACCCCCTCCAACCACGACGGCACGGCCACCTTCGACGGTCCCCGCGGCACGACCCTCCTCGTCAACAACCACGAGCTGAAGGGCCCGCGCGCCAACTGGGAGTACCCCGTGCCGCTGACCGAGGGCCTCGTCTACGACCCGGCCGCCTCCGGTGGCTGCACGGTCGTCGAGGTGCGTCCCGGCGGCGCGGTCGCCGAGTGGGTCGGCATCGCGGGCACCTCCACCAACTGCGCGGGCGGCAGCACTCCGTGGGACACCTGGCTCACCTGCGAGGAGAACTCCGACCGGGCCGGCGAGAACGGCATGACCAAGGACCACGGCTACGTCTTCGAGGTCGACCCGAGCGACCGCCGGGCCAACCGCGACCCCAAGTCTTTGAAGTTCTTCGGCCGGTACGACCACGAGGCCGTCGTCATCGACCCGAAGCGCGGCCACGCCTACCTCACCGAGGACGACTCCGAGCCCAACGGCCTGTTCTTCCGCTGGAAGCCCCCGCACGGCTTCACCCACGGCCGCGGCAAGTTCCGTACCCTCGCGGACGACGCGGGCGTGCTCCAGGCGCCCAAGTGCTACGACTCCGGCGGCCGTTACGTGGACGACCTGTCCCGTGCCACGAAGATCGGCACGGTGTACGGGGTCGACTGGGTCGACGTGCCCGACCGGGACGGGAAGACCGTTCCGGTGCGTGAGCAGTTCGACACCGGCGAGGTCACCCGTGCCCGCAAGCTCGAAGGCATGTGGTGGGGTGACGGCGGCGCGTACATCGTGTCCTCGTACGCCCGCGCGGAGAGCCCTGTGCAGCACGACGGACAGGTCTGGTTCTACGACCCCAAGCGGCGCACGCTGACCCTGAAGGTGCTGCTCGGGGTGAATCCCGACCCGTCGAAGGACGGTGCCTTCGACGGTCCCGACAACATCACCGTCTCCCCGTACGGGGGTCTCGTCATCGCGGAGGACGGCGAGGGCGTCTCTCATCTTCTCGGTGCGACGGACAGCGGGCGTACGTATCCCATCGCCCGCAACGATCTGAACATCGGTACCGCGGAGGAGCCCGAGTTCAGCGAGTTCACCGGCGTCACCTTCTCGCCCGACGGGAAGACCCTGTACGCCAACATTCAGGTGCCGGGGATCATGGTGGCGATCAAGGGGCCGTGGAGGCGGCAGAAGCGTCGCTGACGTTTCGCGCCATCGAGGGCGTGGTCGCCGATCCCGTGCGGAGTGGGGGTGGGGGTGGGGCCGCGCCGGTGTGTCCGTTCGCAGCCTCCCGTGCGCACTGCCCTGAGTTCCATGGGTGGGCGTTTCCAGCGGGAGCCGTACGCTGCGAACGTGACACACCGGCACGGCCCCGCCCCCGGTTCGTTGGCGGGTGCGGCGGGGCGGGGCGGGCCCGCGCGGGGGGAGTGGCTGTCTACAGAGCCTGGGCCGACGGCTTCACCATGCCTCGGACCGTGCGGGACTTGACGAAGTTGCCGAGGGCCGTCATCTCCCACTCGCCGGAGAACTGCTTGATGAGCTTGGCCATCATCACGCCGGTCTGGGGCTCCGCGGTGGTGAGGTCGAAGCGGACCAGCTCCTCGCCCGTGGCGGCGTCCAGGAGACGGCAGTAGGCCTTGGCTACCTCGGTGAACTTCTGGCCGGAGAAGCTGTTCACTGTGAAGACCAGGCCTGTCACCTCCTGGGGGAGGCGGCCGAGGTCCACGACGATCACCTCGTCGTCGCCGCCGCCCTCGCCCGTGAGGTTGTCGCCGGAGTGCTTGATCGCGCCGTTCACGATCGAGAGCTTGCCGAAGTAGCAGCTGTCGATGTGGTTGCGCTGCGGGCCGTAGGCGATGACCGAGGCGTCCAGGTCGATGTCCTTGCCTCGGTACGCCGGCTCCCAGCCCAGGCCCATCTTCACCTGGGCGAGGAAGGGGCTGCCGCCCTTGGTCAGGGATACGGTCTGGTTCTTCTGGAGGTTTACTCGGCCCTTGTCGAGGTTGATCTTGCCGGTGCCCGGGGCGGGGGCCGCCGGGGGCGCGGGCGGGGCCGGGGGTGCCTGCGGCGTCTGGGGTGTGGGGGCGGGGGCGGCCACCGGGGCCTGAGGTGTGGGGGCGGCCACCGGGGCCTGGGCGGCCGGCTCCTCCACCGTCACGCCGAAGTCCGTGGCGATGCCCGCCAGGCCGTTCGAGTAGCCCTGGCCGACGGCTCGGGCCTTCCACGCGCCGTTGCGGAGGTAGACCTCGACGATGACCAGGGCCGTTTCCGTGCCGAGCTGGGGCGGAGTGAAGGAGGCGAGGACGGAGTTGTCTTCCGCGTTGCGGATCGTGGCCGTCGGCTCGACACCCTGGAACGTCTGGCCCGCAGCGTCCGGGCTGGCGGTGACGACGATCTTCTCGATGCCCTGGGGCACGGCTGTCGTGTCGACCGTGATCGAGTCGGGGGTGCTGCCGCCGCCGGAGCGGTACGTCACGCCCTGGCCGGACGGCTGGTTGTAGAAGATGAAGTCGTCGTCGGAGCGCACCTTGCCGTCGGCGGTGAGCAGCAGGCCCGATACGTCGAGCCGCACCGGGGCGGCGACGTCCACCGTCACGCGGGTGACGGGCAGAGGGATGTTCGAGCCGGGGGTCATAGCTGTCATGCCGGGTGAACGAGCGGACCGGCTTTGCCGTTCCCTTACCAAGCGGGTAATCGGCCGACCGGGTCAGTGGCGGTTGCGGGGCGGGGCGGGGGCTGATCGCGCGGTTCCCCGCGACCCCAGATGCCTGGGGGCGCGGGGAACCGCGCGAACGGGGGCGAGGGAAGCTCTATGGGATCACGACGATCTTTCGGCCGATGCCTGCGGCGAACTGGTCCAGGGCCTGCGGGTACTGGTCCAGGGGGAGGCGGTCGCTGATGAAGATGTCCGGGTCCAGGACGCCTGTCGCGAACAGCTCCGCAGCGCGTTCGAAGCTGTGGAGGACCGCCATCGAACCCGTGATGGTGATCTCCTGGTTGTAGATGCGGTACGGGTCGATGGACACCCGTGTCGCGTAGTCGGCCACCCCGAACTGCAGGAACGTGCCGGCCTTGGCGACCCGCTCCAGACCGTCCTGGATCGCCGCCGCGTTGCCCGTGGCGTCGACCACCAGGTCCCAGCCCTGCGGGCGGTCCAGCTCGTCGGCGCTCGTCGCGGACGCGGAGACGCCCAGCTTCTGGGCGGTCGTCAGGCGCTGCGCGTTGATGTCGACCATGTCGACGCTCGCCGCGCCCGTCCGCTTCGCCAGCTCCAGCATCATCAGGCCCATCGTTCCCGAGCCGTAGATCAGGACGTGGGAGCCGAGTCGGGAGTTGAGGACGTCGTAGCCGCGTACCGCGCAGGAGAGCGGTTCGATCAGGGCCGCGTCCTGGGTGCGTACGTGCTCGGGGAGCTTGACGCAGTTGGCCACCGGTGCGACCGCGTACTGGGCGGCGCCGCCCGCCGTGGTCACGCCGATCGCGGCCCAGCGCTCACAGAGGTTGTTGTGGCCCGTACGGCAGTACCGGCACTCGTAGCAGTAGAGGGAGGGGTCCACGGCCACCTGGTCGCCGACCGAGAGTTCTGTGACCTGCCTGCCGATCCCGACGACCTCGCCCGCGAACTCGTGGCCCGGGACGATCGGCAGTCTGGGTGCGAACTCGCCCTGGAGGATGTGCAGGTCCGTGCCGCACAGCCCGCAGGCCGACACCTCCACGACGACCTCGCGGGGGCCCGGCGTCGGGTCCGGGACCTCGGAGACGACGGCCTTTCCCACGGACTCGATGACGGCGGCCTTCATTTCACGGCTCCCAGCGAAAGGCCCTGGACCAGTTTGTCCTGGGCGGCGAACCCCGCGGCGAGTACCGGCAGGGAGACGACGAGCGACGCGGCGCACACCTTGGCCAGGAACAGGCCCTGGCTGGTGATGAAGCCGGTGAGGAAGACCGGGGCGGTCTCCGCCACCACGCCCGTCAGCACGCGGGCGAAGAGCAGCTCGTTCCAGCTGAAGATGAAACAGATGAGGGAGGTGGCGGCGATGCCCGGGAGGGCGATGGGCGCGACGACGCGGGTCAGGATCGTGGGAAGTTTCGCGCCGTCTATCTGCGCCGCCTCGATGATCGCCACCGGGACCTCGGAGAGGAAGGACTGCATCATCCACACAGCGATCGGCAGGTTCATCGAGGTGTAGAGGATGACCAGGAGCCAGATGTTGTCCAGCATTCCGGTGTTCTTCGCGAAGAGGTAGATCGGCAGGAGGCCCGCGACGACCGGCAGCATCTTCGTGGAGAGGAAGAAGAAGAGGACGTCCGTCCATTTCTTCACCGGGCGGATGGAGAGCGCGTACGCCGCGGGGAGGGCGAGGATCAGCACCAGGAGCGTCGAGGCCAGGGACGCCACCAGGGAGTTCGTGAGGGCCGGCCACGGGCTCGCGCCGCCGCCCGTGCCGAAGAACTCGCGGTAGCCGTCGAGGGTGAGGGGCGCCGCGAAGGACGGCGGGTTGGTCGCCGCGTCCCCCTCGGAGTGGAAGGACGTCAGCGCCATCCAGGCGATGGGCAGGAAGAAGACGATGCCGGCCAGCCAGGCGACCAGCCCCAGGCCCCGTCCCTTGGGGCGGCGGGGGCCGGGTCCGGTGGACTTGGTGCTGCTGGGACGTGTTCGTACGGCGGTGTCGCTCATGCGCGGCCCACCTCCTCGCGGAACAGGGACGAGACCACGCGCAGGGCGAAGGTCGCGATGATGATCGAGCCGATGACGACCAGGACGCCGGCCGCGGAGGCGAGGCCGTTCTCGTGGGCCTGGTAGAAGGTCTGGTAGACGGTGTAGGGGAGGTTCGCCGTGCCCAGACCGCCCGATGTGATCGTGAAGACCGCGTCGAAGTTCTGCACGATGTAGATCGAGCCGAGCAGGGCGCCCAGTTCGAGGTAGCGGCGCAGGTGGGGCAGGGTGAGGTAGCGGAAGACCTGCCAGGCGCTCGCGCCGTCGACCTCGGCCGCCTCGATCTGCTGGTGGTCCCGGCTCTGCAGGCCCGCCAGCAGGATCAGCATCATGAACGGCGTCCACTGCCAGACGAGGGACATCTCGATGGCGAGCAGCGGGGTGTTGGAGATCCAGTCCGGCTCCGGGCCGCCGACGTAGTGCAGCAGACCGTTGAGCAGGCCGTACTCGGGGTTGTAGAGCACGTGCTTCCAGAGCAGGGCCGCCGCTACGGGGACCACGAGGAAGGGTGCGATCAGGAGGGTGCGGACCAGGCCGCGGCCCCGGAACTTCCGGTCGAGCAGGAGGGCGAGGCCCAGGCCGAGGACCAGGCTGGCCAGGACGACGGAGACGGTCAGCAGGATGGTCGTCCAGACCGACTTGCGCAGGGCCTCGTCGGTGAGGACCTCGGTGTAGTTGCCGAAGCCCGTGAAGCTGCGGGCGTCCGGGTAGAGGGAGTTCCAGTCGAAGAAGGAGATCACCAGCGTGGCCACGAACGGCAGCTGGGTCACGGCGATCATGAAGATCAGGGCGGGCAGGAGCGGGGCCCGGGTCGCCCAGGCGCGCATGCGGCCGGAGGGCGGCTTCTTCGCCGTGCGGACGGGTGGTGCTGCCACGGGGGCTGTCGTTGTCGCGGTCATCGTCCCTCGTACTCCTCGGCGATCTCCTCGGCCAGCTTCTGGGACTTCTTCAGGGCCGACTCGACGGACTGGCGTCCGGCGATGGCCGCGCTGATCTCCTGCGAGACCTTGGTGCCGAGATCGGTGAACTCGGGGATGCCGACGAACTGGATGCCGGGCGCGGGCCGCGGCTGTACGCCGGGATCGGTGGGCCGGGCGCCCTCGATGGCTTCCTTCGTCATCTCCTGGAAGGCGCCGGCCTCCTTGCGGTAGTCGGCGTTCGTGTACGTCGAGGCGCGCTTGCCGGCCGGCACGTTGGACCAGCCGATCTCGTCGCCCACCAGCTGCTCGTACTCCTTGCTGGACGCCCAGGAGACGAACTTCCACGCCTTGTCGGGGTTGCGGGACGCGTCCTGGATGCCCCAGGCCCAGGTGTAGAGCCAGCCGGAGGACTCCGTCTTGTCGACCGGCGCCGGTACGTAGCCGATCTTGCCCTTGACCGGGGACTTCGCAGACTCCAGGGAACCGGCCGCGGAGGTGGCGTCGTACCACATGGCGACCTTGCCCTGGGTCAGGTTGTTGAGGCACTCGGCGAAGCCGGACTGGGCCGCGCCCGACTCACCGTGCTCGCGGACGAGGTCCACGTAGAACTTGGTGGCCTTCTCGAACTCGGGGGAGTCGAGCCGCGCCTTCCAGTCCTTGTCGAACCAGGTGCCGCCGAAGGTGTTCACGACCGTGGTGAGCGGGGCCATGATCTCGCCCCAGCCGGGCAGGCCGCGCAGGCAGATGCCCTTCATGCCCGGCTCGGCGCCGTCGGCCTCGGCGGCGAGGTCGGCGACCTCGTCCCAGGTCGGGTGGTCGGGCATCGTCAGGCCCTTCTCGGCGAACACGTCCTTGCGGTACATCAGGAAGGACGACTCGCCGTAGAAGGGCTGCCCGTAGAGCTTGCCGTCCTCCGCGGTGAGGGACTGGCGCATGGGCTTGAGGACGTCCTGCTCGTCGTAGCCCGGGTCCTTGGCGACGTACGAGTCCATCTCGCGCAGCCAGTCGTTCTTGGCGTAGATCGGTATCTCGTAGTTGGAGAGCGTCGCGACGTCGTACTGGCCCGCCTGGTTGGCGAAGTCCTGGCTGATCTTGTCGCGGACGTCGTTCTCCGGCAGCACGGTGAAGTTCACCTTGATGCCGGTCTTCTTGGTGAAGTGGGCGGCGGTGAGCTTCTGCAACTCCACCATCTGCGGGTTGTTGACCATGAGGACGTTGATGGAGTTGCCACCGGAGCCCGCACCGCCCGCTCCGGCCCAGCAACCGGAGAGCAACGGGGCGAGCAGCGTCCCTGCGGCGGCCGCGGCGAACATCGCGCGCGGCCTCCGTCGGCTCTGGGTTCGCATGGATCACTCCTGGATGTATCAGTGCAAAATGGGATGACAAAGGACGCAAAAGGGATGGCAGGGGCGTGGCAGGGGGAGTGTGGTGCCGCTGTGGTGGGTCAGTTGGTTTTTCGAACTCTTGCGTCAGACTCGGATCACCTGGGGGCCCTGCATCGAGTAGCGGTGGGCCTCGGAGGTGGGGAGGAACGTACTGGTGACGATCGCCTCCAGAGCGCTGATCTCCGCGAAACGGCAGAAGCTGACGGCGCCGAACTTGGTGTGCACGCCCGCGAAGACCGTGCGGCGTGCGGCCCGGATCGCCTGTGACTTGACCTCGCTGACGGCCGGGTCGGGGGTGGTGAGGCCGTGTTCGCGGGAGATGCCGTTGGCGCCGATGAACGCCAGGTCGATGACGAAGCCCGCGAGCATCTTCGTCGTCCAGTGGTCGACGGTGGCCAGCGTGCCGGGCCTGACCCGGCCGCCGAGCAGCAGGACCGTCTTGTTGTCGGCCTCGGCGAGCGCGCCCGCGGTGGCCAGGGACGCGGTGACCACGGTCAGTGGCCGGTCCCTGGGCAGTGACTCGGCGATGAGCTGGGGGGTGAAGCCCTCGTCGACGAAGACCGTCTCCGCGTCCCCGAGCAGCTCGGCCGCGGCTGCCGCGATCCGGCGCTTCTCGGGTACGTGGCTGGTGGCGCGGAAGGCGAGCGTCGTCTCGAAGCCGGCGCTCTCCACGGGGTAGGCGCCGCCATGGGTGCGGCGGACGAGGCCGTGGTCCTCCAGGGCACGCAGATCGCGGCGCACGGTCTCCCTGGCGACGCCCAGCTCGGCCGCGAGCTCGTTCACGTCGACGGCGCCTGCGCGTCGGGCGGTCTTCACGATCGCCCGCTGCCGGTCTTCAGCGCTCATGCCCGACACCCGCTTCCGCTCCCTTGCGTACTGCCCGTTCGGGCCCGTTCGACCCTTGGGGGAAGTTCTACAGCGGGTACGCGCCACTGACCAGGTCTGTTGCGGGTCCGATGGCGCCCGTGTGTGCCCGTTGAGTGAGACGGGCGCCCACGGCGGACCTGCGGTGGAGCGTAATTCGGGCAGGGGGCGTGCCCGAACGGCGGGGCGGACGGGCCCGTTCGGTGCCCGTCCGCCCCGTGGGGTCGTCCGTAGGGAGTGGCTCGAAGTGTCGGCGGGGCCCGGCGGGGCCGGCCGGGAGCGTCAGTAGGGCCACACCGGAGGGCTGGTGACGAAGGCGCCGCCGAGGCGGGCGTGGTCCGGGTTCTGCGGATCGAGTCCGCCCTGTTCCGCGATCAGCTTCTCGGCGTACTGCTCGGAGTCGTCCTGCGGCTCGTAGCCCAGTGCGCGGGCGGTCGAGAGGTCCCACCACAGGCGGGTGTTGGCGGACGAGCCGTAGACGACGCTGTGGCCGACGTGCTCGGCGGTCAGGGCCGCGTGGAAGAGGCGGGCGCCGTCGCCGGGGCTCATCCAGACCGACAGCATGCGCACGGTGGTCGGTTCGAGGAAGCAGGAGCCGATGCGCACGGAGACGCTCTCCAGGCCGTGCTTGTCCCAGTAGAACTGCGCCAGGTCCTCGCCGAACGACTTCGACAGGCCGTAGAAGGTGTCCGGGCGGCGGGGTGTGCCGATGGGGATGAGTGCGCCGGGCTCGTGGGGCGCCTCGCCCCCGGGGCGCGGGGTGAAGCCGACCGCGTGGTTGGAGGAGGCGAAAACGACCCGCCCCACGCCCTCCTCGCGCGCGGCCTCGTACAGGTTGTACGTGCCCTCGATGTTCGCCTTCAGGATCTTCTCGAAGGTGGACTCCAGGGAGATGCCCGCGAGGTGGATGACGGCGTCCACGCCGCGCACGGCCTCGCGCAGGGCCTTCTTGTCGGCGAGGTCCGCGGTGATCGCGTCGGGCTCACCCTCGATGGGCCGCATGTCGAGGAGGCGCAGTTCGTAGCCGTAGGCGGGGAGCAGCCCGCGCATCAGGGTGCCGAGGCCTCCGGCGGCGCCGGTGAGCAGGACGGTGCGGGGAGCGGTGCGCGGAGCGGGCATCCTCGGGTCTCCTAGAATCAGCAGCCGTATGCATATGTGTAAGCGTGTACGGCATTCACATCCATGGACAAGCTAGGGATCCTTCGCCGTCCGCGTCAAGTGTCCCGCGGAGGGGGCGGACCCGCTGTAGCCCGTCCTCGTTTCCGGTCCTTTCCTGCCCCGGAATTGCTCCGGGAATGCGGGTTTGCCCGCTTGACCGGCCCCGACGGCGAGCTCTAGCGTGGGCAGGTTCAGAGATATGGACGCAAATCAGAAACGTGCACGGGTGGCGTGTACGTACATGCTCTAGGGAGAGCCCGTGTCGTCAGCCCCCCTCGCCGCTCGACTCAGTATCCCCAGCGGGCCGCTGTTCTTCCCCGTCACCGCGTACGACCGTGCCGGAGCCGTCGACCTCGACGTCTACCGCGAGCACGTCCGGCGCGGCGTCGAGGCCGGTGCCGCGGCCGTCTTCGCCTGCTGCGGCACCGGCGAGTTCCACGCGCTCACGCCCGAGGAGTTCCAGGACTGTGTCCGGGCGGCCGTCGAGGAGACCGCGGGCCGGGTGCCCGTCGTCGCGGGCGCGGGCTACGGGACCGCCCTCGCGGTGCGGTACGCACGGCTCGCCGAGGAGGCCGGCGCCGACGGGCTGCTCGCCATGCCGCCGTATCTCGTGGTCGCCGGGCAGCAGGGGCTGCTGCGGCACTACACGGAACTGGCCGGCGCCACCTCGCTCGACATCATCGTGTACCAGCGGGACAACGCCGTGTTCACCCCGGAGACCGTGGTCGCGCTGGCCCGCACCGAAGGGGTCATCGGCTTCAAGGACGGCACCGGCGACCTCGACCTCATGCAGCGCATCGTCAGCGCCGTACGGTCCGAAGTGCCGGGTGGCCTCCTGTACTTCAACGGGCTGCCGACCGCCGAACTCACCGGCCTCGCCTACCGCGGCATCGGCATCACGCTCTACTCGTCCGCCGTCTTCTGCTTCGCGCCCGAGATCGCCCTCGCCTTCCACCGCGCCATGGGCTCCGGCGACGACACCACCGTGAACCGGCTGCTCGACGGCTTCTACCGGCCGCTCGTCGAACTGCGCGCCCAGGGCCGCGGTTACGCCGTCTCGCTCGTCAAGGCGGGCGTACGGCTGCGGGGGCTCGACGTGGGTGAGGTACGGCCGCCGCTGCACGAGCCGTCCGAGGACCATCTCAAGCAGCTCGCCCAGCTGATCGAGCGCGGCCACGCGCTGGTGGAGGAGGCCAAGTGAAGGCGTCGACCTTCGTCTATCCGTGGGACGTCAACGGCGACCCCGGGGCGGCGGCACGCGTCGCCGGGCTCGGGGTACGGCAGGCGACCCTCGCGTCCGCGTACCACTCCACGCGCGCGCTGACCCCCAGGCACCCCCGCCACCGCATCGTCACGGCGTCGCACGCCGCCGTCCTCTACCCGCCGGACACCGGGCGCTGGCGGGGGCGCAGGCTGCGGCCGTACACCGCCGGGGACTGGGCGCCGGGAGACGCGTACGGGGAGGCCGCCGAGGCGCTCGCGCGGGCGGGGCTCGATGTGCACACCTGGGTGGTCCTCGCGCACAACTCCCGGATGGGCGAGGAGTTCCCGGACACTGCCGTGGTCAACGCCTACGGGGACCGCTATCCGTGGGCCCCCTGCATCGCGCGGCCCGAAACCCGCGCCTACCTGACCGACCTGGCCGTCGAGGCGGCCGTACGGCCGGGGGCGGCGGGTACGGAACTGGAATCCCTCGGCTGGTACGGACTTCCGCATCTGCACGCCCACGACAAGACGTCGGGCGTGGCGCTCGGGGACGCCGGGACGTACCTGATGTCGCTGTGCTTCTGCCCGTCGTGCCGCGACGGGTATACGCAACTGGGTCTTGACGCCCGCGAGTCGGCGGCCTCGGTCCGGCGCGCCCTGGAGCCCGTGTGGCGCGGCGAGACGCCCGCCGGGGGCTGGGAAGCCGTGGAGAGGCTGCTGGGCGCCGAGCTCGCGACGGCCACGCGCGCGTGGCGCGACTCCGTCGCCCGCTCCCTCCAGACGGACGTCGTCGGCGCCGTCCGGGCGGCGGCCCCCGAGGGCTTCCGGATCCTGCTGCACGCGGACCCCGACTCGTACCACGTGGGGGCGAACGCCGGGGTGGACCCCGAGCACATCCTGACGGTTGCCGACGGCGTGGTCGTGCCGTGCGCGGGAGGGTCCGGGCTGCTGACTCCCTTCGCGGCGCACGCCGTCGAGGGGAACGTGCTGGCGGCCAACTTCCCCGTGGTGGCCGGGATGGGCGGCAGCCCCGCGACCCTCTTCGAGGACGCGACACGGGCGGCCGGCCGAGGGGCCACCGAACTGCGGCTCTACCACGCGGGGTTGGCGTCGGAGGGGGACTTGGCACTGGTGGAGCAGGCGCTGAGGAGGCTGGCCTGACGTCGAGATTGACGGCAGGGTCGAAAGGCAGGGGCGAGGCCCCGCCTTTCAGGGGCGCGGGGAACCGCGCGGCCGGCCACAGCCGGGCAGCACGGTGACGAGCCGCGCGACCCCCAGCGCCACCAACAGGGCCTGATACGGCAGGAGTTCCACCAGACCCGCGCCGACCGCGAGCCCCACCGCGTTCGGCGCGAACAGCAGCGTGTTCGCGGTCGCCGCCGTACGGCCCAGCAGGGCGTCCGGAGTCTCCCGCTGCACCGCGGTCAGTGTCGCGATCAGAACGCACGGGAGCCCGACCCCCACCGCCACGGCCGAGGCGAGCGCCACCGCGTCGTACGGGAGCGCCCGGACCGTCACGGCCACGGCGGTCAGCGCGATGCCGTACCGCGCGAAGCGGCTCTCGCCCCACCGGCGCAGGAGTGGGCCCGCGGCCAGGCCGATCGCCACCGAACCGGTGCCCTGGGCGACGTACAGCAGCCCCACATAAGCGGGGGAGTGCCCGAGGCCCTCCGCCACGGCGTAGACCATCGCGCCGCTGACGCCCGCGAAGAGCATCGTCGTGCCGCCGGCGAGGACGAGCGGGCGCAGTACCGCGTGGCCCCACAGGTAGCGCGCGCCCTCGGCCGTCCGGGCACGCCATCCGTCGGCGCCCTCCGCCGGGCGCGGCGGCTCGTGGACGCGCAGGAGCGTGTAGAGGCCCGCGGCCAGGACGAAGGTGACCGCGTCCAGGAGTGCGACGCGGGCGCCCCCGTACGCCGCGTACAGGCCCGCTCCGGCGAGCGGGGCGATCAGTTTCATGCCCTCGTTGGCCGTCATCCGCAGCCCGTTGAAGTCACCGAGGAGCTGTTTGTCGACGGCGGTGGCCACCAGCGCCGCCTCCGCCGCGTCATGGACGACGCCCGCCGCCCCGTAGCCGAGGAGCACGGCGAACAGGACCCACAGGGTGCCCGGCGAGTCGACTGCGAGGAGCGGCAGGAGAAGCGCGGCCAGGCCCAGGTTGGTCCACACCAGCAGGGGCCGGCGGCGGGTGCGGTCGGCGAGGGCGCCCAGAGCCGGGCCGATCAGGGTGGGTGCCCAGAGGGCGAAGACGCAGAGGGCGGCCAGGCCGTCCGAGCCGGTCAGGTCCTTCACCCAGATCCCGGCCACCAGCCACATCGCCGACGAGCCGAAACCGGAGACCACCACCCCGCCCAGGTACAGGCCGGCGTTGCGGTCCCGCAGGACACGGGACACCGCCCACGCCGGCCGGGCGGCCCGGGATGTCCGCGGTGCCCGCGGCGTTTCTTCCGTCATGCCCGGTCATCGTGGGGCTAAGGCCCCGGAGCGGGGATCGGGCAGGTGCCTCAGGCGGGGTACGCGGCAGGGGCGCCGGGCCGCCGGCTCCTAAGGGCGTCCGCCAGTAGGTCATCGGATGCGAGGGCTTGGTGGGCGGGTGTCCCAGCGGTAGAGCGTCCAGGCGCGTCGGATGAGGCTGCGCACGACGCCACGCCGTGTCCGGACTACGCGGTACGCCATCTGGTCGGGCATCTGGTCGGGCATCTGACCGGCCTCTCCGCGGCCTTCCGGGACGCCGGGCGCGAACATCTCGGGGCCACGACGGACACCGCGCCCACCGCCGGGCTGCCCGACCTGACACCCGGATGGCGGACCGAACTGCCCGAACTGCTCGGCGAGTTGGCCGAGGCCTGGCATGACCCGGCCGCGTGGACGGGGCAGACGCGGGCGGGCGGTGTGGAGCTGCCCGGCGAGATCGCGGGCATCGTCGCCACCGACGAGCTCGTCGTGCACGGCTGGGATCTGGCCCGTGCGACCGGACAGGAGTACGTGCCCGACGCGGCGGCCCTGCGGGCGGCGTACCGGATGCCGGCCGCGTCCGTCGACGACCCGTCGCGCAACAGCATCTTCGGCCCGGTGGTGGCCGCCCCGCAGAGCGCGCCCCTGCTGGACCGGGTGATCGGGCTGAGCGGGCGTGACCCGGGGTGGAGGGCTGCCGCCGGAGGGCGCTGAGGAGATCTCAGGCCCCGGGCAGTTCCACCGTGACGCGCAGCCCGCCGGCGGGGCGCGGGGTGAGGGCGAGCGTTCCGTCGTGTGCGTGGGCGATGGTCCTGACGATCGCCAGGCCGAGGCCGACGCCTCCGTGGTCGGTGTGCACGCGTTCGGCGCCGCGCCGGAACGGTTCGGTGAAGGTCGAGGCGAGCTCCGGGGAGATCCTCTCGCCGGAGTTCTCGACCGTGAGCACCACACCGCCGGGCCGGACGCCGGTACGCACCCACACCCTGCCCCGGTCGGGCAGATTGTGGACGATCGCGTTCTGCACGAGGTTCGTGGTCAACTGCAGGAGGAGCGCGTGCGATCCGGCGGTGGGGGTGATGTCGCCGCGCGTCTCCAGGACGACGCCACGCTTCTCCGCGAGGGGCAGGAGCGTTTCGGCGGCCTCTTCGGCCAGGAGTGACAGGTCCACCCGTTCCCGGGTGAAGGTCCGCCGCTCGGCGTGGCTGAGCACGAGCAGTGCCTCGGTGAGGTCGATGGCCCGGGTGTTGACGGCGTGGAGGCGTTCGACGACCTCGCCGGTGTCGTGGTCCGGATCGGTGCGGGCCACATCGATGAGGGCCTTCGAGATGGCCAGCGGGGTGCGCAACTCGTGCGAGGCGTTCGCCGCGAATCTCCGCTGCTCGGCGACGTGCTCTTCGAGCCGGGCCAGCATCGTGTCGAAGGCGTCGGCGAGTTCGCGGAACTCGTCCTTGCGGCCCGGCAGCCGGATGCGGTGGGAGAGGGTCCCGGCCGAGGTCAGGCGGGCGGCGCCGGTGATGCGGGTCAGCGGGGCGAGCATCCGGCCGGCCAGGATCCATCCTCCGACGAGACCGAACACCAGCAGGAACGCCAGCACCGCCGCCGCCCTCGGAGCGAACACGCGCAGAAGGCCGGACCGGATGGGAAATACACCGTCCATGGCGCTGTCGTCGGCGTTGATGAGCATCGCGCGGTCGGGGACGTAACGCAGGAGGAACAGCCACACCGCCGCGAGCAGCAGAACGCCGGCCAGCATGAGGAATCCGGCGTAACTGAGGGCGAGCCTGGCGCGCACGCTCAACCCGGGGGCTCTATCCACGCTCGTCTCCCTCGTGCTCGGCGTCTCCCTCGTGCTCGGCGTGTCCGGCGTGCTCGGCGTATTCGGTGTGTCCGGCAGCCCCCGCCTCCGGGCGCGCCTCGATGCGGTAGCCGACGCCCGGCACGGTGGCGATGATCCAGGGTTCGCCGAGCCGTTTGCGCAGGGCCGAGACGGTGATGCGCACGGCGTTGGTGAACGGGTCGGCGTTCTCGTCCCAGGCGCGTTCCAGCAGGTCCTCGGCGCTGACGACACCGCCCTCGGCGGCGACGAGGACTTCCAGCACGGCGAACTGCTTCCTGGTCAGCGCGACATAGCGGTCGTCGCGGTGGACCTCGCGGCGGAAGGGGTCCACTCGCAGGCCCGCGATTACCCGCACGGGTGGCCTGCTGTGGGCGCGCCTGCGGTCGAGTGCTCTGAGCCGCAGGACGAGTTCCTTGAGGTCGAACGGTTTCGTGAGGTAGTCGTCGGCGCCCAGCTCGAACCCGGTGGCCTTGTCGTCGAGACGGTCGGCGGCGGTGAGCATCAGGATCGGCATGCCGCTGCCGGAGGCGACGATGCCCCTGGCGATCTCGTCACCGGACGGCCCGGGGATGTCGCGGTCGAGTACGGCGATGTCGTACGCGTTGACGCCCAGCAGTTCCAGCGCGGTGTCGCCGTCGCCCGCGATGTCCGCCGCGATCGCCTCCAGACGCAGGCCGTCGCGGATGGCTTCCGCCAGATAGGGCTCGTCCTCGACGATCAGCACACGCATGTGCTTGAGGCTACGAGCCGACGCCTGTCGTCGGCGTATCGAAAACCGGATACACCCGGGCAACATCGCGCCGCCTTGACTGGCGGTATGACTCGCAACCCGCCACCGGCGCGATGACCGGCCCGCCGGATCCGATGGCTCCTCCTCCTCCTCGTCGTCGTGGCAGGCGTGGTGGCGGTCCCCGAAGTACCGGAACCAGCTTCTTCGCGACGCGGTCTCCGCCCACGGGTCGAAGGACGGCACGTGTCGGGGGACGCCGCCGGCATCGGGCACTCCGACGCGGCGAAGTGGCTCTCCGGGCACGGCGTCGACCACGGCTGTGCCGGATCCACCGGAACGAGCCCTGGCACTTCGCACTGTGTACCCGTGCGATCGGGCGCCGGTGCCGGACATGCACGCCAACCCCACCGACGACCCGAGGACGCAACAGTGACCGACAACGAGCGGGGACGGACGATGACGCGGGCCGACACGGCGGACGCCGCCGACACTGCGGGCACGGCGGGCACGGCGGCTGTGGCCGGCATCCGCCGCGCGGTCCGCGTCGGCCTGCGGCCGGGCCCCTGGAAACGCGGCCCGGTGCTCGCGGCGCCGGCCCTGCTGCTCGGACTGGCTCTGCTGCTGCACGCGAGGATCCCGAACCGGATCGGGAACTTCGGCAGCCTGGTGGAGACCTTCCTGCCCTGGCTCGGCCTGTTCGTCCCGGTGCTGCTCGCCGGAGCACTGTGGCGCCGCTCCGCCTCCGCGGTGGTCGCGCTGCTGCTGCCGGTCACGGTGTGGCTGAGCCTCTTCGGCGGGCTGCTCGGCGACAGGTCACACCCGGGCGGCGACCTCACCGTGGCGAGTCACAACGTCGGCGCGGCCAATCCCGACCCGGCCGGCACCGCCCGCGCCCTGGCCGCCTCGGGCGCGGACGTGCTGGCGCTGGAGGAACTGACCCCGCAGGACCGGGGCACGTACGAGAAGGGGCTGGCGAAGGCGTACCCGCACCACGCGGTGCTCGGCACGGTCGGGCTGTGGAGCAGGCTGCCGCTGTCCAACACCCGGCCGGTCGACATCAGGACGGACGCCGGGCCGCTGGCGAGGAGCAGACCGGCCGACGCCACGACGGCCGAGAACCGGGCGCTGCGCACCACGGTGGCCACGGACCACGGGCCGCTGGCGGTGTACGTGGCCCACCTGGGATCCGCGCGGGTGAATCCCAGGTCGGGCTTTTGGACGGACTCGCGGGACAGGAACGCGCAGGCGCTCGGTGAGGCCGTCGCCGCCGAACGGAACGAGCGCGTGGTGCTGCTCGGTGACCTGAACGGCACCATGGACGACCGCGCGTTCGACGGCATCACTTCGCAGATGCACTCGGTCCAGGACGCGGCCGGGGACGGCTTCGGGTTCACCTGGCCGGCGAGCTTCCCGGTGGCGCGGATCGACCAGATCCTGGTCCGTGGAGTGCAACCGAGGAGCGCGCGGGTGCTGCCGGCCACCGGCAGCGACCACCTGCCGGTGGCCGCCGCGGTCACCTGGTGAACCCACGGCCGCCGGACGTCGGCGGCAACTTCTTCTGTCGGAAGCATTGACGAAACACAGAGGCGCTTCTAGCTTCGTCGCGTCGTACTTCGTACGTCATATATGAGACGCGATACGCGAGATCAGATACGCGATCCCTCGATCCCTGAGGGCTCCGCGCCACCGAGAGGCGAGCATGACCTCTGTGCCCATGCCGATCCCCTCCCGCACGCAGTACGTGCAGGAAGGGATCAAACACCGCATCCTCACCGGGCAGTTGAGCCCGGGCCAGGCCCTGGTCGAGACCGAGCTCGCCGCACAGTTCGGGGTGTCCAAGACCCCGGTGCGCGAAGCGCTCAAGACCCTCGCCGGCACCGGGCTCGTCGTGATGAACCAGTACAAGGGCGTCACGGTGCGCATGGTGGACGCGGACATGGCGCGCGAGGTGTACGACGTGCGGCTGCTGCTCGAACCGGAGGCCCTGCGGCGCTCCGTCCTGCGCGGCACCTCCCTCGACACGGCGCGCGAGGCGCTCGAACGCGCCGACGCCGCCACCGACACCGCCCAGCGGTCCCTCGCCAACCGCGAGTTCCACCGCTCCCTGTACGTCCGCTGCGGCAACCCGCTGCTCGGCCGGATGCTCGACGAGGTCCGGGACCAGGCCGCCCTGGTCTCCGCGGTGGCCTGGGCCGCCGACCCGTCCTGGGAGCGCGAGGCCACCGAGCACCGGGAGATCCTGCGGCTCGCCCTCGAAGGCGACTCGGACGGCTCGGCACGCGCCCTGCACTCGCACATCGCCTCCTTCGTGCAACGGGCCTTCCCCGAGGTCCAGGGAAAGGGTGAACAGGAATGACCGCGACCACGACCACGTTCGAGGCTCAACGGGCCGCCCTCGCCGACGTGGTGGCGATCCCCGTGACCCCCTTCGCCGAGGACGGCTCCATCGACAGGGACGTCCATCGCGCGCTGCTGCGGCGGGCGCTCGACGCCGGCGTGCGTATCGTCACGCCGAACGGCAACACCGGCGAGTACTACGCCCTCAGCCCCGAGGAGCGGCGCCTGGTCACGGAGTTGACCGTCGACGAGGCGCGCGGCCGGGCCGCCGTCCTGGTCGGGGTCGGGCACGACCTGCCGACCGCCGTCGCCTCCGCCCGTCACGCCCGGCAGCTCGGGGCCCAGATGGTGATGGTCCATCAGCCCGTGCATCCGTACGTGTCGGAGGACGGCTGGGTCGACTACCACCGGGCGATCGCGGAGGCCGTCCCCGAACTGGGCGTGGTCCCCTACATCCGCAACCCGGTGCTCGCCGGCGCCCGGCTCGCCGAACTGGCCGACGCCTGCCCGAACGTGATCGGCGTGAAGTACGCCGTGCCGGACGCGGCCCGCTTCGCCGCGTTCGCCCGGGACGCGGGGCTCGAACGCTTCGTGTGGGTGGCCGGTCTCGCGGAGCCGTACGCGCCCTCGTACTTCTCGGCGGGCGCCACGGGCTTCACCTCCGGGCTCGTGAACGTCGCCCCGGCCGTCTCGCTGAACATGATCGAAGCACTGCGCTCCGGTGACTACGCGGGCGCGATGAAGATCTGGGAGCAGATCCGCCGCTTCGAGGAACTGCGCGGGGCCAACGGCTCAGCCAACAACGTGACGGTCGTCAAGGAGGCCCTGGCCTCGCTCGGCCTGTGCCGCCGGGACGTCCGCGCGCCCAGCAGGCAGCTTCCCGAGTCCGAACGGGCCGAGGTCGCCGCCATCGCCGCGGGGTGGTCCATATGACCGGCGTCAGCCCGTCGACACCCGAAAGCAGCCGGATCCCGGCCCCGGAAAGGCAGTTGCGCAGCCACCAGTGGTACGGCAGCGGCGTCTCGTCGGGCTTGCGCTCCTTCAGCCACCGGGCCCGCACCCGGCAGCTCGGCTACCTCCCCGAGGAGCACCTCGGCAAGCCGGTCATCGCGATCCTCAACACCTGGTCCGACATCAACCCCTGCCACGTCCACCTGCGCGACCGTGCCCAGGCGGTCAAGCGGGGTGTGTGGCAGGCCGGCGGCTTCCCCCTTGAGTTCCCGGTGTCGACGCTGAGCGAGACCTTCCAGAAACCCACCCCGATGCTCTACCGCAACATGCTCGCGATGGAGACCGAGGAGCTGCTGAGGTCGTACCCGGTCGACGGGGCCGTCCTCATGGGCGGCTGCGACAAGTCCACGCCCGCGCTGCTGATGGGCGCCGCGTCCGTCGACCTGCCGGCCGTGTTCGTGCCCGCCGGTCCCATGCTGCCGGGCCACTGGCGCAACGAGATCCTCGGCTCGGGCACCGACATGTGGAAGTACTGGGACGACAAGCGGGCCGGGCTCATCGGCGACTGCGAGATGACCGAACTGGAGAGCGGTCTGGCGCGCTCGCCCGGCCACTGCATGACCATGGGGACGGCGTCCACGCTCACCGCCGCCGCCGAGGCGCTCGGGGTCACCGTGCCCGGCGCCTCCAGCATCCCCGCGGTCGACTCCGGGCACGACCGGATGGCCGCCGCCTCGGGGCTCAGGATCGTCGAACTGGTCCGCCAGGACCGCAAGTTGTCCGACATCCTCACCCAGGAGGCCTTCGAGGACGCCGTGACGACCGTCCTGGGACTCGGCGGCTCCACCAACGCCGTGATCCACCTCATCGCCATGGCGGGACGGGCCGGAGCCCGGCTCACCCTCGACGACTTCGACCGCATCGCCCGTACGGTTCCGGTCCTGGCGAACGTACGGCCCGGCGGCCACACGTACCTCATGGAGGACTTCCACTTCGCCGGCGGACTGCCCGGGTTCCTGTCGCGGATCACCGACCTCCTGCACCTGGACCGGCCGACCGTCTCGCACGACAGCCTGCGCGAACAGCTCGCCTCCGCGCAGGTGCACGACGACGAGGTCATCCGCACCCGGGACAACCCCGTCGCCGCCGAGGGAGGCGTCGCCGTGCTGCGTGGCAACCTCTGCCCCGACGGCGCGGTGATCAAGCACATCTCCGCCGAGCCGCACCTGCTCAGGCACACCGGCCCCGCGGTCGTCTTCGACGACTACCGGACCATGCAACGCACCATCAACGACCCGGAGTTGGGCATCACGGCGGATACCGTGCTGGTACTGCGCAATGCCGGGCCCAAGGGCGGCCCCGGCATGCCCGAGTACGGCATGCTGCCGATCCCCGACCATCTGCTGAAGCAGGGCGTACGGGACATGGTGCGGATCTCCGACGCCCGGATGAGCGGGACGAGTTACGGCGCCTGTGTGCTGCACGTGGCGCCCGAGTCGTACATCGGCGGGCCGCTCGCCCTGGTCCGCACCGGTGACACCATCACGCTCGACGTCGACGCACGCTCTCTGCGACTCAACGTGGACGACGAGGAGCTGGAGCGGCGGCGGGCGCGGTGGACCGCGCCGCCCGAGCGCTACGAGCGCGGCTACGGCGCGCTCTACAACGACCAGATCACCCAGGCCGACTCCGGCTGCGACTTCGCCTTCCTGGCCCGGCCGGGCAAGGTGCCGGACCCGTACGCCGGCTGATCCGTCATACCCGGGACCGCCTCGCACCTCGCGGTCCGGCTCCCGCACACCGTACGTGAAAGCGCTTGCCATCAAGATCGCGCGCCCGTACCACCGGCTTGATCCGTACCACCGGTTCGACCCGCACACCCGAGAACGGAGAACAGTCATGGCACAAGCCGCAGCCGTGGCGAAGCAGCCCGCGCCACCGAGGCGGCGCCGTGGCTCGGCGACGCCCCGCAGGCTCCCGTATCTGCTGATCGCCCCGGCGGGACTGCTGATGCTGGGCTTCATCGCCTACCCGGTGCTCAGCGTCTTCTACTACAGCCTGCAGAACTACAACCCCACCAAACCGTGGCGCAACGGCTACGCGGGCTTCGACAACTTCACCCGCATCTTCACCGAGGACCCGCAGTTCTGGGACACGCTGGTCTTCAGCGGCAAGTGGGTCGTCGTCGAGGTCGGGCTCCAGCTGATGTTCGGCCTGGCGCTGGCACTGATCGTCAACCAGACCTTCGTGGGCCGCTCGCTCGGCCGCGCCATGGTCTTCTCACCCTGGGCCGTCTCCGGTGTGCTCACCTCCGCGATCTGGGTCCTGCTCTACAACTCCCAGACGGGCATCACCCGTTACCTCGCGGACCTGGGCATCGGGGAGTACGGCACCAGCTGGCTCTCCGACACCTCCACGGTCTTCTCCGCGGCGGTGGTCGCCGACCTGTGGCGCGGAGTCCCCTTCTTCGCGATCCTCATCCTCGCCGACCTCCAGTCCGTGTCGAAGGACCTCTACGAGGCCGCCGAGGTCGACGGCGCCAGCCGCCTGAGGCAGTTCCTGCACATCACACTGCCCCACCTGAAGGACGCGATCATCCTCTCCACCCTGCTGCGCGCGGTGTGGGAGTTCAACAACGTCGACCTGCTCTACACGCTCACCGGCGGCGGGCCGGCGGGAGAGACGACGACACTGCCGCTCTACATCGCCAACACCAGCGTCGACGCACACAACTTCGGCTACGCCTCGGCCTTGACCACCGTCGCGTTCGTGATCCTGCTGTTCTGCTCGATGGTCTATCTGCGGCTGAGCAAGTTCGGAGTGGGTGGGGACAAGTGATCACCAAGGACATCGACACCATCACCCCGGCCGAGCGGTCCGTACCGGTGGCCGACGAACCGCCGCAGCGCCCGCGCAAGGGCAGGCGCGCCTGGGACGAGGCCCCGCGCTGGCAGATCTACCTCCCGCTCGGCATCTACCTCGTCTTCACGCTCGTCCCCTTCTACTGGATCCTGCTGTTCGCGCTCAGGCCGACCGGCTCCACCTCGCTCGTGCCCTGGCCGATGACGTTCGAGCACTTCGACAAGGTGTGGAACGACCGCAGCTTCGGCACGTACTTCAAGAACAGCGTGTACGTCGGCCTCGCCACGCTCTTCATGACCACGCTCGTCGCCCTGGCCGGCGGCTACGCGCTGGCCCGCTTCGACTTCAGGATCAAGCGCGCGTTCATGCTGGCGCTGCTCTGCTCGCAGTTCGTGCCGGGCGCGCTGCTCCTGGTGCCGCTGTTCCAGATCTTCGCCGAACTCCAGATGATCAACTCGCTGGGCAGTGTCATCATCGCCGAGACCGTCTTCCAGCTGCCGCTGTCGATGATCCTGATCGGCGGTTTCATCCGGAACGTGCCGTACTCCCTCGAAGAGGCCGCCTGGGTCGACGGCTGCAACCGCTTCACCGGCTTCCGGGTCGTCGTCCTGCCGCTGCTGCGGCCCGGACTGATCGCGGTGGGCTCCTTCGCCTTCGTGCACTCCTGGAACCACTTCCTGTTCGCCCTGATGTTCCTCAGCAACCAGGAGAAGCAGACGATCCCCGTCGGCCTCAACAGCCTGATGAGCGCCGACAGCGTCGACCTCGGCGCACTCGCCGCGGGCGGCATCATCGCGGCCGTACCGGTCGTGATCGTCTTCGCCTTCATCCAGAAGTGGCTGATCACGGGCTTCAGCGCCGGGGCGGTGAAGGGATGAGCGACCACGGGGGACCTCTTCCCGTCGTTCTCGCGGGCGCCCGCGGGCACGGCCGCTGGCACCTGGAGAACATCCGACGCCTGCAGGACAAGGGCCTGGTGCGTCTCGCGGGGATCTGCGAACTGACCCCGCTCACCCAGGAGGAACTGGCCGGCTTCTCCGCGCCCGGTGAACTCTCGGTGCAGGGCGCCGACTTCGGCGCCCTGCTGGACTCCACCGGCGCCGCGATCGCCGTGGTCTGCACGCCGATCCCCACCCACACCGACCTGGCGCTGACGGCCGCCGCCAGGGGCGTGCACCTGCTGCTCGAAAAGCCGCCGGCCCCGTCGTACGACGAGTTCCGCCGGATGGCCGACGGGGTCGCGGCGGCCGGGGTGGTGTGCCAGATCGGCTTCCAGTCGATGGGCTCGCACGCCGTGCCCGCGATCCGGGAGCTGATCGCGCGGGGCACGATCGGCAGCGTGCACGGTATCGGCGGGGCCGGGGCCTGGGGCCGCGCCGAGGAGTACTACCACCGGGCGCCCTGGGCAGGACGGCGCCGGATGAACGGGGCCGACGTGGTCGACGGGGTACTGACGAACCCGCTGGCCCACGCCGTGGCCACCGCCCTCGCGCTCGACGGCGCCACCCGCGCCGAGGACGTCGCCGGCATCGAGACCGAGCTGCTGCGCGCCAACGACATCGAGTCCGACGACACCTCCTGCGTCCGTGTCACCACCGCGGGCGGCAGCCGGATCACCGTCGCCGCGACCCTGTGCGCCGAGCATCCGGGCGAGCCGTACGTGGTCGTGCACGGGACCAGCGGGCGCGTCACCTTCTGGTACAAGCAGGACCGCGTCCTCGTCCAGCGCTCGGGGCACGGCCCGCAGGAGTTCACGTACGGGAGGACCGATCTGCTGGAGAACCTGGTCGAGCATCTCGAAGGCAGGGCCGGGCTGCTCGTCGCCCCCGACACGACGGGCGCCTTCATGAAGGTCGTCGAAGCGATCCGGCAGGCGCCGGACCCGGTCGCACTGCCCGACGACGCCTGGTACCTCGACGCCGACGAGAACCGTCGGGTCGTGCCCGGGGTCGACGGGCTCGTCGCGGCCGCCGCCGACACCCTCGCCCTCTACTCCGAGCTGGGCGCCTCGTGGGCACTGTCGAAAGAGGTCAGCACCTGATGAACAACGAGTCGCTGGTCCTGCGCGTCGCGGGCCGCCCGGTCGGCCGTTACACCGCCCGGCCCGAACTGGCCCCGACGCTGTCACCGCGTCCGTACCTCCATCCCGTCACCACCCTGGCCGGCACGGCTGTCACCGAGCTCAGCCCCGCCGACCACCTCCATCACCTCGGCGTCGGTGTAGCCGTTCCCGACGTCGAGGGTCACAACTTCTGGGGCGGCCGCACCTTCGTACGCGACCAGGGGCCGACCGAGCTGGACAACCACGGTGCCCAGCGGCACTCCGCGTTCCAGCTGCGCGACCCGGACGGCTTCGTGGAGGAGCTGCGCTGGGTCGCCGCCGGAGCCGAGCTGCTGCGGGAGCGGCGTACCGTCGCGGCGACCGAACTCACCGACACCGCCTGGGCGTTGGACTTCACCTTCTCGCTCACCAACACCACCTCCGAACCCCTGTCGATCGGCAGCCCGGCGACCAACGGCCGGCCCGGCGCGGCCTACGGCGGTTTCTTCTGGCGGGCCCGCAAGGAGGCCGAACCGCCGGCCGTGTTCACGGCGGACACCGAGGGTGAGGACGCGGCGCACGGCACACGCGCCGGCTGGGTGGCGCTCGCGGGAGCCGGCTGGACGCTGGTGTTCGCCGGGGCCACCGACCGCACCCGGCGCGACCCGTGGTTCGTGCGCAGCACCGAGTATCCGGGCGTCGGCTCGTCCCTGGCCCACGAGGAGCGGCTGCCGGTCCCGGCGGGGGAGACCGTCGTACGCCGGGTCGTCACCGTGGTCGCCGACGGCCGGCTCGACCGGGCCGAGGCGGCGGCGCTCGTCCGCAAGGCGGTGAGCCCGTGAGCGGCCGGAAGGAGCCCTTGAGCGGCCAGGACAGATCCGTGAGCGGCCAGGAGAAGCCCTTGAACGACCAGGACGCACCCGCCTTCACCGCCGACCTCGGCGACGGCACGTACCGCAATCCGGTCCTGAACGCCGACTGGTCCGACCCCGACCTCCTGCGCGTCGGCGACGACTACTACCTGACCGCCTCCAGCTTCGGCCGGGCCCCGGGCCTGCCGCTGCTGCACTCCCGCGACCTGGTCAACTGGACGCTGATCGGCCACGCGCTCCAACGCCTGGAACCCGCAAGGGAGTTCAGGAAGCCCCGGCACGACTGCGGGGTGTGGGCACCGGCGTTACGGCATCACGACGACCGCTTCTGGATCTTCTGGGGCGACCCCGACCACGGCATCTTCCAGGTCAACGCACCCGAGATACGCGGCCCCTGGACCCGGCCCCACCTCATCAAGGCGGGCAAGGGACTCATCGACGCGTGCCCCCTGTGGGACGAGGAGAGCGGCGAGGCGTACCTCGTGCACGGCTGGGCCAGATCCCGCTCCGGCATCAAGAACCGGCTCACCGGGCACCGTATGCGGCCCGACGGCACCGGCCTGCTCGACGAGGGCAAGCTGATCGTGGACGGCGACCGCATCCCCGGCTGGTTCACCCTCGAAGGGCCGAAGCTGTACCGGCACGACGGCTGGTTCTGGATCTTCGCCCCCGCGGGCGGGGTCGAGACCGGCTGGCAGGGCGCCTTCCGCTCACGCGGCTTCTTCGGCCCGTACGAGGAGAGGGTCGTCCTGGAGCAGGGCGACACCGACGTCAACGGCCCCCACCAGGGCGGCTGGGTGACCACCCCGTCCGGCGAGCACTGGTTCGCGCACTTCCAGCAGAAGGGCGCGTACGGGAGGGTCGTCCACCTCCAGCCGATGCGCTGGGGCCGGGACGGCTGGCCGGTCATCGGTGACGAGGGCACCCCCGTCGCCGTGCACCGCAAGCCCGATCTTCCGCCGCAGCCGCCTGCCGCGCCCGCCACCGACGACGACTTCCCCGGCGGGCGGTTCGGGCGGCAGTGGCAGTGGACCGCGAACCGGCAGGACGGCTGGGCGACCCAGCACTCCGGCGACGGACTGCGGCTGAGCTGTGTGCGGTCGGCGGACGCCGACGATCCGCGCAAGCTGGCGAACGTGCTCACCCAGCGGCTGCCCGGCTCCCCGTGCACCGTCGAGGTGGAGCTGCGGCTCGACGCCGAGGAGCCGGGCGCACGGGCCGGACTCGCCGTGCTGGGCGACGCGTTCAGCTGGATCGGGCTCGAACGGGGGGCCGACGGGACGGTCCACCTCGTGCACCGGTTCGGCGACCCGGTCGCGGAGCGGGAGCGCGACGCCGCGCATCCGCGGATGGCGCCCGACGGACGGGTCCGGCTGCGGATCGAGAGCGGCGCCGGGGCGCGCTGCCGCTTCTCGTACGACCTCGGCGGCGGCTGGGAGCCCTCCGGCCAGGTGTTCGCCGCCACGCCCTGGCGCTGGGTCGGCGCCCTGCTCGGCCTCTTCGGGGTCGCGCCGTCCGGCGCGGGACACGCCGGGGCGGCCACGTTCACGCGGTTCCGCATCACCGCCCACGAGACCGGCCGGCACACCGCGCCACCTGCCTGACCGCACCACGTCATCATCGTTGTAAGCCTGTTGGGAGCCGCAATGACGCACTTCCTGAGCAAGCGCTTGCCGAAACCGAGGCCGGGTCCCGGTCCCGGCCGGGTACTGGTCACGGTCGCCGCACTGGTGGCCGCGCTGGGGCTGGGGGCCCTCACACCGGCCGAGGCGGCCACCGAGGGGTCCTCGGTGACGGTGTCCGAAGCCGACGTCTCGACCTCGTCGGCCACGGACCGTTCGGCCGGCACCGCGCACGGCTTCGCCTCCCTCGAAGGCGGTACCACGGGAGGGGCCGGCGGCAAGGTCGTCACGGTGACCACCCAGGCCGACCTGGAGCGCTACGCGACGGCCGAGGAGCCGTACGTCATCCGGGTGGCCGGCGCGATCAAGGCGGAGCCGTTCGGCGCGAACATCGCCGTGGCCTCGGACAAGACCGTCATCGGCGTCGGCACGGCGGGCGAACTCGTCCAGGGCGAACTGCACCTCGCCCCCGGCACCCACAACGTGATCATCCGCAACCTGACGATCCGCGACTCCTACGTCGAGGGCGACTGGGACTGCAAGGACACCGACTTCGACGGCATCCAGATGGACACCGCCCACCACGTCTGGATCGACCACAACCGCTTCTCGCGGATCTGCGACGGGCAGCTCGACATCCGCAAGGACAGCGAGTACGTCACCGTCTCCTACAACCGCTTCGAGAACAACAACAAGACCTTCGGCATCGGCTGGACGCCGAACGTGAAGACCCAGATCACCGTCGACCACAACTGGTTCCGCGGCACGAAGCAGCGCAACCCGTCCGCCGACAACTGCGCCTACGCACACCTCTACAACAACTACATGACCGCGCAGGCGGACCCCGGCGACCCGGTGTGGACGTACGGCAACTGGTCCCGTGGCGCGACGAGGATGGTCATCGAGAACAGCTACTACGACGGCGTCCAGCATCCCTACCAGGCGGACACCACCGCCGAGTTGGTGCAGCGCGGGTCGATCCTCAGGAACACCACCGGACGGCACGAGGAGTGGGGCGCGGCCTTCGAACCGCGGGACTTCTACGCGTACCGGCCGGACCCGGCGGCGGCCGTCCCCGGGCTCGTGTCCCGGTTCTCCGGGCCGCGGGAGGAGCTGGGCGGGAACACCGTGCTGAACGTGCCCGGCGACCACCCGACGCTCCAGGCCGCCGTGGACGCCGTACCCGACGGCAACGACGGCACGATCACGATCCGCCTCGCGCCGGGCACGTACCGCGAGCAGGTCCGCATCGCGGCGGCCAAGTCATCGCCGTGGACCGACATGAGCGGTTTCTCGTGGCGGGACGCGCGCTTCGCCGAGTACCGCACGTACGGCCCGGGCGCCACGATCACCGCCGACCGGCCGCAACTGCCGGACGCCGACGCGGCCACGCACACGGTCACCGACCACCTCGCCGGGACCGACGGCTGGGCACCTCATGCCCGCCACCACTGACCCCCACGGATGCATGGCTTCACAGTTCGCCGCTCCATCGCGGCAGAGCCGCACAGCGACACAACCCTCGTCGGAACCAGAAGAAGAGAGCCGATCATGAAGAGCAGCATGCGCAGCAGCAGTGGAGGAGCGCGCCGCTCCGCAGCCGCCGTCGCCGTGACCGCCGTCCTCGCGCTGACCGCCACCGCGTGCGGTGACGACGGCGGCGGTTCGTCGGGCGACAAGGGCGCCGAGGGCAGTGGCAAGGGTGAGATCACCTTCTGGGACAACAACGGCGGTGTCCGCACCGACATCTGGAAGGAGATCATCGCCGACTTCGAGAAGGCGAACCCGGACATCGACGTCAAGTACGTCCCGATCGCCGCCACCGAGTACCAGTCCAAGGTCGACACCTCCATCCAGGCCAAGGGGCTGCCGGACGTCGGCGGTGTCGGCGCGGCGATGCTCGCGGGCTTCGCCGCGCAGAACGCGCTGGAGCCGCTGGACGACCGCCTCGGCAAGTCCTCCCTGAACGCCAAGCTCAACGAGGACATGGTCAAGTCGCTGAAGGCCGCGGGCGGCGGCGGCGCCGACGACAGCACGCTGTACTCGGTGCCGACCTCGGCCAACAACGGCGTCCTCTACTACCGCACCGACCTGTTCAAGAGCGCCGGCCTGGACGCGCCCACCACCTGGGACAAGTTCTACGAGTCCGCCGACAAGCTCACCGACAAGGACAAGAACGCCTTCGGCTACACCATCCGCGGTGGCGCCGGTTCCATCGCCCAGGCACTGGACGCGATGTACGGGCAGTCAGGCATCACCTCGTTCTGGGACACCGGCAACGAGAAGACAACGGTCAACGACCCGAAGAACGTGGCGGCCCTGGAGAAGTACACGGGCCTCTTCAAGAAGGTCACCCCGGCCGCCGACCTCAACAACGACTTCACCAAGATGGTCGCCCAGTGGGACTCCGGCACGATCGGAATGCTCAACCACAATCTGGGCTCCTACCAGGACCACGTGAAGGCGCTGGGCGCCGACAAGTTCCGCGGTATCCCGCAGCCGGTCGGGCCGGGCGGCAAGCGTGTCCAGGTCTCCAACCCCGTCGACGGGCTGGGCATCTTCAAGACCTCCAAGAACAAGGAAGCCGCCTGGAAGTTCATCGAGTTCGCCACGGAGAAGGCGCAGAACTCCAGGTTCAACGAGTCCGCGGGGGCGGTGCCGTCGAACAACGACGCCGCGAAGGACGCGTGGGTTTCCGAGGCCGAGCCGACGAAGCTGGCGGCCGAGGCGCTGACCGACGGTTCCACGACGATCGTTCAGCTGCCGTACTACCTGCCCGACTGGAACACCATCTCGAAGACGGACAACGAGCCGGCTTTCCAGAAGGTGCTGAACGGGTCCTTGAGCGAGAAGGACTTCCTGGACACGTTGGCCGACCAGCTCGACACCGCTCAGGCGGAGTGGAACGAGCAGAAGGGTTAACCCTGGCCGGGGGTGGCTTGATGGTGGGGCTTGTGGGGTGACTGCGGGGCCGCTGTGGCGGGTCGCGCAGTTCCCCGCGCCCCTGAGAAGCCAAAGATTGCGCCGTTCCCCGCGCCCCTATGGGCAAGAGATTGCGCCGTTCCCCGCGCCCCTAGAGGCACAAGACTGCGCCGTTCTCCGCGCCCCTCAAAACGAAAGGCATGCTGACGTGAGCCTCACTCGTAGACAGGTCACCACGGCTGCGCTCGCCGCCGTTCCGCTCGCCGTCGCCGGGACGGGGCCCGCTGTCGCCGCCTCGCAGGGGCGGCCCCGTGGGCGCACGCTCTTCATCGCCGGTGACTCCACCGCTGCTCAGAAGTACGCCGCTGCCGCGCCCGAGACCGGGTGGGGCATGGCGCTGCCGTTCTTCCTGCGGGAAGGGCTGGTCGTGGCCAACCGTGCCGTGAACGGGCGGAGTTCGAAGAGTTTCATCGACGAAGGGCGTCTTGACGTCATCCTCGCCGCTGTTCGGCCCGGCGATCTTCTGCTCGTCCAGTTCGGGCACAACGACTCCAAGGTCGCCGATCCCACGCGGTACACCGAGCCGTGGACGACGTATCAGGACTATCTCCGTCAGTACGTCGACGGGGCGCGGGCGCGGGGAGTACGGCCCGTGCTCGCCACGTCCGTGGAGCGGCGGAAGTTCGACGCCGACGGGAACGCCGTGGCGACCCACGGCGACTATCCGGTGGCCATGCGGGCCCTCGCCGAGGAGGAGGGGGTGGCTCTGCTCGATATCCAGGCCCTGTCGATGGCCCGCTGGCAGGAGTTGGGGGTCGAGGAGACGAAGAAGTACTTCAACTGGACCGATGTCGAGCAGGACAACACGCATTTCAATCCGCCGGGGGCGATTGCCGTCGCCCGGTTGGTCGCGGGGGAGTTGTCGCGGCGCCGGGTGATTCTGCCGCGCGATGTCCGGCGGCTCGGTGAGGTGATTCCTGAGTCCTGGATCAGTTGGCCAGAAGCCTGAGCGTTCAGCAGGTCCGTCTGCAGGTGCCGGTCCGTTGTGGCTGGTCGCGCAATTCCCCGCGCCCCTGAAGACAGAAGATCGCGCCGTTCCCCGCGCCCCTAGGCATATCGCCTCACTCTCCGTTTGAAAGGAACCGTAGCTATGCGTACTTCTGTATGGCATGCGCATGCCATAGCGACCTTCGCCGGATGCACCGCACTCGCCCTCGGTGCGACCGCGACCGTCGCCCATGCCCAAGCCGGTCAGGCAGCCCAGGGCCGTGATCTCGGGCGGGAGACCCTTGCCGCCGGGGACGGGTGGGGGTCCGAAGGGGCCGGGACCAGTGGAGGGTCCGCGGCCGATGCCGAACACGTCCACACCGTCACCACCTGGGACGCGTTCAGGGCCGCGTTGAAGGCCGGCGGGGACGCGCCGAAGATCGTCAGGGTCAAGGGAGTCATCGACCCGGTCGCCGAGGGGTGTGCCTCGTTCGCGGCCCCCGGGTACGACTTCGACGCCTATCTGGAGAAGTACTCGCCCGAGAACTGGGGCCTGGACACCGACCTGTCCGGGGAGCCCGCCGACAGTCCCGAAGGGCTGCGGGCCTCCTCGGCCGCCGGCCAGGACGCCGCCATCAAGGTGAACGTCCCCGCCAACACCACCATCGTCGGCATCGGCAAGGGCGCCGGCATCAGAGGCGGCAGCCTGCAGATCAAGGGCGTCGACAACGTCATCCTGCGCAACCTCACCATCGAGGCCCCGCTTGACTGCTTCCCGCAGTGGGACCCGACCGACACGGCCACCGGCGCCTGGAACTCCGAGTACGACGCGGTCGTCGTGTACGGCTCCACCCATGTGTGGGTCGCCAACAACACCCTGACCGACGGCCGCTACCCGGACAGCACCCTGCCCACCTACTTCGGCCAGACCTACCAGCAGCACGACGGCCTGCTCGACATCGTGCGCGGCGCCAACCACGTCACGGTGTCCTGGAACTCGGTCGAGGACCACGACAAGACCATGCTCATCGGCAACAGCGACAGCGCCGGAGCGACCGACACCGGCAAGCTCAAAGTCACCCTGCACCACAACAAGTTCGAAGGCGTCGTCGAGCGGGCGCCGCGTGTCCGCTTCGGGCAGGTCGACTCGTACAACAACCACTTCGTGGTGCGCGAGGGGCAGTCGTACGGCTACACCTTCGGCGTCGGGATCTCCTCGCAGCTGTACGCCTCCCACAACGCGTTCTCGCTGCCCGCCGGGGTCAGCGCGGCCAAGACCCTGAAGAAGTGGAGCGAGGCGCCGCTCACCGCCGAGAACAACTACGTCAACGGCCGGAAGACAGATCTCATCGCCGTCCACAACGCGGAGATCCCCGCCGAGACCCTCCAGTCGGGCGCCGGATGGACACCCACCCTGCGTACCAGGGTCGACTCACCGCGTGCCGTGCCCGGCATCGTCGACGGCCGCGCGGGCGCCGGAAAGGTCTGCTGATCATGACCCTGCCGACAGGCGCGAGCAGACGGTCCTTCGTCGTCGCGAGCGTCGGGGCCGCCCTCGCGCTGGGGACCGGCGGCACCGCCCGAGCGCGCGACCGGTCCCCCTTCGGGCGGTACGGTTCGCCGTCCGCCCGGCTCGACGGGCGGACCCTGTACGTCCACCCCGGCGGCCTCGGCGACCACACCACGGTCCAGGCCGCGGTGAACGCCGCGAGCGGGAGCGGGCACACACTGGTCATCGCCCCGGGAACGTACCGCGGGACGGTCGCCGTCAGCGCCGCGCGTACGGAACTGACCTGGCTCGGGGCCTCCGGGGACGCGCGTGACGTCGTGATCGTCCACGACAACGCCAACGGGACGCAGAAGCCGGACGGCTCCGGCCCCTACGGCACGACCGGCTCGGCCACCACGACCGTGCAGGCGGACGGGTTCACCGCCCGGGACATCACCTTCGCCAACGACTGGCTGCGCGCCGACCACCCCGAGATCACCGGCACTCAGGCCGTCGCCATCAAGGTGCAGGGCGACCGGTCGGCGTTCCTCCGCTGCCGGTTCCTGGGCCACCAGGACACCCTGTACGCCGACTCCCTCGCGCTCACCGCCTTCGCCCGGCAGTACTTCGCGCACTGCTACGTCGAGGGGGACGTGGACTTCGTGTTCGGGCGGGCCACCGCCGTGTTCGAGCACTGCCACTTCCGCACCCTGCGCCGGACCGACCTCGCCGCGGCCCCGTACGGCTTCATCTTCGCTCCCTCGACCGCGGTCGCCAACCCGCGCGGTTACCTCGTGACGAGCAGTCGGGTGACGAGCGGGGCGCCGGACGCCTTCTACAAGCTGGCCCGGCCCTGGGTACCCGGGTCCGACCCCACCGCGCGGCCCATGCTGACCGTGCGCGAGACCCGCCTCGGCGCCGGGATCGACGCGGTGGAGCCGTACACCAACATGTCGGCCACCTATCCGTGGCAGAGCCAGCGGTTCGCCGAGTACCGCAACAGCGGTCCGGGCGCCGTGATCACCGTCCCCGCGAACCGGCCCCGGCTCACGCCCGCGGAAGCCGTCTCGCACACCCGCGGAACGTATCTCGGTGACTGGAGGCCGTATGAGCACCGGTAGTGAGCAGTCGCCCCTGGGCCGGTCGCCCCTGGGGCGGCGGTCGTTCGTGGCGGGTGCCGGCGCGGCGGCGCTGCTGGGCGCGGCGGGCGCCGGAGCGCCCACGGCCCACGCGGCCCACAGCACGGGCATCGTGGAGGGCAACCTCCCCGACTTCCACCCCCTCCTCAAGGACGAGCTGCGCTTCCCGCTCGCCTGGGGCACCTCCCCGGTCCGGGACTTCCGGGCCTGGCGGCGGACGGCCCGCTCGAAGGTCGAGGAGCACCTCTTCGTCGAGCGGGACCACACCCCGTACGAGCCGTCGTACGAGCCGTCGTACGAGCCCTCCTTCGACGAGGGCGAGCGGGCCGAGGCCGACGGATACACCCGGCAGTCGGTGACCCTCTCCCTCACCCGGTACGAGCGGGTCCGCGGTTCCCTGCTCACCCCGCACGGCACCGGCCCCTTCCCCGCCGTCCTCCTGCTCCACGACCACGGCGCCAAGTTCGACATCGGGAAGGAGAAGCTGGTCCGGCCCTGGGACGACGAGTCACGGCTGGCCTCGGCGCAGGCCTGGGCGGACCGCTGCTTCAGCGGGCGGTTCGTCGGTGACGAACTGGCCCGGCGCGGATACGTGGTCCTCGCCCTGGACGCGCTCGGCTGGGGCGACCGCGGCCCGGTCACGTACGAGCAGCAGCAGGCACTGGCGAGCAACTTCCTCAACCTGGGGTCCTCGCTCGCCGGGCTCATGGCCCGCGAGGACGTGCGCGCCGCCGGCTTCCTGGCCGGTCTCGACCGGGTGGACCGGCGTCGGGTCGCGGCCGTCGGGTTCTCCATGGGCGCCTTCCGCGCCTGGCAGACGGCCGCCCTCAGCGACGACATCGCGGCCGCGGCGAGCGTGTGCTGGATGACCGGGCTGAAGGAGGTCATGGTGCCCGGCAACAACATCCTGCGCGGCCAGTCCTCGTACTGCATGCTCCACCCCGGGCTCGCCCGGCATCTCGACTTCCCCGACGTGGCGAGCATCGCCGCGCCCAAGCCGTCGCTCTTCTTCCACGGCGCCCAGGACTCCCTGTTCCCCGCGGAAGGGGTGCGGGTCGCGTACGACAAGCTGCGCGCCGTCTGGCGCTCACGGCACGCCGGGGAGCAACTGCGCACCAAGGTCTGGCCCGAGCTGGGCCATGTGTTCACCGCGCCCCAGCAGGACGAGGTCTTCAGCTGGCTCGACGCCGTCCTGTGACAGCTTCCCCCCACACCGCTCACCTCACCCGCCGAACGACGAACGACGAACGACGAAAGGTCCCCCCACCATGTCCCGTCGTACCGCCCTCTCCCTGACCGCGGCCCTCGCCCTCGGTGCCGGACTCGCCGTGGTCCCCACCCAGGCGCAGGCAGCCACCGTGGTCGTCAGCACCACCACCGACCTGACCAACGCCCTCAAGAACGCCACCGCCGGTACGGTCATCCAGGTGCGCGCAGGCACCTACTACCCGACGGCGACCCTCCAGTCGACCGCCAACGGCAGCTCCTCCAGCCGTATACACCTGCAGCCCTACGGCTCCGAGACCGTGAAGATCGACGGCTCGAACCTCCCGGACGGGGACTGGATCTTCAAGCTCACCGCCGACTACTGGACCGTCTCGGGCATCACCTTCCAGAACTCGCCGGACAGCGCGGTCGTCTGCCAGTCGTGCGCCTCCACGGTCTGGGAGAACATCAGGACGATCAACGGCGGCGACTCCGGGTTCACGCTCACCGGTGACAGCACCACCGACAACACCGTCCGCAACATCGACTCCTACGGCCACTACGACGCCGCCACCCACGGGGAGAACGCGGACGGCATCGCCGTGAAGTTCGGCTCCGGCAGCGGCAACCTCATCACCGGGGCGCGCCTCTACAACAACTCGGACGACGGTCTCGACTTCTGGTCGTTCTCGTCGCCGGTGACCGTCGAGCACACCTGGGCCATGGGCAACGGCAAGAACCGCTGGTCGGACTCGGCGTTCGCGGGCGACGGCAACGGCTACAAACTCGGTGGCGACGGCGAGGTGGTGCCGCACGTCATCAACAACTCGGCGGCCTGGGACAACGCGGGCAGCGGCTTCACCGAGAACAGCAACAAGGGCGCCATCGTCATCAACCGCACCACCGCCTACGCCAACGTCAAGTACGGCTACTACTTCGCCACCGGCGCGGCCAAACTCGGCAAGAACCTGGCCGTGAGCAACGGGACGGCAGTCAGCAGGGGCAGTTCGGTCGTCTCCGCCGGCAACAACTGGGACTCCGGCATCTCGACACCCTCGTTCCGCTCCACGGACGCCTCGACGACGTACAACAGCCGTCAGTCGAGCGGCGCGCTGCCCGTGACCACGTTCCTGACCACGGGCAGCACCACGATCGGCGCGACGATGGACTGAGAGCCCGCGTCCCGGACGCAGGGCTCACCCGGGCGCCCTCACCGAGCCACAGCTTCGGCGCGAGTCTCGACAGGCTCTCGCCCGGCCCCATCGGGAGGACGACCTCGGAGGCGGCCCGGTGACGACCGCGTACCCCTGTTTCGCGGGGGGCACGCGAACGCCCCTCGCCGGTCGTCACCGGCGGGGGGCGTCGCTCTGACTGGCCGAGGGGGGCTCAGGCCAGCAGATCTGCGGGGTCCAACGACACGGTGGTCACTGGTACGTGATGTCAGATGCCGTGTAGTCGCAGTAGGTTGCGTCCGGGCCCGAACCGTTTGTCGTCGGCTCGGCACCCGTGTTGTTGCCGATGTACTTCTGGCACGGCACGATCTTCTTGCTGCTGTCACCGACGACCGTGATGTTCCGCAGGGCCGCGGTGTCACCGTAGTTGGTGTTGATGCCGACCAGCCGTGAACCCGGCGCGGTCACCTCGACGGTGTTGAAGATCGAGGTGCGCTTGTACTGCGTCGAGCAGTTGCCGCACGAGCGGTACAGCGTCTTGAAGTCCTGCACCGCGAACTTCGAGACGACGAGCTTGCCGCCGCCGTTGTGCTGGAACACCTTGTCCGCGGCCTTCTTCGCCCCGCCGCCGTACACGGTGTAGACGGCGGAGTTGCCGCCCTTGAAGGTCGCGGCGTCCTCGCCGACGTCCTCCCACCAGACGTTCTGCAGTGTGCAACTGCCCTGGCAGTGGACGCCGTCGGCGCCCGGCGCGCCGATGATGACGTTCTTGAGCGTCGCTCCGTCGGCGAGCTGGAAGATCGGGTCCTGGCCCTCCTCCTGGCCGTCACCGGCCAGCTCGCCGCTGCCGTAGTAGCGCTTGTAGCCCCCGTCCCGGGTACCCGAGACGGCGATGGTCGACGAGACGGCCTCGCTGCCGGTGGCGGTCGGCCAGGTGGTGGCGGCGCTCGCCGTCGACAGCATCGTGCTGGTGAACATCGCGGCTCCCGTCAGGGTGAGCGCGGACACGCCACCGATGAGGGCACGCTTGCGGTCGGTCCTGCGGCGGTGACGTGCACGGGGTTCCACGCGTGAGGTCATGTCCCGTTCCTTCACATGGGGAGAGATCTTGCGTCTCCTGGTCGCCACCCGGACGGCAAGGGTTGCCGCGCGCCGCGATTCGTTTCACCGCCCCGGGCTACGGGGCTACGGGGCGACGTCGTCGGACGCGGACGCGGACCCGCCGCGTGCGAAGTCGCCCACCACGGTCAGCGTATGGCCGTCGGCCCGGGCGTCGGCCGTATACGTGTCGCCCCCGGCGTCGCGGCCACCGCGGTCGTGGTCGTACTGGCCCGCGAATACCCACTCGCCCGGCCACACCGTACGGCCCGGCCTGAGCGTCCATGTGTAGGTGAGGAAGCCGTCCCGCTCGGCGACGGACACGGCGAAGTCATCCTCGGGGGCGGAGCGCCAGGAACCCGCCGAGGTGACCCCGCCGGTCTGCTCGACCTTCAACACGACGGTCAGTGCGGTGAGTTGCTTGTCGGTCTTCACCGTCACATCGCTCTGCGCCCAGAACTCGTTGCTGTGCGGGTCGACCGACCCGTCCGACCACAGCGGGCCGTCCTCGGTACCGGCGGCGGGGGACGCCGGCGGGCTCGAACGCCTCGGCGGGTCCGGCGACCCGGCCGGGTCCGGCGGGAGCGGGGCACGACTCGACGCCTCCTGCTCCGGGGTGGGAGCCGGGCTGGAGGTGACCGCCACCGTCCGGTCGCCGGGCGCCCCGCCCTTCAGCGCCGACGCGACGGCGTAGCCGCCGACCGCGAGCACGCCCGCGACCGCGGCCGTGGCACCGACGACACGGAACCAGCCGAGCGCGCTCGGACGAGGGCCGGGACCCGGCGTGCTCTCCTCACCGGCCATACCGCGTTCGACGCGGGCGAGGATGCGGGCGCGATCGGGCCCGTACGACTCGGCCGAGTCCCGCAGCAGGGCGCGCAGTGCGTCGTGCACGTCCTTCACCGCCCCCTCGCCCCGGTGATCCCCCCGGTGCCACCGGCACGCAGCGCCGCCGCGTGCATCCGCCGCGGAGCGTCCCGCGACCCCAGCAGTCGCTGCAGCTCCGCCATCCCCTTCGACGTCTGGCTCTTCACCGTACCCACCGAGACACCGAGGGCGAGCGCGGTGTCCTTCTCCGACAGGTCGAAGGAGTGGCGCAGGACCACACACGCCCGTTTGCGGAACGGCAGTCTGCGCAGCGCCTCCTGGACGTCCACCATGCCGGGCACGTCGGGGTTCTCGGTCCTGTCCTCGCGCTGCGACCAGAACAGGGTGATCCGTCTTCGCTCGCGCACCGCGCTGCGGATCCGGCTGCGCGCCATGTTGGCGACCACACCACGTGCGTACGCCACCGGGTGGTCCGCGGCGCGCACGCGGTCCCAGCGGTGCCACAGCGCGAGCAACGCGTCCGCCGCGAGATCGTCGGCGGCGTCCGACTCACCCGTCAACAGATGGGCCAGACGGGCCAGTTCGGAGTAGTGCCGCTCGAAGAAGTCGTGGAACTCCACGGAGGCGGCGTCGTCGACGACAGTGCCCACGGACGACCTCTCCCTGTCGGTTCATTCTGTAACACGATGAAAACCTGAAACTGGTTCAACGCGGGAACAATCCAGCCAGCATCCGCTCACCAGGCACGCAGGTAACGAGGAGTATCCGCCATGTCCGAAACGCAGCAGGTGGAGGACCGGCCAGGTGCCGGAGCGCCCCAGGCCAACAGCGTCGACCGGTTCTTCAAGATCTCCGCCCGGGGCTCCGGCGTCGGCCGGGAAGTGCGCGGCGGCTTCGCCACGTTCTTCACGATGGCCTACATCCTTGTCCTGAATCCCATCATCCTCAGCAGCGCCGAGGACAAGTTCGGCGACCGGCTCGACAGCGTGCAACTGGTCACCGCCACCGCCCTGGTGGCCGCGGTGATGACGATCGTCAGGGGTGTCGGCGGCAACCTGCCGCTCGCCCTCGCCGCGGGCCTCGGCCTCAACGCCGTCGTCGCCTTCCAGATCGCCCCGCTGATGAGCTGGGACGACGCGATGGGCCTCATCGTCCTCGAAGGCCTGCTGATCTGCGTCCTGGTGGTGACGGGACTGCGCGAGGCCGTCATGTACGCGATCCCGCAGCCGCTCAAGCAGGCGATCAGTGTCGGCATCGGGCTGTTCATCGCGTTCATCGGCTTCGTCGACGCCGGATTCGTCAGCCGTGTACCGGACGCCGCCAACACCACCGTGCCGGTGCAGTTGGGGGCCACGGGTGCGCTGACCGGCTGGCCGGTCCTGGTCTTCTGCCTCGGGGTGCTGCTGACCATCGGGCTGCTCGCCCGCAGGGTCAAGGGCGCGATCCTGATCAGCATCGTGACCATGACGGCCGTCGCGATCGTCATCGACGAGATCGCGGACGTCGAGAGCTGGGGCCTGACCACGCCCCGGGTGCCCGACGACGTGGTGGCCTCGCCCGACTTCGGACTGCTCGGTGAATTCAGCCTGTTCGGCGCGTTCGGCGAGGTCGGTGTGATCACCGTCGTGCTGCTGGTGTTCACGCTGATCCTGTCGGACTTCTTCGACACCATGGGCACCGTCGTCGGCGTCAGCGCGGAGGCCGGGCTGCTGGACGAGGACGGCAAGGTGCCGAACCTGGGCCGCGTCCTGCTCATCGACGGCGCCGCGGCGGTCGCGGGCGGCGCGTCGTCCGCGTCCTCCGCCACGTCGTACATCGAGTCGGCGGCGGGGGTCGGCGAGGGCGCCCGTACGGGGTTCGCGAATCTCGTCACGGGCGGGTTGTTCGCCTGCGCGCTCTTCCTCACGCCGCTGCTGACCATCGTGCCGATGCAGGCGGCGGCGCCGGCGCTGGTGGCCGTCGGGTTCCTGATGATGACGCAGGTCAAGCACATCGACTGGGACAGGTACGAGATCGCCATCCCCGCGTTCCTGACGATCGCGGTGATGCCGTTCACGTACTCGATCACGAACGGGATCGGGGCGGGGTTCGTGTCGTACGTCCTCATCAAGACGGTGCTGGGCCGGGCGAAGGAGGTGCACTGGCTGTTGTGGGGCACGTCGGTGCTGTTCCTGATCTACTTCGCCATAGACCCGATCGAACAGCTCCTGAACGTGAAGTAGCCCCCTTCCGGGGCGGGGCCTTCGGGAGCCTACGGGCCGGTGAGGGCTGGCCGCGCAGTTCCCCGCGCCCCTAGGAAGGGCTGCGCCCCATCAGGGGCGCGGGGAACGGCGCAGTCTTTTGTCTTTGGGGGCGCGGGGAACTGCGCAATCTTTTGGCTCAGCCCCCACCGGCCCGCAGCCAGCCGACGAGCCGCCCCCGGAGGGGGAACCCTCAGTCGCGAAGCGCGGCCCGCATCATGGCCTCCGCGACAGGCGCAGCCAACCCGTTCCCGCTCACTTCCGACCGCGCCGCATCCGACTGCTCCACCACCACGGCGACAGCGACCTCCTTGTCGGAGGAGTCGGACTTCGCGTACGACGTGAACCAGGCATACGGCGTCTTGCTGTTGTTCTCGCCGTGCTGAGCCGTACCGGTCTTACCACCGACCGTCGCCCCGGCGATCCGCGCGTTCGTCCCCGTCCCCTCCTCGACGACCGTCTGCATCGCCGACTGAAGCTGCTCGGCGGTGGACGAACTGACGATCTCCTCGCTCTCCGTCTCGTCGTCGTAGTTCTCCAGCACATCGCCGTTCGCGTCGCTGATCCGCGACACCATGTGCGGCGAAACCAGCTTCCCGCCGTTGGCGATGGCGGCCGACACCATGGCCATCTGCAACGGCGTCGCGGTCACGTCGAACTGCCCGATACCCGTCAGCGCGGTGGACGACTTCTCCATGTCCGACGGGTACACGCTCGTGTAGGCCCGCACGGGCACGTCCTGCGACGCGTCGTTGAAGCCGAACTTCTCCGCCATCGCCTTCAGCTTGTCCTGACCGAGGTCGACGGCCATCTTCGCGAAGACGTTGTTGCACGAGTACTGGAGCGCCACCCGGATCGACGCGTTCTCACAGGGCGCCGACTTGCTCTCGTTCGCCAGGACCGTCGTCGTACCCGGCAGGGTGTACGGGTTCTCGCTGTCCGTCCTCTCGTCCACCGAGGAGTACAGGTCGTCCTCCAGCGCGGCGGCCGCGACGACCAGCTTGAACGTCGAGCCCGGCGGCAGCGGCTGGCGCAGCGCCCGGTTCGTCATGGGCTTCTCGGAGTCCTTGGTCAGCTTGTTCCAGGCGTCGGAGTCGCCCCCGCTGAGCACCGAGGGGTCGTAGGACGGGGTGGACACGACACCGAGGATCCTGCCGGTCCCCGGGTCGATCGCCACGGCCGCGCCCTTTTTGTCACCGAGCGCCTCGTAGGCCGCCTTCTGCACGTCCGGGTCGATGGTGGTGATCACATCGCCCGGGTCGGAACGCTTGCCGGTGACCGTGTCGAGGGGGTTCTTCAACCGGTTGTCCGTGCCGTCGAGCAGCTGCTGGTAGACGCCCTCCAGCTGCGTGGCCCCGAACACCTGCGAGCTGAACCCGGTGACGGCCGCGTAGAGACTGCCGTCGGTGTACGTGCGCTTGTACTTGAGGTCACCGCCTGTCGTCCGCGCGGAACCGGTGACCGCGTCACCGCCCACGACGATGTTCCCGAGCGGGTACGCGTACTGCTCGATCGCGTTCCGACGGTTGTCCTTGTCCTCTGCGAGCGCCCGGCCCTCGTAGAACTGCACCCAGGTCGCTCTGACCAACAGAGCGAACACGAGCAGCAGGGTGAAGACGGAGGCGCGCCTGATCGTTTTGTTCATCCCGCCCAGAAGACGAGCAAGAACCCCCCGAACGTTCCCTTCGCCCCACTTTTCTCATGCACAGTTCATGAATCCCGCCCCCCGCCCCGCAGGGGCGCGGGGAACGGCGCGATCTTCTGCTTCTCAGGGGCGCGGGGCTGCGACATTCGGCGGCTCCGCCGCGGGGCGCGACCAGCCACGACGCACCCGCACGTCACTCCCGGAGCACCAGCACGACCTCATCGATCTCAACCCCCCGCGCGTTGGCGAACCCCCGCTCCCGCCCAGTCACGACGAACCCGCACTTCTCCAGCACTCGCACAGACCCCAGGTTGTCCGCCGCCGCCCGCCCGTACAGCGGTCGCTCGGGCACAGCGGCGAGCAGCGCCCGCAACGCGGCCGTGGCGATCCCCCGCCCCCAGTACGCGCGATCGATCCAGTACGTCACCTCGCGCTCGCCAGGTTCCCCGTACACCGCCGCGCTGCCCACGACATCCCCGTCGGCGAGGATCGTGCGGTTCACGGCGGACGAGGCCCGGACCCGTTTCCAGTGGGCCTCGAAGGCGTCCCGGTCGGTCGGGTCCTTGTGCGTGAACGCGGCCATCCGCGCGGACTCGGGATCGTTCGTCTGCCGGAAGAACACCGGCAGATCACTGTCGTGGACGGCCCGGAGCTCGACCTCGATGTCGGGTGTGCCGGACACGTCAGAGCCTCCGGGTGGCGAGCGTCAACCGGTCCCGCGCGTCGAACAGCGCGTCCTTCACCATCTGTTCGTGCGCCGGCGTCAGCCGCGCCACCGGCACCGAGCAGCTGATCGCGTCCCGCGCGGGCGTCCGGTAGGGGATCGCCACGCCGAAGCAGCGCAGCCCCAGCGTGTTCTCCTCGCGGTCCACCGCGATGCCTTGCTCCCGTACCTGGTGCAGCTCCTCGATGAGCTTCTCCCGGTCGGTGATCGTGTGCTCGGTCAGCGCGGGGAGAGACTCCGGCAGCAGCTTCCGTACCTGCTCGTCCGTGTGCGTCGCGAGGAGCGCCTTGCCGAGCGACGTGGAGTGGGCCGGCAGCCGGCGCCCCACGCGCGTGAAGGGGCGCAGATAGTGCTGGGACTGGCGGGTCGCGAGGTAGACGACGTTCGTGCCGTCGAGGCGGGCCAGGTGGATCGTCTCCGTCGTGTCGTCGGAGAGGCGGTCCAGCGTCGGCCGCGCCGCCGCGACGACCTCGTCGCCGTCGATGTACGACGTGCCGACGAGCAGCGCCCGTACGCCGATGCCGTACCGCGTGCCCGTCGCGTCGGTCTCGACCCAGCCGAGCTCGACCAGCGTGCGCAGCAGCATGTAGAGGCTGGACTTGGGATACCCGACGGCCTCCTGCACGGCGGCCAGGGAGTGCATACCGGGGCGTCCGGCGAAGTACTCAAGCAATTCAACCGTCCGCACCGCGGACTTGACCTGTGCTCCGCCGCCCGTCTCGCCTGCCGACATCGGCCTTGACCCCCTAGTTCGCCGGGAAATAGTCTCGACAGCATATTCACCATCAGAGACAGCGTTCAGCATATCGAACGCCCCTGGCACATGTACTTCGGCATTACATCTGGAGGGACCCGCGGTGGCAGCAGCACCAGTCTGGAGTGTCGACCCCCGAACCGGGAAGCAGCGCGAGCAGGTTGCGGTGGAAGCCACAGCCCAGGAGGTGGACGAGGCCGTCCGCGCCGCGCACGCCGCCCGGAGGGCTCTCGCCGACCGCACGGTCCGCGCGGCCTTCCTGCGCACCGCGGCCGACGAGCTCGAAGGCGCCAAGGAACACCTCGTGGAGGCCGCCGACGCGGAGACCGCGCTCGGCCCGGTCCGGCTCACAGGCGAACTCACCCGCACCTGCTACCAGCTGCGGGCCTTCGCGGACATCGTCGACGAGGGCGAGTTCCTCGGCGTCGTGATCAACCACCCCGACGCCACGGCGACGCCGCCGATCCCGGATCTGCGGCGCTACAAGGTGCCGCTGGGTGTTGTAGCGGTCTACTCGGCCTCGAACTTCCCCTTCGCCTTCTCGGTGGCCGGCGGCGACACCGCGAGCGCGCTCGCCGCGGGCTGCCCGGTCGTCGTCAAGGCGCACCCCGACCACCCCGGTCTGTCCGAGCTGGTCGCCTCCGTCGTGCGCCGGGCCGCGGCCCGGCACGACATCCCGGACGGCGTCCTCGGTCTCGTGCACGGCTTCGAGGCGGGCGTCGGGCTGGTCAAGCACCCGCTGGTGTCGGCCGCCGGATTCACCGGTTCGGTACGCGGCGGACGCGCCCTCTTCGACGCGGCGGCGGCGCGGCCCGCGCCGATCCCGTTCCACGGCGAGCTGGGATCGCTCAACCCGGTCGTGATCACCGAGGCCGCCGCCGCCGAGCGCGCCGAGGCGATCGGTACGGGGCTCGCGGGCTCCATGACGCTGGGCGTCGGCCAGTTCTGTGTGAAGCCGGGCCTGGTGCTGGCGCCGTCCGGCGCGGCGGGCGACCGCCTGCTGAAGTCCCTGACGGACGCGGTGAGCGACACCGAGGCGGGGGTCCTCCTCGACCACCGCATGCGCGACAACTTCGTCGCCGGTGTCGCCGAGCGTGCGGGGCTGCCCGGCGTGGACGCGCCGGTGACGCCGGGATCGGGCGGTGAGCACACGGTGAGCGCCGGCTTCCTGACGGTCTCCGCGCGGAAGCTGGCCGCCGAGGGCGAGTACGACCTGCTGCTCGAAGAGTGCTTCGGGCCGGTGACCGTGGTCGCGCGCTACGAGGACGAGGCCGAGGCGAACGCGGTGCTCGCGCGGCTGCCCGGCAACCTCACCGCGACGGTGCACCTTTCCACGGAGGAGGAGGCCGGTGAGGGGCGTGGCGCGGAGATCCTCGCGGAGCTCACACCGCTCGCGGGACGGGTGGTCGTGAACGCGTGGCCGACGGGGGTCGCGGTGGCTCCGGCCCAGCAGCACGGGGGGCCGTATCCGGCCACGACGTCCACGTCCACGTCGGTGGGCGGGACGGCGATCGAGCGGTGGCTGCGGCCCGTCGCGTATCAGAACGCGGCTGAGGCGTTGCTTCCGGCGGAGCTGCGGGACTCCAACCCGCTGGGACTGCCTCGCCGGTACGACGGGCGTCTTGAGCGGTAGCGCTCCGCTGGTTCCGCTGTGGGGCCCGTGGCCGATTGCCGGCCGCGGGCCCGCCGTGGTTGCTCGCGCGGTTCCCCGCGCCCCTGAAAGCCAAAAGACTGCGCCGTTCCCCGCGCCCCCAAGGGCGCCCGCGGCCCGCTCGGAGGCCCGGGGAGCTGGCAGACTCTGCGGATGGACGTGAAAATTCCTGAACTTCCCTTTTCGCTTCGGTCTTACGGGCCCGACGGGCACTGGTCCTACGAGGGCGGGGTGCTCACCGGGTGGGCCGGGGCCCGGCAGGACCGGTTCGTACCGCCCACCGACGAAGGGCTGGACCCCGCGTCCGACGCGCCCCGGCTGCTGGGGGCGCCCGAGGGGGACTTCCAGCTCATAGCCCGCGTCACGGTCGGCTTCGCCGGGGCCTTCGACGCGGGCGTCCTCTACGCGCACGTGGGCGAGCGCGCCTGGGCCAAGCTCTGCCTGGAGAACTCCCCGGACGTGCCCACCGTCTGCACGGTCGTCACCCGCGGGCACTCCGACGACGCGAACTCCTTCACGGTCGACGGCAGCTCCGTCTGGCTCCGGATCAGCCGCACCGGCCGCGCCTTCGCCTTCCACGCCTCCAAGGACGGCGAGCGCTGGACCTTCGTCCGCCTCTTCACCCTGGGAGAGGAGAAGGAGACCGGGGCCGCCCTCGTCGGATTCATGACCCAGTCACCCATGGGCGAGGGCTGTGTGGTCACGTACGACCACCTGGAGTTCCGCCCGGACTGGCCGGCGGACCTGAGGGACGGTCACTGAGCGCGGCTCTCCCCAATTCCGGGCCCGCTTTGAATTCGGGCCTAATTCTGCTTTTATCTGCTTAGGGTTTTCCATAAGCTCCTGCCCGATTTATCGGAACCTAAACACCAAAGTTTTGCGAAGATCGATCTCGCAATTCGGGCAGGTCTCGCGGCGGTTAAGTCCTTGTGACGCAATACACAACCACGCCACTTTGTCCGGTATTTCCCGGACAAAGTGGCGCTTTCAATCAGCTCCACGCGCCGCCTGCGCCCGCGTGATAACACACGCGCCCTGCTTGTGTAACCCCACTCGGCGATGCAATTTCACCTTTTGCTGGGTAAATTCAATCGACATGACCGCCGCACAAGCAGACCTGCAAGCGGAATTCCTGGACATGCCAGAAGGGCTGCGGATCGACCGTCCGCACGTGGACGACGGAGCCGCACTCTGGCGCATTGCCAAGGACTCCGGGACCCTCGACCTGAACTCCTCCTACAGCTACCTGCTGTGGTGCCGTGACTTCGCCGGCACCTCCGCGGTGGCGCGTACGGCCGACGGCGAGCCCGTCGCCTTCGTCACCGGTTACATCCGGCCCGAGCGCCCGCACACGCTGCTCGTGTGGCAGGTGGCCGTCGACGCGGCGCAGCGCGGTCGCGGTCTCGCCGCCGCGCTCCTCGACGGGCTGACCCGCCAGGTCGCCGGCCGGCACGAGCTGACCTCCATGGAGACCACGATCTCCCCGGGCAACACCGCGTCCGAGCGGCTGTTCACCTCGTACGCCGCGCGCCACGGCGCGAGCGTCGAGCGTGAGGTCCTGTTCGAGACAGGGCAGTTCCCCGACGGCCCGCACGATCCCGAAGTGCTGTACCGCATCGGCCCCCTGTCCTTCTGAACCCCCCACGCCCGAGGAGTACCACCGTGACCATCACCCAGCCCGACCTGAGCGTCTTCGAAACCCTGGAGTCGGAGGTCCGCAGCTACTGCCGCAGCTGGCCCACCGTCTTCGACCGCGCGCAGGGCAGCCGCATGTACGACGAGGACGGCCACGCGTACCTCGACTTCTTCGCGGGTGCCGGCTCACTCAACTACGGACACAACAACCCGGTACTGAAACGGGCCCTGATCGACTACCTGGAACGCGACGGCGTCACGCACGGTCTCGACATGTCGACGACCGCGAAGCGCAGCTTCCTGGAGTCGTTCCAGAACCTGGTGCTGCGCCCGCGCGACCTGCCGTACAAGGTCATGTTCCCCGGCCCGACGGGCACCAACGCCGTCGAGTCCGCGCTGAAGCTGGCCCGGAAGGTCAAGGGCAGGGAGTCCATCGTCTCCTTCACCAACGCCTTCCACGGCATGTCGCTCGGCTCGCTCGCCGTGACCGGCAACGCCTTCAAGCGGGCCGGCGCCGGCATCCCGCTCGTGCACGGCACGCCGATGCCGTTCGACAACTACTTCGACGGCCAGGTCCCGGACTTCCTCTGGTTCGAGCGGCTCCTCGGGGACCAGGGCTCCGGCCTCAACAAGCCCGCCGCCGTGATCGTCGAGACGGTGCAGGGCGAGGGCGGCATCAACGTCGCCCGCGTCGAGTGGCTGCGTGCCCTCGCCGAGCTGTGCGAGCGCCAGGACATGCTGCTGATCGTCGACGACATCCAGATGGGCTGCGGCCGCACGGGCGCCTTCTTCTCCTTCGAGGAGGCGGGGATCGTGCCCGACATCGTGACCGTCTCCAAGTCCATCAGCGGGTACGGGCTGCCGATGTCCCTGTGCCTGTTCAAGCCCGAGCTGGACATCTGGGAGCCGGGCGAGCACAACGGCACGTTCCGCGGCAACAACCCCGCGTTCGTGACGGCCGCCGCCGCCCTCCAGACGTACTGGTCCGACGGGCCCGCCATGGAGAAGCAGACCCGCACCCGCGGGGAGCAGGTCGAGCAGGCGCTGATCTCCGTCACCGAGGAGAACCTGGCCGACGTGAAGGAGTACCGCGGCCGGGGCCTCGTCTGGGGCATGGAGTTCCACGACAAGGCGCGCGCGGGACGGGTGGCGCACCGCGCCTTCGAACTCGGCCTGCTGATCGAGACGTCGGGCCCGGAGGGCGAGGTCGTGAAACTCCTCCCGGCGCTCACCATCACGCCCGACGAGCTGGACGAGGGGCTCCGCACCCTCGCCCGGGCCGTCCGCGAGACGGCCTGAACCACCACACCCCCTGCACGCCGGCCTGAAGGAGGCTTCGTCACACCGTGATAGTCCGTTCGTTCAAGGAGATCGAAGGCACTGACCGACACGTGAAATCGGCGTCGGGCACCTGGGAGAGCAAGCGCGTCGTCCTCGCCAAGGAGCGGGTCGGCTTCTCGGTGCACGAGACGATCCTGTACGCGGGTACGGAGACGTCGATGTGGTACGCGAACCACATCGAGGCCGTCGTCTGCGTGGAGGGCGAGGCCGAACTCACCGACGACGAGACCGGCGAGAAGTACACGATCACGCCGGGCACCACGTACCTCCTCGACGGCCACGAGAGGCACACGATGCGGATCAAGGAGGACTTCCGCTGCATCTGTGTCTTCAATCCGCCGGTGACCGGACGGGAGGACCATGACGAGAACGGCGTCTACCCCCTGCTGACCGAACCCGAGGAGGTCTGAACGATGACGACCGTCACCGACCTGTATCCCAGCCGCGGCACCGGTGAGGTGTCCGTACCCCGGCAGGACCCGGTCGTGTGGAGCGAGCCGGGCGCACCGGGGCCGATCCCGGCGGCCGACCTCCAGGGTTACGAGCGGGACGGCTTCCTCGCCGTCGAACAGCTCATCGACGACGACGAAGTGGCGCTCTACCGGGCCGAGTTGGAGCGCATGGTCACCGACCCGGCGGTCCGCGCCGACGAGCGCTCGATCATCGAGCCGCAGTCGCAGGAGATCCGCTCGGTCTTCGAGGTGCACAAAACCAGCGAGATCTTCGCCCAACTCGTGCGCGACGAGCGCGTGGTGGGCCGCGCCCGGCAGATCCTCGGCTCCGACGTGTACGTGCACCAGTCGCGGATCAACGTGAAGCCCGGGTTCGGCGCGAGCGGCTTCTACTGGCACTCGGACTTCGAGACGTGGCACGCCGAGGACGGACTGCCGAACATGCGGACGGTGTCCGTCTCGATCGCGCTGACCGACAACCACGACACCAACGGCGGCCTCATGATCATGCCGGGGTCGCACCACACGTTCCTCGGCTGTTCCGGAGCCACACCGAAGGACAACTACAAGAAGTCGCTGCAGATGCAGGACGCGGGCACGCCCTCCGACGAGGCGCTCACCAAGTACGCCTCCCAGCACGGCATCAAGCTCTTCACGGGCCGGGCCGGCTCGGCGACCTGGTTCGACTGCAACTGCATGCACGGTTCGGGCGACAACATCACGCCGTTCCCGCGCTCGAACGTCTTCATCGTGTTCAACAGCGTGGAGAACGCGGCGGTGGAGCCGTTCTCGGCGCCGGTACGCCGGCCGGAGTTCATCGGCGCGAGGGACTTCACCCCGGTGAAGTGACCTTCCTCCGTGAAGTGACGTACGCCTGATGGCGATTGGCCCGGTGTCCGACTCGCGTGAGTCGGACACCGGGCCGACTGCCTCGTGGGGCCTGCCCCTACAGTGCCGGGTAGTCCGTGTAGCCCTTCGCGTCCCCGCCGAAGAACGTCGCCGGGTCGGCCTCGTTGAAGGGGCCGCCGGCCTGCAGCCGGGCGGGCAGGTCGGGGTTGGCGAGGAACAGCTGACCGTAGGCGACCAGGTCGGCGACGCCGTCCTCGACGAGCGTCAGGGACTCGGGCCCGGTCGGCCCCTCGGTCGCCGGGTTGAGGATGAACGTACCGCTGAACCGCTTGCGCAGCGCGAGGGTCAGCTCACGGATGTCGCCCACCTCGGTGATGTGCAGATAGGCCAGGCCCAGCGGCTCCAGCGCGTCCACCAGCGCGGTGTACGCCGGCTCCGGCTCGGGCTCCTGGATGCCGTTGTACGGGTTGCCGGGGGAGAGGCGGATGCCCGTGTGCCCGGCGCCGATCTCGGCGGCGACGGCCTTGACGGTCTCGACCGCGAACCGGACGCGGTTCTCGACCGGGCCGCCCCACTCGTCGGTGCGGTGGTTGGAGCCGGGGGCGAGGAACTGGTGAATCAGATAGCCGTTGGCGCCGTGCAGCTCGACCCCGTCGAAGCCGGCCTCGACCGCGCCCCGGGCGGCGCTCACGAACTCGCCGATGGTGGCGCGCACCTCGTCGCCGGTGAGCTCACGAGGGATGACGAAGTCGAGGGGGCCCTCGTGGGTGTAGACCTGCCCCTCGGCCCGTACGGGCGAGGGACCGACATTGACGAGTCCGTCGGGCAGCAGGCTGGGGTGGCCGATCCGGCCCGCGTGCATGAGCTGCGCGAAGATCCGGCCGCCCGCGGCGTGCACGGCGTCGGTCACCTTGCGCCAGGCCGCGATCTGCTCGGCACTGTGCAGCCCCGGGGTGTCCGGGTAGCCCTGGCCCACCACGGACGGCTGGACGCCCTCGGTGACGATCAGGCCCGCGGAGGCCCGCTGTGCGTAGTACTCGACGCTGATGTCGGTCGGCGCTCCGCCGCCGCCGGCCCGGCTGCGGGTCATCGGCGCCATGACGATGCGGTTGGCGAGCGGTGTGCCGGACAGGTCGATCGGGTCGTATGCGGTGGTCACAGCTACTCCTTGGGAGAACACGGGGAATGTATGTGGTCGGCCAATCATTGGAACAAGGGGCCACCGTAAACCATTCCTTGGTCGGCCAAGTTATTGTCCGTGAAAAGCTGGCCGCCACGAACGTGCGCGGAACCGGGAGCCAGGATGAGTGCCACCCACGAGGTCGCGGCCTCTCAGGCCGACCCCGCCTGTAGCGAGGAGACGCCCTCCGCGGCGTGCGGCGGCGAGGTCGGCTACGCCATCTCCAGGGTGGCCCGAATGCACCGGGCCGCGGCGGGCAGGCTGCTGCGCGGGGCCGGTCTCTACCCCGGCCAGGAGTTCGTGATGATGCATCTGTGGGACGCGGGCGCGATGCGTCAGTCGGAGCTGATCAAGGCGGTCGAACTCGATCCGTCGACGGTCACGAAGATGCTCCAGCGGCTGGAGCTGGCGGGACACGTCCGCCGCCGCCCCGACCCCCGGGACGGCCGGGCGGTCCTCGTCGAGGCGACGGAGGACAGCTGCGGCCTGCACGACCAGGTCGCCCAGGCCTGGACCGGTCTGGAGGAGCACAGCCTCGCCGGGCTGAGCCCCGCCGAGCGCGCGCAGCTCGCCGGACTCCTCGCACGCGTCGAGGCGAACCTGTGCACGGAGACGGCCGACTGCCCGGCCGGGCCGGGCAGCGGCGACAGGCCCTGAGGTCCGGCGCCTGGCCGGTGCCGGCGGTGAGGTCAGAGCCAGGCCAGTGAAGCCGCCCGCTCCAGCACGTCGCGTACGGCGTCCTCGTCGCCCACCACGCCACGGGGTACCGAGGCGGGCGTGTGCCGTCCTCCCACCAGCAGGCAGAAGTCCACTGCCCGCAGGGCGAGTTCACCCCGGACCGGCTCGTCCTCGGAGCCGAGCACCCACTGGGGGTCGCCCTCGACGCCCGTCACGGTGAACAGCACCGGCGGCGCCGCAGGACCCAGCGCCAGACAGAGCATCCGGACGGCCAGCCGGACCATCTGCCCCAGATGGGCCTCGACGGGCGGCGGCACGGCGAGCCCGAGCGCGCGGCCGATGTCCACCGTGTGGATCCAGGTCTCGAAGGCGCGCCCCAGGAAATGGTCCGCCACGGGCAGTCGTGCGCCCAGCATCGTCGTGGCGTGCGAGGCCCGTTCGGGGTCCCGCGCCTCGGGCGTCGCCAGCAGCGCCGAGCTCTGCGCGGACCACGCGGCGACCGTCTCCTCGGGGGAGCGCGTCCGCTGGTACGCGATCATGTCGGCGGTCCTGGCCTCCCAGGCCTCCTCCCACGGCATCTCCTCCGTGCTCCGCGAGGCCGGCGCGTGCGCCGCCACGCCGAGGAGCCGGGCCAGCTCCTCGTCGGCGGCGATCAGATGGCCGACCGTGTCCCGGACATCCCAGTCGTGCACGACGGGAGTGCCCCACGGCCGGTGGCCGTCCACCTCGCGCAGCAGCGCGGTGAGACCGGTGACCGCGGCGGCGTACGGGGCCGCGTGCGGGGCGACGCGCGGCGCGGTGGGCCGCGCCCGCAGGGCGGCGGCGCGTACGCCTTCCGGCAGGGCGGAACCGGTGTGCGTGGCGGCCTGCTCAGGTACTCCCGGTGGCCCGTCCAGCAGCCGTACGGTCGCACGGAGCCGCTCTGCCTCCGCGGCGCAGCTCTCGCACCCGGCCAGATGCGGCGGCACGGCTTTCTCGTCCGCGGGCTGCAGCGCGCCGAAGGCCCAGGCGGCCAGCAGTTCGGGCACGCCGTCGTGGTCGTCGCTCACCGGAGGCCTCCTTTCCCTGTCGCCATCATGCGCCCCTTTCCCACGCCGGATCCGACGGGTCGCCCAACGACACGGCCAACTTGCGCAACGCGGACCGTAATCGGGTCTTGGCGGTGCCCTCCGGGATGCCCAGCTCGTCGGCCGCCTGGCGGTAGGTGCGGCCCGCGAAATAGGCGAGGTGGACCACCTCCCGCTGGGGCTCGGGGAGTTCGGCGAGCGCGGAGTGCAGCAGGAGCGAGCGCTCGCGGTCGACGACCGCCTCGTCGGGCCCGGGCCCGGTGGCCGGGATGGAGTGCAGCGCCGAGTCGTCCGCCCGGATGTCCTTACGGTGCCTGGCCTCGCTGCGCACCCAGTCCACGGCCCGCCGGTGCGCGAGCAGGGACAGCCAGGTGCGCATCGAACCCCGGCCCGGGTCGAACGCGTACGGCCTGCTCCACAGCTGGGCGAAGACCTCCTGCGCCACGTCCTCGGCGGCCGCCGCGCTGCGCGTGACCCTGACCGCGACGCGCCGGACCAGACCGCCGTACGTGGTGTACGCCTCGGCCAGCGCGGACTCGTCGCCGTACACCAGCCGCCGGTGCAACTCCGCATCCGCGGACGGCCGTTCGGACGTGTGGAGAGTTGGCTCCACCGGCACCACCACCTCGTGATGCCCTTCCTAGCGTTCTCGTGGGCCGCGCGCCAGTGGGCCGGGGAGTCATCCGGACAGGACATCCAGCAGGCGGTCGACATCCGCGGGCGCGTTGTACAGGTGGAAGGCGGCCCTCAGGTTGCCCGCGCGGTCGGAGACCTCGACGCCCGCCCGGCTCAGCTCCGGCTGCCGGCGGCCGAGACCCGGCACGGAGACGATGGGCGAGCCCGGCGCCGGGACCGGTTCCTGTCCCAGCGAGGCGAGACCCGCCCGGAAGCGTTCGGCGAGGCCGAGGTCATGGGCGCGTACGGCCTCCACACCCAGCTCCTCCAGCAGTTGGAGGGAGTGGCGGGCGCCGGCGTACGAGAAGAGGCTGGGACTCTCGTCGAACCGCCGCGCGGAGTGGGCCAGTTCCTTGACCGGCCCGTAGCAGCTGTCCCAGGGATTCTCTCCCGCCACCCAGCCCGCGAAGACGGGATCGAGCCCGCCGAAGTCCTCCGGAACGACGAGGAAGGCCACGCCGCGCGGACAGACGAGCCACTTGAAGGCGACGGAGGAGACATAGTCGTACGCGTCCGCGTCGACCGACAGCCATCCGGCGGCCTGGGACGCGTCGATGTACGTACGGGCACCGTGTGCGCGGGCGGCCTCGCGCAGTGCCGGCAGGTCCGCGATCCGGCCGTCCGCGGACTGCGCGGCGCTCACCGCGACGAGCGCGGTGCCGGGGCGCACCGACTCGGCGATCCGCTCCAGCGGCACCGTGCGCACCTTGAGGCCGCGGCGCACATGGAAGGGGTTCACCACGGAGGTGAAGTCGCCCTCGGCGGTGAGTACTTCGGCGCCCTCGGGCAGTGCGGCGGCGATCAGTGCGGTGTAGACGGCGACCGAGGCCCCGGCCGCGACACGGCTGTCCGGGACTCCGACGAGCCGCGCGAAGGAGGCACGGGCCGCCTCCACGTCGGCGAACATGTCCTGCGGCCGGCCGTCCGCCACGGACTCGATACCGGCCCGCATGGCCGCCACCGCGCGGGCCGGGAGCAGCCCGGTACTGGCGGTGTTCAGATAGGTGTTCCTCGGGGCGAACTCGGCACGGACGAGGCTCTCGAAGGTCTCCATGCCACCACTCTGCGGCGCGGAGAACCCCCCGTCCATTGCGTTCTTTTAAGTGGTTCCGCTAAGGAACGCTTATACGTGCAGGTCAGAGACGCAGGCCAGAGACGCAGGTAAGAGGTGTAGTTCAGAGGTGCAGGTCAGTGTTGCTGGGGGACCGCGCAGCCGTCCGGGCCGCACGCCTCGGCGTCGCCCTGGCTGTCCGGCCGGATCAGCTTGAGCGGGGAGTGACTCGCCCAGGCCTGCTCCAGGGCCTGCGCGAAGACCTCGGCGGGCTGGGCGCCGGAGACGCCGTACTTGCGGTCCAGGACGAAGAACGGCACACCGTTCGCACCCAGCTCGGCGGCCTCGCGCTCATCGGTACGGACCTCGTCGGCGTACGCGGACGGGTCGGCGAGCACCGTGCGGGCCTCGTCCGCGTCGAGCCCGGCGTCGACCGCCAGCTCCACGAGCCGCTCGTCGTCGCCGAAGACGGAACGCTCCTCGGCGAAGTTCGCCCTGTAGAGGTTCTGGATCAGCTCGTCCTGGCGGCCCCGCTCCTTGGCGAGGTGCAGGAGCCGGTGCATGTCGAAGGTGCTGCCGTGGTCGCGGTCCTTCGTGCGGTACGCGAGGCCCTCGGCGGCGGCCTGGGTGCCGAGGTTCTCCTCGCCGGCCTGAGCCTGCGCCTCGCTCATGCCGTACTTCTCGGTGAGCATGGGGATGACGGGCTGGATGTCGCCCTTGGCACGGTTCGGGTCGAGCTCGAAGGAGCGGTGGACGACCTCGACGGCGTCGCGGTGCGGGAAGGCGGTGAGTGCCTTCTCGAAGCGGGCCTTGCCCACGTAGCACCATGGGCAGGCGATGTCGCTCCAGATCTCGACGTGCATGTCTTGAACTCTCCCTCACTCAACCGATCAGCTCCGCTGGTGCGTGAACGTTCAAGAAGCGTCGCGCATTCCCCGCGGTCCCGCCCCCGAGGGGCGCGGGGAACTGCGCGGCCAACCCCCACCGGGCCCGCAGGTGACGTCCGGGCTCAGGCGGCTGCCAGGGCAGCGCGCAGCGCGGTGAGGCAAGCGTCCACAGTCGCCACGTCGGCCGCAGGCCCGTAGTGGTTGACCCGGATCATCGACGACGCCAGCGCACCCCCACCCGCGGCCAGCGGAAGCGAGGGATCGACGGCCAACGCGGCGGCCACCAGCTCGGACGCGTCCACCCCGGCAGGCGTACGCAGGGTCGTGGCGACCGGCGCCGCATCGGACGCCGCGTACACATACGGCTCAAGACCCCCGCCCAGCGCGACCGCCCCCGCCCGGGTGGCCGCCGCCGCCGACGCGTGCCGCGCCATCACCGTCTCCAGGCCCTCCGACTCGACACGGTCCACACACGCCTCCAGCGCCAGCATCTCCAACTGCGCCGGAGCATGCAGAAGGACCTTGCGCCCGGCGTCGACCCACCGCTCCTTCCAGTCCAGGAGGGAGAGGTACGAGCGTCGCGGCGCGTCCGGGTTCGCGGCCATCCGCGCCCACGCCCGCTCGCTCACCGACACCGCCGAGACCCCAGCGGGCCCGCCCATCGCCTTCTGCGCCCCGATCACACACAGGTCCACGCCCCACGCGTCCGGCAGCACCGGCTCGGCGCCGACCGAGGCCACCGCGTCCAGGTAGAAGAGGGCGCCGTGCTCCCGTACGACCTCGCCGATCTCCGCGACCGGGTTGGTGTTCCCGGTGGCCGCCTCCGCGTGCACCAGGGAGACGAAGTCGATCCGAGGGTGCTCGGCGAGAGCGTCGCGGACCTGTGCGGCCGTGACCGCCGTGTGGAAGGGGACGGCCAGGTCGTACACGGTCGCGCCGCAGTCCCGGAGCCAGTCGCCGAACGTCTGCCCGTACGGGCCGGTGATCACGTTGAGAGCGGTCGTACCGGGACCGGCCGCGCCGCGAATCGCCCCTTCCAGCGGAAGCAGTGCCTCGCCCTGCATGATCACGACGTCCTGCTCGGTGGAGAGCAGACGCGCCACGCGGTCCTCGATCGCCGCGAAACGCGCGGCGCTCAGCGGCGCCAGGTCCAGGAAGGGGTGGGTCACGGCGTTGCTCTCTTCACTCACGTTGCTCTCGTCACTCACGGGGTAGGCAGCAACGAGCGTAACCGCCGTCCCGGCGGTCGCCCACCGACGATTTCCGAGGCCGGACAGCCCAAAGGCCATGGGATTGGTTTGAGCGCCTCAAACCAATCCTTATAATCAGCAGTCACAGTTTCCCCACAGGAGGTCTCCCCCGTGAAGATGGTCCCCGGGCGCCGAACCCGCATGCTGGCCGCCACCACCGCGACGGCCGGGCTGCTGCTCGTGTCCGGCTGCTCCTCGGACGACGACGGGGGCAAGAAGACCACCGCGAACGGGGTCGAACTCGTCAAGGGCGGACAGCTCACCACCTGCACGCACCTGCCGTACCCGCCGTTCCAGTCGGAGATCGACGGCAAGGTCCAGGGCTTCGACGTGTCGCTGGTCGACCTGGTCGCCAAGGACCTGGGTGTGAAGCAGGTGGTCCTCGACCAGCCCTTCGAGAACTTCAAGACCGGCGGATCCCTCAACTCCGGCCAGTGCGACCTCGCCGCGGCCGGTATGACGATCACCGACGAGCGCAAGAAGAACGTCGACTTCTCCGACCCGTACTTCGAGGCCACCCAGGGAATCCTGGCCGACAAGAAGAGCGGCATCTCCTCCCTCGCGGACCTCAAGGGCAAGAAGGTCGGCGCGCAGGCGCAGACCACCGGCGAGGAGTTCGCGAAGGGCAAGGGCCTCGACCCGGTCTCCTTCGAGTCCTCGGACGCACTCCTCAACGGCCTGCGCACCGGACAGGTCAAGGCCGTCGTCATCGACTACCCGGTGGTCCAGGGCTGGCTGAAGGACAAGGCCAACGCCGCCGCCTTCGAGGTCGCCGACAACATCAACACCGGTGAGGAGTACGGCTTCACGCTGAAGAAGGGCAACACCAAGCTCCTCGAAGCCGTGAACAAGGCGCTGGCGGACGCCAAGGCCGACGGCACCTACAAGAAGCTGTACGAGAAGTGGATCGGCCCCTACGACGAGACCGCCGCCTCCGCTTCGCCCTCCGCCTCCTCATGACGGAGACCGACACCCGAATCCAGCCCCGCAGGCGCGGTCTGACCAGAAGCCAGAAGCGGGCCGTGTCGCGGGGCGTCCAGTACGCGGTCTTCGTCGCCGCGCTGGTCGCTTTCGGGTTCACGGCCGACTGGGGACAGCTGCGGAACCAGTTCGCCCAGGTCGAGCTGGCCGAGCGGATGTTCCCGGACATCATCACGCTGGCGCTCAAGAACACCGTCCTCTACACGGTGTCCGGTTTCGTCTTCGGCCTCGCCCTCGGCGTGGTCGTCGCCCTGATGCGGCTCTCGTCGGTCGGCCCGTACCGCTGGCTGGCCGGTATCTACATCGAGATCTTCCGCGGGCTGCCCGCCCTGCTGATCTTCATCTTCGTGGGCGTCGCCGTGCCGTTGGCGTTCCCCGGCACGGAGATCCCCGGCGGCACGTACGGGAAGGTCGCGCTCGCGCTCGGTCTCGTGGCCGCCGCGTACATGGCGGAAACGATCCGCGCGGGCATCCAGGCCGTCCCCAAGGGACAGATGGAGGCGGCCCGTTCGCTGGGCTTCTCCTACGCCCGCGCCATGGTCTCCATCGTCATCCCGCAGGCCTTCCGCATCGTGATCCCGCCGCTCACCAACGAGTTGGTCCTCCTCTTCAAGGACTCCTCGCTTGTGCTGTTCCTCGGGGTCACGCTGGAGGAGCGCGAACTCTCCAAGTTCGGCCGAGACCTGGCCAGCGAGACCGCCAACTCGACACCGATCCTGGTGGCGGGCCTGTGCTATCTGCTGGTCACCATCCCGCTCGGTTTCGTCGTACGCCGCCTTGAGGCGAAGGCCGGGGAGGCCAAGTGAACACCGAGAACAATGTCGGCGGCCGAAGCGGCACGCCCGAGATCCAGGTACGCGGACTGCACAAGTCGTTCGGCGACAACGAGGTGCTGCGGGGGATCGACCTGGAGGTCGCCTCCGGCGAGGTCGTGTGCGTCATCGGCCCCTCAGGCTCCGGCAAGTCGACCCTGCTGCGCTGCGTGAACCTCCTCGAAGAGCCGACCGAGGGGCAGGTCTTCGTCGGCGGCACCGAGATCACCGACCCGGACGTCGACATCGATGCCGTACGCCGCCGGATCGGCATGGTCTTCCAGCAGTTCAACCTCTTCCCGCACCTGACGGTGACCGACAACCTGACGCTGCCGCAGCGCCGGGTGCTGGGCCGCGACAAGGCGGAGGCGGCGAGGGTCGCCGCCGAGAACCTCCGGCGCGTCGGGCTCTCCGAGAAGGCGACGGCCTACCCCGCCTCGCTCTCCGGCGGCCAGCAGCAGCGCGTCGCCATCGCCCGCGCGCTCGCGATGGGTCCCCAGGTGATGCTCTTCGACGAGCCCACCTCGGCGCTCGACCCGGAACTGGTCGGGGACGTCCTCGCCGTGATGCGCATGCTCGCCGACGAGGGCATGACGATGATGGTCGTCACCCACGAGATGTCCTTCGCCCGCGAGGTCGCCGACCGGGTCGTCTTCATGGACGGCGGCGTGATCGTGGAGCAGGGCCCGCCGGCCCAGGTGATCGGCTCCCCGACCCACGACCGGACCCGCCACTTCCTCTCCCGCCTGCTGGACCCGGCGATGGCGGACGTGGAGGAGGGCACTCCTCCGGAGGGGCCGGGCAAGTCCCTGTAGGAGCGGGCGGTTGTGCCGATCTGCGGGCCCGCAGGAGACGCGCGCCCGTGGAGAACTAGGCTGCCGTTCATGAGCGATCAGTCGGTGGTGCTGCACGTGAGGGGCCGGGTGCTGGTCGCCCCCGACGAGGCCCGGGACGAACTCTGGGTCGTCGACGGCAAGGTCACGTACGAACGCCCCCGGCGCGAGGCCGCGAGGGACGTCCGCACGATCGACGGCTGGACCCTGCCGGGCCTGGTCGACGCCCACTGCCACGTCGGCCTCGGCCCGCACGGCGCCGTCCCCGACGACGAGTCGGAGAAGCAGGCCCTGGCCGACCGGGAGACCGGCACCCTGCTCATCCGGGACGCCGGCTCTCCCGCGGACACCCGGTGGGTCGACGACCGCGACGACCTGCCGAAGATCATCAGGGCGGGCCGCCACATCGCCCGCACCCGCCGCTACATCCGTGGCTTCGCGCACGAGATCGAGCCCGCGGACCTCGTCGCGTACGTGGCCAGGGAGGCCCGGCGCGGCGACGGCTGGGTGAAGCTGGTGGGCGACTGGATCGACCGCGGCACGGGCGACCTCGGCGCCTGCTGGCCGCGCGACGCGGTCGAGGCGGCGATCGCCGAGGCCCACCGGCTCGGCGCCCGCGTCACCGCGCACTGCTTCGCCGAGGACTCGCTGCGGGACCTCGTCGAGGCGGGCATCGACTGCGTCGAACACGCCACCGGCCTGACCGATGACACGATCCCGCTCTTCGCCGAGCGCGGTGTCGCGATCGTCCCGACCCTCGTCAACATCGCGACGTTCCCGAGGCTCGCGGACGGGGGCGAGACCAGGTTCCCCCAGTGGTCGGCGCACATGCGGCGGCTGTACGACCGGCGTTACGACACCGTGCGCGCCGCGTACGACGCCGGGATCCCGGTGTTCGTCGGCACCGACGCGGGCGGCACGCTTCCGCACGGACTGGTGGCGGGGGAGGTCGCCGAACTGGTGACGGCCGGCATCCCACCCCTCGAAGCGCTGTCGGCCACCACGTGGGGTGCCCGCGCGTGGCTGGGGCGGCCCGGCCTGGAGGAAGGGGCCCCGGCCGACCTCGTCGTGTACGAGCAGGATCCGCGGGCGGACGTACGGGTCCTGGCGGCGCCGCGACGGGTGGTGCTGGACGGCAGGGTCGTCGGTTGACGGAGAGTGACTGATGGCCCCGGTCCGCCGCCTCTGAAGGACTGCGCAGTTCCCCGCGCCCCCAAGAGCCAGGCCGCGCCGCAGCCCGCTTTCAGGGGCGCGGGGAACGGCGCGACAAGCCCCCACCGAGCCCGCGGTATTCGCACGGGCCGCAGCCCCATCCCCTCAGGGGCGCGGGGAACGGCGCGACAGTCCCGCACCGGCCCGCACGTTCCCGTCAGCCGCCAGCCCCACTCCCCAGGGGCGCGGGGAACTGCGCGAACAGCCCGCACCGGCCCGCAGGTTCGAGCCCGCTCAAGCCCCTGGCGAACCGCCGGTCAGGCTGAGCGCCTGGTCCAAGGCCTGGAGGAAGCGGTTGACCGTCGGACGGTCGCGTACCGCCAGCCGCAACCACGTCCCGTCAAGACCAGGGAACGTGTCCCCCCGCCGCACCGCGAACCCCAGCCGCCGCAACCGCTCCCGCACAGCACCCGCCCCGGGCAGCGAGACAAGGACGAACGGCCCCTCCGCGGGCTCCGCCACCCGCACCCCGTCGGACGCGAACTCCTCCAACCCGGCGACCAGATGCGCCCGGTCCGTGGCCACACGCCGAGCCGCCAGCGCCTGCTCGGCGAGCGCCTCCGGTGTCATACAGGCCTCGGCGGCGGCCAGCGCGGGCGTGGACACCGGCCAGAGCGGCTGCGCCCGTTCGAGCTCGCCGATCGTCTCCGGCGCCGCGAGCACGTATCCGATCCGCAGCCCCGCCAGCCCCCACGTCTTGGTGAGGCTGCGCAGCACCACGAGCCCCGGTACGTCCGTCCGCCCCGCGAGCGCTTCCCGTTCGTCCGGCACCGCGTCCATGAACGCCTCGTCGACCACCAACGTCCGCCCGGGACAGGCCAGTTCCGTGATCAACCCGGCCGGATGGAGCACGGACGTGGGATTGGTCGGGTTGCCGATCACGACCAGGTCAGCGTCCTCGGGGACGGCCGCCGGGTCGAGCCGGAAACCCTCCTCGGGACGGAGCAGCACCCGGTCCACCGTGTGCCCCGCGTCCCGCAGCGCCGCCTCCGGCTCGGTGAACTGCGGGTGCACGACGACAGGGTGACGGACCTTCAGCGCGCGCGCGAGCAGCACGAAGGCCTCGGCGGCCCCGGCCGTGAGCAGCACCCGTTCCACGGGCAGCCCGTGCCGTGCCGCCACCGCGGTCCGCGCGGCCCGCCCGTCCGGGTAGGCGGCCAGCCCTCCCAGCGACTCGGCGATACGGCCGCGCAGCCAGTCCGGGGGAGTACCGGCACGGACGTTCACGGCGAGGTCGACGAGCGCCGAGCCGTCGTCACGCACCTCGGCGTCACCGTGATGCCGCAGATCGTGTCCCTGTCCCTGTCCCTGCTCGGGCCCGTACCCACCGGCGTCCCAGGAGTCGGGACCACCTCTCCCGTCCCGCCCGTCCCGCCCGTCTCTTCCGCCGCTGTCAGTGCGCATGAGAGGAAGCGTGGTCGTGGTGGAGGTCGCGGACATGGTGTCCGTGGCCGTCGTCGCCCGGCTGCGTCTCGCGGTAGCGCTCCATCACCAGGTCGAGCAGTTCGGGCTCCGGCCCGATGACGTCGGCGGAGACCACCTCGACCTCCGGGTGCGCCGTCGCCCACCCCTCACTCTGCTGCCGGATCCGCTCCGGGAGAACGCCGGTGAACAGGAAGTAGGGCAGCACGACGATCCGCCGCGCGCCGAGTTTCACGCAGCGGTCCAGGCCCGATGGCACGTCCGGCGCGGCCAGTGACACGAACGCCGTCTCGACACCCGCGTAACCACGCCCCTCCCACAGCAGCCGCGCCGCCCTGTGCACCTCCGCGTTGGCCTCCGGGCCGGTCGAGCCGCGGCCGACGAGCAGCACGGTCACCTCGGCCCGGTCCTGGGGTGTGCGAACCGAGCCGCCCAGGGCGTCGTCGAGCCGCCGCTCCAGCATGGCGAGCAGCGCGGGGTGCGGACCCAGCGGACGCCCGTACGCGTACGAGGTCCCCGGGTGCCGTTCCCGCTCACGGGCGAGCGCGGCCTGGAGGTCGCCCTCGGCGGGCCCGGCGGGCCCGAGCATCAGCGGGACCGCGGCGAACCGGCGCACCCCCTGGGCGGCCAGCTCGGCCACCGCGTCGCCGAGCGGCGGCCGGGAGAGCCCGATGAAACCGCCCGCCACGGGCAGGCCGGGGTTGCGCCGGCCCAGTTCCCGTACGAAGTCGCGGAACGCCTCGGCTCCGGCATCGTCCCGGGTGCCATGGCCGGCCAGGAGCAGGGCTGGGACGGGGGTGGTCACGATGTCTCCTCGGGATACGTCATGGAGTGGGGGGCTGGGGAACTGAGAAGGCGGGGTGCTGACCGAGGGCGGGGCAGGAGAAGACGAGTGCCTGACGTGCCCGACGTGCCCGACGTGCCTGAAGTGCCTGATGGGTGTGATGCGTGTGATGGCTCATTGGGGCTCCTCCCGCCGACGGTGGCCGCGCTGCGTCACCCTACGACCGCAGGCCTCGCGGGTCGCCGTCCCGCCCACACTCATCTCGGGCACCCCGGCCCCGGCCGTACGGTCCCGCTCCACCGCGATCCCGGCTCCGGCCCCGGCGTCGACCACGGTCCCGACCGCCGGGAGCGGCCCGTGCCCGGTCCGGCGTACGACCGCGCAGGTCGCCCTCGCCGGTCGCGCGGACGACGTGCGCTTGGGGACGAGGAGCTCACCGCCACGGGCGAGGGCCGCGGCCTCGGCGACCGAGGGCGTACCGACGGCGGAGAGCGGCGCGTCCGAGGGGTTCGGCACGTCGACCCGTGCCAACTCCTCGGCGCTGTACGTCACCACGGGCACCCCCAGCCGCTCGGCCGCACCGAGGATCCCGGGCTCGCCGGCCTTCGTGTCGACGGTGGCGAGTTCTACGACCGACAGCGCGGACAGGCCGGCATCCCGCAGGGCGTCCTCGACGAGCCCGAGCAACTCGGCGACCGGTACGCCCCTGGAGGCTCCCACGCCGACGACGAGGGACGGCGATCTTTCCGGAAGCCGTGCAAGTCGGGAGCGATCCGGAGTGCGGCGAACGTGCGTGAAGGCGCCTTGATCGGATAGCAAGGGCGTATGGCGGTGTTCGTCGCGCTCGGCGCGTTCCTCATGACGCTGGCCGGCGGCTGGACGGCGCAACGCGTCACAGACCGCCGCCACCTCGTACTCGGCCTGGCCGGCGGCCTGATGCTGGGCGTCGTCGGCCTCGATCTGCTGCCGGAGGCACTCGACGCGGCGGGCGAGCAGATCTTCGGCGTCCCGGCCGCGCTGCTGCTGTTCGTGGCCGGCTTCCTCGCGGCCCACATGGTGGAACGGCTCCTCGCCGTGCGCCAGGCCTCGCACGGCGGCGGGGAACACGACGGGCGGACGCCCCAGGTGGGCCTGACCGCCGCCGCCGCGATGGTCGGTCACAGCGCCATGGACGGGGTGGCGATCGGCGCGGCCTTCCAGGTGGGCGGCGGGATGGGAGCGGCCGTGGCGGTCGCGGTGATCGCCCATGACTTCGCGGACGGCTTCAACACGTACACGATCACGACCCTGTACGGGAACGCCCGCCGCAAGGCGGTCGCGATGCTCCTCGCGGACGCCGCCGCCCCCGTGGCCGGTGCCGCCTCGACGATGCTTTTCACCCTTCCCGAGCATCTGCTCGGCGGGTACCTCGGCTTCTTCGGCGGCGCGCTCCTCTACCTGGCCGCCGCCGAGATCCTTCCCGAGGCCCACCACGAACACCCCGCCCGCTCCACACTGCTGTGCACGCTCGCCGGAGTGGCCTTCATCTGGCTGGTCGTCGGGGCCGCGGAGTGAGCCGCGGGAGACCGCCCCCCGCGCGCCGGAAGCCGGTCTCATGACCCGGCACTCCCAGCACTCCCAGCACTCCCGGAACCCTCGGCACACCTCTCCACGAACCGCCGGGCGACGCCGGGCGAGCCCGCCCAGTGCGTGTGCAGATAGCTCGCGTGCACACCCCGCTGCACGAATCCCTCGACCCGGCGCACGGGTGTGCGCAGCCCCCAGGCGGGAGCCGCACCCGCACCCGGCTCGACGACGGTCCGGTGGAACTCGTGCCCCCGCATCCGGGTGCCCGCCGCTGCCAGCGGGCTGTCGGACACCGCGACGGCATCGCGGTACCCGAGCGTCAGGCGCGCGTCCATCCGGGCCTCGGCGTCGATGACACCGCACATCGGCAGCCCGTCGAGCTCACGGGAGAGGTAGAGCAGCCCCGCGCACTCGGCCGCGATCGGCGCCCCGCTCTCGGCGAGCGCGGCAACGGCCTTGCGCAGCGGCTCGTTGGCGGACAGCTCCGGCCCGAACACCTCGGGAAACCCGCCCCCGAGGACCAGCCCACGGGTCCCGTCCGGCAACTGCTCGTCCCGCAACGGATCGAACATGACGACCTCGGCCCCGGCGGCAGCCAGCAACTCGGCCTGCTCGGCATAGGAAAAGGTGAAAGCGGCCCCACCGGCAAGAGCAACAACGGGCGCACGCCCCGTACCCTTCAAGGCACTCCTCGCCCCACCCAGCCCGTCCGGCGGCTTCGAGGCAGTGCCCGCCCCACCCAGCCCGTCCGGCGTTTGAGGACGAGGCCGTTCAGGCCGACAAGGGGGTCCGGGGGCGGAGCCCCCGAGGGTCGGGACGGGAAGGGGCGGCGGGGGCGAAAAAGCCAGCACCTCACCCGCGTCCCAAACCCCACCCCCCAAGTCCCCGGCGCCGCGCGCCAACGCGAACAACGCCTCCAGATCACACCCGGCCCGCACCCGAGCCCCCATCGCCGCGACAGCGGCAACCGCCTCGGCCCGCCGCTCGGCAACAGGCACCAGCCCAAGATGCCGGGACGGCGTACCCACCTCCTCGGCCCGCCGCAGAGCGCCCAGCACAGGCACCCCGGACTGATCCATCGCCTCCCGCAACAGCGCCTCGTGCCGATCGGACGCGACCTTGTTCAGGATCACCCCGCCGATCCGCACCCCGGGGTCCCAGGAGGCGAACCCGTGCACGAGCGCGGCCACCGACCGCGACTGCGAGGACGCGTCCACGACCAGCACCACGGGCGCCCGCAGCAACTTCGCCACATGGGCGGTGGAAGCCAGCTCTCCTTCCCCGGAAGCCCCGTCGAACAGCCCCATCACACCCTCGACCACGGCGAGATCACACCCGCGCGCACCATGGGCGAACAGCGGAGCGATCAGCTCGGGCCCGCACATGTAGGAGTCGAGATTGCGCCCCACCCGCCCGCTGGCGAGCGAGTGATACCCGGGATCGATGTAGTCGGGACCCACCTTGTGCGGGGACACGGCGAGCCCCCGCGAGGCGAACGCGGCCATCAGTCCCGTGGCCACGGTGGTCTTGCCGCTCCCGGAGGCGGGCGCGGCGACGACCAGCCGCGGGACGGACCCGGAGCCCGAGGCCCCGGAGGTTGAGGACATCACCACTCGATGCCCCTCTGCCCCTTCTGACCGGTGTCCATCGGATGCTTCACCTTGGACATGTCGGTCACCAGATCGGCGAACTCGACCAGCTTCTCAGGAGCGTTGCGCCCGGTGATCACGACGTGCTGGGTCCCGGTCCGGCCCCGCAGCACCTCCACGACCTCGTCGACGTCGATCCAGCCCCAGTGCATCGGGTAGGCGAACTCGTCGAGCACGTACAGCTTGTACGTCTCGGCGGCCAGGTCCCGCTTGACCTGCTCCCAGCCCTCGCGGGCCTTCTCCTCGTTGTCCAGCTGGGAGTCGCGCTGCACCCACGACCAGCCCTCGCCCATCTTGTGCCAGTCGACGGACCCGCCCTCACCGCTGGCGCCGAGGACGCGCAGCGCGTTCTCCTCGCCGACCTTCCACTTCGCGGACTTGACGAACTGGAACACCCCGATCGGCCAGCCCTGGTTCCAGGCGCGCAGAGCGAGCCCGAAGGCGGCGGTGGACTTTCCCTTCCCGATGCCGGTGTGCACCATGACGAGCGGCCGGTTCCGTCGCTGACGTGTCGTCAGTCCGTCGTCCGGTACGACACTCGGCTGTCCCTGAGGCATTACGCGGCCTTCCTGCCGTTGCCCTGGCTGCCCTGGCTGTTGCCCCGGCTGCCGCTCTGCACATCCCTGACCAGACCGGCGATCGAGTCGGCCCGCAGCTCGTCGAGCGTCACGGCCGTACCGCCGAGTTCACCCGCGAGCCGCCCCGCGAGTCCGAGCCGCACCAGGCCCGACTCGCAGTCGACGACGACGGACGCGACCTTGTCGGCGGCGAACAGCCGGGCGGCCCGCCCGGCGAGCGCCACCGGTTCCGGCCCGCCCGTGGCCCGCCCGTCGGTCACCAGGACGACCAGCGCGCGCCGGGCCGGATCACGCAACCGCTCCACCCGCAGCACGTCGTGCGCCCGCAGCAGCCCTGCCGCGAGCGGCGTACGCCCGCCGGTGGGCAGCGACTCCAGCCGCACCGCCGCCGCGTCGACCGACGACGTGGGCGGCAGCGCCACCTCCGCCGTGGACCCGCGGAAGGTCACGAGCCCCACCTTGTCCCGCCGCTGGTAGGCGTCGAGGAGCAGGGACAGCACCGCTCCCTTCACGGCGCCCATCCGCTGCCGGGCCGCCATCGACCCGGACGCGTCCACGACGAACAGCACGAGGTTCCCCTCGCGGCCCTCCCGGGTGGCCTGCCGCAGATCGTCCCGCCGTACGACGAGGCCGGGCCCTGACCGTCCCCGCGCCCGCTGATGCGGTGCCGCGGCCTGCACGGTCGCGGCCAGATGCAGCTTGGTGAGCGCCCCGCGCGGCCGGCGCGCCCCGGTGGTGCGCCCGTGCTCGGTCCGGGCCCGCGAGCGCCGCCCGGCGGCTCCCTCGCCGAGACCGGGCACGCTCAGCACCTTCGTACGGAACGGCTCGGCGGCCCGTACGGGGGACTGCTCGCCCACGCCGGACGACGGCGCCCGCCCGTTCTCGGACTCGTTCGCGGGGGCCTCGCCCTGCGCGGGCACCTCACCGGAACCGTCGCTGCCGCCGTCGCCGCTGTCACTGTCGCCGCCGTCGGGCCCGTCCTGCGGGGGCCGCCCGCCACCGCCACCGCCACCGGGCCCGTCCGGATCCGGGTCCTCGTCGCCCGAGTCCCCGGAGTCCCCGGAGTCCCCCAAGCCGTCCTCGTCGCTCGCGAACTCCTCCATCGTCTCGTCGAGCTTGTCCTCGTCGAGACCGGGCGCGTCGAAGGGATTGCGCCGGCGCCGGTGCGGCAGCGCGAGGAGCGCGGCCCGCCGTACGTCCTCGGCGAGCACGTCGGTCCGCCCCGCCCAGGCGGCCAGCGCGGTGGCGGTCCTGGCCATCACGATGTCGGCCCGCATGCCGTCCACCTCGAACGCGGCGCAGGTCGCCGCGATCTGCCGCAGCGCGCCGTCGCCGAGCCGCACCGACGGCAGCAGCTCCCGCGCGGCCACGATCCGCGCCCGTACGTCGGACTCCTCTTCGGCCCAGCGCGTCGCGAACCCCTCCGGGTCGTCGTCGTACGCGAGCCGCCGCCGTACGACCTCCACCCGCTGGTCGGGGTCGCGCGAGGCCGCCACCTCGACGGTGAGCCCGAACCGGTCGAGCAACTGCGGTCGCAGCTCGCCCTCTTCGGGGTTCATGGTCCCCACGAGCAGGAACCGCGCGGCATGCCGTACGGAGACGCCCTCGCGCTCCACGTACGAGGCACCCATCGCCGCCGCGTCGAGCAGCAGGTCGACCAGGTGGTCGTGGAGGAGGTTGACCTCGTCCACGTACAGGAGTCCGCGGTGGGCGTCGGCCAGCAGGCCGGGCTCGAAGGCCTTCACGCCCTCCGAGAGCGCCCGCTCGATGTCGAGCGCGCCGACGAGGCGGTCCTCGGAGGCGCCGACGGGCAGTTCGACCATCCGGGCGGGACGCGGCACACCCGGGCCCGCCTCGTGGGGGCCGTCGGGGCAGGCCGGATCGGGGGCGTTGGGCGCACAGGAGAAACGGCAGCCGGGGACGACGTCGACGTGCGGCATGAGCGCCGAGAGCGCGCGCACGGCCGTGGACTTGGCGGTGCCCTTCTCGCCGCGGACGAGCACACCGCCCACCGCGGGGGAGACGGCGTTCAGCAGCAGTGCCAGTCGCAGGTCGTCCTGACCGACCACGGCCGTGAACGGAAACGGGGTACTCACTGGTTGTCGTCCTCCAAATAGCCCAAACGGACTTCGTGGCCCAGGCGGCCTGCGCGCAAGCTCATGCGGGCGCTCCCGGTGGAATGAAAGGCAGTCCGGCCGGTGCGCCGGACTCGATGAGCCGCCACAGCGCGTCCGTGTCCGCGTGTTCCTCGATCAGATCGCCCAGCCGGTCGAGCTGCTCCTCGCGCAACCCTTCGAACGAGGTGTCCGGGGCGGGTACGAAGCGCCGCCCCGCCGCGGACGCCACCTCGCGCAGGAAGGCACGCCGGAAGCCGTCCGACTCCAGTGAACCGTGCCAGTGCGTCCCCCAGACCTGCCCGACCCGGCAGCCGTCCAAGAAGGGCTCCCCTCCTGTGACATGGGCGACCCCGTGATGGATCTCGTACCCCTGGACGGGTTCGCCGAGGGCCTCGCCGACGGGCCGGGTGAGGGTCTTCTCGCGCGCGAACCGCACGCGTACCGGGAGGAGTCCGAGGCCGTCGACGGCACCGGCCCTCGACTCGACCTCGTCCTCGATGTGTTCGCCGAGGAGCTGGAAGCCGCCGCAGATGCCCAGCACGGGGCGCCCTTCGGCGGCCCTGCGCACCAGGGCGTCCGCGAGGCCGCGCCGCCGCAGCCACTCCAGGGCCCGGACCGTGCCCCGGGTGCCGGGTACGACGACCAGGTCGGCGTCGACGAGTTCCTCGGCGCGGTCCACGAACCGTACGACGACGCCCGGTTCGGCGGCGAGGGCGTCCAGGTCCGTGAAGTTGGACATCAGGGGGATCGCGCAGACGGCGACCCGCAGGATGTCCTCGCCGACGGGGGAGGAGACCTCGGACTCGCGTACCGACCCCCGCAGGGACACTCCGAGCCCGTCCTCCTCGTCGATGCCGAGGCCGTGCCGGAAGGGCAGGACGCCGTAGGTGTGCCGCCCGGTGAGCCCGTGCAGCATGTCGATGCCGGGTTCGAGCAGCGAGACGTCCCCGCGGAACTTGTTCACCAGGAACCCGGCGACCAGCTCCTGGTCCTCGCGCGACAGCAGGGCCACCGTCCCGAAGAACGAGGCGAAGACCCCGCCGCGGTCGATGTCCCCCACCACGAGCACGGGCAGCCGCGCGCCCCGCGCGATCCCCATGTTCACGATGTCGGTGCGCCGCAGATTGATCTCGGCGGGACTGCCCGCTCCCTCACAGATCACCGCGTCATACGTGCCCCGCAACTCGGCCAGACAGTCCAGCACGGTTCCGAGCAACGCCTCCTGGCGTCCGCCGTGATAGCCGCGCGCACTCAGCTCGCCGACGGGCTTCCCCATCAGGACGACCTGACTGCTGCGGTCACCGCCCGGCTTGAGCAGGACGGGGTTCATGAGCACGGAGGGCTCCACGCGGGCGGCCTGCGCCTGCATGGCCTGCGCGCGCCCGATCTCCGCGCCCTCGCGCGTCACGAACGAGTTCAGCGACATGTTCTGCGCCTTGAACGGCGCGACCTTGACGCCCCGGCGCACCAGCCACCGGCAGATCCCGGCGGTCACGACGCTCTTGCCCGCGTCGGAGGTCGTACCGGCGACGAGCAGCCCGCCGCCCGGCCTCCCGCCCGGTCCTCCGCCCGGCCTCCCGCCCGTTCCCCCGCTCATGACGTACGCCCTCTCGTGACCCGCGACTTGGTGAGCGACCTGGTGAGCGAGGTGGCGAGCAGCCGCCCGGCGACACTCGCGCCCAGCGCGAGCAGGCCCACGCGCCGCGAGAGCCGGACGGCCCGCTCGATGTCCTCGATGCGCACGGCCTGCCCCGGACCGTTGAGCACGGGCCGGTGCTCGACCCGTCCCGCGTACGAGAGCGTGCCGCCGAGCCGTACTCCGAGCGCACCCGCGAACGAGGCCTCCACGGGCCCGGCGTTGGGACTCGGATGCTTGGCGGCGTCGGCGCGCCAGGCGCGGACGGCCCCTCGCGGATTCCCCCCGGCGACGGCGGCGAGGACCGCGGTCAGCCGTGCCCCGGGCCACCCCACCACGTCGTCGAGGCGGGCGGACGCCCATCCGTACCGCCGGTGACGGGCCGACCTGTGCCCGACCATGGCGTCCAGCGTGTTGACGGCCCGGAACCCGACCAGACCGGGTACGCCCGCGACCGCGCCCCACACCAGGGCGCCCACGACGGCGTCGGAGGTGTTCTCGGCGACCGACTCGACCACCGCGCGGGCGATCCCGTCGGCGTCCAGCGCCTGCGGGTCGCGTCCGCACAGATGCGGCAGCCGCTCACGGGCCACCTCGATGTCCCCGGCGGCCAGCGCCCCGCCGACGGCCCGGGCCTCGCGCCCGAGCGAGGTCCCCCCGACCACGGCCCAGGTGGCGGCCGCGGTCAGGACGACGGAGGCGACGGGGGAGGTACGTACGGAACGCTCGGCGGCCACGGCGAGGGAGACGGCGCCGCCCGCGCACACGGCGGTGTGCAGCGCGCCCCGGCCCCGGTGGTCGCGCCACAGAGCCCGCTCGACGGCTCCCGCGGCCCGGCCGAACGCGGCGACCGGATGTCCCCGGCGGGGATCGCCGAGCAGCAGGTCACCGAGGAGGCCGGCGGCGGCGCCGTACGCGAAGACGCGATCGGCTCGCATCCGTTCAGCCCGCCACTGCACGAGACGAGATCCTCGTACCTGGCCTGGGCACACCGGTCCACAACAGGTGGGCGCGCATGGCGATATGTCCTCACTCAGGGTGTCCACGCCCTGGTTCGACGAGACCGACGGAGAGAGTTCCTGGCTCCCGGGGGGATCGATTCCCCGGTGACAGTGGCGGGACCGCGCCGGATTCGCACCGGCTTCCTCTTCTGCCGACGTACATGGCCTCGGCAGTCCACCACGGTCCGAGAACACCCGTCAACTTGCCGTTGACCTGCGGCGGGAGAGTGTGCTGAGGCCCACACACGGACGCGGGACGGCCCCGCCGACCGTGGGGGTCGACGGGGCCGTCCCGTACAGAACGGACGTGCCGCGAGGGTCAGGCGACGATCAGATAGATCCCGTACGCCACGGCCGCCGCGCAGGCGGCGAAGCAGGCGTACGCGCCGGTGACCGCGAGGGTCGCGGAGCCACCCTGTGCGGCGGCCGACTCGCGCTTGGTGAGGCCGACGATGCCGAGGGTGAAGAGGCCCACGAGGGCGACGGTGGAGATGAGACTGACTCCGAACACGGAGCCGAGGGCTGCCCAGTCGATCTGCATGCGGTTCGTTCCTTACACCGTGGCCGGACGGGCGGGCTCGGCGTCCGGGCCCGGGATGGTGGTCTTGAGGTCGTCGGTCGCCTTCGTGGTCGTGGCGACGGGGCCCGCGGGAGGCGGGGTGACCGCGGCGATCGCGGTGGTCACGACGCCCGCGGGCGCGTGGTCGTCGTTGACGTTGTCGACGGTGACGGGCTGGCGGCGGGACAGCGTCCAGATGACCGCGGAGCCGGCGATCAGCAGCGCGCCGGTGAGGATGATGCCCCAGGTGCCCTGCTGGGTCAGGAACTCGGCGCCCGCGCCGACCAGACCGGCGGCGGGGAGCGTGAGGCCCCAGGCGACGAACATGCGGGTCGCGGTCGACCAGCGGACGACACCGCCCTTGCGGCCCAGGCCCGAACCCATCACGGCGCCGGAGCAGGACTGGGTGGTCGAGAGGGAGAAGCCGAGGTGCGAGGAGGCCAGGATGACCGTCGCGGCGCTGGTCTGGGCGGCGAAGCCCTGCGGCGGCGCGAGATCGGTGAGGCCCCTGCCCATGGTGCGGATGATGCGCCAGCCGCCCAGGTAGGTGCCGAGCGCGATGGCGATACCGGCCGAGACGATGACCCACAGGGGAGGGTTCGAGCCGGGCGCGAGCACGCCGCCGGTGACCAGGGCCAGGGTGATGATGCCCATGGTCTTCTGCGCGTCGTTCGTGCCGTGGGCCAGCGAGACCAGCCCCGCGGAGGTGATCTGACCGGCGCGGTACCCCTTGGAGGTCGCCTTCTCACCGGCCTGCCTGCTGATCCGGTACGTCAGCCGGGTGGCGAGCATCGCGGCGAGTCCGGCCACCACGGGCGCGGCGATCGCCGGGAGGAGGACCTTGGTGATCACGGTCGAGCCGTTCACCGAGGACCAGCCCGCCGACATCACCGCGGCGCCGATCAGGCCGCCGAAGAGCGCGTGGGACGAACTGGAGGGCAGACCCAGGAGCCAGGTCAGCAGATTCCACAGAATGGCGCCGACGAGCGCCGCGAAGATCACCTCGGTGCGGATTCCCTCTTCGTTGATGAGGCCGCCGGAGATCGTCTTGGCGACCTCCACGGAGAGGAACGCACCGACGAGGTTCAGCACGGCGGACATGGCCACCGCCGTCTTGGGCTTGAGGGCGCCGGTCGAGATGGTCGTCGCCATCGCGTTGGCAGTGTCGTGGAAACCGTTCGTGAAATCGAACACGAGAGCGGTAACGATCACGATTCCGAGGAGGAGCGTGATGTGTTCCATTTACCCAGGCTTCTGTTGGACGACAGTGGCACAGGGAACGTAAGCAACCTGGGTGAACGGAAGATGAACTGAGTCGGGCGGTGGGGTGACCCAATCGAGGTGCCGCCCTTCCGCTTGTGTCGAAGTGGCGGCGAGGGCTCTCGAAAGTGCGGGGAGGTTCTCGAACAGAGGCGGAATACGGGGGTCCGCTACCCGGTTCACCCCCGGGCGAAGGCCTTCGGCTGGGACAGCGAACCGTTGAAGAGATCCTGGTCACCCGGCAGGCTGCCGCTGTCGTCGTACTGCCAGAACGTCCAGAAGTTCCAGCCCGAGGGCAGGGGCCCCGCGGTCGCGCTTCAGCGGGCCGCTCCTGCTCGGCCCGTAGCACTTCTTCTTCTTGTCGTACGGGTTGTACTCGATGTGGCGAAGCAGGCGGCCTGTTCGGTGTGCGAGGACACGTCGTGCCCTCAGTGGCCCTCAGCGCCCTCGCCCGAACGGAGCAGGGCCCGCCGGCCGGCGGCTGGCAGGATCACGGCATGGCTGAGCAGCGGCGGGACACAGAAGACGGACGAGACGCCGGGGAGACGGGCGCACCCCGGCCCGGGGAGGCGCTGGAGCGGGCGTGGGGCGACCTCGTCGCCACGGCCCGCCGGACGGTTGCCGACGGCCTGGTCGTCGGCACGTCGGGCAACGTGTCCGTGCGCGTGGGCGACACCGTCCTGGTCACCCCGACCGGGGTGCCGTACGACCGGCTGACGCCCGAGGACGTCTGCGGGGTCTCCCTGGACGGGCGGCGCGTGCTCGGTTCACTCGTTCCGACCAGCGAACTGCCCATGCATCTCGCCGTCTACCGCTCCACGGACGCGCGTGCCGTCGTCCACACCCACGCCGTGCACGCCACGGCCGTCTCGACCCTCGTGGCCGAGCTGCCCCTCGTCCACTACATGTCCGCCTCCCTCGGCGGGCCCGTCCGTGTCGCGGCCTACGCCACCTACGGCACGCAGGAGCTGGCCGAGAACATGCTCCTGGCCCTGCGGGACCGCACGGCCTGCCTGCTGCGGAACCACGGCACCCTCGCCCACGGCGCCACCCTCGACCAGGCCTACGACCGCACCGCCCAGCTCGAATGGATGTGCCGCGTATGGCTCACCGCGTCGTCCGTCCCGGGCCTCACGCCCACCCTGCTGACCGAGGACCAGGTGGCGCAGGCGGGCGAGCGGCTGAAGGGGTACGGCCAGCCGTGACACCGGGCCGTACCCGTACGGCCGCGTACGTGTACGGCTGTACGTGTACGTACGCACAGGCCCGGCCGGACGGGGCCGTGATCAGCCCGGCCGTACGCGGCTGTGCACAGAAAGCCGCGCCGGCCGTGGCCGCGGCGCACCCTCACGGCTGACGCCGGGCTCACCCGTGCCGCCCTTCCACTGGCCGACAGCGGGCCCGATCAGGAGACTGGACCCGTGCGCACCGTGAAGCCGACGACCGCAGCCCTCACCACCGCCCTCACCGTGGCCGTGGCCGGCGCGGCCGGTATCGCCGCCGGCCGTTTCGCCAGCGACGCCGCCCTGAAGGCGACGCCGGGCCGGCCGCTGCCCACCGAACCCCGCCTGACCGTGCACGCCACGGCCGCGGGCCAGATCGCCCTGACCCGCGCCCTCGCCTCCCGGCGCCCGGGCGTGTACGGCCTCGGCGGCCACGGCACCCACGCCGTCGTCGGCCCGCTCCTGGCCGGGGCCGCGCACACCGCCGACACGGTGGTACGCCGCCTGGAGCGCGTCACCCACGGCACGCTGGAACCCGGCGACAAGGTGTGGTTCACGCCCGGCGTGCACGTCGGCGACCCGGGCGCCGCCCTCGGCCTCCCCTTCACCGACGTGGAGATCCCCGGCGAGCTGGGCACCCTGCCCGCCTGGTTCGTGCCCGCCGCCCGTGACACCTGGGTGATCACCGTGCACGGCCTCGGCGCCACCCGCGAACACCCCATGAACGTCATGGACTTCCTGTACCGCCAGCAGTTTCCCGTCCTCGGCCTCGCCTATCGCGGGGACGCCGGCGCACCGCGGCCCCCGGACGGCCTGAACCACCTCGGCGAGAGCGAGTGGCGCGACCTGGACGCCGCCATCCGCTTCGCCGTGCGGTACGGCGCGGAACGGGTCGTCCTGCACGGCTGGTCGACCGGCGCCACCATGGCGCTGCGCGCCGCCGAGCACTCCGCGCTGCGCGAGCGGATCTCCGGGCTCGTCCTGGACTCGCCGGTCCTCAGCTGGGAGGCCACCCTGCGGGCCCTCGCCACGGCCCGCCGCACCCCCGGCGCCCTGCTGCCGCTGGCCGTCCGCGCCGCCCAGGGCCGCACGGGCCTGGGCGGCGGCCGCGTCGAGGGCGCCGCCCACCCGGTACGGCTCAAGGTGCCCACCCTCGTCCTGCACGGCCCCGACGACACCGTCGCCCCCTGGGGACTCTCGCGCCGCCTCGCCGACCGCCACCCCGACCTCGTCACCCTGCACGCGGTCCACGACGCCCCGCACGGCGCCATGTGGAACGCCGACCCGGCCGGTTACGAAGAGGCCCTCCGCCGCTTCCTCACCCCGCTGATGTAGCCGCCTTCCCGTCCCGGCGGAGAAGCTTCCGTTTAACCCTGTACCAGTGGCCGGAACCCCCTCACAGCGCCTGCCGGGCCCGGTGCGCGGACCGCCCCTGTGGCCTCCTGTGACATTCCGTTTGGGTTTTCGGACCGTCAACCGGAAGACTGCTCCCGTGACGTCCCGTATCCCGCGCGACTCCAGGCTCCGACTCGTCCGCCCGCGAACCCTGGCCGCCGCCCCCCGAGCGATGACCCAGAGGCCCGCCCGCCGACCTGCCCCCCGCCCACCGGAGGGCACACCGGCACCGGCGGAACTCGCCCGCATGGCGCGCGCCGTGCTCGCAGGCGCGGCCCGGGTCGCCCACTGGGCCGACGCCACCCTGAGCCCCGGCCCCGGCCCCCGCCGCGAGCGTGACGCCGAAGTCTCCGACAGCGGTTCCGCGGAGAACGGCAGTTCCGGAGGGAAAGGCACACTCTCCGACGCGTTCGCGCAACAAGCCGCCACCAGTCTGAACCTGACCCCGGATCAAGTACGGGCGGACTGGGACATCGCACGGCTCGCCGGCCTCATCGAGGTGCACGGCGACACCGCGCGCCCCGGCTGGCGCCTGCGCGCCTGGAACCGCGACGACAGCGCCGTACTGCGCGGCTGGGTCGCCTTCTTCGACGCCTGGTCGATCGCCCATCCCGGTCCCGACGGACGCGAGCCCTCCGCCGTCGCCGAGGTCGTCTCGGCGATGCCGCAGGTTCTCTCCTTCCTTCAACTGTCCGCGGGCCCCGTCCCCGTCCCGCAGCTCCTCGACCTGCTGGAGCAGCGCGTCACGGAACTGCGCACCGAACGCTGCGAGATCCCCTACGGCCCGCAGGCCGAGCCCGTGGAGAGCCCGGCCGAGGACACCCCGCTCGCCCCCCTTCTCGACTGGGCGCTGCACGCCCTCGCCGCCGTGGGCGCCCTCACCTGCGCCGACGGCCAGGCCACGCTCACCCCGCTCGGCAGCTGGGCCGTGTGGGTCAAGCTGGAGCAGATCTGCGTGGCCGCGCAGAGCCCCGCCGGGAACATCGAGCAGGGCGCCGAGGACATGCTCCGCGGCTGCGCCCAGCTCAGACCCAACGCGGCCCGTGCCGAGTACCGCGCCTGGCTCGCCGCCCGCCCCGTCGGCAGCGCCGTCACCGAACTCCTCGCCGCCGCCCGCGGTGAGGACGCCCTGTCGCGCGGGCTGGCCTTCGAGGCCCTACGCGTGGTCGGAGCCCCCGCCGAGCCGGACATCCGCGCGGTGGCGGACGAGACCCCCTTGCGTCCGTACGCCCTGTTGTGGCTCGCCGAGCACGACGGACACGACCCCGAGGACGCCCACCTGGTGCTCACCCGCGAGGAGGCCACCTGGCTGTGGGTCGACACCGCCGCGGCCGTCGCCGACCACGGCGAGGCCCCGCTCCTCGTGCGGCACCTGGAGTCCGCGGTGCAGCCGACCGTCCCCGCGCTCCTCGACGAGGTGCGCGCGGTCGGCCACCCCCGCACCGTGCAGGTCCTGGTCGCGCTCGCCGCCGCCCACCCCGACCCGGCCCTCGCCAAGGCCGTGCGCCGCGCCGCCTTCCAGGTCCACCGAGGGGGCTAGGCCGGACGGACCGGGTAGCCGGACGGGACCGGGCGGCCGGGCGGCGGGCTCAGACCCTGGTCTCCGGGGCGTACGTGCCGAAGCTCCAGATGTTGCCCTCCACGTCCCGGGCCATGTAGTCCCGTGAGCCGTAGTCCTGGTCCGTCGGGGGCATCAGGATCTCCGCCCCGTGGTCCACGGCCCGCTGGTGGTGTGCGTCCACGTCGTCCACGACGACGTACACCCCGGTGGGGCCCGCGCTCTTCATGGCCTCGTCGAAGCGGCTGCCGGTGCCCTTGGAGCCCAGCATCACCGCGCCGTTGCCCTGCACCAGCTCGGCGTGCACCACCTTGCCCTCCTCGTCCTCGTACACCGAGGCCTCGGTGAAGCCGAAAGCATCCGCGAGCTGCCTGAGCGCGGATTTCGCGTCCGCGTACAACAGCGTCGGGTAGATGCTCGGGCGTCCGCTGTCCGTGCCGGCCATGCCGATCACTCCTTCCGGTCCCCGCTGTCCTGTCCCACCGATGGGGCAGCACCTGAATGTGACCTGCCCCACAGTCTGGCACCCGGCACTGACAGCGCCCCGCGAACGCCTGCGAAGGCCCGCGAACGTCCGGGAGCGGACGCTCGGCGGAAGGTGTCGCAGCGGGCGGGCCGAACGGAGGACGAGGAACGACGGGCGGCCACGGGGCAATGAGCGTCACACCCCCGAACACCCGCACACAGAAAAAGTGGTTGCATCGCCCCGTTAGACTTGGTCCATGGCCATTCTCCTCGTGCATTAGACGGCGTGAACGCCCTCAGCCGCCCGCCCCGTCAACAACCCTGCCCAGGAGTCTGTCCGTGATTTCCGCTTCCGGTATCGAACTGCGTGCCGGCGCCCGCATGCTCATCGAGTCCGCCACCTTCCGCATCACGAAGGGCGACCGTATCGGTCTGGTCGGTCGCAACGGCGCGGGCAAGACCACGCTCACCAAGGTCCTCGCAGGTGAGGGAACCCCCGCCGCGGGCACCGTCGCCCGCTCGGGCGAGGTCGGCTACCTCCCGCAGGACCCGCGCACCGGCGACCTCGACATGCTGGCCGGCGACCGCGTCCTGTCCGCGCGCGGCCTGGACACCCTGATCCGCAAGATGCGCGAGAACGAACAGCGCATCGCGAGCGGCTCGGGCGCCACCCGCGAGAAGGCGATGCGGCAGTACGAGCGCCAGGAGACGGAGTTCCTCACCAAGGGCGGGTACTCCGCCGAGGCGGAGGCCGCCACCATCGCCGCCGCGCTCAACCTGCCCGACCGGGTGCTCGGCCAGCCCCTCCATACGCTCTCCGGCGGTCAGCGCCGCCGTATCGAGCTGGCCCGCATCCTCTTCTCGGACGCGGACACCCTGCTCCTCGACGAGCCCACGAACCACCTCGACGCCGACTCCATCGTCTGGCTCCGCGACTACCTGAAGACGTACCGCGGCGGCTTCATCGTGATCTCCCACGACGTCGACCTGGTCGAGACGGTCGTCAACAAGGTGTTCTACCTGGATGCCAACCGCGCCCAGATCGACGTCTACAACATGGGCTGGAAGCTGTACCAGCAGCAGCGCGAGGCCGACGAGAAGCGCCGCAAGCGCGAGCGGCAGAACGCCGAGAAGAAGGCCACCGCCCTGCACACACAGGCCGACAAGATGCGCGCCAAGGCCACCAAGACCGTCGCCGCGCAGAACATGGCCAAGCGGGCCGACAAGCTCCTCGCGGGCCTGGAGGCCGAGCGGAAGTCCGACAAGGTCGCCAAGCTGCGCTTCCCCGACCCGTCGCCCTGCGGCAAGACCCCGCTGATGGCGGAGGGCCTGTCCAAGTCGTACGGCTCCCTGGAGATCTTCACCGACGTCGACCTGGCCATCGACAAGGGTTCCCGCGTCGTCATCCTCGGCCTGAACGGCGCGGGCAAGACGACCCTGCTCCGCCTCCTCGGCGGCGCGGAGAAGCCCGACACCGGCCAGGTCATCGAGGGCCACGGCCTCAAGCTCGGCTACTACGCGCAGGAGCACGAGACCCTCGACCCCGAGCGCTCGGTCCTGGAGAACATGCGCTCCGCCGCCCCGGACCTCGACCTCGTCCAGGTCCGCAAGACGCTCGGCTCGTTCCTGTTCTCCGGCGACGACGTCGACAAGCCGGCCTCCGTCCTCTCCGGCGGCGAGAAGACCCGTCTGGCGCTCGCCACCCTCGTGGTGTCGTCCGCGAACGTCCTGCTCCTCGACGAGCCGACGAACAACCTCGACCCGGCCAGCCGCGAGGAGATCCTCGGCGCGCTGCGCACCTACAAGGGTGCCGTCGTCCTCGTCACGCACGACGAGGGTGCCGTCCACGCGCTCCAGCCGGAGCGGATCATCCTGCTGCCCGACGGCGTCGAGGACCTCTGGGGTGCCGACTACGCGGACCTGGTGGCCCTCGCCTGAGCGGTTCACGGTGTTTGATCGTTTGACTGATCCACTTCGTATGGATCATTCGGCCGATCGGTGATCCATCATCTGAGTGAGATCTCCTCGTACCGAGGTGTGTCCTACATCCATTCTCCGGCCGGGCCCTCCGTCTCCGAAGGCCCGGCCGTCGCGCGTCTCTGACCTGGACCTTCACCTCCGAACTCGTGCGGAGGTACGGACAGCGGGTGGATGGAATATGAAATTCCGCTCATGGTGACGAGCTGCCACAACGCAAGCTCGTCCCATCGACCTTGCCGAATGGGTGGCCAGGACGCTCATGAGGGGTGATCATGAGAAGTCCAGAGCGCACTTCCGCTGAGGAGGCACGGGTGGCCGAGACTCTGAAGAAGGGCAGCCGGGTAACCGGCGCCGCGCGCGACAAGCTCGCGGCAGACCTGAAGAAGAAGTACGACTCCGGTGCGAGCATTCGGGCGCTGGCCGAGGAGACCGGCCGCTCGTATGGTTTCGTGCACCGGATGCTCAGTGAGTCGGGCGTCACGCTTCGTGGGCGTGGCGGAGCGACGCGAGGCAAGAAGTCCGCGTCGGCCTGACGCCGGACGGCTCCTCGTTCTCCGATGGTGGCCACCCGGTCGGTCTCTTGACCGCCCGGGTGGTTACTGTGCAGTCACTTAAGGGTGTGCCCGCACGGCACCCCCGCTGACCGCACCCATCGGAGGCGCCCCCATGGCTTCGTTCGACTTGCTGCTCGACAAGGACGGCGTACGGCTCACCGTCGACGACGCGATCGCCACGGTGACGCTGACCAACCCGGCCAAGCGCAACGCGCAGAGCCCCGCCCTGTGGCGGGCGCTGGCCGAGGCCGGTCGGCTGCTGCCGGGCACCGTCCGGGTCGTGGTGCTGCGCGCCGAAGGCAAGTCCTTCTCCGCGGGGCTCGACCGGCAGGCGTTCACGCCCGAGGGCTTCGACGGCGAGCCGTCCTTCATCGATCTCGCACGCGGTTCCGACGCCGAACTCGACGCGGCCATCGCCGAGTACCAGGACGGTTTCACCTGGTGGCGGCGGAGCGACATCGTGTCCATCGCGGCTGTACAGGGACACGCCATCGGCGCGGGCTTCCAGCTCGCGCTCGCCTGTGACCTGCGCGTCGTCGCCGACGACGTGCAGTTCGCCATGCGCGAGACCGGCCTGGGCCTCGTCCCCGACCTCACGGGTACGCATCCGCTGGTGGGGCTGGTCGGCTACGCCCGTGCGCTGGAGATCTGTGCGACGGGGCGGTTCGTGCAGGCGGAGGAGGCGCAGCGGGCCGGGCTCGCGAACATCGCCGTGCCCGTCGATCAGCTCGACGACACGGTGAGTGAACTGGCCGTCGCGCTGCTGGCCGCGCCGCGTGACGCGCTTGTCGAGACGAAGGCGCTGCTCCAGGGTGCGTCGGGTCGTACGTATGAGGAGCAGCGGGTTGCCGAGCGGGGGGCTCAGGGGCGGCGGTTGCGCGATCTCGCGGGGCTTTCCGACTGATTCCGACCAGGGGGTAGGCGTCCCCGGGCGGGCCTCGTCCCCGAGGGGGTGGGGTCCGCGGGTCGGGGGCACGTGCGGGTCCGATGGGGTCCGGTGAGGGCCGGTTGCGCAGTTCCCCGCGCCCCTGACGGGCCCCTGACGGGGCTCCTAAGGGCCCGGAGTCACCGCTGTCACCAGTACCGCTGCCGACGGGTGGTCCGGAAGCGATTCGGTGGTGGTCGCGCGGACCGCTCCGGCCACGTCCAGCGCGCGCTCGGTCGTGTCCACCGCGATCTCCACGTGGACATGGCGGCGGGGGAGCGCCGCCTCGCTGTGGAGCTCGGTGACGCGCGCCTTGCCCGTCAGGGCTGTCACGCCCGGGACGGCGAGTGCGGCGGTGGCCACGCGGGACTCGTCCGTGTCGGGGGAGGGATGCGGCACGGCGGAGGGTGCCGGGTCGGGCTCCGCCGGGCGCGGCGGGTCCTCGCCCTCCTCCAGCAGACCCTCCTCCAGCAGGCCCGTCACCCGCAGGTCCACCTCCGTGACCGTCAGACCGAGAGCGTCCACCGCCGTCGTGGTGAGGGCCGCGCGGAGACGGGACGCGGCCGTCGGCAGGGGCTCGGTCGGCGTGGCCGCGAACTCCGCGTCGATGCGCAGTGGACCGGGCGGCAGCGCGCTCGGCGGCGGGGGCACGGCGGGCTCGGCCGCGCTGTCCGGGTCGACGAGGGCGAGGCGCAGGGAACCGAGGCGTACACCCGGCACAGGGTGTGCCGCCCGGCGCAGTACGGCGACGGCCGCCGCCTCCGTGATCCACGCGCCGTCACCCGGGCCGCCCAACGGCAGCAGTCTGCCCAGGCCGAGCTGTTGCCGCACTGCTTGCGTCCATCGGTCCGCCGTCATCGTCCCAGCCTGCCGTATTCCTGGCGCGCGACTCGGCAACCCGTCCTAATGTGGGCGAAGAGGCCCACCGAAAGGGGATGCACGGCGATGAGCGACACGACTCAGCGCAATCGGCCGGAGAGCCCGGAGGCCGAGCAGCCGGACCAGCAGCAGGTGAGGAAGGCCGCCGTGACCAAGCGCGGCGGCGGCGATCCGTCGACCCGGGGGCGTACCACCATCGCCGACGGGGTCGTGGAGAAGATCGCCGGGCTCGCCGCCCGGGACGTCCTCGGGGTGCACGCCATGGGCAGCGGGATCTCGCGGACCTTCGGTGCCGTCCGCGACCGGGTGCCGGGCGGTGGCGCGAAGTCCGTCACGCGCGGGGTAAAGGCCGAGGTCGGTGAGGTGCAGACCGCGCTCGACCTGGAGATCGTCGTCGACTACGGCGTGTCCATCGCCGATGTCGCCCGTGACGTACGGGAGAACGTCATCGCGGCCGTCGAGCGCATGACGGGCCTTGAGGTCGTCGAGGTCAACATCGCGGTCAGCGACGTCAAGCTGCCGGACGAAGAGGACGAGGAACCGGAGAGCCGGCTCCAGTGACCGACCTGCTGAGGAGCGCACCATGAGCATGGCCGTGATCGGCATGATCGCCGGAATGGCGCTGGGATTCGCCGGGTACTTCGGCGGCTTCGGCGCGTTCCTCCTGGTGGCCGCGCTGGGCGCCATCGGCTTCGTCGTGGGCCGCTTCCTTGAGGGGGACCTGGACCCCGGTGACTTCTTCCGGTCCCGCGGCACCCGCGACGACCGCCGGCGGTGACGCGCGTGTCCGAGGCTGTCGCGCCGGGCGAGCGGGGCGCCACGAGGATCGCCGACCGGGTCGTCGCGAAGATTGCCGCGCAGGCGGCCCGTGAGGCGCTCGACGTGCTGCCTCCCGGCGCGATGCCCCCGCACGCCACGGTCGTCGTCCACCAGGACTCCGCCCGTGTCGGTGTCAGTCTCGAACTCGGCTACCCCTGTGACATCGGCGGCCGGTGCGGTGCCGTGCGTCGCCGAGTCGCTCAGCGGGTAGAGGCGTTGGCGGGCATGAAAGTTCCCGAGGTCACCGTCCAGGTGGAGCGGTTGCACTCCGCGCAGACGCGCGGCGCGGTACAGGGGAGGACGCGATGAGCGAGCCCCAGGGCTCCGAGAGCACCCGGCAGCTGCCCGTCATCGAGAAGGCCGCCGAGAGCGAGCTCGGCCGGTCCACCGCCGCCGCCGACCACACACCCCTGCCGACCCTCGACCACGGCGAGGACGGCGACGGCCGGTTCTGGTCGGCCCGCCGCATCCCCGCGGGCGTCCTCGCGCTGCTGGTCCTGCTTGCCGCGGGTCTCCTGCTGTACGACGTCGTCGCCGTCCGTGCCGGCCGGCCTGCCATGCACTGGCGCAGGTCCCTGGCCCGTGAACTCGCCGAGCGGCCCCTGGACGACACCGGGGTGCTCGTCGGCGCCGGGGTCGCGACCGCGCTGGGCCTGTGGCTGCTCGTCCTCGCCGCGACCCCGGGACTGCGTGACGTTCTGACGATGCGGCGCGCCCACCCCGACGTACGGGCCGGCCTGCACCGGAACGCCGCCGCGATGGTGCTGCGCGACCGGGCCATGGAGGTGTCGGGCGTGCGGTCGGTCCGGGTCCGTATGGGGCGTGGGAAGGCCGACGTCCGCGCGGTCGCGCACTTCCGTGAACTCGACGACGTACGCGCCGATCTGGACGCCACGCTCGCCGACGGCGTCAGGGGGCTCGGCCTGGCCCGGCGGCCCGCGCTGTCGGTGCGTGTCGCCCGGCCGGGCCGGAAGGGGTGAACGGAGTGCTGAGGATCGTGAACCGGGTCCTGCTGGGCCTCGCGGGTCTGCTCCTGGTCGTGCTCGGCGGCTCCGTGCTCGCCGTGGGCCTCGGTGCGGCCCCGCCGTCGTGGTGGATCCACGACGGCCGGCACGACGTGCTGCTGAGCGACGCCGACCGGGCGCGGTGGCGGGCCGACGGCTGGTGGTGGCCGGCCGTCATCGCCGCACTGGCGGTGGCCGTGCTGCTCGCCCTGTGGTGGCTGACGGCGGTGCTGCGCCGACGCCGCCTCGCCGAGGTGCTGGTCGACACCGGCGACGGCGAGGGCGCGCTCCTGCGGGGCCGGGCCCTGGAGGGCGTACTGGCCGCCGAGGCGGGCGCGTCGGAAGGGGTACGGGGCGCGCGGGCGTCGCTCATGGGCCGGCGTAGTGCCCCCGAGGCGCGGGTCCGCCTGGTGCTGGAGCCGCATGCCGACCCGGGCGAAACCCTGACCCGCCTGACGACGGAGTCACTCGCCCACGCCAGGGACTCGGCCGGCCTGGCGTCACTCCCGACGGAGGTACACCTGCGCGGGGCGAAACACGGCGCAGAACGAGTCAACTGACCCGCACCCCGCCTGTTTTCCGGGGGCGCGGGGAACGGCGCGACAAGTCCCCACGATCGCGCAGCGACGAACTGACCAGCGGCCCCGCCTCCAGGGGCGCGGGGAACTGCGCGACAAGTCCCCACCGGCCGCGGCGACAACACGACCCGCGGTCGAAAGCGGAACCCCCGGGATCAGAACCCGTTCCGGGCCCCGCCATCCACCGGCACCATGATGCCGGTCAGATAAGACGCCGCAGGCGACAGCAGAAACGCGGCGGTCCGCCCGAACTCCTCCGGCCTCCCGTACCGCCGCAACGGAATCCGCGCCTCATTGGCCGCCCGAGCGGCCGCAGGATCGGCCGCGTACCCGTCCAGCTCGCGCACGCGATCCGTGTCGATCCGGGCAGGCAGCACCCCGACCACCCGGATCCCGCGCGGACCCAGCTCGTCGGAGAGGGACTTGGCGAACCCGGCGAGCCCGGGGCGCAGACCGTTGGAGATGGTCAGCCCCGCGATCGGTTCGTGCACCGAACCGGAGAGCACGAAGCCGATGACCCCGCCCTCGCCCAGCTCGGCGGCAGCCGCCCGCGCCAGCCGCACCGCGCCGAGGAAGACGGACTCGAACGCCGCCTGCCACTGCTCGTCCGTGTTGTCGGCGACGAAGCCGGGCGGCGGGCCGCCGACGCTGATCAGGATGCCGTCGAAGCCGCCGAACCGCTCACGGGCGGCCGCGATCAGGCTCGCCGGCGCCGAGGGGTCGGCGTTGTCCACGGCCACCCCGTGGGCGTTCGCGCCGAGCGCGGTCGCCGCCTCGGCCACCGTCTTCGCGTCGCGCCCGGTGACGATCACCTTCGCGCCGTCGGCGACGAGTTCACGCGCGGAGGCGTGACCCAGGCCGCGCGTTGCTCCGGTGACGACGTAGACGCGGTCCTTCAGCCCAAGATCCATGGCTCCTATCCTGCCTCGTCCGCCCCCGCCCCGTCCCCCTCGGGCACTCCGGTCTTCTTCTCGTCGTCGAACAGCGCGAGGGCGGTGCCCACCAGACCGATGTGGCTGAACGCCTGCGGAAAGTTGCCGAGCTGGTGTCCGGCCACGGGGTCGTACTCCTCCGCCAGCAGCCCCACGTCGTTGCGGAGCGCAATCAGCCGCTCGAACAGGTCGAGGGCTTCCTTCGTACGGCCCGTCAGATGCAGTGCGTCCGCCAGCCAGAAGGAACAGACGAGGAACGAACCCTCGCCGCCGGGCAGGCCGTCGACCTCCTTGAGGTCCGAGCCGGACGGCTCCGATCCGTGCGGGCCCGAGCCGTCGGGGGAGGCGTCGTAGCGGTGTACGAAGCCGTCCCGGGCGAGCTCGGAGCGCACCGCGTCGACCGTGCCGACCACCCGTGGGTCGTCCGGCGGCAGGAAACCGAGGCGGGGGATGAGCAGCAGCGCGGCGTCCAGTTCACGGGAGCCGTAGGACTGCGTGAACGTGTTCCGCTCGGGGTCGAAGCCGCGCTCGCACACCTCCCGGTGCACCTCGTCCCGCATCGCGCGCCATTTGCCGACGTCGCCGTCCAGCTCGGGGTTCTCCTCCAGGGTGCGTACCGTGCGGTCGGCGGCGACCCACGCCATCACCTTCGAGTGCACGAAGTGGCGGCGCGGCCCGCGCACCTCCCACAGCCCCTCGTCGGGCTTGCGCCACGCCGTGTGCAGGAAGTCCATCATGGCCTGGTGGAGACGCCACATGTCCGGTTCGGCCGGCAGCCCCGCGTGCTGCGCCAGCGTGAGGGAGTCGATCACCTCCCCGTACACGTCGAGCTGCAACTGCCGTACGGCCTCGTTGCCGATCCGCACCGGCGCCGAGCCGCGGAACCCGGGCAGCCACGCCAGTTCGTACTCGGGGATCCGTCGCTCGCCCGCCAGCCCGTACATGATCTGCAGGTCCGCCGGATCGCCCGCGACCGCGCGCAGCAGCCAGTTGCGCCAGGCCTCCGCCTCCTCCTGGTAGCCGCACGCGAGCAGCGCGCCCAGCGCGAGTGTGGAGTCCCGCAGCCAGCAGTAGCGGTAGTCCCAGTTGCGGACGCCGCCGATCTCCTCGGGGAGCGAGGTCGTGGGGGCGGCGACGATACCGCCGCTCGGCGCGTACGTGAGGGCCTTGAGGGTGATCAGGGAACGGACGACGGCGTCGCGGTGCGGTCCGTCGTAACGGCAGCGGTCGGCCCAGGCCTGCCAGTCGTCGACGCTGTGCCGCAGCGCCTCGAAGGGGTCGACGAGGTCGGGCCGCGGCTCGTGCGAGGGGTGCCAGGTCAGGACGAAGGCGACCTTCTCGCCCTCGGCGACCGTGAACTCCGCGTGCGTACCGCAGTCCTCGCCCCAGGTGTGGACCTCGGGCTCGCTGCGCAGCCACACCGAGTCGGGGCCCGCCACGGCCACCCGGTGGCCGTCGGACCTGCGCACCCACGGGACGACCGAGCCGTAGTCGAAGCGCAGCCGCAGGGTGCTGCGCACGGTGACGCGGCCCCTGAGCCCCTCGACTATCCGCACGACATCGGGGGCGCGGTCGCGCTGCGGCATCAGGTCGGTGACGCGTACCGAGCCGTCCTCGGTGTCCCACTCGGTGTCGAGCACGAGTGTGTCGGGCCGGTACGCCCGGCGGGTGCAGGTGCCCGATCCCTTCGGCGCGATCCGCCAGTGTCCGTTGTCCTCGTCCCCCAGCAGTTTCGCGAAGCAGGCCGCCGAGTCGAACCGGGGCAGGCAGAGCCAGTCGATCGAACCGTCCCGCCCGACCAGGGCGGCGGTCTGGTGGTCGCCGATGAGCGCGTAGTCCTCGATGGAAGGGTGCACGTTGTGCGGGTTCCCTTGGGATCCGGCGATCAACCTTTACGGGTCGACTCGCCAGCTCCCCCTGCGGGCAGCGTGTTTCGGATGCGGATGCGGATGCGGGTCCGGTGGGGGCTGGTCGCGCAGTTCGTCGCGCCCCTGAAGGCGCGCGGTTGGCCGCGCAGCCGAAGACGCGCGGGTGCCCGGGCATCTTCAGGGGCGCGGGAACTGCGCAGTCTTTTCGCCTTCAGGGGGCGTGGGGCTCAGACGGGGGCGGGCTCCGTCGTCGGGGTGGACTCGGCCTCGGCGGCCTCCGCGCGGTCGCGGTGTTCGCGGCGGACCAGGACCACGAAGCCCACCGGGACGCCCGCGGCGAAGAGCCACCACTGGACCGCGTACGCCATGTGGGGGCCGATGTCGCTGTGGTTGGGCGCCGGGATCAGTTCGGGGACGTCGCCCTCGGGCTCGGGCTCGGTCAGTTCGACGTAGCCGCCGAGGACCTGCTTGCCCAGCGCCTTCGACTGCTGCTCGCTGTTGATCAGCATGACCATGCGGTCGGGCAGGCCGCGCACGTCCTTGATGCCGCTGCCGCCGGCCGTCTCGTCGGCCATCAGCCGGCCGGTGACCGTGATCTCGCCCTTCGCGGGCGCGGGAATCCTCGGGAACTCGGTCTGCGCGCCCTCCGCGGGGATCCAGCCGCGGTTGACCATGAGGACCCGGCCGTCGTCCAGGACGAACGGTGTCAGTACGTGGAAGCCGACCTCTTCGTCGGAGTTGGTGCGGCGGCGGACCACGACCTCGTCGGCGGTGTCGAAGGTGCCCTTCGCCGTCACCCGGCGGTACAGGTTCTCGTGCTGGACCGCCTGCCCCGGCGCGGTCAGCGACTCGGCGGGGGCGGGCTTCGCGGACAGCGAGTCCGAGATCACCTGGTTCAGGGCGACCTTGTGCTCGTGCCGGTGCAGTTGCCAGAAGCCCAGCTCGATCATCGTCGGGATGAGCGCGAGCATGATGAGGGTGAGGATCACCCACTGCCGGGACAACAGGAAGCGGTACACCCCACGACCGTACAACCGGGTCGTGGGGTGCGTTCGGTCGGGTACCGGGTCACCCGCGCGCCGGGTCACACCCTGTCGATGATCCCCACCTTTCCCTCCGCGCGGGCGCAGTGGGCACCGCAGTACCAGTGGCCCTCGACCTCGACGCCCTGCCCGATGATCTGGACCCGGCAGTGCTCGCACAGGGGTGCCATGCGGTGGATCGCGCAGGAGAAGCAGTCGAAGACGTGCACCGCTCCCTGTGCGTGGACTTCGAAGGTCATTCCGTAGCTGTTGCCGCAAACCTCACATGTCGCCATGCGCCACAGGGTGGGCCGTTCCCGCGGTCCGGGCGAGCGGTCCGTGGGCGAGTCGCGTGGCAATCACCCGTCCGTACGGTCACGCCCGCGCCGCCGGTCCCGCCGCCGGTTCCACATTCCCGAGGAGTTGGCCGAACGCCGCCTCGTCGACGACCGGGGTGCCGAACTGGCGCGCCTTGACCACCTTGGACGTACCGGACTCCGGGTCGTTCGTGACGAGCAGGCTGGTCAGGCGGGACAGGCTCGTCGCGACATGCAGCCCGGCCTCGACGGCACGGTCCTCCAGGAGGTCGCGCTCGACCGAGGTGTCCCCGGAGAACGCGATACGCATGCCCTGTTTGAGCTGCTTGCCCGGTTCGTACCGGCCCGGATTCGGATACGGGCAGGCGGGCCGCTTGCGCGAGGGACGCCAACTCGCCGGTGGACCCGACGAGTAGCCACCGGACGAGTAACCCCCGGAGCCCCCGGACTGCCGTCCGATGAGCGGAGCCGCCCGGTCCGTCCACTCCGTCAGCGGCCGGCACTCCAGGAGCGGCAGCCGTACGCCGTCGCGCGCGGCGGTGTGCAGACTCGGACGGAACGCCTCGGCGAGCACGCGCGCGTCGTCCAGCGCGTGGTGCGCGCGCTGCTGTACGACGCCGAAGTGCGCGGCCAGCGACTCCAGCTTGTGGTTGGCCAGCGGCAGCCGCAGTTCCTTGGACAGCGCGATGGTGCACAGCCGCTGACGGACCGGTGCCTCGCGCTGGGCGCGCGCGTACTCCCGGGCGATCATCGACCAGTCGAAGACCGCGTTGTGCGCGACGAGCACCCGGCCCTCAAGCCGGGTCGCGAACTCCTCGGCGATCTCCGGGAACAGGGGCGCCCCTTCGAGCACGTCGCTCGTCAGGCCGTGGATCCACACGGGGCCCGGGTCCCGCTCCGGGTTGACCAGTGTGTACCAGTGGTCCTCGACCTCGCCGCGCGCGTCCAGCCGGTAGACCGCGGCCGACACTATGCGGTCGTCGCGGGCCAGTCCTGTGGTCTCCACGTCGACGACCGCGTACCCCTGGGGATACGCGGCCGGCCACGGGGTGGTGGACGGTGCGGTCTGACGGTCTTCGAGCATGGTCACTGAGGATAAGGGGCGCGACTGACACTCCTGTCCCCGGAGTCCGAACCCGGGGCGTATTCAGCACCCTTCGGCGACATTGCGGCGACATTGCGGCGATTCGCCGCGGGTTCGTGCCCGCACGGCTATGGACCATTGCCGCGCCCGGTGCGACTGTGCTGCGCGCCTGGACCGAACGGTGGCACGCGCGAGAGGAAATGCGGGAGTGGCACGCACGAGCGGAATGCGCGAGTGACACGCACGAGCGAGACGCATGCGACGCGAAGGGCGGTACGGCATGGCACGCGTACGGTACGGCGCGCGGACCGGGGCGGAGATCGCCGCCGCGCGCACCGCGGGTTCCCGGCTCCCCGACATCTGGTCCACCGGTGTGGTGGCCGTCTGGGAGAGCGACCCGGACGCGGTCGCGGCGGTCCTGCCGCCTCCGCTCAAACCCACCGGACGTCCCCTCGTGAGGGTGAACATCAGCAAGGTGGACCTGCGCGGATACCCGCTGGGCGCGGGCTCGTTCGCGGTCGCCGCCGCGCACGACGGGGTCGAGGGCTGGTATCCGCTCGTCATGCCGATGACCCACGAACGGGCTCTCGTCGGCGGCCGTGAGGTCTTCGGCGAACCCAAGAAGCTCGGCGAGGTGGCGGTCGAGCGCGAGGGCCTCGTCGTACGCGCCGCCCTCGCCCGGCACGGCATCGAGTTCGTGGAGGTGCGCGGCGCCGTGAGCGGTCCGCTGTCCCTGCCGGAACCGGCCCGGAAGACCGACTTCTACTTCAAGTTCCTGCCCGCGGTGGACGGTTCGGGCGACGGTTCCGGCTTCGACGCCGACCCCGTCCTCGTGCACTGCGTGCGCGACGAGAAGGTGCGCAAGCTGGAGCGGATCACCGGTGACGTCGTCCTGCGGGAGTCGATGTACGACCCCGTCGCCGATCTCCCGGTCCGCGAACTCCTCGGGATCACCATCGGCGAGAAGACCACGGACCAGAAGGGCACGGTCGTCGGACGCGTCGACGCGCGGGCGCTGTTGCCCTACATCCACCAGCGGTACGACGACCCGCGGCAGATCCTCGACGGGCCGCCCGAGGGGAGCGCCCGATGAACCTGGCCGAGGGGCAGGTCGCCGTCGTCACCGGCGCGGCGAGCGGGGTCGGCCTCGCCCTGGCACGGCGGTTCGCGGCGGACGGGCTGAAGGTCGTCCTCGCGGACGTGGAGGCGGGCGCCCTGGAGAAGGCCGCCGCCGCGCTGCGCGAGGAAGGCGCCGTGGTGCACGCGCGCGTGGTGGACGTCGGCGAGCGCGAGGAGGTCGTCGCGCTCGCCGAGGAGACGTACGAGAGGTTCGGCGCCGTGCACGTCCTGTGCAACAACGCGGGGGTCGGCTCGGGCGCCGAGGGCCGGATGTGGGAGCACGACCCGAACGACTGGAAATGGGCGTTCGCGGTCAACGTGTGGGGCGTCTTCCACGGCATCCAGGCCTTCGTCCCGAGAATGCTCGCCGGCGGCGAACCGGGACACGTCGTCAACACCTCGTCCGGCGACGGCGGTATCGCGCCGCTGCCCACCGCTTCCGTGTACGCCGTCACCAAGTCGGCCGTCGTGACGATGACGGAGTCCCTGTACGCGCACCTGAGGGCGGAGCACGCGCGCGTGGGGGCCTCCGTGCTCTTCCCCGGACCCCACATGCTCCGTACGGGCCTGTGGGAGTCGCACCGCAACAGGCCCGTACGGTACGCCAAGCAGCGGCCCCGCAGGACCCCGTACCGCAGTCTCGGCCAGTGGGAGGCCGCGATGCGGGAGGCGGGGAAGGAGGTGCGGTTCACGCCGGTCGAGGAGGTCGCCGACTTCGTGGTGGACGGCATCCGCGCGGACCGCTTCTGGCTGCTGCCGCCGAGCGAACACAGCGACGCGCAGATCCGCGCGCGGTCGCGCTCGATGCTCGACCGCGCCGATCCGGCGTACCTGGAGAACTTCGTCCTGGACTGAGAGCCGAACCGAGGAGCCGTTATGGCCTCTGCACCGGAGCCCTATCTGATCATCTCGTCCGACTGCCACGCCGGGCTGCCCACCGAGGAGTACCGGCCCTATCTGGAGGCCCGTTTCCACCGGGACTTCGACGAGTTCCTCGCGGGGCAGGGCCGCCGCCGCGAGGAGATGACACGCCTGGGCATCCGCAACGAGTCCTTCGCCGACAAGTGGTTCCACGACAACGAGGAGGGCCTGCGCGGCGGCTGGGACTCCGCGCAGCGCCTCAAGGAACTGGACGGCGACGGAGTGGCGGGTGAGGTGGTCTTCCCGGACGCCGACGCCGTGGACAGCCGCACGGCCGCACCCTTCGGCGTGGGCCTCGGCCTCTCCGGCGACCACGACCCGGGCCTCGGCATGGCGGGCGCGCAGGCCCACAACAGGTGGCTCGCCGAGTTCGTCGGCGAACACCCCGAACGCCACTGCGGCGTCGCCCTGCTCCCCGTCACGGCACCCACGGACCGGGTCGTCGCCGAGATCCACCGCGCCAAGGAGTCAGGACTCGGCGCCCTGATGATCCCGTCCATGTGGGTCGACAAGGAGCCCTACCACGACCGCCGTTACGACCCCGTGTGGGCGGCGGCGGCCGAGTGCGGAATGCCGGTGATGACGCACTCCGGGGCGGCGCCGCGCCACGAGTACGGCGACCACCTCGGCATCTACGTGAGCGAGGTGACCTGGTGGCCCGCCCGGCCGCTGTGGTTCCTGCTCTGGTCGGGCGTCTTCGAGCGGCACCCCGGGCTCAGGTTCGGTGTGGCCGAGTCCGGCTGCTGGTGGCTGCCGAACCTGCTGTGGTTCATGGACCGGCTCTATCTGGGCGCGCACGGCGGCAAGAAGCTGTCCCCCTTCGCGGAACTACGGCGTCCGCCGCACGAGTACCTCGACCGCCAGGTCTTCGTCTGCGCGACGAACACCAAACGCCGTGAGCTGGCACAGCGGTACGAGATCGGCGTCGACAACATCCTCTGGGGGAGCGACTTCCCGCACCCCGAGGGCACGTGGCCCGACACGCGCGCGTGGCTCTCGCGGACCTTCCACGACATCCCGGTGACGGAGACCCGCCGCATGCTGGGCCTCGCGGCGGCGGAGGTCTTCGGCTTCGACACCGACGCGCTGGCCCCGCTCGCGCGGCGCATCGGCCCGACGCCCGCGGACCTCGGCCAGTGCGAGGACCAGCCGTCGGTCGAGGCGTCCTGGGCGCGCTCGCGCGAGGTGGGCCGCCACTGGCTGACGGACCACGACTTCCCGGTCCTGGGGGCGGACCGGTGAGCGCGGACCGTACGAGCGGCTCGGACCGCTACACCGTCATCTCGGCGGACTGCCACGCGGGAGCCGACCTGCTGGACTACCGGCCGTACCTGTCGAAGGCGTACCACGACGAGTTCGACGCCTGGGCGGCCACGTACGTCAATCCGTACGAGGACCTGATGGCCGACACGGCCGACAGGAACTGGAACTCGGAGCGCCGGCTCGCGGAGCTCGAACAGGACGGCATAGTCGCCGAGGTCGTGTTCCCGAACACCATTCCGCCGTTCTTCCCGTCCGGGTCACTGATGGCGCCGGCGCCGGCGGCCGAGGAGTTCGAACGGCGCTGGGCGGGGCTGCGCGCCCACAACCGCTGGCTCGCGGACTTCTGCTCGGCCGCTCCCGGCCGCCGCGCGGGCGTCTTCCAGATCCTCCTGAACGACGTGGGGGAGGCGGTGAAGGAGATCAGGTGGGCCGTCGGTGCGGGCCTCAAGGGCGGCCTGCTGCTGCCCGGCACCCCGCCCGGCTCGGGACTGCCGGAGCTGTACTCATCGACGTACGACCCCATCTGGGCGGTGTGCGAGGAACTGGCCGTGCCCGTGAACCACCACGCGGGCTCGGCCTCGCCGCCGCTCGGGGAGGAGCCGGCGGCCCGGGCGGTCTTCATGGTGGAGACGACCTGGTTCTCGCACCGCGCGCTGTGGCACCTGATCTTCGGCGGTGCCTTCCGCCGCCACCCCGGCCTGAAACTCGTACTGACCGAGCAGGGTTCGGGCTGGATCCCCGGCGTGCTCGACATGCTGGACTACTACCACGGCCGCCTGGTGGCCGCGGCGACGAGGGCGGCCACCGCCGAGTCCAGGTTCGGCGCGGGTCTTGCCGCTTCGATGGGCAAGGGGCCCTCCCAGGTGTGGCGGGACAACTGCTTCGTGGGGGCGAGTTTCATGCGCCCCCACGAGGTGCCGCTGCGGGACCGCATCGGCCTCGACAAGATCATGTGGGGCAGCGACTACCCGCACGACGAGGGCACCCACCCGTACAGCAGGGAGGGCCTGCGGATCGCGTACGCGGGCCTGCCGCGTGAGGAGATCACGGCGATGGCGGGCGGGAACGCGGCCCGGGTGTACGGCTTCGACCTGGACCTCCTCGATCCCCTCGCGGCGAAGACCGGCCCGACGGTGCGGGAGATCGCCGAGCCGCTGGGCGAGCCCCCCGCGGACGCGACAAGTCCGGCGTTCGCCCGGGGAGGGTCGGTACGCGTCTGGTGACGGGCCATCCCTGAAGGCGAGGCGAGGCGAGGCGAGGCGCTCGGGAGGGAGGTGCCCAACAAGCGCGTACCGTCGGTAATACTTGTGGGTAACAAGGTCTAGCCCTCAGCCGACCGGCCGTCCTACGGTGCAGTCATGCCGAACCTGCCCGATGTCGTGCTGTGGTCGATACCCGCGTTCCTGCTGCTCACCGTGGTGGAGATGGTGAGTGTCCGCATCCATCCGGACGAGGACGCCGCGGGATACGAGACGAAGGACGCCGCCACGAGTGTCGGTATGGGCCTGGGCAGTATGGCCTTCGACTTCCTGTGGAAGATCCCGATCCTCGCCGTCCACACGGCCGTATACGAGCTGACACCACTGCGCGTGCCCGTCCTCTGGTGGACGGTGCCGGTGCTCCTGCTGGCGCAGGACTTCTTCTACTACTGGTCCCATCGCGGGCACCACGTGATCCGCATCCTGTGGGCCTGCCACGTCGTGCACCACTCCAGCGAGAAGTTCAACCTCACCACCGCGCTGCGACAGCCCTGGACCACCTGGACGGTGTGGCCGTTCTACGTGCCCCTCGTCGCCCTCGGCGTCCATCCGGCCGCCCTCGCGTTCTGCTCGTCCGTGAACCTCGTGTACCAGTTCTGGATCCACACCGAGCGCATCGACAAGCTGCCCCGGCCCTTCGAGTCCGTCTTCAACACGCCCTCGCACCACAGGGTCCATCACGCCTCCCAGGGCGGGTATCTCGACCGGAACTTCGGCGGGATCCTGATCGTCTGGGACCGCCTCTTCGGGTCGTTCGTCCCGGAGACGGACCGGCCGGTGTACGGGCTGACCAAGAACATCCACACGTACAACCCGATCCGCGTCGCCACGCACGAGTACGGCGCCATCGTCAGGGACCTGAGAGCGGCGGGGAGCTGGCGCGAGCGGGCCGGGCGGGTGTTCGGGGGGCCGGGCCGGCAACCCCGCCCCTCGGGGTCCGCGCCCGCATCCGCTCCGGTGCGGGCCGCCACTCAGGAGACCCCCGTCACGGAATCCCTCTCGTGAACCCGCGCCACGCGCGCGTGCTGCTCGTCGCTTAACGGGGGACGGGGACGGGGGACGGGGTACGCGGTCGTCGAGGCCGTCGGCACCGGGCAGGCGATGAGCACGGCCGGGGACCACACCCGCGACGGGGGCGCCATCGGCTTCGTCGGCGTGCCGCACGGCGGCGGTACCCGACTGGACCCGAGCGTCATGTTCGACCGCGGCATCGCCCCGCGCGGCGGTGCCGCGCCCGTCCGCGCCCGCATCCCGGAACCGCTGCCCGGCGTGCCGGCCGGGACCGTCGACCCCTCGCCCGTCCTCGACCCGACGGCCGGTCCGGACGGCGTACCGGACGGCGTATTGGACGGCTACGAGGCGATGGACGGGCGCACCGCGCTCAGGGTCATGGTCGCCGCCTGACCGACCGGCGACCGACCGGCGACCGACCGGCGACCGACCGGCGTCCGCCGGCGAGCCGACCGGTCACCAGCGGATCGGCACCGGCACCGCCGTGAGCAGGGCCGAGACCGCCACCACCAGACCCAGCGCCACGACCTCCGCGCGTGCGGGGGAGTAGGCGGTGAGCGGATCGGCCGCCCGGCGCAGCCGACGCCGGGCATACAGTGCGAGGACGGCGACGACGACCACGAGGAGCACCTTCGCCAGCAGTGTGCGCCCATAGGCGGTCGTCGTCAGCTGGTCCAGTACCGTGCCGGCCGGCATCCGGCGCAGGGTGCTGCACACGCCCGTCGCGGTGATCGCGGCGAGCAGAACGGCCGCCACGCGCGCGTAGAGGCCCAACAACGCGGCGCCCTCCCCGGGGGCGCTGTTCCGCCACCGGAGCATTGTGCGCAGTACGTACAGCAGCCCGCCCGCCCACAGGGCCGCACAGGTCACGTGAACGAGCGTCAGCCCCGAACCGATCAGTGGGCTCTGTTCGGTCGTCGGATGGGCGCGCAGCGCCTCCGCGACGGCCACCGCGGCCAGCGGCCACACCTGGGTGCCCGGCCGGCGCGACAGGGCGCACAGGCCCAGCGCGACGAACGCGTTGACCTCCAGGAGCGCGAGCGCGCCGTCCCTCGACTGGTAGAGCCCGCCGATGTCCATGTCGGAGAGGCTGCGCGGCACCAGGTTCCCGGTGGCCACCACGGAGGCGAGACCCAGCGAGGCGACGAAACCGGCGGCGGCCGACGCCGGGGCCCAGCCGCGCGGCACGTCCTGCCAGGGGGCGCCGGGCACCCGACGTGCCAGCCGGGTGACGAACAGCTCGCCGGCCGGCACGCACACCGCCGCGAACAGGACCGTCCGCAGCAACGCGATCCCGCCCACCCCGGGCGCGGCGGCCTCACCCGTGCCGCTCAGCACGACGGACGGCCCGAGCAGGGGGATCAGCGCGGCCAGCGCCACCAGGGCGAGGACGGTGACGGAACGTCGCGGGGAGGCCGCGCTCACCCGGGGAGCGCCCGGCTCGCCTGCCGCCTCGCGACCCGTGTCGGCAGTCGGTCGTATCGAACTCACCCCAAGATCTTCACCAGTCGTCCCAGACCGGGGCAAGTCCTGGAAAACGACTGGCGGTACGGCATTCCACCCGCCCCACGGGCATTCCGCCCATTCATACGCGCACGGGCGCCAGGCGACTCAGCTCCGGCGGAGGGAATCCGAGCCCGCCGACGTGACGTCGGCAGGACGTCGACACGAAGGGGCCGGACAGCGCACGGCTGCCCGGCCCCTCACGTGATGCCCGCAGACTACGCGGGTCCTACTTCGTCACCGCGTCCAGCGCGTCCGCGGTGCCCCAGCCGTAGAAGCTGTTGCGGTTCTTCGAGCCCTCGCAGACCGCGTCGACCTTGCCGTCGCCGTCGATGTCGTACGGGTCCGTGCACGGCGTGGCATCGGCCTCCGCGTACAGCAGGGCCTTGACCAGGGCCGCCGAGGCGTGCGGGTGCGTCGACTTGATCAGGGCCGCCACGCCCGCGACGTGCGGGGACGCCATGGACGTACCGGCCATGTAGCCCCATGAGCCGCCCGGCAGCGGGCCGAGGATCAGGCCGCTGGTGGCGGGCGGTGCCGGGGTCTGGTAGCGCGTCGAGTCGCCGCCGGGGGCCGCGATGTCGATGACGCCCAGGCCGTGGTTGGAGAAGGACGACTTGATGCCCTTCGCGCCGGTCGAGGAGACCGTGACGACGCCCGGCAGCTGGGTCGGGATGTCGAGGCACTCGGACGGGTCGATGACGCGGTCCGAGGGGGTCGAGTCGTTCGGCGAGACCGGGTCGGTGATCTCGTCGGCGGCGAGGTCGTAGTTCTCGTTGCCGGCCGCCGCGACGTTGACCGTGCCCTTCTTCTCCGCGTACCGCGTCGCCCGGGTGAGGGCCTCGACGAGCGCCTTCTGGTCCGGGTCGTTCTTGCAGTTGAAGTACCACGGGTCGGTGTAATAGCTGTTGTTCGTGACGTCCACGCCGTGCTCGGCCGCCCACATGAAGCCGCAGACGACGGCCTCCGTGTAGAAGAAGCCGGCCGTCGTGGAGACCTTGATTCCGGACACCTTCACGCCGGGCGCGACGCCCGTGACGCCGATGCCGTTCTTCGCGGCGGCGATCTCGCCCGCCACGTGCGTGCCGTGCGGGCTCTCGGCGGCGCTCGGCCGCCAGGCGCCGTCGGTCGTGTCCGGCTTGCCCGACACGCAGTTCACCGACGCCTCGCGGTCGAAGTTCGGCGCGATGTCGGGGTGCGTGTCGTCGACGCCGGTGTCGATCACGGCGACGGTGACCTTCTTGCTGCCGAGCGTCTTCTCGTGCGCCTTGTCCGCCTTGATGGCGGGCAGGTCCCACTGCAGGGGCTCCAGCGGGTCCTGTCCGGCGACGGCGTCGACGTCGGCTATCTCCTCCGCGCTGAGCGCCCTCGGGGTACCGACGTCGGTCGTGGACTGCGCGGGCAGCGGCGCCGTACGCGTCGAGCCCGCCGACTCCACGCCGCGCACCTGGCGGATGGTCTTGGCGAAGTCGGCGTTCGACGAGTGGACGACGATCACGCCGATCCGGTCGTACGACGTCACGATCGTGCCGCCGGCCTTGGCGATGGCCTTCTTCACCTGCGACGAAATGCCGTGCCCGGGACGGACGTTGACGACGTAGCTCAGCGGGGTGGCCGCCGCCGAGATCTGCTCGGCCACGTCGGCCGCCCCGGTCGCTCCGGCCGCGTCGGCCGCCGGAGCGGCGGACGCGCTGACGTTCGGCAGGAAGGCGAGAGCCGTGGCCATGGCCATTCCCAGCGGGATGGCTATGAGGCGGCGCGAGCGGGTGGTGGGCGCGGTCATGCTGTCTCCAGTTCGTTTCACGAATGCGTGCGGGCCGTGCCGTGCCGTGCCGTGCGGGAAGTTCTGGGCGATCCGGCTACTTGACCGCCTTCAGGGCGTTGACGATGCCGAAGCCGTAGAAGCCGTTCACGCGCTCGCCGCCCTCACAGGTGGCGTCCTGCGTGCCGTTGCCGTCCTGGTCGTAGGAGTCCGGGCAGCCCGGGTTGTCGGCCTGGGCCTTCAACAGCGCCTGCAGCTGGGCCGGGCTCGCCCACGGGTGCTCGGACTTCAGCAGCGCGGCGACACCCGCGGCGTGCGGCGACGCCATCGACGTTCCCTGGAGGAAGCCGTACTGGTTGTTCGGCATCGTGGAGAGGATGCGGCCGTTCTTCGACGGGGTGTCCGGGATCTGGTAGAGCCGGTCACCGCCGGGAGCGGCGATGTCGATGACACCCTTGCCGTACGTCGAGTAGTACGACTTGACGTTCTGTACGCCGGTCGCGCTCACCGTGACGACACCCGGCAACTGGGTCGGTACGTCGAAGCACTCGTGCGGGTCGATCGTGCGGGTGACCGGCGTCGAGTCGTCGGGGCTGGACTCGTCCACGATGGCGTCCGAGGCCAGGTCGTGGTTGGAGTTGCCGGCCGACGCGAGGTGCAGGGTCCCCTTCTTCGTGGCGTACTGCTGGGCCCGGTTGACCGCGTCGACGATCGCCTTCTGGTCGGGGTCGTCCATGCAGTTGTAGAGCCACGGGTCCACGTAGTAACTGTTGTTCGTGATCTCCACGCCGTGGTCGGCGGCGAACACGAAGGCGCAGACGACGCTCTCCGGGTAGAAGAGGCCGTTGTCCGGGTCGCTGACCTTGATGCCGGAGACCTTCACGCCGGGCGCGACACCGGCGACGCCGATGCCGTTGCGGGCGGCGGCGATCTCACCGGCGACATGCGTGCCGTGGTAGTCGGCGGCGGTGTACGGACGCCAGGCGCCCGCACTCGTGTCGGCCACGCCGCCCACACAGTTGGCGGACTGCTTGGCGGAGAAGTTGGGGGCCAGGTCCGGGTGCGTGTCGTCGACACCCGTGTCGATCACGGCGACCGTGACCTTGCTGCTGCCCGGGTTGATCTTCGCGGCCTTGTCGGCGCCTATCGCGCGCAGGTCCCACTGGTCGGCCTCAAGGGGCTCGCTCTCGGGGGTGGCCGCGGCCTTCACCTTCGCGGCCTCGGCGGCCGACAGATAGTCGGCGGCGCCCTCGTCCGTCGTACCCGCGGCGGTCAGCGGGGTCGTACGCGTCGCGCCGGCGGACTGGACGCCGCGCACCGCGCGGATCCGCGGCCCGAACTCGGGACTGGCCGAGTGGGCGACTATGACGCCGATCTTGTCGTACGTGATGACGACGGTGCCGCCGGCCTCGACGATCGCCTTCTTCACCGACCCGATCGTGCGGTGGTCGGTCTTCGTGTTCACCACGTACGCGAGGTTCGGTCCGTCGGCCGCGGTGGCGGCGGGTGCGGGTGCGGACCGCTGCGGGGCGGCCGAAGCGGCACCCGGCAGGAAACCGAGCGTGGCGGTGAGGGACAGCACGACGGGCACGGCGAGCGCGAGGCGGCGTCTGGAGCGCAGATGAGCCATGGGGTCTCCACATCATCCGGAAAAGGAACCGGCCCGAACACAGGTGGTGCTCGGGCAGGTACATGGCGGGTGGTGCTGGGCCGAAACTATCTCCCGTCGTCCCTGGCCAGCAATGACTTACGGGGATGTCTTGTGAAACGCCGGAGACGAGTTCCGAAAGAAGTGTCCGGAGTTGAACCGCTCCCCGTGCGGCGCCGTGACGTTGAGCAGGGAGCACGAGCACCGTCGAGCCCTCTGTTGGATCACGTCCGGGGGACCTTGGGCGTGTTTCGAAAGTCCCGTCTGCCCAGCGACGTCATGCACGTGCTCTCGCCGCACCGGGCGCAGACCCAAGTACGTCCAGTACGAGGGTCTGCGCCCGGCACTCCCCCAGCCTCCGGCCGGGGGGACCCCCAGAGCACGCACCTGACGCCGCCGGGCCCGCCCTCCGGGCGGACGACGCTACTTTCGAAACGCGCCCTGGCATCGCCATCCGGCCCACGTGATCCACGTCACCGTGAGGTCAGAAATCAGCCATGCCCGAACCCAGTCCGTCCTTTGATCCGGACAGACCCCCGTCCGCCGTCGAACCCGAACCCACCTCTGAACCCGCACCCACCTCTGAACCCGCACCCGCAACGCGAGGAGACTCCGTGGCCACCGACGCACCACCCCCCTCGAAAACCGAACCTCATCTCCCGTCCACAGCGGAGTTCGTCGAGGTGCAGGAGAGCGCCGAGTTCGGTGAACTGCGCCGCGCCCACCGCTCCTTCGCCTTCCCGGTGACCGTCGGCTTCATCAGCTGGTACCTGCTGTACGTCCTGCTGTCGATCTACGCGGACGACTTCATGGGCACCAAACTCTTCGGCAACTTCAACGTCGCCTTCGTCCTGGGCCTCGCCCAGTTCCTCACCACGTTCCTCATCGCCTGGTGGTACGAGCGGCACTCGTCCAGCAAACTCGACCCCAAGGCCGAGGCGATCAAGTCCCGGATGGAGGGCGGCGCATGAGCCCCGCGATCACTCAGGTCCAGCTCGCACAGACGCAGTTGGCGGCGGGGGAGGCCGGCGAGCACCGGCCGCTGATCATCTCCCTGTTCGCGGTCTTCGTCGTCGCGACCCTGGTCATCACCGTCTGGGCGGGCCGGCAGACCAAGGACGCAGCCGACTTCTACGCCGGCGGCCGTTCGTTCAGCGCCTTCCAGAACGGGCTCGCCGTCTCCGGCGACTACATGTCCGCCGCCTCGTTCCTCGGCATCGCGGGCGCCATCGCCCTCTTCGGGTACGACGGCTTCCTGTACTCCATCGGCTTCCTCGTCGCCTGGCTGGTGGCGCTGCTCCTGGTCGCCGAGCCGCTGCGCAACTCCGGCAAGTACACGATGGGTGACGTCCTCGCCTACCGCATGCGCCAGCGCCCGGTCCGCACCGCGGCGGGCACCTCCACGATCGTCGTCTCGATCTTCTATCTGCTCGCGCAGATGGCGGGCGCGGGCGTCCTGGTCTCGCTGCTGCTCGGCATCACCAGCGACGCCGGCAAGGTCGGCATCGTTGCCCTGGTCGGCATCCTGATGATCGTGTACGTCACCATCGGCGGCATGAAGGGCACCACCTGGGTCCAGATGGTCAAGGCCGTGCTGCTCATCAGCGGCACCCTGCTCATCACCTTCCTGGTGCTGCTCAAGTTCGACTTCAACGTCTCCGACCTGCTCGGCAAGGCGGCCGAGAACAGCGGCGGCGGCGCGGCGTTCCTGGAGCCCGGCCTGAAGTACGGGCTCACGACCACCTCCAGCATCGACTTCATCTCGCTGGGCATCGCCCTGGTGCTGGGCACCGCCGGTCTGCCGCACATCCTGATCCGCTTCTACACCGTGCCCAACGCCAAGGCCGCGCGTAAGTCCGTGAACTGGGCGATCGGCATCATCGGCGGCTTCTACCTGATGACCATCGCGCTCGGCTTCGGCGCGGCGGCCCTCATCTCGAAGAAGGAGATCGTCGAGTCGAATCCCGCGGGCAACACGGCGGCACCCCTGCTCGCCCTGCACCTCGGGGGCGTCGACTCGGCCTGGGGCGCCATCCTGCTCGCCGTGATCTCCGCGGTGGCCTTCGCCACGATCCTCGCCGTGGTCGCCGGTCTGACCCTGGCGTCGTCCTCGTCGTTCGCCCACGACATCTACGCGAACGTCATCAAGAAGGGCAAGGCGACCGAGAAGGAAGAGCTCAGGGCGGCCCGCTACGCCACCATCGGCATCGGTGTCGTCTCCATCGGCCTCGGCGCCCTGGCCCGTGACCTCAACGTCGCCGGTCTGGTGGCCCTCGCCTTCGCGGTCGCCGCCTCCGCCAACCTGCCGACGATCCTCTACAGCCTCTTCTGGAAGCGCTTCACCACCCAGGGCGCGCTGTGGTCGATCTACGGAGGACTCGCCACGGCGGTCGGCCTGGTGCTCTTCTCGCCGGTCGTCTCGGGCAAGGCCACCTCCATGTTCCCGGATGTCGACTTCCACTGGTTCCCGCTGGAGAACCCGGGCATCATCTCGATCCCCGTCGGCTTCCTGCTGGGCTTCCTCGGCACCCTCCTGTCCAAGGAGGAGCCGGACGCCGGCAAGTACGCCGAGCTGGAGGTCCGTTCCCTCACCGGGACCGGAGCGCACTGACCGCCGGCCACCGGTCGTCACGCACCGCGGCCGCGTCGTAGATCCCTACGACGCGGCCGCGGTGCGTCTCGTGTGATCACGCCACTCCTGTTGTCGGTCCTGTCACGTAGGCTCGTTCGTACCGGGTCGACCGATCGTTCGAAGCGATCCGGTCGCTCGAAGCGGTCCGGCCGTTCGGAACCGGCGGCCCGTGTCGCGGTCCGTATCTAGGGAGGGGCCCACGTGCTCATCGACACCTACGGCCGGGTGGCCACCGACCTGCGCGTCTCGCTGACCGACCGGTGCAACCTCAGATGTACGTACTGCATGCCCGAGGAGGGCCTGCAGTGGCTGGCCAAGCCCGACCTGCTCACGGACGACGAGATCGTCCGCCTCATCGACCTGGCGGTGACCCGGCTGGGTATCACCGAGGTCCGCTTCACCGGCGGCGAGCCACTGCTGCGCCCCGGCCTGGTCGGGATCGTCGAGCGCGTGGCCGCGCTCGAACCCCGCCCCCAGATGTCCCTGACGACGAACGGCATCGGCCTCAAGCGCACAGCGACCGCCCTCAAGGCGGCGGGCCTCGACCGTGTCAACGTCTCGCTGGACACCCTGCGCCCGGACGTCTTCAAGACCCTCACCCGCCGCGACCGCCACAAGGACGTCACCGAGGGCCTCGAAGCGGCCCGCGCCGCGGGACTGACCCCGGTCAAGGTCAATTCCGTACTGATGCCCGGACTGAACGAGAACGAGGCGCCCGACCTGCTCGCCTGGGCCGTGGAGAACGACTACGAACTGCGGTTCATCGAGCAGATGCCGCTGGACGCGCAGCACGGTTGGAAGCGCGACGGCATGGTCACCGCCGGTGACATCCTCGCCTCGCTGCGCACGCGCTTCGAGCTCACGGAGGAGGGGTCCGACGAGCGGGGCTCGGCACCCGCCGAGCGCTGGGTGGTGGACGGCGGCCCGCACCGGGTCGGCGTGATCGCCTCGGTCACCCGCCCGTTCTGCTCGGCCTGCGACCGTACGCGGCTCACCGCGGACGGGCAGGTCCGCACCTGTCTCTTCGCCCAGGAGGAGACCGATCTGCGGGCGGCGCTCCGCTCGGACGCGTCGGACGAGGAGATCGCCCGGATCTGGCGGCTGGCGATGTGGGGAAAGAAGGCCGGGGCAGGTCTGGACGACCCTTCCTTCGTACAGCCGGACCGCCCGATGTCGGCGATCGGCGGCTGACCGCCGAGCTCTTCGCTCAGCTCTCGGGCGGCTGCTCCGCGGACTCCCATTCCGCCAGAGGGACCACGTCCTTCAGGAACCCGCGGACGCTCAGGAACTTCGACAGGTGGTCGCGGTGCTCCTCGCACGCGAGCCAGGTCTTGCGGCGCTCCGGCGTGTGCAGTTTCGGGTTGTTCCAGGCGAGCACCCACACGGCGTCGGCCCGGCAGCCCTTGGCGGAGCAGATGGGAGAGGACGGGGACGACGGCTCGGAACCGGGGACGTTCAGGATCACGTCCTCGACACTAGTCGAGTCCCGACGGGTCTGGGCGGGTCCAAAAAGGCGACGCCGAGCAGCCACGGGGGGAGCTGCCCGGCGTCGGTCTGTCACTCCGACGGGGGATGCGGAGTGCGTACCAAGTATGTCACGGGTAACCCATCGCCCGGCAACGGAACAACATGATTGATCTGAGCTTTTCTTGAGCTTGGCAGGGATTTCGGATTCCGCTTTTTGAGGATCCGCGGTGCTCAGGCCCGCTCGTGCGGTTCGTCCCGCAGCCGGGTGCCGGGGTCGGCCGTCAGGTCTTCCGCCACGGGTTCCGCGACGCCGCCGGCGCCCGGCCCCGCAAGCGTCGGACGGGTCGGAGCGGTCACGAAAGTGGACGGCAGCGAAGGCGCGTTCTCGCGTCCCGCGTTGGCGATCACGACGGAGACGTAGGGGAGCAGCACGCCGAGCACCAGTGCAACGACGGCGACATGGCGCTCGACGTTCCAGAGCGTGGCCGCGAGGACGACGGAAACCGTACGGACGGACATCGAGATGATGTAGCGGCGCTGCCTGCCGCGTACGTCGTCGGCGAGCCCCTGCCTGGCCCCGGTGATCCGGAATACCTCGGTCTCGCTCTGCTTCCGCATCACGTTCCACCACCCCGCCTGCATCGGACGCTCCCCGGCCGGTACGGGCAACAACGTTACGCCGCGGCCGCGCCGCCCACGAGACCGGGTCGGCCGTGGTGCGGATGGGGACGTCTGCGCCGTAGCGCGTATGGCCGTGCCCGACATGCGCCGTACGGCACACGGGCCGAGACTGGGTGCAATGCTCTCGTAGAGCCGTATAGGAGGCAGCCATGGGCTGGTTGTGGGCGATCATCGTGGGATTCGTGCTGGGCTTGCTGGCCAAGGCGATCATTCCTGGCAAGCAGCACAGTCCGCTCTGGCTCACCACGATCTTCGGAATCATCGGCGCGATCGTGGGCAACGCGATCGCCCGCGGCATCGGCATCGGTGAGACCAGCGGTGTCGACTGGGGCCGCCACGCCCTTCAGCTGGTGGCCGCGGTCGTCATCGTCTTCCTGGGAGACATGCTCTACACGGCGATGAGGGGCAACAGACAAAGAGCCTGAGGCAGAGGCGAAAAGACTGCGCCGTTCCCCGCGCCCCTTTTCAGGGGCGCGGGGAACGGCGCAGTCTTTTCGCCTTTCAAAGGGCCGACGGCCCCTGGGAGGGTGCGACCTCCACGGCGGCAAGCGACTTCTTGCCCCGCCGGAGCACCAGCCACCGCCCGTGCAGCAGATCCTCCGCGGAGGGAACCGCGTCCTCCGAGGCGACCTTCACATTGTTCACGTACGCGCCCCCCTCCTTCACGGCCCGCCGCGCAGCGGACTTGCTGGGCACGAGCCCGACCTCGGCGAACAGGTCGACCACGGACCCCGGCGCGGCCACCCGCACCCGAGGCAGCTCGGACAGCGCGGCACTCAGCGTCGCCGCGTCGAGCTCGCTCAGCTGTCCCTGCCCGAACAACGCCCGCGAAGCGGCGATCACGGCGGCGGTCTGCCCGGCCCCGTGCACCAGCGTCGTCAGCTCCTCCGCCAGCGCACGCTGCGCGGTGCGGGCCTGAGGCCGCTCCTCGGTCAGCTTCTCCAGCTCCTCCAACTCCTCCCGGGACCGGAAGGACAGGATCCGCATGTAGGTCGAGACGTCCCGGTCGTCCACGTTCAGCCAGAACTGGTAGAACGCGTACGGTGTCGTCAGTCCCGGGTCGAGCCAGATGGCGCCGCTCTCGCTCTTGCCGAACTTGGTGCCGTCCGCCTTGACCATCAGCGGCGTCGCGATGCAGTGCGCCTGGGCGTCCGGCTCCAGGCGGTGGATCAGGTCCAGGCCCGCCGTGAGGTTGCCCCACTGGTCGCTGCCGCCCTGCTGGAGCGTGCAGCCGTACCGCCGGTAGAGCTCCAGGAAGTCCATGCCCTGCAGCAGCTGGTAGCTGAACTCCGTGTAGCTGATGCCCTCCTGCGACTCCAGACGCCGGGCGACCGAGTCCTTGGTGAGCATCTTGTTGACGCGGAAGTGCTTGCCGATGTCCCGGAGGAACTCGATGGCCGAGAGACCGGCCGTCCAGTCCAGGTTGTTCACCATGACCGCGGCGTTCTCGCCCTCGAAGGACAGGAACGGCTCGATCTGGGAACGCAGCCGGCCGACCCAGTCGGCGACCGTCTCCGGGTCGTTCAGCGTGCGCTCCGCCGTCGGGCGCGGGTCGCCGATCTGGCCGGTCGCCCCACCCACCAGGGCCAGCGGACGCAGCCCCGCCTGCTGGAGCCGCCGCATGGTGAGGACCTGCACCAGGTGCCCGACGTGCAGCGAGGCCGCGGTGGGGTCGAAGCCGCAATAGAACGTGACGGGACCGTCCGCGAGCGCCTTGCGCAATGCGTTCTCGTCGGTGGACAGGGCGAACAGCCCGCGCCACTTCAGCTCGTCGACGATGTCCGTCACGGTTCTCGTGTCTCCTTGGATGAACTTCGGGCAGTCGTGTGTCTCTTCGGGCGGCCTGGCGACAGCCGACCGCGAGGCCGGCCATCGAGGCTGTCCGTCGAGGTTATACGCCCTGACTGACAGAGCTCATATTGAAGTCCGGCACCCGCAGCGCCGGCATCGCGGCCCTGGTGAACCAGTCGCTCCACTCGCGCGGCAGTGTCTTCTCGGTCCGCCCCGCCTCGGTCGCCCGGCCCAGCAGCCCCACCGGCGACTCGTTGAACCGGAAGTTGTTCACCTCGCCGGTGACCTCGCCGTTCTCCACGAGGTAGACGCCGTCCCGGGTCAGACCCGTCAGCAGCAGCGTCGCCGGGTCGACCTCGCGGATGTACCAGAGGCAGGTCAGCAGCAGCCCGCGCCCGGTCGCGGCGACCATCTCCTCCAGCGAGGTCTTGTCGCCGCCGTCGAGGACGAGGTTGCCGATGCCGGGAGCCACCGGCAGACCGGTCAGGGCAGCGCTGTGCCGGGTGCTCGTCAGGCGCTTCAACTCGCCCTCGCGGACCCACTCCGTGGCTTTGAGGGGCAGTCCGTTGTCGAAGACGGAGGCGTCGTCCCCGGAGGAGTGGGTGAGGACGAAGGGGGCGCTTTCGAGCCCGGCCTCGTTCGGGTCGCTGCGCAGGGTGAGCGGCAGGTCGGTGAGCCGGTCGCCGACGCGGGTACCGCCGCCGGGCTTGCTGAACACCGTCCGGCCCTCCGCCGCGTCCCGGGCCGCCGCCGACCACATCTGGTAGATCAGCAGGTCCGCGACGGCGGTCGGCGGCAGCAGTGTCTCGTACCGCCCGGCGGGCAGGTCGATCCGCCGCTCCGCCCAGCCCAGCCGGACGGCCAGCTCGGCGTCGAGCGCCGCCGGGTCGACGTCCTTGAAGTCCCGCGTCGAACGCCCGGCCCACGCGGAGCGCGTACGGTCCGGGGACTTGGCGTTCAGCTCCAGCGTCCCGTTCGGCTGGTCGTGGCGCAGGCGCAGCCCCGTGGACGTACCGAGGTAGCTGGTGACGAGCTCGTGGTTGGCGAAGCCGTACAGCTCCCGGCCGCCCGCACGCGCGCGTGCGAACGATTCGCCGAGTGCCGGGGCGAAGTCGGTGAACACGGCCGACGAGGTCTCGGCGGGCCCGTCCGTGAAGTCGGGGGAGGCGGGCACGCCCTCGACGAGCGGCTGCGCGTCCTCGGCGGGGCCCGCCCCGCGCGCCGCGGCCTCGGCGGCCCGTACCAGCGGCTCCAGTTCGTCGGCGGTCACGGCGGAGCGCGAGACGACTCCGGAGGCGGTGCCCTCACGGCCGTCGACCGTGGCGACGACGGTCAGCGTGCGCCCGCGCGTGACACCGTTCGTGGTCAGCGCGTTGCCCGCCCAGCGCAGGTTCGCGGTCGACTGCTCGTCGGCGATGACGACGCACCCGTCCGCCCGGGACAGTGCGAGGGCGCGCTCGACGATCTCGTGCGGCTTGTCTGTACGAGGACTCATCGACCGGCCTCCTGCGTGGTGTTGAGGATGTTGACGCCCTTGAAGAGGGCCGACGGGCAGCCGTGCGAGACCGCCGCGACCTGGCCCGGCTGGGCCTTGCCGCAGTTGAAGGCACCGCCCAGGACGTAGGTCTGCGGGCCGCCGACGGCCGCCATCGAGCCCCAGAAGTCCGTGGTCGTCGCCTGGTAGGCGACATCCCGCAGCTGGCCCGTGATCTGCCCGTTCTCGATCCTGAAGAACCGCTGGCCGGTGAACTGGAAGTTGTAGCGCTGCATGTCGATCGACCAGGACCGGTCGCCGACGACGTAGATCCCGCGGTCGACGCTCCCGATGAGGTCGTCCGTGGACATCCCCGCCGGATCGGGCCGGAGCGACACGTTCGCCATGCGCTGTACGGGCACATGACCGGGCGAGTCGGCGTACGCGCAGCCGTTGGACCGCTCGAAACCGGTCAGCTTCGCGATCCTGCGGTCCAGTTGGTAGCCGACGAGCGTGCCGTCCTTCACCAGGTCCCAGGACTGCCCGGCCACGCCCTCGTCGTCGTACCCGACGGTCGCGAGCCCGTGCTCGGCGGTGCGGTCGCCCGTCACGTTCATCAGCTCGGAGCCGTACCGCAGCTTGCCCAGCTGGTCGAAGGTGGCGAACGAGGTCCCGGCGTACGCGGCCTCGTAACCGAGCGCGCGGTCCAGCTCGGTGGCGTGGCCGATGGACTCGTGGATGGTCAGCCACAGGTTGGACGGGTCGACGACCAGGTCGTACACCCCGGCCGTGACGCTCGGCGCCCGCATCTTCTCGGCCAGCAGCTCCGGGATCCGCCCGAGCTCCGCGTCCCAGTCCCAGCCGGTGCCCGTGAGGTACTCCCAGCCGCGCCCGACGGGCGGCGCGATCGTGCGCATCGAGTCGAACTCGCCGCTCGACCCGTCGACGGCCACGGCGGTCAGCTGGGGGTGCAGCCGGACCCGCTGCTGAGTGGTCACCGTGCCCGCCGTGTCCGCGTAGAACTTGTTCTCGTGCACGGTCAGCAGCGAGGCGTCGACATGGCTGACGCCGCTCGCCGCGAGCAGCCGCGCACTCCACTCGGCCAGCAGCCCGGACTTCTCCTCGTCCGGTACGGAGAAGGGGTCGATCTCGTACGAGGAGATCCACGTCCTGTCCGCGTGCACGGGCTCGTCGGCCAACTCCACGCGCTCAGCGGAGCCGGCCGCCTTGATCACCTTCGCTGACAGCTTGGCCATGGCCACGGCCTGCGACGCCACCTTCGCGGCGGCGTCCATCGTCAGGTCGACGCCGGAGGCGAACCCCCAGGTGCCGCCGTGCACGACCCGTACCGCGTACCCGAGGTCGGTCGTGTCCGACGACCCCGCGGGCTTCGCGTCCCGCAGCCGCCAGGCCGCGCTGCGCACCCGCTCGAACCGGAAGTCCGCATGGTCGGCGCCCAGCGCCCGGGCCCGCGCGAGCGCCGCGTCGGCCAGGGCCCGTAGCGGCAGTGCCGTGAAGGCTTCGTCGATGGAATGGGGCACGGAGGTCTCCCTTGTTGTCGCCTGTCGGTCCGATCATGTCGCGCGGGCGGGCCCGGCGGCCACACTTTTCTGTAGGGACCCGACAGCGAGTCCCCCGAGCCACTGTCGGTGCCCGATTCTCCGCGAAGCCGACCGTACCGATAGGTTTTCGAGGTACCAGACCGGCTATCGAAAGGGTGATCCGTTGAGCCGCTCGGTTCTCGTCACCGGAGGAAACCGGGGCATCGGCCTCGCCATCGCCCGCACGTTCGCCGACGCGGGCGACAAGGTGGCGATCACATACCGTTCGGGCGAGCCCCCGGCCGCCCTCACCGAACTGGGCTGCCTCGCGGTCAAGTGCGACATCACCGACACCGAGCAGGTGGAGCAGGCCTACAAGGAGATCGAGGCCGCGCACGGCCCGGTCGAGGTGCTCGTCGCCAACGCCGGTGTCACCAAGGACCAGTTGCTGATGCGGATGTCCGAGGAGGACTTCACGTCCGTCCTGGACACCAACCTGACGGGCACCTTCCGGGTCGTGAAGCGCGCCAACCGCGGCATGCTGCGCGCCAGGAAGGGCCGCGTCGTCCTCATCTCCTCGGTGGTCGGCCTCCTCGGCTCGGCCGGGCAGGCGAACTACGCGGCCTCCAAGGCCGGCCTGGTCGGATTCGCGCGCTCGCTCGCCCGTGAGCTGGGCTCGCGCAACCTCACCTTCAACGTCGTCGCGCCCGGTTTCGTCGACACCGACATGACCAAGGCGCTCACCGACGAGCAGCGTGAGGCCATCGTGAAGCAGGTGCCGCTGGGCCGGTACGCGCAGCCCGAGGAGATCGCCGCGACGGTGCGGTTCCTCGCCTCGGAAGAGGCCTCGTACATCACTGGAGCCGTCATCCCCGTAGACGGCGGACTGGGAATGGGTCACTGATCACCATGAGCGGAATTCTTGAGGGCAAGCGTGTCCTGATCACCGGTGTGCTGACGGAGGCGTCCATCGCCTTCCACACCGCGAAGCTGGCCCAGGAGCAGGGTGCCGAGATCATCCTGACCGCGTTCCCGCGGCCCACGCTGACCGAGCGCATCGCCAAGAAGCTTCCCAAGCCCACCAAGGTCATCGAGCTCGACGTGACCAACGACGAGCACCTCGGGCGGCTCGTCGAGGTCGTGGGCGCGGAGCTGGGCAGCCTCGACGGCGTCGTGCACTCCATCGGCTTCGCCCCGCAGGACGCCCTCGGCGGCAACTTCCTGAACACGCCGTTCGAGTCGGTCGCCACGGCCATGCACGTCTCCGCCTTCTCCCTGAAGTCGCTGACCATGGCCTGCCTGCCGCTGATGCAGAACGGCGGCGGCTCGGTCGTCGGCCTCACCTTCGACGCCCAGTACGCCTGGCCGCAGTACGACTGGATGGGCCCGGCCAAGGCCGCCCTGGAGGCCACCAGCCGCTACCTCGCCCGCGACCTGGGCAAGCAGAACGTGCGCTCCAACCTCATCTCGGCCGGCCCGCTCGGCTCGATGGCGGCCAAGTCCATCCCGGGCTTCACCGAACTGGCCTCCGTCTGGGACAACCGCTCGCCCCTGGAGTGGGACCTCAAGGACCCCGAGCCGGCCGGCCGCGGTGTCGTCGCCCTGCTCAGCGACTGGTTCCCGAAGACCACCGGCGAGATCATCCACGTCGACGGCGGTCTGCACGCGATCGGCGCGTAACCGCCCCGGCCACGCCCCACGAAGGTCCTTCACGGTGTCGACGCCCCGTTCCCCGCAGCGCGCGGGGAGCGGGGCGTCACCCGTTCGGCCCCACCGGCCGGGCGGCCAAGAGGGGTAACGGCCCACTCTGAAGTAGGAGTTCTTCTCCTGCAGATGCCCTCCAAAGCCCAGCCGAGGAGGTCCCTTTGTGCGCCTGTCCCAGGTCCGACGCACGCGTCGGCTCCACAGGAACGGTCTCGCGGCGGCTCCCACCGCGCTGTTCGCCGCTCTGACCCTGCTGCTCGCGGTGCCCTCCGACGCCGCCTCGCACACCGCGCACAGCGCGGGAACAGCACCCCACGCGCGCGTGCCCGCCGAGAAACGGCCCTTCGGGGCGGCGTGCCGGACCGTCGTCGACGGTTCCCATGTGACGGCGTACTGCCGCAACCCGTATCCGGAACCCGACCATGTCGGTCTGCACATCGAGTGCGACCGGTGGTGGGACCTCGACGCCGACGGGACGAGGGTCGAGGCGGGCCCCGCGCAGAACGTCCGGCTGACCGGCCGCTGCTGGAAGGAAGTCCGCTCGGCGTGGGTCAGCCACCGGAAGTGACGTTCGCCTACGGCCCCTACTGCCCCGCAGGCTCGGACCGACCGGCGCGGCACAGGAACGGATAGCCGGCCGCCTCCGAGGCCGCCGTCCGCGCGTCGCCCGCACGGATCGCGTCCACCAGACGTGTGTGGTCCATGTGCGTCTCGGGCGTCAGCTCCTCGCCGACGTCCTCGCGCAGCCAGTCGCGCACGACCTCGCCCAGGTCCGCGTACATCGCCGTCATGACGTCGTTGTGGGACGCGGCGACCACGGCCAGGTGGAAGGTCGTGTCGGCGGTCACGAAGGCCTCGGTGTCGCCCGACTCCCAGGCCTCCTCCCGGCGCACGAGGAGCGCGTCCAGCTGTTTGAGATCGCGCTCGGTGCGGCGCTCGGCGGCCAGCCTCGCCGCGCTCGACTCCAGCGTGGAGCGCAGCTCGGCGATGTGCCGCGGGTCGGCGTCCGCGAACCGGCGGTGCATCACCCCGGCCAGCTCGCTGGTCGCCAGCACATAGGTGCCCGAGCCCTGCCGGATGTCGAGCAGGCCGTTGTGCGCCAGGGCCCGCACGGCCTCCCGGACCGTGTTGCGTGCCACGCCCAGCTGCTCGACCAGCTCCGGCTCGGTGGGGATGCGGGAGCCCACCGGCCACTCGCCCGAGGTGATCTCGTTCCGCAGAGCGGCGATGACCTGTTCGGACAGCGCCGACCGGCGGGGGTGGCTCAGGGGCATGACGGTCCTTCGCACCAGGGGGTTGGACAACCAATCATCCCATGATTCTATGATGGGGTTCATGACTGGCGAGGAAACCCGGACGACCGTGTCCCCACCGATACCGATACGCAGCTCCGCGCAGGACGCGGACCTCCGTACGCCCCCCACGCGCGCGTGGATGACGCGTCTCGTGATCGCCGGCATCGTCCTGACGGCCCTCAACCTGCGCCCCGCCATCACCAGCCTGGGCGCCCTCCTGGAAGAGGTACGCGACGGCCTCGGCATGAGCGGGAGCGTCGCCGGACTCCTCACCTCCGTACCGCCGCTGTGCTTCGCCGTCTTCGGCGTCATGGCGCCGCGCCTCGCCCGTCGCTTCGGAGCCGCCGCGGTGGTCTGCGCCGGCATGCTCGCGATCGGCACGGGTCTGGTGCTGCGGCCCTTCGTCGGGGGCACGGTGGGCTTCCTCGTCGCCAGCGCCCTCGCCCTCATGGGCATCGCCGTCAGCAACGTCCTCATGCCGGTGATCGTCAAGCGCTGGTTCCCGGACCGCGTCGGCACCATGACCGGCCTCTACTCCATGGCCCTCGCTCTCGGCACCGCCGCCGCGGCCGCCGTCACCGTGCCCATGACCCGGGCCCTGGGCGGGAACTGGCAGTCGGGCCTCGCCGTCTGGGCCTCGCTCGCAGCCGTCGCCGTCCTGCCCTGGATCCCTCTGGTACGGGCCAAGGGCACGCCCCTGTCCGCCGAGAGCGCCGCCACCCGGGCCCCGGCCTCCGCCGGCGCCCCGGACTCGACCACGGCCCCCGGAGCGCGTCAGGAGGCCGCCCCGCTGCGGATCACCCGCAGCCGTACCGCCTGGGCACTCGCGGTCTTCTTCGGGCTGCAGGCCACCGCCGCGTACATCACGATGGGCTGGATGGCGCAGATCTTCCGGGACGCCGGTGTCCCTGCGGGCACCGCCGGACTGCTGCTCGCGGTCACGATGGTGATGGGCGTGCCCCTGGCCTTCGTCATACCGCGGCTGGCCACCCGGCTGCCCCACCAGGGGCCGATCGTCGTCGCCCTCGGCCTCTGCGGGTTCGCCGGCTACGGAGGGCTCTATCTCGCCCCGGCCGCCGGCGCCTGGGCGTGGGCCCTGCTGCTCGGTATCGCGAACTGCGCGTTCCCGCTGGCCCTCACCATGGTCGGCATGCGGGCCAGGACCGGAGCGGGAGTCGTGCAGCTCTCGGCCTTCGCGCAGAGCACCGGCTATCTCATCTCGATCCCCGGCCCGCTGCTGGTGGGCGTGCTCTACCAGCACAGCGGCGGCTGGGGGCTGCCGATCGCGCTCATGGCGGGCCTGCTGGTCCCGCAGATCGTGGTGGGCGTCCTGGCGGGCCGCGACCGCACGGTGGAGGACGAGGCCGCGCGGTGACCGCCTGCTCCAGGCCCGCACGGTGACCGCCCCGGCCCGCCCGCCGACCGCCCCCGGGCACCGACCCCACCGGTGAGGAGCCGGGCGAAGAGTGCGAGACTGGGCGTATGCCCGTGCTCGATCCGAACCCCAAGAACGGCCAGAAGAAGATGCTGCTCGTCTTCGGCGCGTTCCTCCTCATCTTCGTGGTCATCGGCGTCATCGCCTCCATCGCCTCACCCTGACCGGGCTCCGCCGCGCCCTCACGGGAGCGAATGGTGGGGTTATCCCCCCGTCCCCTAGGGGGCGAGTGTCAGGGTCAAGTGGGTGGATCACCGGATGGGTTGAGGGCTCCCGAGTCCGTACCTTCGAGATGTGACCGCGAGGACGCGGACCACGGACCACTCGAAGCCCCACGGAGGCGGCATGTCGGCCCCAACGCACACCCCGCCCCACCCGGCGACCGGGCGCGGCGTCGATACGCGACTGCCCTGGTGGGCGCTTCTCCTCCCCGCGCTCGCCTTCGCGGCGCTCCTGCTGCTGATACTGAACCCCGCTGACGCCCACGCGGCGGGCACGGCCCCGGCGGTCGGCAGCCTCTTCGAGCGAATCCAGCAGATGGTGCCGCACCAGGGCTCCTGAGAGTGCCGCACCAGGGCTCGTGAGCTCCCCGCGCCCCGTGGTGGGGCAGCGCATCAACTCCCTGCGCCCCATGGCGTATTTCATGCGAAGCTGGGACCCATGAGCGTCGCAGAACCCCGCAGGATTGTCCTTTTCCGGCATGCGAAGGCCGACTGGCCCGAAGTGCCCGACCACGAGCGTCCGCTGGCTGAGCGGGGCCGCAAGGACGCCGCCGTCGCCGGACGCAAGCTGGCCGACACCGGCATCCCCTTCGATCTGGCCCTCTGCTCCACCGCGACCCGGACCCGCGAGACATGGAAGCTCGCCGTCCAGGAACTGCCGCACCGGCCGAAAACGGTCTACGAGGAGCGGCTCTACGAAGCCTCCCCGGGCGAGCTGATCGCCGTGCTGAACGAAACCCCGGACGACGCGCGGAACGCCCTCCTGATCGGCCACAACCCCGGAGTGCAGGGCCTCGCCGACATCCTGGCCGGCCGGTCCGAGGCCGACGCGAAGGAAGGGGTGAGCCGCGAGTTCCACCCCGCCGCGTTCGCCGTCCTCTCCTTCACCGGCTCGTGGAAGAGCCTGGAGCCCGGCGCGGCCACGCTGCTCGACTACTGGGACCCGTCCGAGTGAACACACCCTGAGCGCGGACGGGGCCCGGCACCATCGTGGTGCCGGGCCCCGTCCCTGTCGGAGGTCTGTCAGTCCACGTGCATGTCCGCCGCCTCGACCTCTTCGCGCGTCACGCCCAGCAGGTAGAGGACCGTGTCCAGGAAGGGGAAGTTCACCGCGGTGTGCGCCGCCTGGCGCACCACCGGCTTGGCGTTGAAGGCGACCCCCAGACCGGCCGCGTTGAGCATGTCCAGGTCGTTGGCCCCGTCGCCGATCGCCACCGTCTGGGAGATCGGTACGCCCGCCTCCGCGGCGAACCGGCGCAGCAGCCGCGCCTTGCCCGCCCGGTCCACGATCTCGCCGATGACCCGGCCCGTCAGTTTCCCGTCGACGATCTCCAGCGTGTTGGCCTGGGCGAAGTCCAGCCCGAGCCGTTCCCGCAGATCGTCCGTCACCTGGGTGAAGCCGCCCGAGACGACACCGACCTGGAAGCCGAGCCGCTTCAGCGTGCGGATGAGTGTGCGCGCCCCCGGTGTCAGCCGCACCTCGCTGCGCACCTTGTCCACCACGGAGGCGTCGAGCCCCTGGAGCAGCTTCACGCGCGCGTGCAGGGACTGCTCGAAGTCCAGCTCGCCCCGCATCGCCGCCGCCGTCACCTCGGCGACCTCGGCCTCGCAGCCGGCATGCGCCGCGAACAGCTCGATGACCTCGTCCTGGATGAGCGTGGAGTCCACGTCCATGACGACCAGGCGCTGGGCCCGCCGGTGCAGCCCGGCCGCGACCACCGCGATGTCGACGCCGAGCGCGGCGGCCTCGGTCACCAGAGCGGTCCGCAGCTCCTCGGGCTCCGTACCGGACACCGCGAACTCGACCGCGGTCACGGGGTACTTGGCCAGCCGGAAGATACGGTCGATGTTGCCGCCGGCCCCGGTGATCCGGGCGGCGATGGCGGCCGTCGACTCCGCGGTGAGCGGATGCCCGAGAACGGTCACCAGCGACCTGCCGTGCCCGCGGGGGCGGTTGTCGCCGTGACCGGAGATGATCTCGGTCTGCAGCCGCATCGAGTCCGCCCAGCTGTGCACGGTGGCGCGCAGATCCCCCTCCAGACCGGCCGGCGGATGCGTCACGAGCGCGCACAGCACGATCCGGCCACGGGTGACGACCTGCTCGATGTCGACCACGTCGACCGAGTAGGCGGCGAGGGTGTCGAAGAGCCCGGCGGTGATACCGGGACGGTCCTTGCCGAAGATCTTGACGAGGAGAGTGGGGACATCGGTGGGGACATCAGTGGGGACATCAGGGGTCTGTGATGCGCTCATGGTGCTTACACCGTATCCGGCACTCCGTGCCGAATGCCCCCGAGGTCCGCCTGACGGACAGGGAACAGTACATGTCGCCCGGGGGCCCCGGGCCTTCACGGGCGGCGTCGGCCCCGCGCCCGCTTCCGGTCAGCGGCGCCCGCCCGGCTTGCGGGGCGGAGGCGGGGGCGGCGGCTCGTCCGGCGGATGCGGCCCGTCCTGCGACGAGCGGGGACGGCGCCGGGGCCCGGACCCGGGAGGCCCCGGACGGGGCGACGGCGGGAAGGGGCCGATCACTGTCTGCGCCCCGTACACGTCGTCGTCGGGCGGACGCGCGCCCGGCGGCTGCCCGCCGCCGGGAGCCTGCCTACGAGGCCCTGCCTGCCCACCAGGAGGCCGCGGCCGGCCGCCGGGGCCGGGGTCGCGGGACTGCGTCCCCGGGGGCCTGGGGCCGCCGGGGGACTGGGGGCCGGGGCGCCGCCCGGGCCCGGACTGCCGTAACTCGTCGGGCAGCCGCAGATAGGGATTGGTCTCGGGGTTCGCCGGCCGGAACGGTGTCCCGGGGCGGTAGGGGCCAACCTCCCCGGCCGCCTGCCCGGCCGTCTGCCCGGCCACCTCCGTGTACGGAGCGACGGCTTCCGGGGCGACTGCGCCCGCGTCCCCGTCACCCCGTGCCGGCGGCGCCGCCTGCCGCCCGGCGGCACCCGACGCGCACGCCAGCAGCGCGCCCACCGCCCCCGCGACCGCGCCCCACAGCGCCCCGAGCAGCAGCGCCATGCCGGGCTGTCCTCGCAACTCGATCCCGGAGTCGAACGCGTCTATACCGAGCACGGACAGCGAGGCGTCCACGGACACCTCCGTCAGCCGGCCCAGCAACGGCAGCACCAGCGCGGTCACGACCGCCAGCCGCAGCGCGCAGCGAGCCGCGAAACCGAGGACGCCCCGCTCCCGTACGAACGGAGTGCGGGCCGCGGTCAGGACGCCCGCGAACAGCATCGCCAGGGCCGCCGCGACCCCCAGCAGCCAGACCCGGCTGTCCAGTTCGGCCAGCCTGCTCAGGGTCACGGGCTTGTCGGAGAACTTCAGGAGGTCGTCCATGGGATCCGGCAGGAACTGCAGGAACGGACCCGTGGCCGTCCCGTCCCACGGCACGAGAAGACCGATCGGGATACCGAGCCACACGCCGTTGGGCGCCCCGAGCAGGGCGGCGCCTGCGATCCGTTTCGGGTGGTCGTCGCCGACCGCCGCGTACGCAGCCGCCGCGAAGCCCGCGAGGACCGTCACCAGCAACACCGTGACCAGCGCGGACACCGCGGGCCGCACCAGGCGGTGCACCGCCGTCCAGCCGCCCGGCAGCGGGGTCCTGCGCGAGGCCAGCAGCGCGATCAGCAGGACGCCGAGCACCCAGCCCAGACCGCCGAGGAGCGTCGGCACGGTGTCGACGGTGAAGCCGACCTTCGCGTCGGCGTCCGCGAGATCCCCGAGCCGGTCCGGCAGCAGACCGCCGATGTCGCCGAGTCCGGGCACCTCCACGTCGTCGGGTACCCCGCCGCCCGGCAGCTTGTCCAGCCCGAGGGAACCGCCGTCGATCGTGATGATGTCGTGTCCCGCCCAGGCGAGGCCCCCGAGCATCGCCACGAAGAGGGCGGCCACCGTGCCCGCCCGCGCCAGCAGTTCGGCGGGCGCGATCACCGCGCCCGCCCCGCGCAGGGAGCGCAGGAAGAACCAGGACAGCAGCAGCGCGCCCACCAGGCTCACTCCGAGTGGCGTGATCTGGAGGGCGGTGTCGGCCTGCGCGCCTTCCAGTCCGAACGCCGACATATCGCCCGAAGGCGTCACCGAACCACCCGCCCCGAGCGCCACGAGCGCCGCGGTCATCGGCCCGAGCGAGGCCGTCTCGTCGGCACCCAGCAGATGCAGCCCGAGCGCCGCCACGCCCGCCATGCCTGTCAACACCCAGCTCACGGCGGCGATCGAGGACAGCAGCACATCCCCCAGCGGCACGCGCCTGCCGTGTCCCACGGACCCGTCGCTCATCATCAGCCCCCCGACTCCGCACCCGCGACACCTCGGCCGCGGTGTCCCCCTCGCGTGGGATTACCACTCTCCGGTCCGGTTTCAACCCCGTCAATGGAAACGGACAAGGCGCCCGTAGTCGGTCTTCGAGAGGCCCGGCTTTCGGTCAGGGGCCTCCTACTGAAATAGTTCCCCACGATGTTCGACATCCCTAGACTCCCTGTGTTGGGGGTACATCGGGGGACAACACAGTGGGGCATGGAGTGCCAGAACTCGTACTGGAATTGAACGGACGGACCTGGACGCTCGAAGCGTCCAGGCCTTACACCCTCGGACGCGATCCGCAGGGAGACATCGTGCTCGAAGACGCCAGGGTGTCCTGGCGTCACGCCACGATCAGCTGGGGCGGCCGCAGTTGGGTCATCGAGGACCACGGCAGCACCAACGGCACATTCGTGCAGGGGCAGCGGATCCATCACATGGAGATCGGCCCCGGCTCGGCCGTGCACCTCGGCAACGCGACCGACGGACCACGACTGAGCCTGACGGGCGCCGCGGCCACCACACCGCAGGCACAGCCCCAGCAGCAGCCGTACGCTGCTCAGGGCGCACCCGCGGCCGCCTGGGCCCAGCAGACTCCGCAGACGCCGCAGGCGCCGGAGCAGAGCTGGCAGCAGTCGCCGCAGGGGCAGCAGGGCGGCCACATCCCGCAGCAGGGCTCCGGCGGCGCCGCGGGGGCGCCGCCGGTCTACGGGGACCGCAGCCCGACCACGTTCCACCAGATGTCGCTGGGCCGCGTGATGCGTATCGGCCGTGCGCTGGAGAACGAGCTGGTCGTGTCCGACCTGCAGGTCTCGCGGCACCACGCCGAGTTCCACGCGACGCCCGACGGGCGCTACGAGATCCGTGACCTCGGCTCGCACAACGGCACGTTCGTCAACGGTATGCCGATCGCCAAGGGCGGCTCCGCGCTGCTCGGCGCGAACGACATCGTCGGCGTCGGCCACTCGACGTTCCGCCTGGTGGGCGACCGCCTTGAGGAGTTCGTCGACACCGGTGAGATCTCCTTCTCGGCCCGCCACCTGACCGTCACGGTCGACGGCGGCAAGCAGATCCTCAAGGACGTCTCCTTCGGCGTACCGGAGAAGTCGCTCGTCGCGGTCATCGGCCCCTCCGGCTCCGGCAAGTCGACGCTCCTGAAGGCGCTCACGGGCTACCGCCCCGCCAACGAGGGTGACGTCCTCTACGACAACCGAAACCTCTACAAGCAGTTCGCCGAGCTGCGTCAGCGCATCGGTCTGGTCCCGCAGGACGACATCCTGCACAAGGAGCTGACCGTAAAGAAGGCCCTCAAGTACGCGGCCAAGCTGCGCTTCCCCGCGGACACCACGACCCAGGAGCGCGACTCCCGGATCGACGAGGTGCTGCGCGAGCTCAAGCTCGACGTCCACAAGGAGAAGAAGGTCACCTCCCTCTCCGGTGGCCAGCGCAAGCGCGTCTCGGTGGCCCTGGAGCTGCTGACCAAGCCGTCGCTTATCTTCCTGGACGAGCCGACCTCCGGTCTCGACCCGGGCATGGACCGCGATGTCATGCAGCTGCTGCGCGGCCTCGCCGACGACGGCCGTACGGTGCTCGTCGTCACGCACTCCGTGGCGGAACTGGCCATCTGCGACAAACTTCTGGTCATGGCGCCCGGCGGTTCCGTGGCGTATTTCGGTCCGCCCGAGGAGGCACTGAACTTCTTCGGCTACGACACCTGGGCCGATGTCTTCTCCGCCTTCGAGAACTACCGCGACTACGACTGGGCGGGCCGCTGGAAGGGCTCGCAGCACTACCAGATGTACGCCGCGGACATCGACGCGGTCGCCCCGCAGTCCGTACACATGCCGCCGCCGCAGTCGATGCGGCCGCCGAAGCCCCAGGGCTGGCTCTCCCAGCTGAGCACACTGGTCCGGCGGTACGTCTCGGTCATCGCGTCCGACAAGGGCTTCCTGGCCCTGACGGTGATCCTGCCGGCGGTCCTCGGCGCGGTCAGCCTGCTCATCGAGCCGGACAAGACGCTGCTGGTGAACGAGAGACTGCAGCCGAACGGCCTGCCCGTGCCGAACAGCACGGCCGCGACCGTGCTGCTGATCCTCGCCGTCGGCGCCTGTTTCGCGGGTGCCGCGAACTCGGTCCGTGAGCTGATCAAGGAACGGGTCATCTACGAGCGGGAGCGCGCGACCGGTCTGTCGCGTTCCGCGTATCTGATGTCCAAGGTGATCGTCCTCGGCGCCATCACCATGTTCCAGGGCGCGCTGGTCGGCGCGATCGGCTTCATGAGCCGGACCATCCCCGACAAGGGCCTGATCATCGGCGGCGCGGTCGCCCTCGAACTCTCCCTGCCGATCATGGCGCTCGGCTTCACCTCGATGATGTTCGGCCTGGTCATCTCCTCGCTGGTGAAGACCGCCGAGAAGACCATGCCCCTGCTGGTGATGTTCGCGATCATCCAGGTCGTGTTCACCGGGTGCCTGTTCCCGCTGAACGGCGCCATCGGCGTGAACCAGTTCTCGTACCTCATGCCGTCGCGCTGGGCGGTCGGCGCCGCCGGCTCCACGCTCGACTTCAACAAGATCAACCCGCACAACACGGCCGAGACCGATCCCCTCTGGGATCACACGGTGCTGACCTGGGTCCTGGACATGACGGCCCTGTTCGCCCTCGCCGCGGTCTGCGGCTTCCTGGTGGCCCGCTTCCTGCGCCGCCACGAGCCGGAGGTCATGCGCAAGTAGCACGCGCGAAGGGCGGCACCCCGGTGGGGTGCCGCCCTTCTCGACGTACGGGCAGAGGTCCGCGCAGGCCTCAGTACGCGCTGTTGACGTTGTCGATCGAGCCGTAGCGGTCCGCCGCGTAGTTGGCGGCGGCGGTGATGTTGGCGACCGGGTTGTACTGGCTGTAGGCGGTGCCGGCGACGTGGTACGCGTCGAAGGTCGGCTTGATGACCTGCAGCAGACCGATGGACGGGACGCCGTTGATGGCGTTGATGTCCCAGCCGTTGATCGCGTTCGGGTTGCCCGAGGACTCCCGGATGATGTTGCGGTGCAGACCGTCGTACGTACCCGGGATGCCGTGCTTCTTCATGATGTCCAGCGACTGGCGTATCCAGCCGTCGAGGTTGTTCGCGTAGGTCTTCGCGGCGACCGGCTTGACCGCGGCACGCTGGGCGGACCGGCTCGCGGCCTCCTTCGCCTTGCGGGCGTCCGCTACCTTCTTCGTCGCGGCGGCCTCCGCGGCCTTCTTCGCGGCGGCGGCGTCGGCCGCCTTCTTCTTCGCGGCGGCGGCCTGGGCGTCGGCCAGCTGGCCGCTGAGGCCGACGGTCCTGACCTTCAGCTGCTGTGACGAGAACGCGGCCGGAGCGGCGGAGACCGAGTCGGCGCTCGCCTTCGTGTCGGCGGGAGCCAGCGAGAACGCGAGGGCGGCGGCGCCGAGCGTGGCGACACCGGCGAAGGAGAACTTGTGGACCTTGGTCATGGCGGGGATGCGACCAGGAATGCTGTGCTGCTTGGGCATGGCTGGAGGACCTCTTCGAATAGCGCGGAGGCCGCTCTCGATCCGATGGGGACAGAAAGTGTTTCCGGATCTGACGCCGTGGGTAAGCACCTGCGGCATCGAGCGACGGGAGCCATTGTTAGCGGCCCGAATTTTCGATGGCAAAGGTGTGACGTACGACCTCGGGTAGTGGACCCCCAAGGGGCAAATCGGACAGATCTCTACGTCTGCCCCGCTCACCGGGAGTCCAGTTGTCTCCTATGCCCCTTCGTACGTGATGTGCGCCCTATGTGCGGGCTCACACCGGACGCGGCTCGGACTCACCGGCAGTTGCTGAGGCGATCCTCTGTGTGAAGGTTCTCCGCGAGGGTCTTCGGCAGGTCCTCCGGGAGGATGAGGTGCACGTCGCCGCACTCGTGCCACGGGCAGCGCCCGCGCAGCGCGTCCTCGTACCCGCGGTCGACGGCCACCTCACCGGCGATCACCTCAAGCATCAGCAGATGCGAGGCCTCGGGCTCGTGCAGCCCGGTGAGCGGCCCGTCGGGACCTGCCGCCGACTCCACGGCGCGTACGGCCGTGGTGCCGACCCCGATGACCCTGCCGTCGCCGGCCTTCGCCGCGTTGATCAGCGGCGCCGAGGTCTCCGGCACCGTGAAGCGCTCCGGGTGCGGCGGCTCGTGCGCCTCGGCCGAGGCGACCCCCGTGTGCAGGGTGCCGGGCGCGAACCGCACACCACGGCTCACCAGCTCCGCCACCAGCCGCGCGGTGAAGGGCCGCGCCGCGCTCGGCGTCTCCACGCTCCCCGCCCCGTCGGCGGACGGCAGCGCGAAAACGGTCCGGTACGCGGCCGGCGGCTGGTCCCGGTCCGTAGCGGAGTAGCGAATGGGCCTCCCGTGCCGTTGCAGCAGCCCCGGCACGTCGGCATCCGAGACCCGCCCCCACCGCAGCCGCGCTCCGCCCGGACAGCGGCTCCTCCAGTACGAGCCGTACATTCCCCGGCAACCGCGCCTCCGCCCCCGCGGGCCCGCCCCCGCCGCTCCGGGCGGCTGTCCTCGACATAGGAACCCGAAGACCGTCGCCGCCTCATGCGCGGGCCGCAGTGCGCGGGGGTCCTTCGCCCTAGGTCCGGCGGACCGGGCCGGGGGCGCCGCAAGGCGGATACGCGCTGTCACACCCCGCCGGTACCGTGAGGCCATGAGTCATGGACCCCGGTCGGGCCTGCTCGCGGTGAGCACCGCGCTGCTGGCCATGAGCAGGCACCTGGAGGTGCGCGACGTCCTCAAGACGATCGTCGCCTCCGCCCGCGAACTGCTCGACGCGCAGTACGCGGCTCTGGGGGTCCCCGACGACCACGGGGGCTTCGCCCAGTTCGTCGTCGACGGTGTCAGCGACGCCCAGTGGAAGGCCATCGGCCCGCTCCCGCGCCAGCACGGCATCCTCGCCGCGATGCTGCACGAGGCCCGCCCGGAGCGCCTCGCCGACGTCCGCAAGGACCCGCGCTTCGAGGGCTGGCCCGCCGCCCATCCCGACATGTCCGACTTCCTGGGCCTGCCCATCCGCGACGGCGACGAGGTCATCGGCGCCCTCTTCCTCGCGAACAAGACCTGCCCCGAGCCGGAAGGCGGCTGCGGTTTCACCGAGGACGACGAGGAACTCCTGGGGATCCTCGCCCAGCACGCCGCGATCGCCCTCACGAACGCCCGCCTGTACGAGCGCAGCCGTGAGCTGACCATCGCCGAGGAGCGCTCCCGCCTCGCCCACGAACTGCACGACGCCGTCAGCCAGAAGCTGTTCTCCCTGCGCCTGACCGCCCAGGCCGCCGCGGCCCTGGTGGACCGCGACCCCGGCCGCGCCAAGGGCGAACTCCAGCAGGTCGCCGCCCTCGCCGCCGAGGCCGCCGACGAACTGCGCGCCGCGGTCGTCGAGTTGCGCCCCGCCGCCCTCGACGAGGACGGCCTGGTCGCCACCTTGCGCACCCAGATACAGGTCCTCGACCGGGCCCACTCCGCGCGCGTGACCTTCGACAGCCGCGGTGTCCGCGCGCTGCCCGCTGCCCAGGAGGAGGCCATGCTGCGGGTCGCCCAGGAGGCGCTGCACAACGCGTTGCGGCACTCGGGCGCGGCCCGCGTCGACGTCACCGTGGAGAAGCGCGGTCCGGGTGCCGTCCTGCGCGTCACGGACGACGGCGGCGGCTTCGAACCCAAGGCGACCCGCCGCGCGGGACGCCACCTCGGTCTGGTCTCCATGCGCGACCGGAGCAACGGCGTCGGTGGCGAGCTCACCGTGGAATCGGCGCCCGGCAAGGGCACCACGATCGAGATGGAGGTCCCTGGTGGCTGACGCAATCAAGGTGCTGCTCGTCGACGACCACCAGGTCGTCCGCCGGGGACTGCGCACCTTCCTTGAGGTGCAGGACGACATCGAGGTCGTGGGGGAGGCGTCCGACGGCGCCGAAGGAGTCGCCCGAGCCGAGGAGTTGCAGCCCGACATCGTCCTCATGGACGTCAAGATGCCGGGCATGGACGGCGTGGAGGCCCTGCGCAGGCTCCGCGAACTGGACAACCCCGCGCGCGTGCTCGTCGTCACCAGCTTCACCGAGCAGCGCACGGTGATCCCGGCCCTGCGCGCGGGCGCCGCGGGCTATGTCTACAAGGACGTGGACCCGGACGCGCTCGCCGGAGCCATCCGCTCGGTCCACGCCGGGCACATCCTGCTGCAGCCCGAGGTGGCCGGTGCCCTGCTGTCCCAGGAGGGCACCAACTACACCCAGGGGAGAGGCGGTTCGCTCACAGAGCGGGAGCGCGAGGTGCTCGGCCTGATCGCCGACGGCCGCTCCAACCGCGAGATAGCCCGCGCCCTCGTCCTCTCCGAGAAGACCGTCAAGACGCATGTCTCGAACATTCTGATGAAGCTCGACCTCTCCGACCGCACCCAGGCCGCGCTGTGGGCCGTACGCCACGGTGTGGCGGGCTGATGACCTGCTGATCCGTACGGCGGCCGGCCTTCGGCACGGCAATGCGGAGGGTCTCCCTCCGGACTGAGATTCATACCGTAGTGGGAATGTCACCCGGATGGCGCATCCTTCTTCGGTCGCCGCCGTTCTCCAGTGCGTGCTGCGGCGCTTTGCCGCAGTGGTTCACAAGGAGAGGGCTCAGAAGTGAAGAACCTGAAGAAGGCCGCTGCCGTCACGATGGTGGCCGGTGGCCTCGTTGCCGCCGGTGCCGGTTTCGCCTCCGCCACCGACGGTGCGCACGCCGCCGGCAAGGCCGTGGGCTCGCCGGGTGTCGCCTCGGGCAACCTCGTCCAGGTCCCGGTCGCCATCCCCGTGAACGCGGTCGGCAACACCGTGAACGTCATCGGCGTCCTGAACCCGGCGTTCGGCAACCACGGCTTCAACGGCTGACGTACGCCCCGGGGCAAGTGACCACCGGCCTTCCAGGTTCGCCTGGGAGGCCGGTCCGTTTTTCGGCTGGTCGGACCACTGGCCCGAACGGGCAGAACGCGCTCACCCGCCGTGCCGTCCACACCCCGCGGACGTTGCTCAGGCTACGGCCCGCGGCAGGGCCGGATACGCAATCGCAGGAGGAACGCTTTTCATGAACATCGCCAAGAAGGCCGCCCTGGCCGTCACCGTCGCCGGTATCGCAGCGGGTGCCTCGGCCGGTGCCGCTGTCGCCGACTCGGAGGCCGACGGCGCTGCCGTGAAGTCACCGGGCGTCGCCTCGGGCAACGCGATCCAGGTCCCGATCCACGTCCCCGTCAACCTCGTCGGAGACAGCATCAATGTGATCGGACTCCTGAACCCGACCTTCGGCAACGAGGGCGTCAACGACTGACGTTCCGCCCGACCGAGGGCCCCGCGGACCACACGGACCGCGGGGCCCTCGGCCTTTCCCGGGGTTGCCCGTCCGCACCCGGGTCCGGCCCTCAGCGCACCCCGCGCTCCCGCTCCTCCACGAACGCGTTGTACGCCGCCACCTGAGCCCGCCTGGCCGTCCGTTCGACCGGGCGCAGCGCCTCCGAGCGCGCGGCCATCTCCGATGCGCTGACGGCCCCGCCGTGCCCGTTGCCGTACGCCACCGAGACCAGCAGCCCGACACGGCGGGACAGCGCCAACACCCGCACCGCTCTGGGCGGGTAGCCGGGCGCGAGTACCTCGCCGTCCCGCTCGGCCCGTGCCCGGTACGCGTCGAGCGCCGCCTCGGCGACCGGGCCCGAGCCCGCCACATCGAGCCGCGACAGCACCTCGGTCGCGTCACGCAGCGCTTCCGCGAGCTCCCGCTCCGCCTCCCCGAGGGACGGCACATCGGCGGGCGGCGCCTCGCGCACCGGCAGACAGTGCCAGCCGACCTCCACATGCACATCACCGTCGGGCCCGGCCTCGTACACCTCGGGCACGAGCCCGAGACCGACCCCGTGACAGACGACGGCCTCCTCGGCCTCCAGGGCGCGCGCGTTGAAATCCGGCGGACCGCTCAGCCCGAGCGGATGCCCCGGCGCGGGCAGCGCGACCCGCAGACCGGTCGCCCCGAGCGCGCGCAGCCGCCCCAGGGCGAGCGAGAGCCCGACGGGTCCCGTCTCGCCGGGCAGCCCGGCGACCCGGTGCACGGCGTCCTCACCGACAATGGCGACGACTGCGTCATCCGGTGAGACCAATCCGGCCAACAGTGCGTTTCCCCATGCCGCCAACCGTCCTGAACGTGGTTCCGAAAGCATGCCTCCCACTTTAAGGAACCGCTTAAGGACCGGCCGATGGATTGGACGGGTGGACCGGTGGCGTAGGTTTTCCCTGGGGGCTGCGTCCACAGACGTCAGCGACGGCCGAGACTGCAATGGGAGACAGCGCGCTCATGAGCGATGTACTGGAGCTTGAGGACGTATCCGTGGTCCGAGAGGGCCGGGCTCTGGTGGACCAGGTCTCCTGGTCGGTCAAGGAAGGCGAGCGCTGGGTCATCCTCGGACCCAACGGCGCCGGAAAGACGACCCTCCTCAACCTCGCCTCCAGCTACCTCTTCCCCAGCCAGGGCACCGCCACCATCCTCGGTGAGACCCTCGGCAAGGTCGACGTCTTCGAGCTGCGCCCGCGGATCGGCGTGGCCGGCATCGCCATGGCCGACAAGCTCCCCAAGCGCCAGACCGTCCTGCAGACGGTGCTGACCGCCGCGTACGGCATGACGGCCGGCTGGCACGAGGACTACGAGGACGTCGACGAGCAGCGCGCCCGCGCCTTCCTCGACCGCCTCGGGATGACCGAGTTCGTGGACCGCAGGTTCGGCACGCTCTCCGAGGGCGAGCGCAAGCGCACCCTCATCGCCCGCGCGCTGATGACCGACCCCGAGCTGCTGCTCCTCGACGAGCCCGCCGCCGGCCTCGACCTCGGCGGCCGCGAGGACCTCGTACGCCGTCTCGGCCGCCTCGCCCGCGACCCGATCGCCCCCTCCATGATCATGGTCACACACCATGTCGAGGAGATCGCCCCCGGCTTCACCCACGTCCTGATGATCCGCCAGGGCAAGGTGCTCGCGGCAGGACCCCTGGAACTGGAACTCACCTCGCGCAACCTCTCGTTGTGCTTCGGCCTCCCGCTCGTCGTCAGCCAAACCGGAGACCGCTGGACCGCCCAAGGCCTCCCGCTGTCCTGACGAACCTCTCCTGACAACCGGAAACACCCGTCCCAACAGGGTCGGCGCCCTGTCGGGGACGGGACCCGCGGACCTACCATGACCATGTGAACGACATCGACGCATGGGTGTGGTGGCTGATCGGCGCGGCCGGGCTCGGAATCCCGTTGGTCGTGACCGCGATGCCGGAATTCGGAATGCTGGCCGTCGGCGCCGTCGCGGGTGCCGTGACCGCGGGGCTGGGAGGCGGTGTGGTCCTCCAGGTCGTCGTCTTCGCCGCCGTCTCGGTCGCGCTCATCGCGGTGGTACGGCCCGTGGCGGCCCGGCATCGGGCCCAACGGCCCCAACTGGCCTCGGGCATCGACGCGTTGAAAGGCAAGCAGGCCGTCGTCCTGGAGAGAGTGGACGGTTCGGGAGGCCGGATCAAACTCGCGGGCGAGATCTGGTCCGCACGCTCGCTCGACACCACACGCGCCTACGACGTGGGCCAGGAAGTGGATGTCGTGGAGATCGAGGGAGCCACGGCGATCGTTCTGTGACCTCCCGAGGCGTCCAGTGAACGGAACGTCGCACGTGGCGAGTTGTGGTCTGACACACTCGTCCAGCAAGATCCTCGACAGTTACGAGATCTTCGGCAGTCACGAGATTTTCCGGAAGCACCGAGGCGGAGAAGGGTACGGGGAGCCACGATGGAACCGATCATCATCGTCCTGATCATTCTGGTGGTGTTGGTCTTCATCGCGTTGATCAAGACCATCCAAGTCATTCCCCAGGCCAGCGCCGCCATCGTCGAGCGCTTCGGCCGCTACACGCGGACTCTGAACGCGGGACTCAACATCGTCGTCCCGTTCATCGACTCGATCCGCAACCGCATCGACCTCCGTGAGCAGGTCGTGCCGTTCCCGCCCCAGCCGGTGATCACCCAGGACAACCTGGTCGTGAACATCGACACCGTCATCTACTACCAGGTGACCGACGCCCGCGCCGCGACCTACGAGGTCGCCAGCTACATCCAGGCGATCGAGCAGCTCACCGTCACCACGCTCCGCAACATCATCGGCGGCATGGACCTGGAGCGGACCCTGACCTCCCGCGAGGAGATCAACGCGGCCCTGCGCGGTGTCCTCGACGAGGCCACCGGCAAGTGGGGCATCCGCGTCAACCGCGTCGAGCTCAAGGCGATCGAGCCGCCCACCTCCATCCAGGACTCGATGGAGAAGCAGATGCGCGCCGACCGTGACAAGCGCGCGGCGATCCTCACCGCGGAAGGTATCCGCCAGTCGCAGATCCTCACCGCGGAGGGCGAGAAGCAGTCCGCGATCCTCCGTGCCGAGGGCGAGGCCCGCGCCGCCGCACTGCGCGCCGAGGGCGAGGCCCAGGCGATTCGTACGGTCTTCGAGTCCATCCACGCCGGTGACGCGGACGAGAAGCTCCTCGCCTACCAGTACCTCCAGATGCTGCCGAAGATCGCCGAAGGCGACGCGAACAAGCTCTGGATCGTCCCCAGCGAGATCGGCGACGCGCTCAAGGGCCTGAGCGGCGCCATGGGCAACATGGGCAACATGGGCCCGATGGGCGGCAAACAGGGCGGCGGCGGCACAGAACGCCGAGAAAAGCCCTCAGTGGACTGACCTCGTCCGAACACACACAGAGGCTCACCTCACAAGAGGTGAGCCCCTGCTCGTTCCCGTCACTGTCTCAGGGGCTCCGCCCCCGAACCCCCGCTCACGCCGGCTGCGCGAGCCACTCAGGCAAAGCCTCAAGATCATCCCGTCCCAGCGCCAGCAACATCGCGTCCGCCGGTGTGGGCTCGAACGGCCGCCGCAACAACGGCATCCCGGCCTGGTCAGGCGTCCGAGCCGCCTTCCGGTGATTGTCCTCCGCACACGACGCAACCGTGTTCAGCCACGAGTCCTGACCCCCCTGAGCCCGCGGCACCACATGGTCCACCGTGGTCGCCCGCCGACCGCAGTACGCGCACTTGTGCCGGTCACGCACCAGCACACCCCGCCGCGACCACGGTGCTTGTCTTCGGAAGGGCACCCGCACATAACGGCAGAGCCTGATCACCCGGGGCGCGGGTATGTCCAGCGCGGCTCCGCGCATACGCAGTTCGGGGTGGGCCTGCTCGACGACCGCCTTGTCCTGCAGCACCAGAACGACGGCTCGGTTCAACGTCACCGTCGACAGCGGCTCGAAGCTCGCGTTCAGCACCAGCGTGTCCCGCATCCAGCCCACCTCCCATGCGCACCGGCCCACCACCTGGCGGGCGTGGATCAACTCTGGCCGGGCACGCCGAGATGGACAACGCAATAAAAATGCCCGCCCCTGATCAATTCCAAGACCAGGGACGGGCAAACACTCAGTGAAAGGTCAGCTCTCCGCGGGAGCCGCGTACGACGGCACGACGGGAGGGGAGCAAGCCACGGAGAAGCGCGGCCTCGCGGACTCAGAACCAGTTGCGGCGGCTGCCCACCTCGGACAGCCACTGGTTGAGGTACGCGGCCCAGTCCGTGCCCTGGAAGTCGTTGAGCCCGACCTGGAAGGAGCGGAAGGAGTCGCTGCCCTCGCTGAACAGACCCGGCTTCTTGTCCATCTCCAGGACGACGTCCATCTCGCGGTCGTCCGCGACGAAGGTCAGCTCGACCTGGTTGAGCCCGCGGTACTGCTGCGGCGGGAAGAACTCGATCTCCTGGTAGAACGGCAGCTTCTGCCGCGTGCCCCGGATGTGCCCCTTCTCCAGGTCCGCGCTCTTGAAGCGGAAGCCCAGCTGGAGGAAGGCGTCCAGCAGCGCCTGCTGCGCCGGCAGCGGGTGCACGCTGATCGGGTCCAGGTCACCGGAGTCCACCGCGCGCGCGATGGCCAGCTCCGTGGTCACACCGATGTTCATGCCGCGCAGCGACTGACCGGCGATGTTCGTGATCGGCGTCTCCCACGGGATCTCAAGACCGAACGGTACCGCGTGCACGCCGTTGGCCTGGAGCTCGAAGGCACCGCCGAGCTGGAGCTTCGTGAACTCGATGTTCTGCTTGTACTCCTGGTCGTCGCTGCCCTCGACCTCGACCTTGGCCTGCAGCCCGACCGACAGTCCCTCGATCCGCTGGCTCACGGACCCGCCCTGGATCCGCACCTCACCCTGGACGACACCGCCCGGAACGACGTTGACCTCGGTCAGCTCCGTCTCGACCGAAGCCCCACCGGCACCCAGGCTCGCAAGCAGCCGCTTGAACCCCATCGTCTTCTCCTCTTTCGGGCAACGCCCCGTTGTTGTTCGGTCCGGATCGGATCCTTGATCCATACATACGCGATCCAGCCGGGTCCGGTTCCGCGCCCTCACCCTGGCAAAACGGGCGCTCCCTGACCACCCCGCACGCACTCGGACGTGTGAAGTACGCTCATAAGCCATGATCGCGGCCCCTGACCGTACGCCCCTCGCCCGGGACTTCTTCGACCGACCTGTACTTGAGGTCGCCCCCGACCTCCTGGGGCGCGTACTCGTGCGCACGGACCCGGACGGTTCGACCGATCCGATCGAGCTGCGCATCACAGAGGTCGAGGCCTACGACGGCGCGAACGATCCCGGCTCCCACGCGTTCCGCGGCCCCACGGCCCGCAACGCGGTGATGTTCGGTCCGCCCGGGTACGTGTACGTCTACTTCACCTACGGCATGTGGCACTGCATGAACCTGGTCTGTGGCCCGGAGGGCAGGGCTGGCGCGGTCCTGCTCCGCGCGGGAGAGATCACCGAAGGTGTCGAGGTGGCTCGCAAACGTCGACTTTCGGCCCGACACGACCGAGAACTGGCCAAAGGCCCGGCCCGTCTGGCCACGGCCCTGGGGGTCGACCGGTCCCTCGACGGCACGGACGCATGTGCCTCGCAGAGTTCACCGCTGCGCCTTCTCCACGGCACCCCTGTGCCTTCCGACCAGGTACTCAGCGGTCCGCGTACCGGAGTGTCCGGCGACGGAGGTGTCCACCCGTGGCGCTTCTGGATCACCAGCGACCCGACGGTGAGCCCTTATCGGGCCCACACCCCTCGCCGCCGCCGAACTTGACTCGCCCTTGGGCGATACGTAACGTAGCCCGAGCCGCTTGAACCGGGTACTGCGTTCAGCCAGCAGCCGGAAGTGGCCAACCCACTACCTACGACTTCCTCTCAGCGAGGGTCCATTCAGCATGTCCGCGTGCCTGAATTCGAACTCGCGGAACTCGATTATGAGTTGCCGAGGGGATCGGCTAACGTAGTGAATGTCGAAAGGCCGCAAGGTCAATAGGCAAATCCCACCGACTGGGAATCGGGCCTGAAAGGGTCTGGTAGAGTCGGACTCGCCGGAAAGGGAAACGCGAAAGCGAAAACCTGGAAAGCACCGAGGAAATCGGAACCGGAAACGGTCTGATAGAGTCGGAAACGCAAGACCGAAGGGAAGCGCCCGGAGGAAAGCCCGAGAGGGTGAGTACAAAGGAAGCGTCCGTTCCTTGAGAACTCAACAGCGTGCCAAAAATCAACGCCAGATATGTTGATACCCCGTCCACCACATCGTGGTGGGTGGAGGTTCCTTTGAAAAAGTCCTGCCGGGGTAACACCTGGTAGGCGCATCAGCGAGGACGCTGTGAACAGTCTTCCTTATTCCGGTTGACTGTTCCGCTCTCATGATGTTGTCCCGATTACGGGAAAACATTCACGGAGAGTTTGATCCTGGCTCAGGACGAACGCTGGCGGCGTGCTTAACACATGCAAGTCGAACGATGAACCACTTCGGTGGGGATTAGTGGCGAACGGGTGAGTAACACGTGGGCAATCTGCCCTTCACTCTGGGACAAGCCCTGGAAACGGGGTCTAATACCGGATGATACTTCCAC
>NZ_JBIUVD010000002.1:684477-721148 GCF_044742785.1 Streptomyces sp. NPDC087844 | reverse complement strand
CCTGCGGACGTTGAACTCGCCGCATGACCCCAGCAAGCCTGAATCACCCCAAACCCGACAGGGGTGCCTTGACGAAGGACATAGAGGCACCCCCCCCAACCCTTACAGCCACTGCAGCCACTCCAGCCCGTCCGGCGCTTGAGGACGAGCGCCAAGCGACACTTCCAGCCCGTCCGGCGCTAGAGGACGAGCGCCAAGCGACACTTCCAGCCCGTCCGGCGCTAGAGGACGAGCGCGAAGCGCGAAAACGGGGGCCTGGGGGCGGAGCCCTCGATCAGTGACGGGAACGGGTAGGGGCGGCGGGGGCGAAAAACACCCGGCCGCTCCATGCCGAGACGCCCCCGCCACGAGGCGGCAGCAGCAATCGCAACTACCGGCACCACGCCCCCCGACGAGCCCCCGAGGGCAAATTATCCACATTTGACGCCATTAACGCCCACAGCTCACCAGAACGAGCACCTTGACTTCCCCAACCCGCGATATATCGTGTCTATCAGAAGACGCGATATGGCGCGTCATGCGCCACGCCCCGGCCGAGGAGGTCAGCACCATGTCCGAGTGGTCCGTCGCAGAGCCAAGGAAGCTCACATTCGACGAACCGGTGACGGCTCTCCACGTGCGCATCGCCAACGGCACGGTGAACGTCGTAGGGATCGACGAGGGCCCCGCCCGCCTCGAAGTCTCCTCGATAGAGGGACCGCCCCTGATAGTCACCCACAAGAACGGCACACTCACGGTCGCGTACGAGGACCTGCCCTGGAAGGGCTTCCTCAAGTGGCTCGACCCCAAGGGCTGGCGCCGCAGCGCGCTGGTCTCCCTGGCCGTACCCGCCCGCACACGCGTCGAGGTGGGCGTGGTCGGCGCCACCGCCGTGGTCTCCGGCATCGACGGCCGGGCGGTGGTGAAGGGCATCTCAGGCGACACCACACTCGTGGGCCTCTCGGGCCCGGTCCGCGCGGACACGGTGTCGGGGAACGTGGAGGTCCAGGCCCTCACCGGCGACCTCCGGCTCAACTCCGTCTCCGGCGACCTGACCGTCATCGAGGGCTCCAGCCCTTCCGTGCGGGTCGACTCGGTCAGTGGCTCCGTGATCGTCGACCTGGACCCGGCGGGCCGGTCCAGTGACATTCGCCTGACCAGCATCTCGGGGGAGATCGCCGTCCGTCTGCCGCATCCGGCGGACGCGGAGATCCAGGTGGACTCGGCGAGCGGCACGGTCTCCAGCGCCTTCGAGGACCTGCGGATCAACGGCCAGTGGGGCGCCAAGAAGATCACCGGCAGGCTCGGCGCGGGGAACGGCCGCCTGAAGGCGACCACCGTCTCCGGTTCGATCGCACTGTTGCGCAGGCCCCCGGCGGAGGACGAACCGTGGGACGAGGAAGTGGATTTCGAGAAGAAGGCCGACGTCGGGGAAGATGGCTCGCAGGACACGGCTCCTGACCCGTCCGGAACCGGACCCACCTCCGGGACGCCCGCGTCAGCCACCCTCTCCACCCCCGCGCAACACCCAGCCGCCGACGCCGCCACCGGCACCGACGCCACCGACGGATCACCCGACGGCCCGACCCACCAGAAGGGGCTCTGACATGGCTCCCGTCTTTGCCCATGGCCGCCTGCGGCTCTACCTGCTCAAGCTGCTCGACGAGGCACCACGCCACGGTTACGAAGTGATCCGCCTCCTGGAGGAGCGCTTCCAGGGGCTGTACGCGCCGTCGGCCGGCACCGTCTACCCCCGGCTGGCCAAGCTGGAGGCCGAGGGCCTGGTCACCCACACCACCGAGGGCGGCCGGAAGGTGTACGCGATCACGGACGCCGGCCGTGCCGAGCTGGCCGACCGCAGCGGCGAACTGGCCGACCTGGAGCTGGAGATCCGTGAATCGGTCGCCGAGCTGGCCGCGGAGATCCGTGCCGACGTGCGCGGCGCCGCGGGGGATCTGCGCCGCGAGATGCGGGCTGCGGCGAGCGAGGCGCGGCGGGGTTCCACAGGAGCCGGCGCCAAGGCGCACGGCGAGCACGAGGGCGCGGGCGGCGACTTCACGGACCTCGGGGACAAGGAAGCCTGGCGCGTCGCCAAGGAGGAGATGCGTCGCGTCAAGCAGGAGTGGAAGGAGCAGGCCCGGCGCGCCAAGGACGAGAGCCGGCGGGCCCGCGAGGAGGCCCAGCGGACCCGGCACCAGGCGAAGGAGGCTCAGGAGCGGGTCCGGGCGCAGGCGCAGGAGGAGCTCCAGCGCATCGCCAAGCGCGTCCAGGACCAGGTGCAGGACCACTTCACCCGGGGCGACTGGCCGACAGGTGTCCGGGAGGGCCTCACCGAGCTCGCCAAGGAGTTCGGCGATTTCGGCAAGGACTTCGGCAAGGAGTTCGGAAAGGACTTCGGCTTCGGCAGGTCCGGGACGGGCGCAGGGACGGGCGCCGGGACGGAGACGAGGAAGCCCGACTACACGGACACTCCTGAGGACTTCCCCGCCGGTTATGAGCCCTCCTGGGCCCATGAGGACTCCACGGGCGATCCCGCCCGGGACCTGGACCGCCTGCTGGACCGCTTCCGCGACGACATCCGCGACGCGGCCCGCGATCACGGGGTGACGGAGCAACAACTGCGCGATGCCCGCCGGCACCTGTCATCGGCGGCGGCGCACATAGGTGCGGTGCTGCGGACGCCCAAGGGCTGACCGACGGGTGAGGCGGTCCAGGAGCGGGCCGCCTCACCCTCTCAGCCCGCCTTCGCCTCTCCCCCGCCGTACAGCACGCGCCGCAGCGCCACGTAGGTCACGCCGTGGTCGGCCAGGACCTCCGACGGGACGCCGCGTCGGGCGGCGAGGGCGAGAAGGAGATGCTCGTCGCCGATGTGCCGGTCCTGCTCGGCGAGGGCCATGCGCAGGGACTCGGTGAGGACGTCCTTGGCACCTCGGGCGAAGGGGCGCCGCTGACCGACGAAGCCGGCCCACCACCCCTTGCCACGCCCACTGTCGTTGCCGTCGCCCTTCCCAACCCCCTTCACGTTCCCGTGGGCGGCCTCCAAGGCGCCCTCTCCGTGGGCCTCCTCGACACGGGAGACGATCGCCGAGACGTCGATGCCCATCCCCGAGAGGGCGTCGGTGTCGGCGCGGGAGAGCCCGCCGCGACGGCGCGCCTCGGCCAGAGCGCGCTGGACGGACTCCCTTCGTCCTCCGAGCCCCAGCGACGTCAGGGCGAACGACGCACGGCTGGCCTCGCGGTCGAGGAGCGCCAGCAGCAGGTGCTGTTCCTCGACCGTCTCCGCGTCCAGGCGCTCGGCATGGCCGACCGCGCCAAGGACCACCGCGCGGGCGTCCTTGGTGAACCGTTCGAACATCACTGCCTCCCGTACTTCTTGTGCACAGCCTGCCTGCTGACACCCAGTTCCGCGGCGATCTCCTGCCACGACCAACCCTGATTGCGCGCACTGCGCACCTGCACCGCTTCGAGCTGCTCCAGGAGCCGCCGCAACGCGGAGACGGCCCGCAGCCCGATCCGCGGATCGCGGTCGCCCGCGCGCTCGGCGAGATCCGTTGCTTCGGTCATGACGTCAACTTAGATTGACACCAAAGTCATTGTCAACGCTGGTTGACGATCCAGGGAGTAGCAGAAACCAGGGGGTCAGAAGCCAGGGGGTGTCAGGAGGTGGAGGGTTTCAGGAGGTGGAGGTGTCAGGAGGTGGTCAGCACGACCTTGCCGAAGAGTTCGCCGGACTCCATCCGCTCGAAGCCCTCGCGGGCACGGTCCAGCGGGAGGACCTCGTCGATGACGGGGCGGACGCCGGTGGCGGCGCAGAAGGACAGCAGATCCTCCAGCTCGTCCTTCGTGCCCATCGTGGAGCCGACGACCTTGAGTTCGAGGAAGAAGATGCGGGTCAGCTCGGCGTGCGGGGGCCGGTCACCGCTCGTGGCACCCGAGATGACCAGGGTGCCGCCCGGCTTCAGGGACTTGACCGAGTGGGACCAGGTGGCGGCGCCGACGGTCTCGATGACGGCGTCCACGCGGTGCGGCAGCCGGGCGCCGGGCTCCACGGCTTCGACGGCGCCGAGTTCCAGGGCGCGCTTGCGCTTCGCCTCGTCCCGGCTGGTGGCGAAGACCCGCAGCCCCGCGGCCTTGCCGAGCGCGATCGCGGCCGTGGCGACACCGCCGCCGGCTCCCTGGACGAGAACCGAGTCGCCGGGTCGTACCCCCGCGTTGGTGAAGAGCATGCGGTACGCCGTCAGCCAGGCGGTGGGCAGGCAGGCGGCCTCTTCGAAGGAGAGCTCGGCGGGCTTGGGCAGGACGTTCCAGGTGGGGACCGAGACCTGTTCCGCGAAGGTTCCCTGGTAGCGCTCGGTGAGGATGGAGCGTGGCTCCTTCGGGCCGACCCCGTGGCCCGTCTGCCCGATGACGGAGTGCAGGACGACCTCGTTGCCGTCCTCGTCGATCCCCGCGGCATCGCACCCGAGGATCATCGGCAGCTTGTCCTCGGCGAGGCCGACCCCGCGCAGCGACCAGAGGTCGTGATGGTTCAGGGAGGCGGCCTTGACGTTCACGGTCGTCCAGCCGGGGCGGGCCCCGGGAGCGGGGCGGTCACCCGACTCAAGGCCGTTCAAGGGCTGGTCGCGGTCGATACGGGCGGCGTAGGCAGCGAACATGTGCCGACCCTAGGCGGCGGGTGCGTCCGACGGAACCGGTCCCACCTGTGACACGCGTCCCCCACGGGCGGGCCCTCACCCCAAAAGATCGCGCCGTTCCCCGCGCCCCTGAATGCACCGGCTTTCCCGCCGTCATGGCTGGCCGCGCCGTTCCCCGCGCCCCCAAAGGCACAAGCCGGGGCGCAGCCCCGCTTCGTCCAGGGGCGCGGGGAACGGCGCGAGCAACCCCCACCGGCGCCCGCGCCCGCGCCCGCTTACCCGCCGGACGGACCCTCGGCCACCCGCCCAGCCGAACCACAGAAAAAACTTCGGGCACACGCCAGCAGCCGGTGGCCAGTGGCCACCAACCACTGGCCGCTGACCGCCGGCCGCTGACCAGAAAGAGACGACCGCTACCGCCGAGCCACACCCTCCGCCCGCGCCGCCGCGGCAACCGCCGCCGTGACCGCCGGAGCGACCCGCTCGTCGAACGGCGACGGAATCACATAGTCCGCGGCCAGGTCGTCCCCGACGACCGCAGCCAACGCCTCGGCCGCAGCGATCTTCATCCCCTCGGTGATCCGGGAGGCCCGCACCTGCAGCGCCCCCGCGAAGATCCCGGGGAACGCCAGCACGTTGTTGATCTGGTTCGGATAGTCCGACCGCCCGGTGGCGACGACCGCCGCGTACTTGTGGGCGACATCGGGATGCACCTCGGGATTCGGGTTCGCCATGGCGAACACGAAAGCGCCCTCGGCCATGGAGGCCACGGCCGCCTCCGGCACCGTACCGCCGGAGACGCCGATGAAGACGTCGGCCCCGGCGAGCGCGGCCTCCAGCGAGCCGGAAAGACCCGCCTTGTTGGTCATGACCGCGAGATCCCGCTTGACCGGCGTCAGATCGTCCCGGTCGACCGACACGATCCCCTTGCGGTCCGCGACGGCGACATCCCCGAGCCCCGCCTCCAGCAAGAACTTGGCGATGGCCACCCCGGCCGCGCCGGCGCCCGAGATCACGGCACGCAGCTGGCCGAGCGAGCGCCCGGTCAGCCGCGCCGCGTTCCGCAGGGCCGCCAGCGTCACGACGGCCGTACCGTGCTGGTCGTCGTGGAAGACGGGGATGTCCAGCCGTTCCTGCAGCCGGCGCTCGATCTCGAAGCACCTGGGTGCCGAGATGTCCTCCAGGTTCACTCCGCCGAAGGACGGCGCGAGCCGCACGACGGTCTCGACGATCTCGTCGACGCCCGTGCAGTCCAGCGCGATCGGCACGGCGTCGACCCCGCCGAACTGCTTGAACAGGATCGCCTTGCCCTCCATGACGGGGAGCGAGGCCTCGGGCCCGATGTCACCGAGACCGAGCACGGCGGTCCCGTCCGTCACCACGGCGACCACGGACGACTTCCACGTGTAGTCGTGGACGAGTTCCGGCTGCTCCGCGATGGCCATGCAGACCTTCGCGACGCCGGGCGTGTACGCGAGGGACAGGTCGTCCTTGTCACGGACGGGCACGGTGGCCTGCACGGCCATCTTCCCGCCACGGTGCAGCGCGAACGCCGGGTCGAAGGAATCGAAGGGCTCGGCCCCGCCGTCCTGATCCGTACTGCTGTCGCTGCGAGGATTGACGATCTCCGCTGCCACTTTGTTTTACCCCTTAAGTCTTCATGGTTGAGGGTTGCCGCTCCTGGTGAGGAGCGGGCGGGCACCGCGCATGTCCCTGATGACTGTTAAGTGCGGAACATGCGCGACGGGCGCGCCGCACACGCGCCCTGAGCCCCGGATGAGGGGTGTAAGGAACCTTCTTACCGGACGGACCGCACCGCGGACGAGTCCATAGAGCGAAGGTCACACGCGGGCGGCCGAAGCTCGCGCGCCGGAGGGCCGGGACCCGCACATCACGGAGCCCGGACCCGTATACCGGAGCGCGAAGGTCACATACCGGTGACATGACTCATGACCGAATACATCGAACAAGCCCACTTCGCGAATAATCCACCGATAGGCGTCCTGATGTCGCAAGTGCGCGGAAGTGGCCGCTCGCACAGCGGGTTCCACCGGAGATCCTCCGGCCCTCGCGGGGGTTTTCCGCACAAGATCCGGTCGAGCCGGACCGCTTCGGTCCGGTCAGGGGGTCACCCGTTATCCGATTTTGACATGGCGGGCACCCTGAAGGGACGAGTCCGAATGGCAAGATGCCCTAATCACACGAGGTCGCGACACCCGAAGGTGTGTGTTCTCGTCGACCCATCGGCTACTGCCGACCCATCGGCAACTCCACCCACCCGCCGGAGGAACCCACCATGACCGCACGCTCCACCCGTCGTACGACCGCCGCGCAGTCCCGGATAGCCGCGGTCGGTGCGATCGCGGTCGCAGGCGCCCTGCTGCTCACCGGCTGCGGTGACCAGACCAAGGACAAGGACAGCGGCAGTTCCGACACCGCCGACTCCAGCGCGGCCCCGCTGGCCGACAAGCTGCCCAAGGCCGTCCGCGACAAGGGCGTCATCAAGGTCGGCTCGGACATCGCGTACGCGCCGGTCGAGTTCAAGGACGACTCCGGCAAGACGGTGGGCATCGACCCCGATCTCGCCGACGCCATGGGCAAGCAGCTCGGCGTGAAGTTCGAGTTCGAGAACGGCACGTTCGACACGCTGCTCACCGGCCTGCGCTCCAAGCGGTACGACATCGCGATGTCGGCGATGACGGACACCAAGGACCGCCAGGAGGGTGTCGACGCCGAGACCGGCAAGAAGGTCGGCGAGGGCGTCGACTTCATCGACTACTTCACCGCGGGCGTCTCGATCTACACCAAGCAGGGCTCGGACCAGTCGATCAAGACCTGGGACGACCTGTGCGGCAAGAAGGTCGTGGTGCAGCGCAACACGGTCTCCAACGACCTCGCCAAGGCCCAGGCGAAGAAGTGTCCGGCCGGCAAGAAGCTCTCGATCGAGGCCTTCGACAACGACCAGCAGGCCCAGACCCGGCTGCGCGCCGGTGGTGCCGACGCCGGTTCCTCGGACTTCCCGGTCGCGGCGTACGCGGCGAAGACCTCGGGCGGCGGCAAGGACTTCGAGGTCGTCGGGGAGCAGGTCGAGGCCGCCCCGTACGGCATCGCGGTCGCGAAGTCGAACACCGAGCTGCGGGACGCCCTGCAGGCCGCGCTCGACGCGGTCATCGAGAACGGCGAGTACGGCAAGATCATCGCGAAGTGGGGCGTCGAGGCCGGCGCCGTGAAGGAAGCCACCCTCAACGGCGGCAAGTGACCGCGTAACCAGCGGCGCTGAAAGGCAACATCCGTGACTGTTGACATCGACAAGACGGCCGGTCCCGAGGACACTCCCCCGGGCGGCCCGGAGGCCATCAAGGCCATCCCGGTCCGCCACTACGGGCGGTACGTCTCCGCCGTCATCGCGATCGCGATCTTCGTCTCGATCATCTACGCGTTCGCCCAGGGCAAGATCAACTGGGGTGCCGTACCGGACTACTTCTTCGACGACCGGATCCTCAAGGGCGTCGGCCAGACGATGCTGCTCACCGTGCTGTCGATGGTGATCGGCATCGCGGGCGGCATCCTCCTCGCGGTGATGCGGCTGTCGAAGAACCCGGTGACCTCGTCGATCGCCTGGTTCTACATCTGGTTCTTCCGTGGCACCCCGGTCCTGGTCCAGCTCGTGGTCTGGTTCAACCTGGGCCTGGTCTTCCAGTACATCAACCTCGGTCCGATCTACAAGGACTACTGGTCGAGCTTCATGACGCCGCTGCTGACGGCGCTCCTCGGGCTCGGTCTGAACGAGGCCGCGTACATGGCGGAGATCTGCCGCGCGGGTCTGCTCTCGGTCGACGAGGGCCAGACCGAGGCCTCGCACGCCCTGGGCATGAGCCACGGCAAGACCCTGCGGCGGATCGTGATCCCGCAGGCGATGCGCGTGATCGTGCCCCCCACGGGCAACGAGGTCATCAACATGCTGAAGACGACCTCGCTGGTGTCGGTGGTCCAGTTCGCCGAACTGTTCCGGTACGCGCAGGACATCGGCCAGTCGTCGGGCGCGCCGGTGGAGATGTACTTCCTGGCCGCCGCCTGGTACCTGGTCCTGACCTCGGTGCTCAGCGTCGGGCAGTACTACGTCGAGCGGTACTACGCCCGCGGTTCGAGCCGTGCGCTGCCGGCCACCCCGTTCCAGAAGATCAAGGCGAACATGCTGTCCCTGTCCAACCGCTCGGGCGGAGGAGCCAGCGCATGAGCGCCGACGCGAACGTGACCAAGAACGTGACCGGTGCGGGCTCCGGCACGGCGATGGTGAAGGCCGAGGGCGTCCACAAGTCCTTCGGCCCGGTCGAGGTCCTCAAGGGCATCGACCTCGAAGTGCGGCCCAGCGAGGTCTTCTGCCTGATCGGCCCGTCCGGCTCGGGCAAGTCGACGTTCCTGCGGTGCATCAACCATCTGGAGAAGGTGAACGCCGGGCGGCTGTACGTCGACGGGCAGCTGGTCGGCTACCGCCAGAAGGGCGACAAGCTGTACGAGCTCAAGGACAGCGAGGTCGCGCTGAAACGGCGGGACATCGGGATGGTGTTCCAGCGGTTCAACCTGTTCCCGCACATGACGGCGCTGGAGAACGTCATGGAGGCGCCGGTCCAGGTCAAGGGCGTGAGCAGGGCCCAGGCGCGCGAGCGTGCGGGTCAGCTCCTGGAGCGGGTCGGTCTGGCCGACAAGGCGGGCAACTATCCCTCGCAGCTCTCCGGTGGCCAGCAGCAGCGGGTCGCGATCGCCCGGGCCCTCGCGATGGAACCGAAGCTGATGCTGTTCGACGAGCCGACGTCGGCGCTCGACCCGGAGCTCGTCGGTGACGTCCTCGACGTCATGCGCGACCTCGCGGAGTCGGGCATGACGATGGTCGTCGTCACCCACGAGATGGGCTTCGCCCGGGAGGTCGGCGATTCGCTGGTCTTCATGGACGAGGGTGTGGTGGTCGAGTCCGGGCACCCGCGAGAGGTCCTGACGAACCCGCAGCACGAACGGACGCAGTCGTTCTTGTCGAAGGTGCTGTAGCCGTCCGGCGGTCGCGGAGGGTGTGTGGTGGTACGCGGAGGGGCGGTACGGATTCCGTACCGCCCCTCCGCGTACCACCACCGGGTTGTTCCTCGCCCGCGGGCTACGCCCCTGCCTTCCAGCCCGGCCGATGGCTTTTCAGCCCGTCCGGCGTTTGAGGACGAGCGCGCAGCGCGATAGCGGGGGCGAGGGGGCGCAGCCCCCATGCAGTGACGATGGGGGTCCCCCCGGTCGAGCGAAGTCGAGGCTGGGGGAGGGTAGGGGCGGCGGGGGCGAGGAAAGTCGGCTACCGGACGGCCAGGACCAGCGCGTCCGACGGCGAACGCCAGACCGCCCGCGCTTCGGCGAAGCCCGCTTCCCGAAGGGCGCGCGCGTGCCACTCCGCAGACGGAGTGTCACCATCAGCATGCTCCCCGTAGATCTCGAAGCGCCGAGCCGTGGGCCCGGCAAGAACGGGATCCGCTGCGGCCAGTTGCCACCACTGGGCCCAGTCGAGAACACCGGCCGCCCTGGCCTCGTCCATGCGCGCATGCCGCTGCGCCCGATCCGCCGCATTGATCAGCGGTGTCGTCCCATCGACCATGTGGTCCGCGTTCATGAACACGCCGCCCTCCCGGACGACCCCGGCGACCTGCCCGTACAGAACCGCCAACGGCTCACTGTGCAGCCAGTGGAGCGCGGTCGCCGTGAGGACGGCGTCGTACGACTCGTACGGCAGCAGCGAGACCCACTCGGGGTCCTTGAGGTCCGCCGTGACGAACGCGACCCGGTCGTCGCCCGCGAAAGTGCCCTCGGCGATGGTCAGGAGCGCCGGATCGAGATCGACACCGGTACTGACCGCCTTCGGGAACCTTTCGAGGAGCCTGGCCGTGATACTTCCCGTACCGCACGCGAGGTCCAGGACCCGTGGCTCGGGGCCCACCAGCGCCTCGACCATGTCGAGCATGACCCGGAACCGCTCCTCGCGGTCCGGGAGGTACCACTCCTGCTGCCGGTCCCAGCTCTCCTGCCACGCCTGCCAGCCGGACCCGAGGGTGGTCGTCATGAAAGCCTCTTTCCCCTCCAGGATGTAATACCCTGGAAGCACCATTAGCCATTACGTGCCCGCATCACGACCATAGAGCGCCCTCGTAAGGACTACAAGTGGAACTGGCCTATTACTCGGATTACGCCGTCCGTCTCGTCAACAGCGAGGAGCCGGCCCGGGGCAAGGACACGCTCACCTCGGTCGAGGCCGTCCGCGACCTCTTCGCGGGCAACTCGTCGGCGGCCCGCCGCGCCAACGACTCGGACGTGACCCGCTTCCGCGGCGTACGGGCCCGGCTGCGCGCGGTCTTCGAGGCGGCCGACGGCGGCGACGAGACGCTCGCCGTGGACCTGCTGAACTCGCTGCTGCTTGAGTTCCCGGTCAGCCCGCAGATCTCGGGCCACGACTTCCGGGACGACAACGGCCGCCCGCTGTGGCACATGCACCTGGCGGACCACCCGTCGAACGCGACCGCCGGTTACGCCGCGATCGCCGCGATGGGCCTGGCCTTCCACCTCACCGAGTACGGCGTGGACCGCCTGGGTCTGTGCGAGGCGCCGCCGTGCCGCAACGCCTACCTCGACACCTCGACGAACCGCTCCCGGCGCTACTGCTCGGACCGCTGCGCGACCCGGGCGAACGTCGCCGCCTACCGCGCCCGGAAGCGCCTGGAGGCGGACCGGCCGGAGAGCACCGGTCGGGCGGCGGACCACACCCAGCGCGCCACCGCGAACGGCGAGCGCTGACCCTTCTCCGGCGGCCGGTAACGGAACCGCACCTTCCCGAGGACCAGTTCCTCGGGCACGGTTCCGTAGTCCCTGCTGTCCCCGCCGGCGAACGAGTTGTCGCCGAGCACCCACCAGCCGCCTTCGCGCCGCTCGGCCGCGCGTTTCACGACCAGCAGGTCCTGCTGGAACGGATGGCGCAGGACGACGACGTCACCGGGCCTGACCCTGGCCCCGTACTGCACGACGAGTTGATCCCCGTGAAGCAGCGTGGGCGCCATGGACGGCCCCATCACCTCGGCGGCCCCGAACGGCAGGACGCCCCTCCCGCGCTCGGTCTCCTGCGACAGCTCCGGCATCCCGGCACCTCCCCGGTCCTATCCTCCACGAGTACCAGTCTGACCCCGGACTTTTGTCCTAAGCCCATGGGGGCACTCGCGAAAACCCGTCCCTCACGGAGTAATGTCCCACCTGAGAAGACGATCACGAGGAAGGACAGCTCAATGCTTTCCCGCCTGTTTGCCCCCAAGGTCAAGGTCAGCGCACACTGCGACCTGCCCTGTGGTGTGTACGACCCCGCCCAGGCCCGCATCGAGGCGGAGTCGGTGAAGGCCGTCCAGGACAAGATGGCCGCCAACGACGACCCGCACTTCCAGGCCCGCGCCACCGTCATCAAGGAACAGCGCGCCGAGCTCGCCAAGCATCACGTCTCGGTGCTGTGGAGCGACTACTTCAAGCCCCCGCACTTCGAGAAGTACCCGGAGCTGCACCAGCTGGTCAACGACGCTCTCAAGGCCCTCTCGGCCGCGAAGGCCTCGACCGACCCGGCGACGGGCCAGAAGGCTCTCGACTACATCGCCCAGATCGACAAGATCTTCTGGGAGACGAAGAAGGCCTGACCTCGCGTCACGCTCTCTGACCTGCGATCGCTTCGATCGCAGCGCCTTCCTGACCGCACCCGGTCCGCAGGCCGCCGAACACGGCGACCGTCGCGGTCCGGGTGCGGTCGTTTTCCCTGCCGCCGCCGTCGGCCCCTCGCCACGCGGCCTCTACCGACACGCCATTCCTGCCGCAACTCGGACAGGCGGAACTCCGGTTGAGCACACTTGTGCCGGAGCGCCAGACGTGCAGCATGCGGTACGCCGCCCAGGGTGACGCCCTCCTCGACCAGCGCGAGCGCCTCGGTCACCTGGTCGATGGCGTGGAGCACCGCGCGCCCGCGCCACGGCGAACTCACGTCAGCCTCGCGTCGGCCTCACGTCGTCCCCGTCGCGCTCACGTCCGCGCCTGGTTCTGCGGCACTTGGCCCGGACTCCGCAGGGAGACCCGCCGGCGCCCCCGGACCGGGTGAACCCGACACGGGAGCGCGTTCCCACTCTCGTACGGCGAAGGAGGCCGGGCAGGACGCTGTCCGGTCAGGCGGGCACACCCCGCCCGGAGGCCTTGGCGCACGGTGACCTCGGTTCGTCGAGGAACGTGAAGGTGCGTTCGAGCCGGGAGAGACGCAGCACGCGACGGACCTTGGCGGGGGTGCGGGCGAGCCGCAGTTCGATGCCGCTCAGGCACGTCCGGTTCCTGAGGCGGACCAGCAGGCGCAGACCGCCGGCGTCCAGGAAGGTCACCGCGCCGAGATCCACGACGACACCGGACAGAGCCGAATCGCGGGGGCGGTCGAGGAGGTCGGCCATCCGCGGGAACAGTTCCTGGTCGGCCCAGGCGTCCAACTCGCCGGACGGCAGGAGTAACAGCGTGTCTCCCGCCGTCCGGTGGCGCAGGCCGAAGGTGACGTGATGGGTGCCCATGGCCCACCTCAGTGCTCTCTCCAGAGATGACGGCAAACGCGAGGGCGCGGCTGGGGGCACGCGCGGCGGATGCCACCAGGGTCTTGGGCGGCACCGAAGTGATACTCACCATCGTGCCCGGTCAAACGCGGTCGTACGCCGTACACGGGGTGGTTCTTGGTGGTAGTCGCACGGATCGGGCGCCCCTGCGCACGCCGTGGCGCAGGGGGCGTACGCAACAGCTCGTACGGCCGGGGCCACCCCGGGGCGGCGCGCACCAGGGACAATTCCCCGGCGCGGCGGAGCAGTGCCTGGAGGGCTTGGCCGGCCTGGCAGGCCGGTGGCGGGCGCCCGGCCCCTGCGTGAGACCCGGCGCGAGTACCGGGGCGGCCCGGTCGAGGGCGCTCCGGCAGGGTCCGTCGCCCCGCGTGTACTGCGCCTCGGCGAGAGGCGTGAAGGCCTCGGTGCCCCGGCGACGGTCCTCCACGCCGGACGGCCGTACGCGGTCGGGCATCTCGTTCTCGCCATCGCGGCTCTCGTGCCGCATCGGATTCACCTCCGCCCGGTCGCGGGGCCGACAGGTGTTTCCGGCGTGTCTTAGGCAGGTGAGTGGCCGATCACCCTCTGTCCCGCGCTGCCGGTCCGGCTTGGGGTGACCGGGGCCCAGGGCCCCGGCGGAGCACCGTGGTGTCAGCGACCCTGAACGGAAGCCGAGGTGAGGGCCGTGCGAAGGGGTCGCGCACCCCGAACACCGCGCCCATATCAGGATCACGGACGCGAACACGTCTGCGCCGGGAGCGACTTGCACCAGACCCGCACTAGATTCCCTACGCTGAAAAGGGAGTGCTCCGACCACATGCGGATCCTGATCGGCTACGCCAGTGTGCACGGGCTGACCGCGACCCTCGCCGAACATCTCCCGGTCGGACCGGCCGAGGGCGGTCACACCGCGGCCGTCGTGGAACTCCGCCCCGTACAGCAGACGTTCGACTACGAAGCCTTCGTACTCGGCAGCGCACCTCACCCCGGCGCCTGGCCGCCACGGGCGACGGACTTCGCACGCCTTCGTCGCGACACCCTGGGTACGCGCCCGGGGCTGCCGTTCGGCGTGGGCATGCCGTCCGCGGCCCAACTGCCCGGACCCCGGGCGCCGATCCGTTCCCGGGAGCATCTCGGGCTGCCCGGCGCCCTCCACCAGCCGGGATTGCCGCCCACGGGCCGACTGTGGGAGGCCTTCGTGGCGGAGCTGTCCCGTGGGCTGCGCGCCGACGCGTCCAGGAATCACGGCACGCCGCAGGACAGGGACCGGAGCGCTCCCGAGAAGGGGAACAAGGACCGGCGCACTCCGAGGGACGGCAGCGAAAAGACGAAACAGTCATGAACCCGGGCCGACCGGCACACGAAGAGACGGCCGCGGTCACCCGGACGTCGGCTCGGGGAACACCCGTACAACCGGCGCCGGACAGCGGGATCCTGGCGCCGACGGGCAGGCCGGGACACCTTTTCCGGGCATGTCCATGCGCCCCTCGACGCGAGAAGGCCGACGGCGCGCAAAGCTCCGTACCGTCGCAAACCCGCGGGCCGGAACATGCCACCGTCACAAACTCACCGTAGTCGCGCAATGGCGACATGTGCTTGTCTGTCATGTGGAAGGAACAACAACCACTCGGTCCGGCAGCGACACCCGGGCACCCGTGAGCCGTCCGTTCCGGTTCGGCAGCCCCACCCAGCCGTCAGGAACCAAGCCATGAGCATCGAACCGCTCGACACCCATCGGTCGCAGGTATTGGCCACGAATCTGCTCGCCCTGGTCGACGCTCCGGCCAGGGGCGAGAGCGAGGAACACCTCCTGCGACGGCTTGCGCGGGTCACGGCCCTCGTGCCCGGTGTGGAGGCGGCCGCCTGCAGCCTGATCGGCCCGGAGGGCACTCCCTGGCGCATGGCCGCGTCGGACGAACGCACTCGTCGGCTGGAATGCGTCCAGGCCGAGTCGCGGGTGGGGCCCCGTCTGGACATCTCACGCGGCAAGGGGCCCTTGGCCAACATCCCGATGTCCCACCCGCACAGCCGGACCCGCTGGCCCCGCTTCACCAGCCGTGCCCTGTCCGAGGGCTTCACCGCCGTCACGGCCCTGCCCCTGACCCATCAGGACCGGCCCCTGGGCGCGCTCGATCTCTACCACCAGCACGGCCGGCTGGAGCCGTCGGGCATCCAGTGGGCCCGGCTCCTCGCCGACGCCACGGCCGTCGGTCTGACCCATCGCGATGTGCTGCGCAACGCGCTCGTCCGGGGCGATCAGTTACAGAACGCCCTGAACAGCCGCGTCGTCATCGAGCAGGCCAAGGGCATCCTCACCGAACGCCTCGGCTGCGACCTCCAGGAGGCGTTCGCGCAACTGCGCGGCCGTGCCCGCGCGAAGCGGATGAAGCTCGCCGACCTGGCCGCCCTGATCGTCGGCGACCCGTCCGGCAGCTCGGCCTTCCCCCGCCGGCACCGGGCTCCCTGACGACCGTCGGACCGGCCGCGGTCACCGGAGCCGGTCCCGCTCCGGCCGATCGGCGTGCGGCAGGAGTTACCAACGAGCCCGACCCGTCGCGTGGTACGTGGTCGCCGTCGACGCGCGTCACGATACTGCGCCAGCGGGACTGCGGCAGCGGGAACCGCGTCGGCAGTTGCGGCTCACCGAGCAGCCGGAGCCCGCGGACTGCTCCGACCCCTCCGATCCAGGGGCCCTGTCAGTGGGCCGTGGGATGCTGAGGGCATGACCACGGAGGACTTGGTCCGACTGCGCAAGGCACGCGACAGGATGGACCGTGAGTACGCCGAGCCGTTGGACGTGCCCATGCTCGCGCGCACCGCGCTGATGTCTGCGGGCCACTTCCAGCGCAGCTTCCGCGCGGCCTTCGGTGAGACGCCGTACGGCTATCTCATGACGCGCCGCATCGAGCGCGCGAAGGCGCTGCTCCGGCGCGGAGACCTGAGTGTCACGGAGGTCTGCTTCGCGGTGGGGTGTACGTCGCTCGGTTCGTTCAGTTCCCGTTTCACGGAGCTGGTCGGAGAGACGCCGAGCGCGTACCGGGCGCGGTCGCACGAGCCGGGGGCGGCGATCCCTGCATGCGTGGCGAAGATGTACACGCGACCGGTGCGCCGGGCGGCGGCGAAGCCTCTAGCGTGAGGCCATGGACCTCAAAATCGCACAGTGCTTCATCTCGGTCGACGACCACGACCGGGCGCTCGCCTTCTACCGTGACGTGCTGGGCCTTGAGGTCCGTAACGATGTCGACTTCGAGGGCATGCGCTGGGTCACCGTCGGCCCCCCTCTCCAGCCGGACGTGGAGATCGTCCTGGAACCGCCCCTGGCCGATCCGAACGCACCGGAGGCGGACCGGCGGACCGTGGCCGAACTGCTGGCCAAAGGGCTGCTCCGCGGTGTCATCTTCACCACGGAGAACTGCGACGCGACGTACGAACGGCTGCTCGCCGCGGATGCCGACATCATCCAGGAACCGATGGACCAGCCGTACGGCGTCCGCGACTGCGCGGTCCGTGACCCCGCGGGCAACCTGCTGCGCTTCACCCAGCGCAAATGACGGGACCGCCCACCTGCTGTCAGGTGCCGGGTGCCGGGTGTCGCCGGTCAGGACTCCCGATCCGCGCCGGGGAGGGAATCCTCGGGCGGCGGCCCCAGCTCGGTCATGAGCGCGGGCTCCTCGCCCGCCTCGTAGCTCGCACACCGGGGGTTGTGGCAGGGGCCGGGGCCCCACACGGGCACGAAGACACCCAGGGTCTTGTGCCGACGCACGACCGTGTCGACGGACTGCTCGCAGACCGGACAGAGGGACTCATCGCTGGCCATGCCTCCAGAATATTGTGGGAGGGGCCGGGCCGACAGCCGGGCGGCAGCCCCGGAATCAGCGCTTCCTGCTGTACGTCCGCACGACCGCCCCGTTCTTGAACGTACGCACCTCGCCGAGCGTGAACTCGCTGACCGCGAAGCCGGAGCCGGAGCCGAACATCGGCATGCCTGTGCCCAGCACGATGGGGTACGTCTTGACGACCAGCTCGTCGATCTCGTCGATCAGCTCGCCCGCGATCTGCGAACCGCCGCACAGATAGACACCGAGGTCGCCGTCCTCCGCCTTGAGTGCGCGGACCCTGCCGACCAGGTCGTCGGCGACGATCTCGACGTTCGGGTCGGGCGACGCCTGCAGCGTGCGCGAGGCGACATACTCGCGCAGGTGGGCATAGGGGCTGGTGACATCGATCCGCAGCGCCAGGTCGTAGCTGGCGCGGCCCTGCACGACCGTGTCGTACTTCTGGTTCGCCAGGTCGTCGATGCCCAGCCCGCGGCGGCCGTGGGTGGGCAGCGTCTCCGGATACTCGGTCTTGAGGAACTCGAAGAACTCCTCGTCCACGAACGGGATCATCATCGACCCGTCGCCGTCCGGATCGCCGATGAAGCCATCGATCGAGCAGGCGATGAATACGTGAGCTTTCGCAAGCCGGTCTCGCCACGCGCCGCCCCGAGCTGCGGGCCTCGTACACGAAGACCAGCCGCGCCGACCTTGAGCACGGCATGGAGTTCCACCGCGCCGCGGGCCTCCCGGGCGGCGACGAAACCGTGACGATCCTCTACGTCGCCATGCTCGGCCTGATCCTCGAACACCTGACGCTGCCAGGAGTACTGGACGGCGTACTACCGGGCGTGAGCGTCCCTGACGGACTGGTGGAACGAATCGTCAACACGATCGTCCCGCCGCGGCCCGGCTCATAGGGGCGCGGGGAACAGCGCGACCAGCCCACGCGGCGCCGCGCCCGAAGAACCGCCCTAGTCACGAAGCGGTTCGCGCCGCGGTTCGCGCTGCGGTTCGCGCTGCGGTTCGCGCTGCGGCTCGCGCCACATCGGCCACATGAACGGCCCCGCGGGCAACTCGACCGCCCTGCCCGTGAAGGCGAACCCGAGCCGCTCGTAGAGCCCCCGACTCCGCACCCCGCTGGCCTCCAGATACGCGGCCAGCCCCTCCCCGTCACACCGTTCGAGCACATGCTGGATGAGAGCCGTCCCAAGCCCTTCCCCCTGGCGCCCCGGCCTTGCGGCGATCATCCACAGATACTCGTGGGCCGCGCCCGCCGGGTGCGCCTCGGAGGTCAGCCGGGCGATCAGCTCGACCCGCTCGTTGCCGGGATCGACGGCCTCACGCAGCTGGACCGGCCCTTCTTCGTCCTCCTCGTGCGCCCCCGCCGGTATAGACAGCCACAGCGCGCAGGCCGAGCCGTCCTCCGTGACGTCCACGTACCCGGCGTCGAGCACGATGTCGAGGAAGGCCCTCATCAACAAGGGATGCGTACGCCGCCGGTGGTCCGCGTCGGGAAAGACCCAGCTACTCACCGGGTCGTCCTGGAAGGCCTCGTCGAGGAGCCGTGTCACGTCCTCCCGGTCGGCCTCGCCCGCTCTTCGGATCGCCACGCCCATGTCCCGCCCCTTCGCCTCAACGGCCCCTGTCCACTTGGCCGTTGCAGCCTAGGCGATCACCCGGGCGACAGGGTGGCGGGTCCCGCGCACCGTGGGGATGCGCGGGGCCCGCCGAAACCGGAACCTCTCCGCCTCGCAGCGCCGTCAGGTGCCGCACGCGACAGAGGGCTCCGGCGTCTCAGACGGCCCTCCTCATGAGGTCCGCCGGGTCACGAACTCCGCCAGCGACAGCAGGCCTTCCGCCGCCTCCGGGTCCGGGACCGCACGGGAGAGATGGCCCAGGGCCCGCGCCATCCGGTCGGCCGCCTGGATCTGGGCCCAGTCGCGCCCGCCCGCCCGCTCGACGGCGAGGACCGTGCGCTCCAGATCGCCGTCCCGATAGGGAGTCCGGTACAGCTCGGCGAGTTCGGCCGCGGCCGGTGTGCCGGAGGCGAGCGCCGCGACCACCGGGAGGGACTTCTTGCGGGCCATGAGGTCGGCCCCGGCCGGCTTACCGGTGCGCCCCGGATCCCCCCAGATACCGATCACGTCGTCGATGAGCTGGAAGGCGAGCCCGGCCTCACGCCCGAACGCGTCCAACGCCGCGACATCCTCGTCGTCCGCGCCCGCGTACAAAGCCCCCAACGCGCACGCGCACCCCAGGAGCGCACCGGTCTTGGCCTCGGCCATGGCAAGCACCTCAGCGAGCGTGATGTCGTCGGGAGCACGTCGCTCCATCGCGGTGTCGGCCTGCTGTCCCGCACAGAGCTCGACGACACAGTCGGCGAGCCGCGCGGACGCCGCCGCGGACGCCGGATGCGGATCCTCGGCGAGCAGCCGGTGCGCCAGCGCCTGCAGGGAGTCCCCCGCGAGGACCGCGTCGGCGTCACCGAACACGGCCCAGGCGGTGGGCCGGTGCCTGCGGGTGGTGTCCCGGTCCATCACGTCGTCGTGCAGCAGCGTGAAGTTGTGCACCAACTCCACCGCGGCGGCCGCCCGTACGGCCGCCGTCCGGCTCCCGCCGAGTGCTCCGGTCGCGGCCAGTACGAGCCCGGGCCGGATGGCCTTGCCCGCGTTCCCCGCCGCCGGAGTACCGTCCGCGTGCTCCCACCCGAAGTGGTAGAGCGCGACCCGGCGCATCGAGCCGGGCAGCGACTCGACGGCCCGGCGCAGTTCCGGTTCGACCGAGACCCGGGCCCTGTCGAGGATGACGGCCGCCTCCTGTCCGTCGGGCGAGCCGTGCGGGCCGGCAGACGCCGGCCCCTGCTCGGGGACAGCCCCTCCCACCGCGGACGACGGGCTCTGCTGCCGCTGTGTCCGCACCTTCGTGCGCGTGTTCGTGCGCGTGTTCGTGCGCGTGTCCGTCATGAATTCACCCATGGGTCCGCCTCGAAGGCCGCGCGGCCGGTGGCGGTTCGGCCGACGCCGGCGCGTACCCCTGCGGTGTACCCGGTCCGGCGAACGGGGACACGGCACGTGGTGCGCCGCAGGTCCCGGAGGTCACCGCCAGCGGCCGATCTCGACGTTCTCCAAAACACCGAGCGCGTCGGGCACCAGGACCGCGGCCGAGTAGTACGTCGTCACCAGGTACGACATGATCGCCTGCTCGCTGATGCCCATGAACCGCACGGACAGGCTCGGCTCGATCTCGTCCGGGATGCCCGCCTGCTGCAGTCCGATGACTCCCTGCTCCGCCTCGCCCGTACGCATGGCGATGATCGACGTCGTCCTGGCCTCGGTCACCGGGATCTTGTTGCATGGGTAGATCGGCACTCCGCGCCAGGTGGGGATGCGGTTGCCCGCCACGTCCAGGGTCTCCGGGACGAGGCCCCGCTTGTTCAGCTCACGGCCGAACGCGGCGATCGCCCGGGGGTGGGCGAGCAGCAGCTTGGTGCCACGCCGCCTGGTGAGCAGTTCGTCCAGGTCGTCCGGGCTCGGTACGCCGTCGTGCGGCTGGATCCGCTGGTCGTACTCGCAGTTGTTGAGCAGCCCGAACTCCCGGTTGTTGATGAGCTCGTGCTCCTGGCGCTCCTTCAGCGCCTCCACCGTGAGCCGCAACTGCTGCTCGGTCTGGTTCATGGGCTGGTTGTAGAGGTCTGCCACGCGCGTGTGGATGCGCAGCACGGTCTGGGCGACGCTGAGTTCGTACTCCCGCGGTGCCGCGTCGTAGTCGACGTACGTCCCCGGGATGGCGGGCTCCCCTGTGTGGCCGGCCGCGAGGTCGATCTCCTTCTCGCCGTACCTGTTGGCGCGCTGGTGCGGGATCGCCCGCAGTTGCGTGAGGTGTTCGCGCAGCGACTCGGAGCGCTCCGCGATCGTGTCGAAATGCGTGCGGGGCAGCACGAGGACCGTGCACGCGGTGGCCGCGCGGGCCGTGTACTCCCAGATGGCGTCCGGGTCGAGGATCGCCTGGTCGCCGAAGTAGGCGCCGTCCGCGAGCGTTCCGAGCTCCGCGTCGTCCCCGTACGGGCCCGTGCCGATCTTCTCGACCCTGCCGTGCGCCAGCAGGAACACCTCGTCGGCCGGACTGCCGAACGAGGCGAGCACACTGCCTGGCTCGAACTCCCGCTGTTCGCAACGCGCGGCCAGCTCGGTGAGCACCTCCTGGTCCTCGTAGGTGCGCAGCGCCGGCAGCTCGCCGAGCTCCGCCGGGATGACCTGGACGCGGTCACCGGTCTTCACGAAGGTGACGCGGCCGTCTCCCACGGAGTAGCTGAGCCTGCGGTTCACCCGGTACGTGCCGCCCTGCACGTTCACCCACGGCAGCATGCGCAGCAGCCATCGTGAGCTGATCTCCTGCATCTGCGGTGCGGACTTGGTGGTCGTGGCCAGGTTCCGCGCCGCGGATGTGCCGAGACTCTTCTGCGGCTGATCCTGGTCCGCGCGGATCTCTTCGCCTACCGACATGAAAATGTCCTCCCCATCGTGCGCTGAGCTGCGGCTCCCACACTTCCATCACGGACGGTGCTGGTGCTATTACACGAAAGAGGGGGAATGGATCTTCGCGAAGCGGGGCATACTGCGGGCGCCCGGTCGGGCGGAGCAGCCCGGACCGACGGGTCCGCGGGCCGGTTCGACCGGGAACTCCAAGATCGGACGGCCCGTTGAACAGGCACAACGCACGACGACGGAGGAGACGGCCATGGCAGGCTTCCTGGACCGCGCGAAGGAACAAGCACAGCGCGGTCTCACACAGGGCAAGCAGAAGATCGACGAGGTCCAGGCGCAGCGGACCGGCGGAGACCTGCTGAAGACCCTCGGCGCGGCCTACCTCGCGGAGCGGCGCGGCAGCGGCTCCCCGCAGGCCACGCAGCAGGCGCTCCAGGCGGTGGAGAGCCACATCGCGACGCACGGGGACGGCTTCCTGCGCGCCTAGCACCTGGCCGCGCGAACAGGTGGTCGGGGCAGAGCGGTTGCGGGTACAAGCAGCGGTACGAGGCGGCCACGGCGGGTGGCCGTCGCGCCCTGTGAGGAGGCGGCCGTGGCCTCACCCATGTCCGCGGGCAGTTTTCTGAGCCGGCTCAAGGCGGAAGGAATCACTGTCGTCGAGGTCGGCGACTGGGAGCATCACAACCGCAACCACAAGGGGCCGTGGGGCCCGGTCCACGGCGTGATGATCCACCACACGGTGACCTCGGGCAGCGAGCGCACGGTCGAGATCTGCCGTGACGGTTACAGCGGGTTACCGGGCCCGTTGTGTCACGGTGTCATCACCAAGGACGGCCGCGTCCACCTCGTCGGTTACGGCCGCTCCAATCACGCGGGCCTCGGTGACGACGACGTCCTGCGCGCTGTCATCGCCGAGACGGCCCTGCCTTCGGACAACGAGGCGAACACCGACGGCAACCGCCATTTCTACGGCTTCGAGTGCGAGAACCTCGGCGACGGCGAGGACCCGTGGCCCGAGGTTCAGCTGGTGGCCGCCGCGCGGGCCGCGGCGGCGGTCTGCCGCCACCACGGCTGGACGGAGCGCTCGGTGATCGGTCATCTGGAATGGCAGCCGGGCAAGATCGACCCCCGCGGCTTCACGATGGCCGCCATGCGGGCCCGCGTCCGCGACCTCCTGCTGTGACGGCCGGGCTTCCCCGGCGGGTCCTGACCTGACCGGGGCGGTGTCGGCGCAGCCCGCGTGTCGCTCGGACGCGTGTCCGACAATGGGGGTGTGACCGGCCCCGACACCCCTGAAGCAGTCGACCTCGGCGTCCTGCGGCCGCGGCTGCCGTCGCCGCTGCGGGAGGTCGTGGACGAGCGCTTCGCGCGCCGCGGTGTGCGTCTGCTGCTCAAGCGGGACGATCTGATCCACCCGGAGCTGATCGGCAACAAGTGGCGCAAGCTGGCCCCGAACCTGCGCGCGGCGGCCGGCCGCACGGTGCTCACGTTCGGCGGCGCGTACTCGAACCATCTGCGGGCCACCGCGGCGGCCGGGCGTCTCCTGGGCCTGCCCACCGTCGGTGTGGTCCGCGGCCAGGAGCTCGCGGACCGCCCCCTGAACCCGTCCCTCGCGCGGTGCGCCGCCGACGGCATGCGACTCCACTTCGTCGACAGGTCGACATATCGCCGCAAGAGCGAGCCGAAGGCGCTGGCCGCGCTCCTGCGCTCGACCGCCTGCGAGGACGCGTACGTGGTCCCGGAGGGCGGCAGCAACGCCCTTGCCGTGCGCGGCTGCACGGCGCTGGGCGAGGAGCTGCGCGACCACGCCGACGTCGTCGCACTGGCCTGCGGCACCGGCGGCACCCTGGCGGGGCTGGCCGGCGGCCTCCCTCCCGGCCGCCGAGCGCTGGGTATACCGGTCCTGAAGGGCGGCTTCCTCGGCGCCGACATACGCGCCCTCCAGGAAGAGGCGTTCGGCGGCCCGCGTGGCGACTGGTCCCTCGACGACCGGTTCCACTTCGGCGGCTACGCCCGTACTCCTCCCGAACTCGACACGTTCGCGGCCGACTTCGAGCAGCGCCACAGCCTGCCGGTCGAACGTCTCTATGTCGCCAAGTCGCTGTACGGACTCGTGACGCTCGCGGCGGAGGGCGCGTTCCCGCGCGGGACGACGGTCGCGGCCGTGATCACGGGCAGGCCGGACAGCGCCTTCTAGTGCCGCGGCAGGCAACGTTTGCCCGTTGAGGAGCGGCGTCCGGTGCGTGCTCTCGGTGTGCCGGCCGGAAGCCCTGGTACTGGACGTACTCGGGTTTTCGGCCGGTGAGGCGAGAGTGCGTGCCGGGCGTCGCGACGGGGCGAACGTTGCCTGCCGCGGCACTAGGTCCCTTCGCGGAACGCGGCGGCCTCCTCCAGGTCCAGGCGGCGCAGCAGGGTCCGCAGCATCTCGTCGTCGATGAAGCGGCCGTCCCGCAGCTTCACGAACACCGCGCGCTCGGCGCCGATCATCTCCCGGGACAGCCGCCGGTAGGTGTCGTCCGCGGTCTCGCCGGTGACGGTGTTGACCTGGCCGAGGCGTTCCCAGACGGCGTTTCGACGGCGCTCCAGGACCGTGCGCAGACGGTCCGCCAGGGGTGGTGGAAGGGCGTTGCGCTCGTCGGTGAGGAGTTCCGCCAGGCGCCGCTCGGCGGCCCGGGAGGCCTGCGCCTGGGCGTTCGCCTCGGCGAGTGTCTCGGCCTGCTGGTCCCGTCCCGGGAGTTTCAGCACGCGGATGAGCGGCGGCAGCGACAGTCCCTGCACGACCAGCGTTCCGATCACCGTCGTGAAGGTCAGGAAGAGGATCATGTTGCGGCCGGGGAAGTCCTCGCCGCCGTCCGCGGTGAGCGGGATCGAGAAGGCGATGGCGAGCGAGACCACGCCTCTCATGCCGGCCCAGCCGATGACGAAGGTCCCCTTCCAGGTGGGGTTCTGTTCCCGTTTCCTGATCCGCGCGGACAGCAGGCGCGGCAGGTAGGTCGCGGGGTACACCCAGGCGAAGCGGGTCGCGACGACGATCCCGAAGAGGGCCACCGCGTACCAGGCCGCGCTCGCCCCCTCGTACTCGCCGAGGCCCTTCAGGATCACCGGGAGCTGCAGGCCGATGAGGGCGAAGACCGCCGACTCCAGGATGAACGCGACCATCTTCCAGACGGCCTCCTCCTGGAGCCTGGTCGCGAAGTCGACCTCCCAGTTGCGGTGGCCCAGGTAGAGCGCGACGACGACCACGGCGAGCACTCCGGAGGCGTGCACCTGCTCGGCGACCGCGTACGCGAAGAAGGGGGTCAGCAGCGACAGGGAGTTCTGCAGCAGGGCCTCCTTCAGGTGGGTGCGCATCCAGTGGATCGGCACCATCAGGACGAGTCCGACGCCGATGCCGCCCAGCGCCGCGAGCAGGAACTCGCCGATGCCGCCCGCCCAGGTCGCGCCCTCGCCGACGGCGGCGGCCAGCGCCACCTTGTAGGCGGTGATCGCGGTCGCGTCGTTCACCAGCGACTCGCCCTGCAGGATCGTGGTGACCCGTGACGGCAGCCCGACCCGGCGCGCCACCGCGGTGGCCGCGACCGCGTCAGGCGGCGCCACGACCGCGCCGAGCACCAGTGCCGCGGTGAGCGACAGGTCCGGCACGATCACGTAGGCGGCCCAGCCGACGGCGAACGTCGCGAACAGCACGTACCCGACCGACAGCAGCGCGACCGGGCGGATCTGCGCCCGCAGATCGAGGTACGAGCTGTCCGTGGCGGCCGTGTAGAGCAGCGGAGGCAGCAGCAGCGGCAGGACCACATGGGGGTCGAGGGTGTAGTCGGGCACCCCCGGCACGTACGAGACGATCAGGCCCGCCGCCACGAGGAGCAGGGGCGCGGGCACCGGAGTACGGCGCGCGGCGCCCGCCACCGCGGCGCTGCCCGCGATCAGCAGGAGCAGGGGCATCACATGCATCGGTATCGGCCCGCTTTCGTTTCCGCGCGGATTCCCGCACACCCGACGTAATCTGGCAATCATGAAACAGTGCACGCACGCCGACGCGCTGCCGCAGCCGGAACCCGCGCCACTGAGCGACACCTGCCTCGAATGCCTGGCGGTGGGCTCGCACCCGGTGCAGCTACGACTGTGCCTGGACTGCGGACACGTGGGCTGCTGCGACTCGTCGCCGCTGCGGCACGCGACCGAGCACTTCAAGGAGACGGGGCATCCGATCATGCGGACCTTCGAGCCCGGCGAGAGCTGGCGCTGGTGCTTCGTCGACCACGTGCTGGTGTGACGTGGGTTCCGGACGGTTCGATGCTCTGACGTCTGGGTACGTCAATCCGGCGCGCCCTCTTCCCAATTGGGCCCGCAGACCCCTAGCCACTGTGCGTATACATAGGTTTACTATGAGTGACAGCAAGGGGTTGGGGTCCCGGGGACAGGAAACCTGAGAGCGCGATAGCGTCACCGCTGAAACACGTAGCGCGTTATCCCGGGGGGCGACCCTCGGCCCCCGAAAGAGCTTGTACCACCTTGGAGGTGAGGGTGTCCCAGATCGCAGGCGAGCCCGCGACCCAGGACTTCGTGGAAGTCCGGCTGCCGGCTGCGGGTGCCTACCTGTCGGTGCTGCGTACGGCCACGGCCGGCCTCGCGGCGCGCTTGGACTTCACCCTCGACGAGATCGAGGATTTGCGTATCGCCGTGGACGAGGCATGCGCGATCCTTTTGCAACAGGCGGTGCCGGGCTCCGTGCTCAGCTGTGTCTTCCGCCTGATCGACGACTCGCTTGAGGTGACTGTCTCGGCCCCGACCACCGACGGCCACGCCCCCGCGCGGGACACCTTTGCCTGGACCGTGCTGTCGGCCCTCGCAGGCAAGGTCTCCTCCTCGGTGGCCGATGACAAAACCGTTTCGATCAGCCTCTACAAACAGCGCGGCGCGGGACCCGGGCCGGCGTGAGGAACGGGGACGGGCCGGTGCGGGACGAAGAGCGCGGCACACGGGAACTTTCCGCCGAGGGCGAAGGCGGTCCGGGCGGGCCCCGGCGTCTGGCGGAGGGCGTCGACGGCATCCCCGAACAGCAGGCCCGGCCGCACCCGGAGGACAGCAGTTCCCCGGCGGCCGGGGCGGCTCGGGGGATGCCGATCGACCAGGACGGGCGCGAGGCGCTTTCCGGCAGTGACGGGCGACAGGATCCAGACGTTGCCGCGCAGTGGGGGTCCCCCCGGACAGAGTCTGGGGGGACGTCCCTGGAAGGGCGGCGGCGGGTGACGGGCGGGATCATGAGCGAGCAGCACGAACACGAGCGAAACGCCGACAACGGCGCGTCGGGATCACAGCACGATCCCCACAACAGAAGCGGGGCGCGGGCCAAGTTCATCGAACTGCGCAAGCTGGACAGCGGCAGCGCGGAGTACGCGGAGCTGCGCAATCAGCTGGTCCGCATGCATCTGCCGCTCGTGGAGCACCTCGCGCGCCGTTTCCGCAACCGCGGCGAGCCGCTGGACGACCTCACGCAGGTCGCGACCATCGGCCTGATCAAGTCGGTCGACCGGTTCGACCCGGAGCGCGGTGTCGAGTTCTCGACGTACGCGACTCCCACGGTCGTCGGTGAGATCAAGCGCCACTTCAGGGACAAGGGCTGGGCGGTGCGTGTGCCGCGCCGGCTGCAGGAGCTGCGGCTCGCGCTGACCACGGCGACCGCGGAGCTCTCGCAGCAGCACGGCCGCTCCCCCACCGTGCACGAGCTCGCCGAGAAGCTGGGCATCTCGGAGGAGGAGGTCCTGGAGGGACTGGAGTCGGCCAACGCGTACTCCACGCTGTCCCTGGACGTCCCCGACACGGACGACGAGTCCCCGGCCGTCGCGGACACGCTCGGCTCCGAGGACGAGGCGCTGGAGGGCGTGGAGTACCGGGAGTCCCTCAAGCCGCTCCTGGAGGACCTGCCCCCGCGCGAGAAGCGCATTCTGCTGCTGCGCTTCTTCGCGAACATGACCCAGTCGCAGATCGCCCAGGAGGTCGGCATCTCACAGATGCACGTCTCCCGGCTGCTGGCCAGGACGCTGGCCCAGCTCCGCGAGAAGCTGCTGGTGGAGGAGTAGGCGGCACGGCACACGGCTCGCGCCCCGTCAGGGGCGCGGCGAACCACTGTCCGGACCACTCCCGACTACTCCCGCGCGGCGCCCGGCCCGGTGATTCCCAGGGCCCGTGTCGTCTCGGGGTTCAGGATCAGTACGAGCGTCGCCACCGCCGCCACCGCCAGGGCGATCCCCCCGGGGATGGCGAGACTGTCGGCCTGGAGCAGGTTGTAAGCGACGGGCAGCGCCATGATCTGCGTGATGATCGCGGGCCCCCGGCTCCAGCTGCGCCGCAGCAGCAGCCCCCGTGCGGCCAGCAGGGGCAGCAGGGCGAGCGCGATCAGCGTCACACCCCCGGTGACCGCCTGACTCCGGTCGTCGGGATGGCCGGTGAGGCCCATCACCAGCAGGTAGACGCCCCCGGCGACGAGGGCGACCCCCTCCAGCGCGACGAGCGCGGCTGCCATGGTCAGCCGCCCGGGGCGGGGTCCGGCGCCGACGATTTCCGGGGTGGGATTCTGCTCAGAACTCACCCCTGAAGAGTAGCCCTCGCCCTCCGTGCGCCCATGGCCCCGGGGCTCCCACCGGGCGATCCGCGCCCGAGCGGCGGGCGACCGGCGGGCTCTGCCGCTCTCACCTGATCCTCACCTCGGTATGGGACGAGTACCACGCGGTAGGTACGCTGCATCGCATGCGTGCACTTCTTGTGGTCAATCCGGCAGCTACCACCACCAGCGCACGCACGCGTGACGTCCTGATCCACGCGCTGGCGAGCGAGATGAAACTCGAAGCGGTCACCACCGAGTACCGCGGCCATGCCAGAGACCTCGGCCGGCAGGCCGCGGAGAGCAAGGACATAGAACTGGTCGTGGCCCTCGGCGGCGACGGCACGGTCAACGAGGTCGTGAACGGTCTGCTGCACAACGGCCCCGACCCCGACCGGCTGCCCGGCCTCGCCGTCGTCCCCGGCGGCTCCACCAACGTCTTCGCCCGCGCCCTCGGCCTGCCCAACGACGCCGTCGAGGCGACGGGGGCCCTCCTTGACGCCCTGCGCGAGGGCCGGGAGCGCACGGTGGGCCTCGGCCTCGCCGCGGGCACTCCGGGCACCGAGGACGAAGGCGTCCCCTCGCGCTGGTTCACCTTCAACGCGGGACTCGGCTTCGACGCCGGCGTGGTCGGCCGGGTCGAACAGCACCGGGAGCGCGGCAAACGCTCCACGCACTCGCTCTATCTGCGCCAGGCGATGCGTCAGTTCTTCGGGGAGACCCACCGCCGCCGCGGCACCATCACGCTGGAGCGGCCGGGCTGCGACCCGGTGACCGATCTGGTGCTGTCGATAGTGTGCAACACCTCTCCGTGGACGTATCTGGGTAATCGCCCGGTGTACGCGTCACCTAAGGCCTCGTTCGATACCGGCCTCGACGTACTCGGTCTCAGCCGCATGTCGACGACCGCGGTTGCCCGGTATGGCACCCAGTTGCTCACTTCGTCCCCCGAACGAGGACCCCACGGCAAGCACGCGGTGTCCCTGCATGATCTGACCTACTTCACCTTGCATTCGAAGGTCCCACTCCCCCTCCAGATGGACGGCGACCACCTGGGACTGCGTACGAGCGTCGCGTTCACAGGCGTTCGCCGTGCACTGCGTGTGATTGTGTGAGCGGAACGGGCTAAAGTCCTTCCACTCGAACGTTTAGGCCAGGATCCACCCCATGGAAGTACGGCTGTGACCTAGTCGACACCGAGGAATCAAAAAAAACTTTCCGGTAGGGGTTGTATCCGCCGCTGAGGTTTGCGAGTCTCTACGTGGCGCTCGGGACGGGCCGCAACATCGCCCCCACAGAGCGCCGGAACCCCTCCTCACAACACAGGACCACACCAGTCCGTCTGGTAGTCGGCCCTTCACTTGTTGAGGGATTCGTGAAAGCGTTCACATTCACAAGCAACGTGCATGTAATACCAAGGAGAGGTAGCAGCCATGGACTGGCGTCACAACGCCGTTTGCCGCGAGGAAGACCCGGAGCTCTTCTTCCCCATCGGCAACACCGGTCCTGCGCTGCTGCAGATCGAGGAAGCCAAGGCCGTTTGCCGTCGTTGCCCCGTCATGGAGCAGTGTCTGCAGTGGGCGCTTGAGTCCGGCCAGGACTCCGGCGTCTGGGGTGGTCTCAGCGAGGACGAGCGCCGCGCAATGAAGCGCCGCGCCGCCCGCAACCGGGCCCGTCAGGCTTCCGCCTGACAACCCACCCCGCAACAGCCTGAGCTTGGCGGCGCGTACAGCGTGTACGCATCTCCCGCCCCCGAGCCGCAGCGCGCAGTACCCCCGATGCGCAACCGAATGACACTTTGAGCCCCGGACCACTCAGTGGCCCGGGGCTCACTGCTGTGCCCACCGCTCACTGCTGCGCCAGCTGCTCACTGCCGTGGTCATCGGTGGAGATTACGCAGCGTGTTCGTGGAGTAGTGGTGCGGAAGGTACGAGTGGTACGAGAGATGCGCGAGGGGCCGGTGGTGAGGGCTCGGGCTACTTGGGGGTCTCCACCGGGATGTCCAGCACGACCTGGGTGCCGCGCTCCGGGGCGCGGACCATGTCGAAGGTGCCGCCCAGTTCGCCCTCCACCAGTGTCCGTACGATCTGCAGGCCGAGGTTGCCCGAGCGGTGCGGGTCGAAGCCCTCGGGCAGGCCCACTCCGTCGTCCTGGACCGTGACCAGCAGACGGTTCTCCTTGGACGTGCCGCCGCGGACCGCGGACACCTCGACCGTGCCGCGCTCGCCCTCGCGGAAGCCGTGCTCCAGGGCGTTCTGCAGGATTTCGGTGAGGACCATGGAGAGCGGGGTCGCGACCTCGGCGTCGAGTATGCCGAATCGGCCCGTGCGCCGGGCGACGACCTTGCCCGGCGAGATCTCGGCGACCATGGCGAGCACCCGGTCGGCGATCTCGTCGAACTCCACACGCTCGTCGAGGTTCTGCGAGAGCGTCTCGTGCACGATGGCGATCGAGCCGACCCTGCGCACCGCCTCTTCGAGGGCCTCGCGGCCCCGGTCGGACTCGATGCGGCGGGCCTGGAGGCGCAGCAGGGCCGCGACCGTCTGGAGGTTGTTCTTCACCCGGTGGTGGATCTCCCGGATGGTCGCGTCCTTAGTGATCAACTCGCGCTCTCGGCGTCGCAGTTCGGTCACGTCACGCAGGAGGACCAGGGAACCGACACGCGTCCCCTTGGGTTTGAGCGGGATCGCGCGCAACTGGATCACGCCGTCATTGCTCTCGATCTCGAACTCGCGGGGTGCCCAGCCGCTGGCGACCTTCGCCAGTGCCTCGTCCACCGGGCCCCGCGACGGGGCGAGTTCGGCGGTGGTCCTGCCGAGGTGGTGGCCGACCAGGTCGGCGGCGAGACCCAGCCGGTGGTACGCCGACAGCGCGTTCGGTGACGCGTACTGGACGACGCCGTCCGCGTCCACCCTGATCAGGCCGTCGCCCACGCGCGGTGAGGCGTCCATGTCGACCTGCTGGTCGGGGAACGGGAAGGAGCCCGCCGCGATCATCTGGGCCAGGTCGGACGCGCTCTGCAGATACGTCAGTTCGAGCCGGGAGGGCGTGCGGACCGTGAGCAGGTTGGTGTTGCGGGCGATGACCCCGAGGACCCGGCCCTCCCTTCGTACGGGGATGGACTCCACCCGTACGGGGACCTCCTCGCGCCACTCCGGGTCGCCCTCGCGCACGATCCGGCCCTCGTCCAGGGCCGCGTCCAGCATGGGGCGCCGGCCTCGGGGGACGAGGTGGCCGATCATGTCGTCCTGGTACGAGGTGGGGCCTGTGTTGGGCCTCATCTGGGCGACCGAGACATAGCGGGTGCCGTCGCGGGTGGGGACCCACAGGACGAGGTCGGCGAAGGAGAGGTCGGAGAGCAGCTGCCACTCCGAGACCAGCAGATGCAGCCACTCAAGGTCGGAGTCACCGAGCGCGGTGTGCTGGCGTACGAGGTCGTTCATGGAGGGCACATGTGCGAGCGTACCCGTCAGGTACGACAAGACCCGAAATCAGCCATCCGTAAGGGCCCGGAGACACCCGCGGGCCGCGGCGCCTGAGAGGGACCCTCAGCCCTCCCGGCACCGCAGCCCGGAGCAACATCGGCCGCGGGGTGTGCGGTCCCGATCGGCCGAGGATGAGGACCCGGTGCAGTCAGGGCAGAGAGCACCGGCTCCTCGATCCGCCTTCCTGTGCGGGGAAGGCGGAGGCTTGGTCATTCAGATGCGCAGGTGAGCTGATGCGCATGTGAGCTTTGCCTACGATTCTGGACTAGACCACTTCGGCTGTCCATGCGTTGTCGGATGTTTGTTGTTGTCTGTTGATCCAACAACTCGCGTCCTACGTGCATCACGCAGCCTAACCCCGGGCGGTTCACGGGTGGGGGCGGATTCGCATGGCGAGTTGCGCGTGCCGTACGCGTCCACGGAAGACGCGACTGGAGAGGAGTGCTCTGCTAGATTGGTCTATACCACATACGCAGGTGAGTTCCCCTTCAGAACGGCAGGCCCAGCGTGGAAGTTGTCATCGTTACGGACGCCAAGGCGGGTGGCGAGCTCATTGCCGGGGCCATGGCGGAACTGCTCCGGCACAAGCCGGACGCCCTGCTCGGGGTGGCCACCGGTTCGACGCCGCTGCCCATCTACCAGGCGCTGGCGGCGACGGTGAGTGCCGGCGGCATGGACGCCTCGCGGGCGCGGGTCGCGCAGCTCGACGAGTACGTGGGGCTGCCGGCCGAGCATCCCGAGTCGTACCGGTCCGTGCTGCGGCGCGAGGTGCTGGAGCCGTTGGGGCTCGACCTGGGCGCGTTCATGGGGCCGGACGGGACCGCCGAGGACGTACGGGCGGCGTGCGAGGCGTACGACAGGGCGCTCGCCGAGGCGGGCGGGGTCGACCTCCAGCTGCTCGGGATCGGGACCGACGGGCACATCGGGTTCAACGAGCCGTGCTCCTCGCTGGCCTCCCGTACGCGGATCAAGACGCTGACCGAGCAGACGCGGGTCGACAACGCGCGGTTCTTCGAGGGCGACATCGAGCAGGTGCCGCACCACGTGATCACGCAGGGGATCGGGACGATCCTGGAGGCGCGGCATCTGGTGCTGCTGGCCACGGGTGAGGGCAAGGCGGATGCCGTGGCGGCGACTGTGGAGGGGCCCGTGGCCGCGGTGTGTCCGGCTTCCGCGCTGCAACTGCATCCGCATGCCACGGTCGTGGTGGACGAGGCGGCTGCGTCCAAGCTGAAGTTGGCGGACTACTTCCGGCACACGTACGCCAACAAGCCGGCCTGGCAGGGGATCTAGCGGTTCTCGGCGGTACGCGGAAGGCGCCGGGCTCCCCCCGTGGGAGTCCGGCGCCTTCCGTCCGGCGCTGCCGCCGCCTGTCCGGTGGCCGGGTGCGGGTCCGTCGTGGTCCCCCGGCCTTCGGCCGGGAGGTGCCCCCACGTCGCGCAGTTCCCCGCGCTCCTGGGAAAACCCCGGTGCGCGCCCCCGGGATGCGGCGCCGCGTGGACGCGGTGGGCCGGGCGTGGTGTCACAGGGCGGTGAGGGCCTCCGCCGCCGCCAGGCCGCACACCCGTGCCGCTCCGTGCGTGGCGATGTGGAGCGCGCCCCGGGGCGGAGCCTGGGGCACGCCCATCTCGACCACGACCGTGTCCGGCCGGGCGGTGACCAGCGCGTCGAGGGCCTCGGCCATCCACCCGTGCCGGTGGACGTCGCGCACGACGACGACCACCCGGCGCGTTCCGGCGGCCGCGAGCGCCTCGGCCGCGGCCCCCTCCCCCGTGAAGCTCCCGGTCTCCGTGCCCGGCAGCCTGCGGCGCAGCTCGGCGCCGACGCCCCAGGGGGTCTCGTCCCCGACGGCGATGTTGGCGACGGGGGTGAGGGCCGCGACGTACGGCGCCTCGGTGACCGGTGTATGGAGCGGGCCGCGGGTGACGGTCAGCGCACGCCGGGCCGCCACCAGGCCGATCTCCGGGCCGTCGGCGGCGGACGCCGGTGCCGGGGACCCGGCCGGTGCCGCGGTGCCGGCCGAGGCGGTCCAGGACGCCAGGGCCCGGACCCGGGCCGCCGCGTCCGCCAGGCGTTCCTCGGCGAGTTCACCCGTGCGGACCGCTCTGACCAGCGCGTCCCGCAGTCGCAGGACCGTGGCCTCGTCGGCCAGTCCGCCGCCCACGCAGATCGCGTCGGCGCCGGCGGCGATCGCGAGGACACTGCCGCGTTCGATGCCGTAGGTCGCGGAGATGGCCTGCATCTCCATGCCGTCGGTGACGATCAGCCCGTCGAAGCCGAGTTCCTCGCGCAGCAGCCCGGTGAGGACGCGGCGGGAGAGGGTCGCGGGATGGGCCGGGTCGAGGGCCGGTACCAGGATGTGCGCGCTCATCACGGCCCGGGTGCCGGCGGCGATCGCCGCGCGGAAGGGGGCCAGTTCGCGGGAGTGCAGAACCGTCAGGTCGGCGTCGATGCGCGGCAGCGCGTGGTGGGAGTCGACCGCCGTGTCGCCGTGGCCCGGGAAGTGCTTGGTGCAGGCGGCGACCCCGGCGGACTGCAGCCCGGAGACGTACGCGGCGGTGTGCCGGGCCACCAGGGAGGTGTCGGCGCCGAAGGACCGTACGCCGATGACGGGGTTCTCGGGGTTGGAGTTGATGTCCGCGGACGGGGCCCAGTTGAGGTTGACCCCGCAGGCGGCCAGCCGGCGGCCCAGTTCACGGGCGACTGCCTCGGTCAGCGCCACGTCGTCGACCGCGCCGAGCGCGTGGTTGCCGGGGAACGACGATCCCGTACGCACCTCCAGGCGCGTGACGTCACCGCCTTCCTCGTCGATGGCGACCAGGACGTCGCCGCGTTCCGCGCGCAGTTGGGCGGTAAGGGCGGCTAGCTGGTCGGGAGAGGCGATGTTGCGGCCGAAGAGGCCGACGGAGGTGAGGCCCTCGCCGAGCCGCCGGAGCAGCCAGGAGGGTGCGGAGGTCCCGGTGAAGCCGGGCTGCAGGACGGCGAGGGCGTCACGGGTCAGCGTGTCCGTGCCGGAGGCAATGGTGGTCATCGGGTGGCGTTATCCCTTCACGGCGCCGGAGGTCAGTCCACTGACGGCCTTGCGCTGGAGGAAGACGAAGAGGACCAGGATCGGGATGGCGAAGAGCGATGCGGCGGCCATGGTGGCCCCCCAGTCGTCGCCGAACGTCGTCTCGAAGCTGGAGAGCCACAGCGGGAGTGTCTGCTTCTCGGCGTCCTTGTTGAGGATCAGGACCAGCGGGAACTCGTTCCACGCCGTGATGAAGCCGAAGAGCGAGGTCGCCATGAGGCCCGGGGCGAGCAGCGGGAAGATGACCTTCACGAAGGCCTGCCCGCGGGTGCAGCCGTCCACCATGGCCGACTCCTCCAGTTCCTTCGGCACGGCGGCGACATATCCGCGCAGCGTCAGGACGGTGAAGGGCAGCACCATGATCATGTAGAAGACGGTGAGCGGTACGAGGCTGTTGAGCAGGTCGGCGTCGCGCACGATCAGGTAGATCGCGATGACCATGACCTCCCAGGGCGCCATCTGCGCGATCATGAAGGTCAGGAGGAAGCCGCGGCGGCCCTTGAACCGCATGCGGGCCAGCGCGAAGGACGCGAGCAGCGCGATGACGAGGGAGAAGACCACCGCGAGGACGGTCACCGTCAGGGAGTTGCCGACGAGGGTCCAGAAGTGGTCGGCGTCGAGCGCCTTCCGGAAGTGGTCGAACGTGATGTCGGTCGGTACGAAGACCGGGGTGTCCGCGATGATGTCGCCGGTCGGCTTCAGCGAGGTCGCGAACATCCAGTAGACGGGGAACGCGAAGACGACGAAGAGGGCGAGGGCCGTCGCGTTGGGCCACAGACGGGCCACCAGGGAGCGTTTCACAGCTCGTCCTCCTCTTGCTTGAGAACGGTACGCAGGTAGTAGGCCGTCAGGCCGAGCAGGATAAGGATCGTCAGGAACGAGATCGCCGCTCCCATCCCGTAGTGCTGGTTCCCGGGGCCCTCGACGAACGCGTAGATCGGCAGGGTCTCGGTGAGCCGGTCCGGGCCGCCCTTGTTCATGGCGAAGATCTGCGGGAACGCCTTGAAGATCCAGATGACCTCAAGGAAGGTCGTCGCCCACAGGAACGGCCGCATGAAGGGGAAGGTCACGCAGGTGAAGCTCTTCCAGGTGCCGGCGCCGTCGATGGAGGCGGCCTCGTACAGCTCTTTGGGGATGGTGGTCGTGGCGGCGTACAGGTTGATCGCCACGAACGGGATCGACTGCCAGACGAGCAGCAGGGTGATCACGGAGAAGGTGGAGAGCTGGGTGCCGAACCAGTTGTAGTCGGCCATCGACGTCCAGCCGGCCTTGGCGAGCAGCCAGTTGACGACGCCGAAGCGCTGGGCGAACAGCCACTGGTAGACCGTGGTCGCGGCGATCACCGGCATCGCCCAGGCCAGCACCAGGCCGAGCAACAGCACCAGCCGCATGCGCTTGCCGAGCCGCGCGAGGAGCAGGCCGACGAGTGTGCCGAGCGCCATGATGAGGACGACGTTCACGGCGGTGAAGAGGACCGTCCGCTGGACGACCTTCCAGAAGTCCGTACTGCTCAGGACGTCCGTGTAGTTGTCGAACCCTCTCCACTCGGTGAGGTGGAGGATCAGCTGGCGCGGGTTGAGGTTCTGGAACGACAGCATGCCGTTCTTGATCAGCGGCCAGCCGAGCAGGATCACCGTGACGAGCAGGGCGGGGAGCAGGAGCAGGTACGGGGCGGACGCGCCCCCGCCCCTTCCGGCCGGGCGCCTGCCCTTGCCCTTGCCCTTGCGTATGCCTGTGCCGTCGGGCGGGGGTACGTCGGTCTTACGGACACCGGGCGCGGCGGCCGTGCCTGTGTCCGTGCGGTCGGTCTGCACTGACATGCTCGCCATCTCTTCCACCATCAGGGTTCGCAGTTGAATGCGCCGGCGTGGGGGGGGGGGGGGGGGGCCGCCCCCCCCCCCCGGGGGGGGGGGGGGGGGGGGGCCCCCCCCCCGCCGGCCCCCCCCCCCCCCGGCCCCCCCCCCCCCCCCCCCCCCCGCGGA
>NZ_JBIUVD010000002.1:0-684467 GCF_044742785.1 Streptomyces sp. NPDC087844 | reverse complement strand
GGTGCGTGTGCGGGTGGGGCCGGTCTCCACTCACTGGCCCGCAATCACTCCCCCCATCGGGTTTCGCTTTTCATGGGGCGGGGGTGGGGGGGTGGGTGGGCGCCGCCCCCGCCACGGAGGTGATCAGCTGCTCTGCGCGAGCCGCTTGTTGATCTCCGCCTCGACCTGCTTGGCGGCGGCGGCCGGCGACTTCCCCTTGAGGACCGCGGTCATGTAGGCCTTGATCGGGTTGGGGTCGTTCTCCACGGCGGCCCACTCGGGGATCAGCGGCGTGGTGCCACCGCCGGCCGCGGCCGGAGCGGCGGCCTCGGCGGCGCCGTTGCCCGCGAGGTGGATCTGCAGCGCCTCCTTGTTCGGGATGACGCCGTTCTCCTTGGCGAGCGCGCCCTCGAACTTGTCGGACAGGGCGAGCTTCAGGAACTCCTTGGCGAGCTCCTGCTTCTTGCTGCCCGCCGCGACCGCGAAGTTGGAACCGCCGAGGAAGACACCCTCGGGCGAGTCGGCCGTCTCACCGGGGATGGTGAAGTAGCCGATGTCCTTCTCTATCTTCTTGTTGGCCGCGATGGCCGTGCCGGCCTCCCAGCCCATGCCGATGAAGGCGCCGACGTCGCCCTTGGCGAAGACCTCGGCCTGCTGCGGGGTCGCCTCGTCCTTGTCCTTGGGGGCCTTGGAGTAGGACTGGTACTCCTTGTAGATGTCCATGGCCTTGCCGACCTTCGGGTCCGCGAGGTTGGAGACGTACTTGTCGCCTTCCTTCTTCACCAGGTCGGCGCCCTGGCCGATCGTCAGACCGTCGAAGAAGTACCAGTTCTGGCCGGGCAGGTAGATCGGCTCGGCGTCGGTCTTCTTGTCGATGGTCTTCAGAGCGTCGAAGAACTCGGCGCGCGTCTTGGGGGTGTCCGTGATGCCGGCGTCGGCCCAGACCTTCTTGTTGTAGATGACGACGCGGTTGGCGAAGTACCAGGGGGCGGCGTACTGCTTGCCGTCGAAGACCGAGGACTCGTTCAGGGTCTTGGTCCAGTCGGCGCCGATCTCCTCCTTGAGGTCACTCAGGTCGGCGAGACCGCCGGTGGCCGCGTAGGCGGGGGTCTGGGTGTTGCCGACCTCAAGGACGTCCGGCGGGTTGTCCTCGGAGAGCGAGGTGGTGATCTTCTGCTGGATGCCGTTCCACTGCTGCGTCTCGAACTTCAGCTTGGCCTTCGTCTTCTTCTCGAAGGCGGCCGTGAGGTCCTTGGTCCAGCCTTCCGGCGTCGAGCCGTCCATGGCCCAGACGGTCAGGGTCTGGCCCTTGTAGCCGTCGGCCCCCGCCTTGCCACCGTCGTCACCGTCGTCGCCGCCACAGGCAGCGACCGACATCAACATGCCCGCGACACCGACGGCCGCGATGAGCTTGCGATTCACGTCATCCTCCTCAGGGATGCCAGCAACCCCCCTGCCCACCGTGTGACTTACGACGAGTACTGCCCGTGGGGCTGGGACCTGGTCCTCAATGGTTTAGACCAGTACGGGGAGCTTGGCCTAGACCTAGAGGGGTGTCAAGGGTGAAAAAGCCGCTCCCGACGGTCCGTTACGCGACCTACATATGCAGGGACCTTTCACTACACGGGTGACAGATCGGGCGGGCCCGCGCGCAGGTCGCGGCAGCACCTCCGGCCCGGCCTGCGCGGGCTATGGACTAGACCAGAAGGGACCCCGACGGTATATAGAGGGGATCACGCAGCGTGCGGGAGGACACTCGCACGGCTGGGCGTGCCACGATGTGAGCCGTGGCCGGCGCGTACGCCGGCCGCATCGGCACTCGAAGCCGGGAAGGCAGAGTATGAGCACCGACGTCAGCAGTGCGGAGAACGAGGGTGGCGCCCCCATCCGTACCGCGCGCGTGCCCAAGTACTACCGCCTGAAGAAGCATCTGCTCGACATCACGGACACACTGCCGCCCGGTACGCCGGTACCGCCCGAGCGCACGCTCGCCGCCGAGTTCGACACCTCGCGCACGACCGTGCGTCAGGCGCTGCAGGAGCTGGTCGTCGAGGGGCGGCTCGAACGCATCCAGGGCAAGGGCACGTTCGTCGCGAAGCCGAAGGTCTCGCAGGCGCTGCAACTCACGTCCTACACCGAGGACATGAGGGCGCAGGGGCTCGAACCGACCTCGCAGTCGCTGGACATCGGATACATCACCGCCGACGACACGCTCGCGGAGCTGCTCGACATCACCGCCGGGGGGCGGGTGCTGCGGATCGAGCGGCTGCGCCTCGCGAGCGGGGAGCCGATGGCGATCGAGACGACGCATCTGTCCGCGAAGCGGTTTCCCGCGTTGCGGCGGTCGCTGGTGAAGTACACGTCCCTGTACACGGCGTTGGCCGAGGTGTACGACGTGCGTCTGGCCGAGGCGGAGGAGACGATCGAGACGTCGCTGGCGACTCCGCGGGAGGCGGGGTTGCTCGGGACCGATGTGGGGTTGCCGATGCTGATGTTGTCCCGGCACTCGATCGATCAGGATCAGCAGCCGGTGGAATGGGTTCGGTCTGTTTACCGGGGGGACAGGTACAAGTTCGTCGCGCGGCTGAAGAGGCCTATGGATTAGGTGGGTTGCGGTGCGGTGCGGTGCGGTGCGTTGTCGGGTGCGGGTGCGGGTGCGTTGTGGCTGGTCGCGCCCACGCGGCGGAGCCGCATATCGACACAGCCCCGCGCCCTGGGGGCTGTGCCCCCCTAAAAGATCGCGCCGTTCCCCGCGCCCCTGAAAGACAAAGACTGCGCCGTTCCCCGCGCCCCTGGTGGGCTGGGCTTAAGCTCCCCTGGATACGGCTGAGTTGGGTTGGTGGGGATCGGTGATGCACGTGGTGTAGCGCTGGGTCCCATCCTGTTCTACCGTCCTCCCGTCACTCATGGACGGGAGGACGACCGGTGCACACCGACAGCCCCCGCAAGGCAAGTCCCCGCAGCATCGTCATCTGGACCCTTGTCGCGCTGATCGCCGCGGCCGGCTGGTCCGTGCTCGCGCTCTCGCGGGGCGAGGAGGTCTCGGCCGCCTGGATGGTGGCGGCCGCCCTCGGCTCGTACGCCATCGCCTATCGCTTCTACGCGAAGTTCATCGCCCACAAGGTTCTGAAGGTCGACAAGACCCGGGCCACCCCGGCCGAACGCCTCAACAACGGCATCGACTTCCATCCCACCGACCGGCGCGTGCTGCTCGGTCACCACTTCGCGGCGATCGCGGGCGCGGGGCCGCTGGTGGGGCCCGTGCTGGCCGCGCAGATGGGGTATCTGCCCGGCACCATCTGGATCATCGTCGGCGTGATCTTCGCGGGCGCGGTCCAGGACATGGTGGTGCTCTTCTTCTCCACCCGGCGCAACGGCAGGTCGCTGGGGCAGATGGCGCGCGAGGAGATCGGCCCGTTCGGCGGCGCGGCGGCCCTGATCGCCGCCTTCGCCATCATGATCATCCTGCTCGGGGTGCTCGCGCTGGTCGTCGTCAACGCGCTCGCCCAGTCGCCGTGGGGCACCTTCTCCATCGCGATGACGGTCCCGATCGCCCTGCTGATGGGCTTTTACCTGCGGGTCCTGCGGCCCGGCCGGATCGCCGAGGTCTCGCTCATCGGCGTGGCACTGCTGCTGTTCGCGCTGGTCGCCGGCCGCTGGGTCGCCGAGTCGTCCTGGGCCGACACGTTCACGCTCGCACCCTCGACCCTGGTCCTCTGGCTGGTGGCGTACGGGTTCATCGCGTCGATCCTGCCCGTGTGGATGCTCCTCGCGCCCCGCGACTACCTCTCCACGTTCATGAAGATCGGCACGATCGGGCTGCTCGCGGTCGGGGTCGTCGTCTCACTGCCGACCCTGAGGATGGACCCGGTGACGGACTTCGCCTCGCGGGGCGACGGGCCGGTCTTCGCGGGCGCGCTCTTCCCGTTCGTCTTCATCACCATCGCCTGCGGGGCGCTCTCCGGCTTCCACTCCCTGATCGCCTCCGGCACCACGCCGAAGATGATCCAGAAGGAGACGCAGGTCCGGATGATCGGCTACGGCTCCATGCTCATGGAGTCGTCCGTGGCGGTGATGGCGCTGATCGCGGCGTCCGTCATCGATCCGGGCCTGTACTTCGCGATGAACGCGCCCGCGGGTGTCATCGGCGACTCGGTCCAGAGCGCCTCCCAGGTGGTGGGCGGTTGGGGCTATCAGATCTCCCCGGCCGACCTGGCCGCCGCGGCGAAGAACGTCGAGGAGGCGTCCCTGCTGTCGCGGACCGGCGGCGCGCCCACGCTCGCGATCGGCGTCTCGGAGATCTTCTCCGACGTCACCGGGGACGGCCTGCGCGCGTTCTGGTACCACTTCGCGATCATGTTCGAGGCGCTGTTCATCCTGACCGCGCTCGACGCGGGCACCCGGGTGGGCCGCTTCATGCTCCAGGACACGCTGGGCAATCTCTACAAACCCTTCAAGGATGTGAGCTGGAAGCCCGGTCTGGTCATCACGAGCGGCATCGTCTGCGGTCTGTGGGGCTACTTCCTGTGGGTCGGCGTCCATGAACCGCTCGGCGGGATCAACCAGTTGTTCCCGATCTTCGGCATCTCCAACCAACTGCTCGCCGCGGTCGCCCTGGCCGTCTGCACGACCCTGCTGGTGAAGTCCGGTCGCCTCAAATGGGCCTGGATCACCGGGATCCCGCTGGTCTGGGACGCCACCGTCACCCTGACCGCGAGCTGGCAGAAGGTCTTCTCCAGCGACCCGCGCGTCGGCTTCTTCAAGCAGCGTTCGGTCTACCAGGACGGCATCGACCGGGGCGAGATCGTCGCACCTGCGAAGAGCATGGACGACATGCACACGATCGTCACGAACTCCACGGTCGACGGTGTCCTCACGGCGGTCCTCGCCCTGCTCGTCGTCGTCGTGATCGCGGACGCGACGAGGGTGTGCATCCGGCACATACGCCGTCCCGCGCTCTCCACGCTCAGCGAGGCGCCGTACGTCGAGTCGCAGATCGTCGCTCCGGCCGGGCTGATCCCGACCAGGGAGGAGAAGGAGGAGGTGCGCGATGCGGTCGGCGCTGAACCACGCGGTTAGGGCTGCCAGGGGCGTGCGTTGGTACATACGCGAGCTCACCGACGAGTCGGCGTACGACCGGTACGTGGCGCATCTGCGCGAGGGGCGGGCCGACGCGGAAGTGCCCTCTCGACGGGAGTTCGAGCGGATGCGCACGGACCGTCAGGAGGCGGACCCGCGGCAGGGCTTCCGCTGCTGTTGACGCTGTTCCCGTGAACCGCCCCGCTGTCGCACGACACGGCACATCCGTTATGCGGACAAGGGGTTTCCATAAAGCGGAACCGTCCCTTAGATTTCCTGCGGATTGCACAGGTGATCATTGAGGGGACGGAGCCGCCGTATGTCGGAAACACCGGATGTGCCAAGAGCGCCCGAAGGGGAACCGCCGGTGGTGACACCCGTCCGCGTGGTGATCGCCCTCTGCCTGATCGCGCCGTTCGTGGCGATGCTCTGGGTGGGGTCGTACGCGAAGGTCGACCCGACCTTCATCGGCATCCCGTTCTTCTACTGGTACCAGATGCTGTGGGTGCTCGTCTCGACCGTGCTCACGATGACCGCGTTCACGCTGTGGAACCGTGAGCAGCGCGCCCGCAAGGCCGCCCGCCGGACGCAGAACGGGGGCGCGTCCGCATGAACGACGGTGTGAACGGCGTGGCACTCGCCGTCTTCATCTTCTTCTTCCTGGCCGTCACGGTCATGGGCTTCCTGGCCTCGCGCTGGCGCCGGGCCGACGGCGAGCAGACCCTCGACGAATGGGGCCTGGGCGGCCGGTCGTTCGGCACCTGGGTGACCTGGTTCCTGCTCGGCGGCGACCTCTACACGGCGTATACGTTCGTGGCGGTCCCGGCGGCGATCTACGCGGCGGGCGCGGCCGGCTTCTTCGCCGTCCCCTACACGATCCTCGTCTATCCCCTGATCTTCACCTTCCTCCCCCGCCTGTGGTCGGTGTCGCACAAGCACGGGTACGTGACGACGTCGGACTTCGTGCGCGGGCGCTTCGGCTCGAAGGGGCTCTCGCTCGCGGTCGCGGTCACCGGCATCCTGGCGACGATGCCGTACATCGCGCTGCAGCTGGTGGGCATCCAGGCCGTCCTCGACGTGATGGGCGTCGGCGGCGGCGAGGACACCAACTGGTTCGTCAAGGACCTGCCGCTGCTCATCGCCTTCGGTGTGCTGGCCGCGTACACGTACTCGTCCGGGTTGCGCGCGCCCGCCCTGATCGCGTTCGTCAAGGACACGCTGATCTACATCGTCATCGCGGTCGCGATCATCTACATCCCGATCAAGCTGGGCGGCTTCGACGAGATCTTCGCCAAGGCGAACGAGGCGTACAACCAGACCAACCCGGCGACCGGCGCGCCACGCGGCTCCCTGGTACCGGGCGAGGCGGGCCAGTGGACGTACGCGACGCTGGCGCTGGGTTCGGCGCTCGCGCTGTTCATGTACCCGCACTCGATCACGGCGACGCTGTCCTCGCGCAGCCGCGAGGTGATCCGGCGCAACACCACGATCCTGCCGCTGTACTCGCTGATGCTGGGCCTGCTCGCGCTGCTCGGCTTCATGGCGATCGCGGCCGGGATCAAGGTGGACAACGGGCAGCTGGCGATTCCGCAGCTCTTCGAGACCATGTTCCCGGACTGGTTCGCGGGCGTGGCGTTCGCGGCGATCGGGATCGGCGCGCTCGTGCCGGCGGCCATCATGTCCATCGCTGCGGCGAACCTCTTCACCCGCAACATCTACAAGGACTTCATCAAGCCCGACGCGACGCCCGCCCAGGAGACGAAGGTATCGAAACTGGTCTCGCTCCTGGTGAAGGTGGGCGCGCTGGTCTTCGTCCTGACCATGGACAAGACGGTCGCCATCAACTTCCAGCTGCTCGGCGGGATCTGGATCCTGCAGACCTTCCCGGCGCTGGTCGGCGGACTGTTCACGCGCTGGTTCCACCGGTGGGCGCTGCTCGCGGGCTGGGCGGTGGGAATGCTGTACGGCACGGTCGCCGCGTACGGGGTGGCCTCGCCCACGCAGAAGCACTTCGGGGGGTCGTCGAAGGAGATTCCCGGGATCGGGGAGATCGGGTACATCGGGCTGACCGCGTTCGTCCTGAACCTGGTCGTGACGGTGGTGCTGACCTTCGTCCTCAAGGCGGTCAAGGCTCCCGACGGGGTCGACGAGACCTCCGCCGAGGACTACACGGCCGACGCGGGCGACAAGGGCGTCCAGGTGGAACTGCCGCCGGCGACGGCGGGGGCGGGCCACTAGGGCTGCCCTAGAGGCGTACTCAGGGGCTCCGCCCCCGAACCCCCGGTCCTCAGACGCCGGACGGCTGAAAGATGCGCGGACCGTCCGCGCATCTTCAGCCCGTCCGGCGTCTGAGGACGAGCGCGCAAGCGCGACAGCGGGGTCTGGGGGCGCAGCCCCCGGGGACAGCGGCGGATACCGTGGACAGGTGACCCCACGCACCCCCATCGTCCTCGACAGCGACCCCGGCATCGACGACGCCGTAGCCCTCCAGTACCTGCTCGGCACAGGCCTGTGGGACCTCAAGGCCTACACGTCCGTGGGCGGCAACCTCCCCGCGGAGCAGACCTACCTCAACGCCCGCGCCCTGGCGCGAACCCTCCGCATCGACGCGGACGTCCCCGTCCACCGCGGCGCGGGCCGCCCCCTGACCCGCCTCCCCTACCGCGTCGCCGCCGACTTCCACGGCCCCGCGGGACTCGGCGACGAGACACTGCCCGACTCGACCGCGGCGCACCCGGCGGAGTCCTCCGCGCAGACGCTGCTGCGACTCTCCCGGGAGTACGAGGGCGAGCTGACCGTGTGCGCGACGGGCCCCCTCACCAACGTGGCGATCGCGCTCCTGGAGGACCCCGGATTCGCCCAGCGCGTCGGCAAGTTCGTGTTCATGGGCGGCGCGGCACGCGTGCCCGGGAACATCACTCCGGTCGCCGAGTTCAACATGTGGGCCGACCCGGACGCCGCCGAGCTGGTCCTGTCGTCCGGTATCCCGTTCACCATGGTCGACCTGGACGCCTCGCACCGCTGGCTGTTCGGGCCCGCCGACCTCGCGGCCCTGGAGGCGGCGGGTCCCGGCACCGCGCTCGCCGCCCGGCTGCTGCGGGTCTACATGGAGGCGTACCGTCGCAGCGGCGGGGACGGCACCTGTCCGCTGCACGATCCGCTCGCCGTCGGTGTGTGCGCCGACGAGTCGTTCGTGACGCTCGCGGAGGGGGCGGTCATCGTGGAGTCGGCCGCCGAACTCACGCGCGGCCAGACCGTGTTCGTTCCCTCGGCCGCCGGACGTATCTACTATCCCGAGTCGCCCGCCCTGACCGCGCGGGCCCGCCTCACCGGCCGGGTGGCCCTCGGTCCTGGCCCGCGCGACTTCACGAAGGACTTCGTCTCGACCCTGCCCCTGTGGCCGGGTACGGGCTGAGGTCCGTATGACCATCGTGATCCGACGGGCGGAGGCCGGTGAGTACGCGGCCCTGGGCGACATCACCGCGCGGGCCTACCTCGGGGACGGACTGCTCGACTTCGGGGAGAACGACGCGTATCTCGGCGAACTGCGGAACGTGGCGAAGCGCGCCGCCGCCGCCGACGTGCTGGTGGCCGTCGAAGCCGCCGCCGCGGAGGGCTCGGGCCCGCCCCGGCACCGGCTTCGCGGCGGTGTGACCTTCGTGCCGTCCGGCGGGCCCATGGCCGACATCGCGCGTGCGGGCGAGGCCGAGATACGGATGCTGGCGGTCGCGAAGGAGGCCCGCGGCCGGGGCGTGGGGACCTTGCTCGTGCGCGCCTGCGTCGGCCGCGCCCGGGCCACGGCCGGCTGCGGAGCCGTCGTGCTGTCCACCCAGCGCACCATGCACAGCGCCCACCGCGTCTACGAGCGCCTCGGTTTCACCCGCACCCCCGTCCGCGACTGGAACCCCCTCCCGCACCTGGACGACGTCGTGCTCCTCACCTATGAGTTGACGCTCTGACACTCCCCGCTCGACCGTCCGTGGCCGACGCGACACAACATGTGGGGGTGCTTTCGGAACCCGACACAAGATGTATGCTCATGCTCGCTGTCGTCGCAGGGGAATCCGGTGCGAATCCGGAACTGTCCCGCAACGGTGTACTTGTACGTGATATGCCCGCATGCCCAGATGTCGGATTCAGCTGTCAGATGTCCGCATGCCCGAATGTCGCGTAACAGGAGTCAGTCCGAGCACCTGCCGACAGCGCGCCCAGGCCGTCCGGTCCGGGCGCATGACGTCCGGGCCTCGTGGAGTGGGCCGGTGGACGCGGCGTACCGCTGCCCGAAGCGCGTACCCCCGTGTGCCCCGAACCCCCTCCCGCCGAGGCCCCGTGCCGAGCGAGGGAGAGCCCCACGTGACCATCGCGCCAGCCGATCCGGTCTCCGCCACAGCGACAGCGACAGCGACCCGGGATCAGCAGGACAGGGCCGAGGCCGACGGGCCGGGAACCGCGTTGCTGCGGATCCTGACCGACTTCACCGCCGACCTCCCCGGCGCCGACCCCGGCCGGGTCGCCGCCGCCGCCCTGCGCGGCCGGTCCGCCGCCGCGGACGAGCCCGAACTGCGTGAGCTGGCCACGGAGGCGGCGGCCGGCCTCATCTCCGAGGACCCCGTGTACTCGAAGCTGGCCGCCCGCCTGCTGACCGTCACCATCGCCGCGGAGGCCGCCTCGCAGGGCGTGCGCTCCTTCTCCGAGTCGGTCGCCGTCGGCCACCGCGAGGGCCTGATCGCCGACCGCACGGCCGAGTTCGTACGCCACCACGCGGCCCGCCTCGACGCGCTGACCGACGCCGCCTCCGCCGAGGGTGCCGACGACCGCTTCGGCTACTTCGGCCTGCGCACCCTGCACAGCCGGTACCTGCTGCGGCACCCGATCACGCGGTCCGTCATCGAGACGCCCCAGCACTTCATGCTGCGGGTGGCGAGCGGTCTCGCCGAGGACACCGTGCTCGATTCAGAAGCGGGGACCCGCTCCGTCGACGAAGTCGCCTCCCTGTACCGGCTGATGAGCCGCCTCGACTACCTGCCCTCCTCCCCCACGCTCTTCAACTCCGGTACGCGCCACCCGCAGATGTCGTCCTGCTACCTCCTCGACTCCCCGCTGGACGAGCTGGACTCGATCTACGACCGCTACCACCAGGTGGCCCGCCTCTCCAAGCACGCCGGCGGCATCGGCCTCTCGTACTCCCGGATCCGTTCGCGCGGTTCGCTGATCCGCGGTACGAACGGGCACTCGAACGGCATCGTCCCGTTCCTGAAGACCCTCGACGCCTCGGTCGCCGCGGTGAACCAGGGCGGCCGGCGCAAGGGCGCGGCCGCGGTCTACCTGGAGACCTGGCACTCCGACATCGAGGAGTTCCTGGAGCTGCGCGACAACACCGGTGAGGACGCCCGGCGCACGCACAACCTGAACCTCGCGCACTGGATCCCCGACGAGTTCATGCGCCGGGTGAACGAGGACCGCGACTGGTCACTGTTCTCGCCCTCGGACGTGCCCGAGCTGGTCGACCTGTGGGGCGAGGAGTTCGACGCCGCGTACCGGAGGGCGGAGGCCGCCGGGCTCGCCAGGAAGACCATCCCCGCCCGTGAGCTGTACGGCCGCATGATGCGTACCCTCGCGCAGACCGGCAACGGCTGGATGACCTTCAAGGACGCCGCCAACCGCACGGCCAACCAGACGGCGCTGCCCGGCCACACAGTCCACTCCTCGAACCTGTGCACCGAGATCCTGGAGGTCACGGACGACGGGGAGACCGCGGTCTGCAACCTCGGTTCGGTCAACCTCGGCGCCTTCGTGGACGCGGACGCGCAGGACATCGACTGGGAGCGGCTCGACGCGACCGTCCGTACCGCCGTCACCTTCCTCGACCGGGTCGTCGACATCAACTTCTACCCGGCCGAGCAGGCGGGCCGCTCCAACGCCAAGTGGCGTCCGGTGGGCCTCGGCGCCATGGGACTGCAGGACGTCTTCTTCAAGCTGCGGCTGCCGTTCGACTCCCCGCGGGCGCGCGCCCTCTCCACCCGGATCGCCGAGCGGATCATGCTCGCCTCGTACGAGGCGTCCGCCGACCTCGCCGAGCGCGACGGCCCGCTGCCCGCCTGGGAGAAGACCCGTACGGCCCAGGGTGTGCTGCACCCCGACCACTACGACGTCGAGCTGAACTGGCCGGAGCGCTGGGCGGCGCTGCGGGCGCGGATCGCCGCGGTGGGCATGCGCAACTCGCTGCTGCTCGCCATCGCCCCGACCGCCACCATCGCGTCCATCGCGGGCGTGTACGAGTGCATCGAGCCGCAGGTCTCCAACCTGTTCAAGCGCGAGACGCTGTCCGGCGAGTTCCTCCAGGTCAACTCCTACCTGGTGGCCGAGCTGAAGAAGCTCGGCGTGTGGGACGCGCGGACCCGGGAGGCGCTGCGCGAGTCCAACGGCTCGGTGCAGGGCTTCACCTGGGTGCCGCAGGACGTGCGCGACCTGTACCGCACGGCGTGGGAGATCCCGCAGCGCGGTTTGATCGACATGGCCGCCGCCAGGACCCCGTTCCTCGACCAGGCCCAGTCGCTGAACCTGTTTCTGGAGACGCCGACCATCGGCAAGCTCTCCTCGATGTACGCGTACGCCTGGAAGTCGGGCCTGAAGACGACGTACTACCTGCGCTCGCGCCCGGCGACCCGCATCGCCCGCGCCGCCCAGGCCCAGCCGGCGGCGAAGACCGTCCCCGTCCAGCAGGCCGCCGCCCCCGACGCGGTCGCCTGCTCCCTTGAGAACCCCGAGTCCTGCGAGGCCTGCCAGTAATGACCGCCCCGACCACTGCCAACAGCGAGAAGAACCTTCTCGACCCGGGCTTCGAGCTGACCCTGCGCCCCATGCGCTACCCGGACTTCTACGAGCGCTACCGGGACGCGATCAAGAACACCTGGACCGTCGAGGAGGTCGATCTCCACTCGGACGTCTCCGACCTCGCGAAGCTGTCGCCGGGCGAGCAGCACATGATCGGCCGGCTGGTCGCGTTCTTCGCGACGGGCGACTCGATCGTGTCGAACAACCTGGTGCTGACGCTGTACAAGCACATCAACTCCCCCGAGGCGCGGCTCTATCTGAGCCGCCAGCTCTTCGAGGAGGCCGTGCACGTCCAGTTCTATCTGACGCTGCTCGACACCTATCTGCCCGATCCGGCGGACCGGGCGGCGGCCTTCGACGCCGTCGAGACCATCCCGTCCATCCGTGAGAAGGCCGAGTTCTGCTTCAGGTGGATCAACGAGGTCGAGAAGCTGGACCGGCTGGAGACGAAGGCCGACCGCCGCCGCTTCCTGCTGAACCTCATCTGCTTCGCCGCGTGCATCGAGGGCCTGTTCTTCTACGGGGCCTTCGCGTACGTCTACTGGTTCCGCAGCCGGGGCCTGCTGCACGGCCTGGCGACCGGCACCAACTGGGTCTTCCGCGACGAGACGATGCACATGAGCTTCGCCTTCGAGGTCGTGGACACGGTCCGCAAGGAGGAGCCGGAGCTCTTCGACGAGGAGCTCCGGCAGCAGGTGACCGCCATGATGCGCGAGGCCGTCGAGGCCGAGCTGCAGTTCGGGCGCGACCTGTGCGGTGAGGGCCTGCCGGGCATGAACACCGAGTCGATGCGGCAGTACCTGGAGTGCGTCGCCGACCAGCGGCTGCAGCGCCTGGGGCTCGCCCCGGTGTACGGCTCCGAGAACCCGTTCTCCTTCATGGAGCTGCAGGGGGTTCAGGAGCTGACCAACTTCTTCGAGCGCCGGCCCTCGGCGTACCAGGTGGCGGTGGAGGGGACGGTCGACCTCGACGAGGACTTCTGATCGACGGAGGGACCCTGCTCGGCCTCCCTGAGCTGACGGTCGACGCGCCGGTCGCGCACGATGCCGAACACCGAAGGCAGGACGAGCAGGACGAGGATTCCGAGGACGAAGAGCATTCCGATCAGGCCTTCCAGCTGTGTCGTGTTCATGGACACCACTGTCGCGCCCCACACTCCTTACCGTGAGTGGCAGGACTGCCATACGCCCTCGATTTCCTGCCAGATCGGGTGCACACTGTCAGCATGCTGACCAACGTGGTGGCCGTCCTGCTCGACGGTGTGCATCCCTTCGAACTCGGCGTCGTCTGCGAGGTGTTCGGCCTCGACCGCAGTGACGAGGGACTGCCGGTGTACGACTTCGCGGTCGCCTCGGCCGAAGGGCCGACCCTCGCCACCCACGTCCCGGGTTTCACGCTCTCCACCCCGTACGGGCTCGACCGGCTGGAGGAGGCCGACCTCATCGTCGTGCCCGCCGGGAGCCACTACAGCGGGCGCACCTATCCGCCCGCGCTGCTCGACGCCCTGGTCCGGGCCGCCGACCGCGGCACCAAGGTGCTGAGCGTCTGTTCCGGGGTCTTCGTGCTCGGCGCGGCCGGCCTGCTCGACGGCCGCCGCTGCGCGGCCCACTGGCAGCACGCCGACAAACTGGCCGCGCGCCACCCGCGCGCGAAGGTCGAACCGGACGTGCTGTACGTGGACGAGGACCCGGTGATCACTTCGGCGGGCACCGCCTCCGGCATCGACGCCTGTCTGCACATCGTCCGCAAGGAGCAGGGCCCGGAGGTCGCCAACAGCATCGCGCGCCGCATGGTGGTGCCGCCGCACCGCGACGGCGGCCAGGCGCAGTACATCGAGCGGCCGCTGCCGCGCTCGCAGTGCGACACGGTCGGTGAGACGCTCGCCTGGATGGAGCGCCACCTCGCGGAGGAGGTGACCGTCGAACAGCTCGCAGCCCGCGCGCACATGTCGCCGCGCACCTTCGCGCGGCGCTTCCAGCAGGAGACGGGTACCACCCCGTACCGCTGGCTCCTGCGCCAACGGGTGTTGCTGGCGCAGGAGTTGCTGGAGGCCACCGACCAGACGATGGACTTCATCGCGGACCGCACGGGGTTCGGGACCGCGGCCGCGCTGCGCCATCAGTTCGTCCGCTCACTGGGGACGACACCGAACGCGTACCGGCGCACGTTCAGGGGCCCGCAGGCCGCCTGAACGTGCGCGGAGCGGTCAGCGCGGCACGGCCCTCAGCAGCAGCCGGTGCGGTCGCAGGGTGATGCCGACGCGGGTGGTGTCGTTCGACTCGGACACCTGTTCAAGACGCCAGCGCGAGGCCACCGCCGCCGTGACGAGCCCGAGCTGGGCCATCGAGAAGTGGTCGCTCGGGCACTTCCGGTTGCCCACACTGAACGGGCTCATCGCGTACTTCGGCACGTCCTTCGCGCGTTCCGGAAGCCAGCGATCGGGGTCGAACTCCAGATGCCCGCCGTACGAACGCGCATCGCGCTGTATCGCGTAGGGGCTGTAGACGATGTCGGCCCCGGCCGGAATGCGATACCCGCCGAGTGCGGTTTCGGTCACGGCCCGGCGCGTCAATATCCATACGGCGGGACGCAACCGCATGGCCTCGACGACGACATTGTTCGTGTGGGAGAGCTTCCGCACGTCCGCGAATCCGACAGGCCGGCCGTCAGTGACCGATTCGACCTCCTCGCGTACTCGGTCCGCCTGTTCCGGGTGTTCCGCGAGGACCTGCAGAAGCCACATGATCGTGGAGGCGACGGTTTCGCTTCCGGGGGTGAGTATCGCGACCACCTGGTCGTGGATCTCCTGTTCCCCGATGGGCTCGCCATTCTCGTCCTTCGCTTCCAGCAATGCTGTCAGCAAATCGTCCGGCTTTTGACCGGATGCACGGCGCTCGGCCACGATCTCGTCGACCAGGAGGTGTAAATCGGCCAGTGCGCGGTCGAATTTACGATTGGCCGGGAGCGGGAGCCTGTAGAGCGGTCCCGCGGGAACGACCATACGGCGGTACATGCCGCGGAACACGGTGGCGAGGGCGATGCTCAGCCGCTCGGCACGCTCGTCCATGAAATCGCCGCGCAGCAGACAGCGGGCGGCGATGCGGACGGCGACGCGGAACGACTCCGCGGTGCAGTCGATCGTCTCGCCGGGCCGCCAGCGCTCCGCGAGGGCGTGCGCCTCCTCCTCCATGATCGGCCCGTAGCCGGGGATGGCGTCCAGCCGGAAGGCGGGCTGGATCGTCCGGCGCTGACGCCGGTGCCGCGAGCCGTTGGCGGTCGCCACCCCCTCCTTGCCGAGCAGGCCCTCCAGGGACTCCCACAGAGGTCCGTCGATCTTGAAGTCGGGGCTCAGGGCCAGCTCCCCGGTGAGGGCCGGCGTGGTGACGGCGTACACCGTCTTGGGGCCCAGCTTCAGCCGGACGACATCGCCCTGGTCGCGCAGCCGGGAGAGGAGACCCAGCGGGTCGCGGACCAGTTTCAGGCCGTGTCCGAGGCCGGGGACGCCGCCCTGGGCGAGGGGCGGGGTGGACAGTTCTGCCGCTTGGTGTGCCGCGGACCGTACCGACTCGACGGTCATTTCTCACCTGCCGCTTCGTTGTTGACGTACGGGGGTGTGGTGCGGTCGTCCCAGCTGTCGACCATGTACCGTCCCGACTCGTGGTGGAACCAGTACACGGAGCTGAACCAGTTCCGCATATTGAACAGGCACGCCCGTACGGCAGCCGCTAGTTCGCCGCCGCGGACGGACCCGTTGTCGATCCTTTCCGCGTACCTCAATACCTCCTGTTCAACGACGAGGAATTCAGTGATGCATTCCTCGACCCGCCGCCTGACTTCCTTGACCGCTTCTTCGAGTCGCATTCCCTCGTGCTGAATGAGACTGATGCCGAGGTTGTGCACCTCGTCGCCCGCGATTTCCTTGGGCAGAGAGCAGAGATCGTTGTACCAGGCGGCGAAATCCTGGCACAGCAAAGCAGCCCTACGGTACGCGGGGTTCTCCCGCACGGCGACGGGCAGTTCGCACTCCGCGCTCGGTTCCAGCAGGTCGAGCCAGATCCAGTGCGCGAAAGTGTTCCGCCGCAGTTCGAGGTATTCCTCGACGGTCGGGACAATGCCCGACGTACGGTTGCGGAATTCCTGGTCGTACGCCTCGATGACCTCGTGGAAGTGGTCCGCGAACCGCGCGTTCCACCCCTCGCCCAGGAACGAGTACAACCGCAGCACGCTGTCCGCGAACCCCGCAACCAGCGGGTCCTGGTGGTGCAGATGCTCCCGCGGGGAGTCCAGAGCCACGTGCAGCCGGGCCCTGAGCCGCTCCCAGGCCGCCGGCCGGCCGTGGATGACATCACGGTCGTGGCGGTCGTCCCAGACGAAGAACCACGCGCTGTAGTCCGCTATCGCCTGGAGGACCTCGTCGGGCGCGCCAATGTAGTAGCCCGCCATGAGGTCGGTGTAGCAAAGCCCATCGGCATATGCCTCCACCTGGGCCGCCGACATGAGGCGCATTTCCCGGAGCCAGGCCCTGGTGTTCCTTTGCAGCCTGGGCCAATACGGATGGAGTTGACGGGGAAACTCGGCCTCGATCACCGGAAGAGAGAGCGCCGGTGGAACGAGGGCCGAGGTGTACATCGTTGAGGTGCTCTGTGAGAAAGCAGGCACGAACAAACCCCTCTCAGCCGCCTGTTGACGACACGCCCCTCCCGCTGTGCCGGGCGTGCGCCGTTGCGTATCCCCGCGCTTCCCATTCAGCACCACAACTGACCGTTCTGGGAACGGATTTGCTTCGCTCACTACCCCACGGTGCCGAGAATCTCCCCATGTGTGACTGAATATGGATCATCACAGGCGCACAAGGGATCGAACGTGCAACGCACAGACGAACGGCGCCTGGTCGGAGGGGAATCCGACCAGGCGCCGTGGCTGCGGGACGCTCACGCCCCGGTTGCCGTTCTCTGTCTCAGACGTTCGCAGAGGTTGTCGCGGACGTTCTCAGTCGTTCGCGACGACGGGGTAGCGCGGTTCGTTCTCGGCCATCTGCCGCAGCGCGTCCTTGCGCTCGCGCTTGGAGAGCCGGTCGATGTAGAGGTACCCGTACAGGTGGTCCGTCTCGTGCTGGAGGCAGCGTGCGAAGTAGCCCGTGCCGCGCACCTTGACCGGGTTGCCCTTCTCGTCCTGCCCGGTGACCTCGGCGTAGTCGGGGCGGGCCAGCGGCGCGTACGCGGTCGGCACCGACAGGCAGCCCTCGTTGCTCTCGTCCAGCTGGCGCCGCTCGGCGGGCAGCTCGACGAGCACGGGGTTGCAGATCACGCCCGTGTGCCGCTTGCCCTCGTCGTCCGGGCAGTCGTAGACGAAGACCTTGAGGTCGACACCGACCTGGTTCGCGGCCAGGCCCACACCCTCGGCGGTGTGCTGGCTGGCGAACATGTCGTCGACCAGCCGGGCGAGGTCGTCCCCGAAGTCCGTGACGTCCCTGCACTCCTTGTGCAGCACCGGGTTCCCGACGACCGTGATGGGCCGGGAGGTCCCGCGACCGCGGTAGGCCGCCTCGCGCTCCTCCGGGTTCTCGGTGTCGATGACGAAGCCCTCGTCGTCCACGGGGAGCACTCCGGAGTGCTGCTGCTCAGTGTCCTGCTGCGCCATGACCGACGTAAGCCTTCCTCGGATAACGGGGTTGCGATGCTGATACAGGGTACGGGGCCGCCCCGGGCCCCTTCAGGGGCGCGGTGCTGTGCCGGTATGCGGCTCCGCCGCGGGGCGCGGCCGACCACGACAGACCCGCACCCGACGCGAACAAGCCCAGCGGCCCAGGCTTTCAACAGACCTCTTCGAGATCCCGCCAGTCCCGGGAGTCAGGACTGTCGGCGACCCACCCGTCCAGCAACCCCCGCACCAGCGAGGCCGGCGCCGCGAGCCCACACTCCCGCTCGGGCACCCACAACTGCCCGTCGGTCCGATGACCGAGCGGCCCAGGATGCCCCGGCTCACTGTGATCGTGCGGATCGAGATGCTCCCCGTCCCCCTCGTCGGACGGCATCCGCGACTCGGAACACATCCGGCACAGCAGCCGCACGGACGACGACCAGTCCTCCGCGGCGAACCCCGCGTCGGCCGCGAGCCGCTCCAGGGCGTCCCGGTCGTCCTCGGTCTCCGCCTCAAGGAGCACGACCCAGGTGGGCACCGGCGACGGCGCCCACAGCTCGATCTCGTCGAAGACGGGGTACGCGTGCCCCGCGGCCGTCGTCCGCTCCCCGTGGGGCACACCGTCGTGCAGGACGACCTCGCCCCAGCGCCGCCCGGAGGACGGCAGCGGGATGGAGAGGACCTCGACGCGGGCGGGGTCGAGCCGCCGCCCCCACACGACCTCGGCCTCACCCTCGGGCGACAGCCGTACGGCCGCGCTGCCCAGTTCCATGCCCACCGGCTCGCCCGAGGCGGTGGCGCCCGCGCCGGGCTTCGGCCGCGAGGCACCGCCGGGCACCCGCAGGCCGTACGCCTGCCAGGCCCGCCGGGCCAGCGGCCAGTCCTGCAGGGCGGTCGCCGCGATGCCGACGTTCCACCAGTCGGGGGCCCCGGTCTCCCGGTCGAGCAGCGCCACGGCGCGCAGACCGGCCGCCCGCGCCTGTTCCCAGTCGTGCCGGAACTTGTGCAGCAGCGCGAGGTTGAACCAGGACTCGGAAAGCCAGGGTTCCAGGTCCGCCGCACGTGTCAGCAGCGCCCCCGCGTCCTCGTACCGGCCGTCGCCGATGAGGGTGAACGCACGGTCGGTGGCCTGCCGCCATGAGGCGGAGGGCCGGTGCCGTCCCTTGCCGAAGATCCTCACGATTCCCGCCTGCCAGTTCGTTGAAGAGCGTGCAGCCTCGGGCTGGACTGTGCCCCCTGATGTCCTCTTCCTCGCATCCAACCACGGACGGTCGGAAGGGCGCTCATTACCCATGGGTTACCCACCCGGAGGCAAGGTAAGACCGTCTCTCGCCAGCACCCTGGCCAGCGACTCGACGACCTCGGGCCGGTAGTCGCGCGCGGTGCCCAGCCGCAGCTCCTCCAGCGCCTTCAACGGCCCTCCCGGGCCCGCTTCCCCGGCAATCTCCTCGTACACGTTCACGGCCCTCACGATGGACGCGCTGACCGGTTGTCCGCGGTACGGGTCCGCCTGCCGTTCCACCACGACGGCGACCTCGGCGGCCACTCCCGTCTGCCGCACCACGGCACCGCCGAGCAGGGCGATGCGCCGCTGTTCGGCGGGGGCCAGGGCGGCCGTGGCACCGGCGGGTACGGGGTCGACGAGTGAGAGCTGGCCGATGTCGTGCATCAGGGCCGCGTACTCCAGGACGGTCAGCTCGGGTCCGGAGAGGCCCAGCTCACGGCCGACGGCCCGGCTGAGCGCCGCCACGCGCCGGGCGTGCCCCGCCGGGGTGTAGCCGGCTATCTCGGTGGCCCGCGCGAGGGAGGCGATGGTCTGGCGGTAGGTGGTCCGTACGGCCGCGTACCGCCGGAAGGACAGCTGGGTGAGCAGCAACGGCAGGGCAAGGACGGGCAGCGCCCACAGGCCCGCGACGGCGACCGCGAGCGCCATCACGGCCCCGGTCGCGCAGACCGCCGAACCGATGCCGAGCGTGCTGCGCAGCTCGTCCCGCAGCAGCGGTCCGAAGGGCCACCGGGTCCGCGCGTGCGCCATGGCCGCGGCCAGCACGGCGTCCCACAGCGTGGTCAGCAGGAGCAGCGCGACGACGAGCGCCGCGTACGCGGGTCCGGTCTCCGCCCACTGCGCCGACCTGCCCCGGTCGTAGAGGGGTTGAAAGCACACCGCGGCGAATCCGACGGTCAGGACGCGCCGGGTGAGATGGTCCGCGGTGGGCCCGCGGCCCTTCGCCACATGCGGCACACAGCCCAGCAGGGAGGCGGCCGTGACCACGGCGACGATCTGCGGGACCCCGTCGTGGGTGGGGTGCCCGGCGTCCTCGCCGAGCAGCGCGTAGGCGAGGGCCCCGGCAGCGGCCAACGGCGCCGACTCACGTTCCTCGGCGCCGCTCCACCGGGCGAGCTCCCCCAGGCCGATGAGCACGGCGAAGGCAAGGGCGACCCTCCGCTCGTCGATGCCGTCCCACAGGGTGACGGCGAGAGCGACCACGGCGACCAGCGCGGCGGCGGCCCGGACGGCCGTGAGGGCGAGCGGGGCGCGAGGGGGGTGCACGTCGGCGACCGCAGACGGGACGCTGCCACGGCCGGCCGACGGGAGCGGCCCGGTGTCACCGCCGACCGGCGGAAACGGCCTGGTGCCGCCGCCGACCGACGTGAGCGGTCCGGTGTCGCCGTCGACTTCCGGGAGCGACTCGTCACCGCCGCCGGCCGACGAGAACGGCGCGGTGTCGCCGTCCGCCGACGCGAACGGCCCGTTGCCACCGCCGGGCGACAGGGGCGGCCGGATGTCGCCGTCGGCCGACGCGAACCGCCCGGTCCCGTCGTCGGCCGACGGGGGCGGCCTGTTGTTCGTCGTGCTCATGTGCCGGGCCCGCCGACGGTCCCGCTGTGGGGTTCCAGGTTCGTGGGAGCGCGTGGAGCCGGTGGGTGGGGCTCGGCGTGCGGCGGTGTCTCGTCCGCCGTCACCACGGGATGCCATCCCTGCCGGACCAGCGCTCGCACGAGGGCCTCCACCATCCGCGGGTCGAACTGGGCCCCGGCGCATCGCTCCAGTTCCTCAAGAGCCACCGGGACCGGCCGCGCCCGCCGGTACGAGCGGGTCGACGTCATCGCGTCGAACGCGTCCGCCACCGCCACCACCCGGGCGAACTCCGGGATCTGGCCCCCCTTCAGCCCGTACGGGTAGCCGCTCCCGTCGAGCCGTTCGTGGTGGTGCAGGATCGCCGACCTGGCCTCCCCGAGGAACCCGATCCCGCGGACCATCTCGTGCCCGTACTCGGGATGCAGCTCGATCACCCGGCGTTCCTCGGCCGTCAGCGGCCCGTCCTTGCGCAGCAGCCGGGTGGGGACCCCGAGTTTGCCCACGTCGTGCAGGATGCCGGCGAACCTGAGCACCTCGGCCCGTTCGTCGTCCATGCCCAGTTCACGGGCGATCATCATCGACGCCTGCCCCACCCGTTCGCTGTGCCCGCGGGTGTATCCGTCCTTGATGTCGACGGCCTGCACGAGCGCCCTGATGGTGGCCCGGTGGGCGGCCCGCTCCCGGTGGTACTGGGCGAACACCCACCACGACACGTACATCGGCAGCAGCACGAGGAGCGCGGCGGCCGGCCCGTACGGGCTGCGCCAGAGCACCGCCATCATCAGCCCGGCGAGCCCGTGCACGGCGACGGGTGCGAGCGAGCGCAGGAACAGCCCGCGCCACGCGGCCCGTACCGGCACCCGCTCGGCGAGCGCCAGGATCCCCCCGTCCAGCACGGTCAGTACCAGGCAGAACGCCACCACGGCGGCGCCGGCGGCCACCAGGGCGTAGGGGAAGTCGGACGTGACGACCGCGTCCCGGCCGCCCAGCGACCAGTGGACCTTGGAGGCGGCCCAGGTGCTGAGCACGAGTTGCGCGGCCCGCCAGACCCGGCGCGGCCACCGCGGCCGCTGCTCGACCCGGGCCAGCAGCGCCCCCGGCAACGGCACGAGCGCGGCGGCGGGCGGCGGCAGCAGAAAGGCGGCGGCGAGCATCACCGGCGTGTGCCATCTGAGGGACGCCCCGGCCTCACCGGCTTCCCGGGACGCGCCCGCGCCCTCGGGCCCCCCGTCGCCCGCGAAGCGGCTCGCGGCGAGCAGTTCGCATGCCGCGCAGAGCACCGCGAACAGCGCCACCGCGGCCCAGGGGGCGTGCGTGTCCGGAACCGGCACGGCGCACAACGCCGCGGCGAGCGCGGTGCAGAGGACGTAGACGCGCGCCCACGGCGGGACCGACCGCATGGCGCAGATTCCCTCCCGCTCCCGCACGAACCACCTCGCACAAGCCCCGTACAGATCCTGCACGGGCCCCGTGCAGGCGCCCGGTACAGCCTTCGGGACATGGACGATAGGCCGGTCGGGTGGGGCGCGGGGGAGGCATGGGCCGATTCACCGGGCCGACGGGAGCAGATTCGCCCGTTCGAGTGAGCCGCCCGTTCGTACGAGGCCTCGCGCCCGGCTACGACCGGACGCCTGTACGAGTACGAGTCCGTCGGCGCCGGGATCGTTCTCCGGGCCTGCGGTTCAGCGCGCCACGTCGGCCGCGAGCGCCTGGGTCAACTGCTCCACCGTGGCGGGCGACTCCCGCTGGAACGCGGCGAGGTCGAGGCCGTCGTCCCCCATCACGGTCAGCAGGGCCCGGTCGCCCACGGCCATCACGATGACGTGCCCCGAGCCGCACCTCGCCACCACCTCGCGCAGCGCGCCGACGCCCGTCTGGTCGGCCATCCGGCGGGCCACACCGAGGGTCGCGGCGGCGAGCGCGGCGACCGACTCGGCGTGGGACGAGTCCGTGTCGGCGACCACGAGGAGTCCGTCCGCCGTGGACAGGACGCTTTCACCGACTCCCATCACCCGGTCGCGCAGAGAGGTCAGGATCTCGGTGAGGGGATTGGGCTGCGACGTGTCGCTCATGGCGCTCCTTGCTGCGTGCATGGGTGGTCGTGGTGCGGTCGGAGCGGTGTCAGTCGGCTTCCGGAAGTGCGCCCAGGCCCCGGCGGACCCGGCGCAGCATGTCGAGAGAGGGCTGGTCGGCGGCCAGTTGCTCGGGCGAGAGCGGGGGCATCGCGAACGGCGGCGCGGAAGGGGACGAGGCGGCACCCCGCACGGGCAACGGCGGCGGGCTGCCCGCTCCCCGGCCCGGCCCCGCTCCCGGTTCACGAGCATCACCCGGACCCGGCGCCGCCACCCCGTCCCGGGGCCCGGCGTCCGGACCCCGACTCCCGACACGCGGAACTGACCCACCGTCCGCTCCGGCTTCGGCGTCCGGCCCCGGCACCACCGAGGTATCCGATCCCGGCACGCTGCCCGGTCCCGGCACACCATCCCGCCCCGGCCAGGCACCCGATCCCGACTCACCGGCCGGAACCGATGCCGCGTCCGGTCCCGACACGCCATCCCGCCCCGGCCCGGAGCCCGCTCCTGGTACACCGTCCGGCGCTGGTCCGGTGTCCGGCACCGGTGCCGTGTCCCATCCCGGTGCCGTGTCCGATCCCGGTACGCCGTCCCGTGCCGGCTCGGTGTCCCGTGCCGGCTCGGTGTCCCGTGCCCGTACGCCGTCCGGGCCCGGCACGATGTCCGGGCCTCGCGTCCGACGGTTCGCGGTCCGTCGGGCTTCGGCGCCCGTCCCCCGTCGAAGACGCTTCGCCGCCCGACGTCTGCTTGAACTCACTAGCCCCCGTGCCCCCCGGTCGTCCCCGCGGGCAAGGCGTCGCTTCCCTCAGCGGGTGCCTCCCCCGGCGGGCCTTCCCGCGCCTGCCCGTCCGGCGCGCGGGCCCCACGCGTCCGCCCATCCCGCACGAGGGCCTCATGCGCCTGACCCTCACGGGCCTGGTCCTCGTGCACCTGGCCATCGCGCGACTGGCTCTCACGCGTCCTGGCCTCCCCCGGCCACGAACCACCGCCGCGCGTACGCCTCGGCAACGGCGCCGCCTTCGCGGCCGGCTCGGCCCGTGGGGGGTTCGGCGCCGGCGCGTCCGGGGCGTCGCGTCCGGGCAGCACCCGCGGTGCGGTGCTGGGCCGGCCGTCGGGCCGGCCGCCCGTCTCCCAGCGGATGAGGTCCTGGGCCTCCAGACGGGTCAGGTCCAGCATGATCGCGTACAGCCCGCGCCCGAGGGTGAAGGCCATGTCCCGGGCGGTACGGCGGCCGTTGACGGTGCTCAGTACGGAGCGATGGCGGTCCGAAAGACCCCGGCGCAGGCCGGCGTCGGGAACCACCGCGGGCCGTATCCGGGCGAGTTCTCCCGGCGCCCCCCACGGGCCGGAGAGCCGCACGATGCGCCGAGTGGTCTCCTCGGTCAGCCGCCGCGGCTCCACACCGGGCCCGGCGTGGAGTGCGGGTTCCGGGCCGTCCAGCGTCCAGCTTCCGGGCGGGCCGATCGCCATGGCGAAGGCCGCGTCGAACACCGACGCGGTGCACACGACCTCCAGTTCGGCGGCGCCGATCAGGCCGGCGGACACCAGGTACCCGCCCAGCCGGTCCGTGTCGGGCTCCGCCGCACAGGCGGCCAGCCAGGTCTCGTCGTCGATACGGCCCGGTGTGAGCAGCACCGAGGTGGCGGCCGGAGCGCCTGGAGTCTCGACAGCGGCGATCAGTCCGCCCCGCAGGTGAATCGTTCCGCCTGGGGATCCGGAGACCCGGACGGTGCCGCTGTGACCCTCTTCGCGCAACCCCTGCAGCAGCGCGGGCAGATTGCGCGCCTCGGTTGCCGTCATGCGAGCACCTCGGCGGCCCGGTCGGCCAGACTCCGCGTGGCGAGCGCCAGGTTGGCCCGTTCCCGGTCCATCCCCGCGGTCAGCAACAACGGGTCGCCGACCGGCCGCTCGACGGCGAGCAGCACCTGATGGCGCCGCGTGCTGGTCATGATCACACTCTCCAACTCCCCCTCGGCGCCCGCTCGCCCCAGTCGTTCGGCGATGAGGGCCGCGAGTTCGGCGCACTCGGCGCCGTCTCCCGCCTCGTCCGCGTTTCCGGCCACCCCGTAGGTGAGGCCGGTGACCGCGTCGACCAGGGCGACGCCGGTGACCCCGGGGGAGTCGAGAAGCCGGACCAGGGAGGCATCAACGGCCGTCGTCATTACCCCGTTCCCCCTTCACGTCTTGACGTCGCACACTACTTTGAGATTCAACTTACGCAACAGGCATCATATTTTGTATTTTGTGACGCACTAGTCGCTTGTGTTCGATCGTAGTTGTACAGGCAGCGACCGGACAGCGTCACCGAGGCATTGGGGCAGCAGCATGAACATCGAGACCGCGCTCAAGGAAGCCATGTCCGTGGAAGGTGCCATCGGCGTCTCCCTCGTCGACTACGAGAGCGGCATGGCGCTCGGCACGCTCGGCGGCGGACCGACGCTCGATCTGGAACTCGCGTCGGCGGGCAACACCGAGGTGGTGCGCGCGAAGATGCGAACGCTCTCCTCGCTGGCCATGGACGACACCATCGAGGACATCCTGATCACGCTGGGCAAGCAGTACCACCTGATACGCCCGCTCACCGCCAGCGGCGGCACACTCTTCCTGTACCTCGCTCTCGACCGTGCCCGCAGCAACCTGGCCCTGGCCCGGCACAGCCTGAAGAGGATCGAAGCGGCACTGGAGATCTGACGCCACGCGCGCCGCGCCCGCCACACCCGTACCACCCGTAACGCCCAGATGCCGGACCGGCTGAACCGGTCCGGCATCTGGGCGCCCTCACGGGCTCGAATTTTCGAAGCCTCGAAGCCTCGGGGCTCTGCAGCTTCGGGGTTCTCGCGGCTCTCGGAGCTCGAAGACTTCGAAAGCGCGGGGTTCCCGTGCTTCGAGCGAGGCTCTTCTCAGCCCTCAGCCCTCAGCCCTCGGCTCTCAGCCCTCGGCGGCGGCGCCGCGGGCGTCCGCGGTCGTGACCTCGTGCTCGGGCACCGCCTGCCCGGAGCGGATCAGCTCGATGCGGCCCATGACCTTCGCCCGCAGATCGGTCGGCACGTCGTCCTGACCGCAGCACCGCTTGACGAGCTTCTTCACGGCCTGCTCAAGTCCGTACTTCTCAAGGCACGGTGAGCACTCCTCGAAGTGCACCTCGAACTTGGTGCAGTCGGCGTCGGGCATCTCGTGGTCGAGGAACTCGTAGAGATGATCGAGTACTTCACTGCAGTCCGTCTCGTGCGGCTCTCCGCAGCTCATGAGCCCGAGCCTTTCGTTGCGTCCGACTCTCCGGCGCCCGCCGGGACCAGGCCGCGATCCTTGGCGTAGTCCTCCAGCATGCCGCGCAACTGACGGCGGCCCCTGTGCAGGCGGGACATCACCGTACCGATGGGTGTCCCCATGATGTCCGCGATCTCCTTGTACGCAAAGCCCTCGACGTCCGCGAGATAGACGGCGATGCGGAATTCCTCGGGGATCGCCTGCAGCGCCGACTTGACGTCCGAGTCGGGCAGGTGGTCGAGCGCCTGCGACTCGGCGGAACGCAGACCGGTCGACATGTGCGACTCGGCACGCGCCAGCTGCCAGTCCTCGATCTCCTCGGCGGCGGACCGCTGGGGCTCGCGCTGCTTCTTGCGGTACGAGTTGATGAAGGTGTTGGTGAGGATCCTGTACAGCCACGCCTTGAGGTTGGTGCCCTCACGGAACTGGTGGAAGGACGCGTACGCCTTGGCGTACGTCTCCTGCACCAGGTCCTCGGCGTCGGCCGGGTTCCGCGTCATGCGCAGCGCGGCCGAGTACATCTGGTCGAGGAACTCCAGCGCGTCCCGCTCGAAGCGCACATTGCGCTCAGCGGTCGACTCGCTGCTGCCCGTGTCCTCGGGCTGCTCCGCCTGGCCGTTTTCGGTCCCTGCGTCGGTCCCTGTGACCGGACCCACCTCCTCCAGAGTCTGGGCGGAGCCGAAACCGGTCCCACCTGAATCGGAGAATAGACGACCAACGGTCGCGGCGGCTTGCCGATCCGGTCCGCCCGCCACCCGAACAGGGGCGGTCTTCGCCGCGTGCAGCACCGACCACTCCAGGTCTGTGCTGCTGCCACGGCTCGGGCAGATGGTCGAACCCATGCGGCGGACTTCCTCTCGTACGACGTCTCCCAGCACACCTTCCGTGCTGTCTGATCCGCACAACAGTGGTCCGGGGCGCAACATTCCCGGGGTCACGGGAGTGACGAAAGCCACTTCAGGACGCTGTCCGTGATGACCGTCAACGCCTGCTCCTGGCCGACCGGGGCACGCTTCGGGACGGCGAAGCCGTGATCGCCGTACGGCACCTCGACAAGCTCGTACGAACCCGGCAGGGTCTGCTCCGGGAACTCCTCGGGCCGTCCGAACGGGTCGTTGCCGCCCTGTACGACGAGAGTGGGCACCCCGGCTCCGAGCAGTTCGCCGGCGCGGGACTTCTCCGGCCTGCCCGGTGGGTGCAGGGGGAAGCTGAGCGCGAGGACGGCGTGGGCGCCCAGCTCGGTGGCCGTGCGGCAGGCGACGCGGGCTCCGGCGCTGCGGCCGCCCGCGACGACGGGAAGCCCCGGCGCGGCGAGCGCCGGCCACAGGCCCCGCCAGCCCACGTCCAGCGTCTTGGGCGCGGGCGCGAGTTTCTTGCCCGCCACCCTCCAGGGCTGTTCGACGAGGGCCACGGTGACTCCGTGCGCGGGCAGCGCGGCGGAGAGTGCGCGGAGGTCGCGCGCCTCGATCCCGCCACCGGCGCCATGGCTGACGGCCAGCACCAGCCGTACCGCCTTGTCGGTCTTGTCGGCTTTGTCGCCCTTCTCGGCCTTCTCGGCCTTCTCGCCCTTCTCGGCCTTCTCGGCCTTCTCGGCCTGGTGCCAGGTGATCCGGGCCGCGCCCGCGTCCGTCTCGATGACCTCTGTCACATGCGTCACGTCAGAAGAGTGTGCCCTCCTCGGGCCCTTCCAGCTCCTTCAGCAGCTCCGGGCCGTTGTTGCGGACGTTGCTCACCGCCGTGGAGACGGGATAAGCCCGCATCAACCCCTCCGGCGGCGGCGCGAGCAGGGAGCGCAGGTCCTCGACGTCCGTACGGGAGGGGTCGAGCCAGGCGTCCCAGCGGTCCGGGGTGAGCATGAGCGGCATACGCGGATGGATGTCGGCGAGGGAGCGCGGGCCCTCCTCGGGGCCGACCGCGAGCGGTGAGGTCTCCGCCTCCGTGGTGATGACCGAGCACGTCGCCCACCAGGCACGGGGATGGTCGTCGGGCAGCGTCCTGTCCCGCCAGAACTCGTACAGCCCGGCCATCGCGAAGACGGAGCCGTCGGCGGGGAGCACGAAGTAGGGCTGCTTGCGGGGCCGCTTCTTCTTGCCCTCCACCTCCAGGTCGCGCTCGCCGGTGCCGGTCACCCACTCGTAGTAGCCGTCGGCCGGGATGACGCAGCGCCGGGAGGTGAAGGCGCGTCGGAACGAGGGCTTCTCGTGGACCGTCTCGGCACGGGCGTTGATCATCCGGGCGCCGCCCTCGGGCGTCTTCGACCAGGAGGGGATCAGGCCCCACTTGAGGCGGCGCAACTGGCGAACCGGCACGGGGTCCTCGGCATCCCTGAGGGGACGGTCCAGGACCGCGTAGACCTCCTTGGTCGGCGCCACGTTGAAATCGGGGTCCAGAGCCTCCTTTGGCTCCCACTTCTCGATCTCGAAGACTCCTGCGAGGTCTTCAGGGCCACGACTGGCCGCGTACCGTCCGCACATCTGGAACCACCCCTCCGACCTGACGCGATCGTAAACCTGCATCGTCGCAGTCACCGTCTCGACCGCTTCCGGGCCCCGCCCTGTTCCGGAGCGGTTCACAGGTGCCTCCGGGCCCGCGCACAGCAGCCAAGGGTAGAGCAGGTGTCCCGGACCATTTCAGGTCCTTACCACTGTGATCACCGCTGCGACCTGTGCCTTCGCCGTCCGGAACGATCCCCGTCCCGTCCGCGTCCCACATACCGTCCGCTCATACATGTCAGACTGCCTGGCCCACGCGCAAACCCCCTGCCGCCAGCGTCCCAAGGGAGCCCGAGCCACCAATGGACAGCACCGCAGCCACCTCGATGGCGACCCTCTGGGACGAGGTCTTCGGGAGCCAGCCCGACCCCGACACCTGGGTCGTCGTCGCCACGATCGCGGCCGCGCTGGCCGTGATCGTGCCGCGCCCGGTGTGGCGGCTCTCGCGCAACGCCATCACCATCGCCCACGAGGGCGGCCACGGTCTGGTCGCGCTGCTCACGGGCCGCAGCCTCAGCGGCATCCGGCTGCACTCCGACACCAGCGGCCTCACCGTCAGCCGCGGCAAGCCGACCGGCCTCGGCATGATCCTCACCGCGGCCTCGGGCTACACGGCTCCCCCGCTGCTCGGTCTGGGCGGCGCCGCGCTGCTGGCGGCCGGTCACATCACCGCCCTGCTCTGGCTGGCCACCCTGCTGCTCCTGGCCATGCTGGTGATGATCCGCAACGCCTACGGCGCCCTCACGGTCCTCGTCACCGGCGGCACCTTCGTGGTGGTGTCCTGGCTGGCCGGTCCCCAGGTCCAGGCGGCGTTCGCGTACGCCGTCGTCTGGTTCCTGCTGCTCGGCGGAGTGCGCCCGGCCTTCGAACTCCAGGCCAAGCGCATGCGGGGCGGAGCGGGCGACTCGGACGCGGACCAACTGTCTCGCCTGACGCGCATACCGGCGGGCCTGTGGCTCTTCCTGTTCCACGCGGTCTCCCTCTGCTCGCTGCTGGCCGGCGGCAAATGGCTGCTGGCGCTGTAGGCGCCCTTCAGGGCTGGGCGCGGCGGCGCAGCACCCAGTGGGGCGCAGCCCCACGAGGGGCGCGGGGAACTGCGCGACCAGCCACAGCACACCCGCACCCGACAACCAGCCGACGGCAGTCCCCACCAAGCCGGCGGAAGCCCACCGCACCCACTTCCCGGCCAAACCCAGCAGAGCGAACCCCCACTAAAGTGAGGGCATGCCCGTTAATCCCGCACTCACCGCCCTCTGGCCCGCCCCGCACGCGAGCGGAGCCGTCGACGCGACGGTCCACGTGCCCGGGTCCAAGTCGGTCACCAACCGCGCGCTCGTCCTCGCGGCACTCGCGGCCGAGCCCGGCTGGCTCCGCCGCCCGCTGCGTTCCCGCGACACTCTCCTGATGGCCGGCGCCCTGCGGGCGATGGGCGTCGGGATCGAGGAGGGCGTGGGCCCCGACGGTTCCGGCGAGGCATGGCGTGTCATCCCCTCGGGCCTGCACGGCCCGACCACCGTCGACGTGGGCAACGCCGGCACCGTGATGCGCTTCCTGCCGCCGGTCGCCGCACTCGCCGACGGCCCCATCCGCTTCGACGGCGACCCCCGTTCGTACGAGCGACCGTTGCACGGCGTGATCGACGGACTGCGCGCCCTCGGGGCCCGTATCGACGACGACAACCGGGGCGCGCTGCCGCTGACCGTGCAGGGCGGCGGGGCGCTGGAGGGCGGCCCCGTGGAGATCGACGCGTCCTCGTCCTCGCAGTTCGTGTCGGCGCTGTTGCTGTCGGGCCCGCGCTTCAACCAGGGCGTGGAGGTACGGCACACCGGCTCGACGCTGCCGTCCATGCCGCACATCCGGATGACCGTCGACATGCTGCGCTCGATCGGCGCCCAGGTGGACACCCCGGAGTCGGGCGGCGAGCCGAACGTCTGGCGGGTCACGCCGGGCGCACTCCTGGGCCGAGACCTGACGGTCGAGCCCGACCTGTCGAACGCCCAGCCGTTCCTGGCCGCCGCACTGGTCACCGGCGGCACCGTCGTCATCCCCGACTGGCCGGCCCGCACCACCCAGCCGGGCGACAGGCTGCGCGAGATCTTCACCGAGATGGGCGGTTCCTGCGAACTGACCGAACGGGGCCTTGAGTTCACCGGTTCCGGCTCGATCCACGGCATCGACGTGGACCTCGGCGAGGTCGGCGAACTGACCCCGGGCATCGCGGCGGTCGCGGCGCTGGCCGACTCCCCCTCGACCCTCAGCGGCGTGGCCCATCTGCGGCTGCACGAGACGGACCGGCTGGCCGCCCTCACCAAGGAGATCAACGAACTCGGCGGCGATGTCACCGAGACCGCCGACGGCCTCCACATCCGCCCGCGCCCGCTGCACGGCGGGGTCTTCCACACCTACGACGACCACCGCATGGCGACCGCTGGCGCGATCATCGGCCTGGCGGTGGAGGGCGTGCAGATCGAGAACGTGGCGACGACGGCGAAGACCCTGCCGGACTTTCCCGCTCTGTGGACCGGAATGCTCGGGAACTGACGGGCGGACCGGGATCATGCGCCGTTACAGCAAGCACACCGACGAGGACGACATCCCCTCGCGTCCGAACCGCAAGGGCAACCGCCCCCGGACGAACATCCGGCCCAAGCACGCGGACGCGGCCGAGGGCATGGTCCTCACCGTCGACCGCGGCCGGCTGACCTGCCTCGTGGACGACCGCGTGATCTTCGCCATGAAGGCACGCGAGCTGGGCCGCAAGGCGGCGGTCGTCGGCGACCGGGTGGCCATCGTCGGTGATCTGACCGGCAAGAAGGACACCCTCGCCCGGATCGTCCGCATCGAGCCGCGGACCTCGGTCCTGCGCCGCACGGCCGACGACGACGATCCGTACGAGCGGGTGGTGGTCGCCAACGCCGACCAGATGGCCATCGTCACGGCCCTCGCCGACCCGGAGCCCCGCCCCCGCCTGATCGACCGCTGCCTGGTCGCGGCGTACGCGGGCGGCCTCGACCCGCTCCTCGTCCTCACCAAGTCGGACCTGGCGTCCCCCGACGAACTCCTCAAGCTGTACGGGGCACTGGGGGTCCCGTACGTCGTGACGAGCCGGGAGGAGCTGGAGAGCGGCGAGGCCGTCGACCGCGTACGCAAGCAGCTGGACGGCAAGATCACGGCGTTCGTCGGGCACTCGGGCGTGGGCAAGACGACGCTGGTCAACGCGCTCGTGTCGACGGAGCGGCGGCGCTCCACGGGTGTCGTCAACGCGGTCACCGGACGCGGCAGGCACACCACGACCTCGGCGCGCGCGGTCCCCCTGCCGGGCGACGAGGGCTGGCTCGTGGACACGCCGGGCGTGCGGTCCTTCGGGCTGCACCATGTGGACCCCTCGCAGGTCATCAAGGCGTTTCCCGACCTGGAGCCCGGCACGGAGGGCTGCCCGCGCGCGTGCGGCCACGACGAGCCGGACTGCGCGCTGGACGCCTGGGTCGCCGAGGGGCACGCGGACCCGGCCCGCCTCTACTCGCTGCGCCGGCTGCTCTCGACCAGGGAGCGGCGCGAGGGCGACTGATCGCGGCCGTGCGCTACCGATCGGGGCTGATCGGGGCTGATCCCTGCGTGACCTCTGTGTTGTTTGCATCCCTGTCGCAACGGTAAAGGCATAATCGCACCAAGCCGGATTCAGCTGGGACGACCGGACCCGAGCGAGCCGAAGCGCGTAACAGAGCGAGTACCAAGCGGTCACGGAGCATGGGAGGGCATCACATGGCGTGGCTGCTGGTCGTCGTCGCGGGGTGCCTGGAGACGGGTTTCGCCGTCTGTCTCAAGCTCTCGCACGGCTTCACGAGGCTCTGGCCGACGATCGCCTTCTGCGTCTTCGCGCTGGGCAGCTTCGGGCTCCTCACCCTGTCCCTGAAGAAGCTCGACGTGGGCCCCGCCTACGCGGTGTGGACGGGCATCGGCGCGGCCGGCACCGCCATCTACGGCATGATCTTCCTCGACGACCTGGTGTCCACGCTGAAGATCGTCTCGATCTCGTTCGTGATCATAGGAGTCATCGGCCTGCAGCTGTCCGGCTCGTCCCACTGAGCCGACTCCTTCCCGTCCCCCTCCCGGCCTCGCCCGGCCGCGCGGGCACCTCAGACCACGGACCGCACCGTGGCGAGCGCGTTGCGGACCAGCCCCGCCGTGCCTCCCTCGCCCGCCGGGGCCAGCACACACGACACCCCCAGCCGCACCGCGAGTTCACAGGCCCGGGCCAGCTCCGCCGCCTCCGTCTTCGACCCGCCGCGCGCGGCGAGCGAGGCGACGGCCCGGTCCCGTACCAACGCCACGAAGTCGCCGGGCGAGGGCAACGGCCCGTCGGCCCGGCGCTGGGCGGGCACGGCCGAGGACGACGGCACGGCGGACAGGGTCGGAGAGGGCAGCCGCTCTCCCCAGCATCCCGTCAGCATCGCGCGCACCAGCACGTTCCCCCGCGCCGCGGACGCCGTCCACTCCGCCGCGGCGGCCAGCCGTTCCCGGGGCTCGGGCCGGCTCACCAGAGCCCGCTCCACCCCGGCGAGATAGGCGTCCGCCTCCCGCCGTACGAGCGCGCGGGCGAGGCCTTCCTTGCTCCCGAACTCGTTGTAGAGGGTCTGCCGGGAGACCCCGGCCACGGCGGCGACATCGACCATCCGCACGGCGGACCACGGACGGCGTCCGAGCGCCGTGTAGGCGGCGTCCAGTAGGGATTCCCGCGCTGCAGGCATCGTCGCCTCCCTGGGGCGATCGGCTCTGCGCATCAGAGTTGACGCGCGCGGGGGCACTGTCAAGACTTCGCACGGGCTATGGGGCGTGCGACGTCCGCGGAAGCGGGGGTGTGCGCCCTTGGGCGCGTCTGAGGGCGGGCCGGCCGGGCCGCAGGGCAGGGCAGGCCCGGGCCGTGGAAGGGCCCTGGCCGTTGGAGGGTGCGGGCCGTTGGGGTCGGCCGCGCCGTTCCCCGCGCCCCTGAAAGGCGGGGCTGCGCCCCAGCCTTTCCCCCTCAGGGGCGCGGGGCTGTATCGATATGCGGCTCCGCCGCGTGGGCGCGCTCGGCCACAACCGCCCCGCAGCCTCTCCACAACCCCGGCCCTGTGGCCGCCCCCCGCGGAGCGGTACCGTTCGGTCATGCCCGACTATCGCGATGACCTGCGCCTCGCCCATGTCCTGGCGGACGCCGCCGACGCCGCGACGATGGACCGGTTCAAGGCGCTCGACCTCAAGGTCGAGACCAAGCCGGACATGACCCCGGTGAGCGAGGCCGACAAAGCCGCCGAGGAACTGATCCGCGGCCATCTCGGACGGGCACGGCCACGGGACGCGATCCTGGGCGAGGAGTACGGGGTCGAGGGCACAGGCCCCCGCCGCTGGGTGATCGACCCGATCGACGGCACCAAGAACTACGTACGCGGAGTGCCCGTCTGGGCCACACTGATCGCACTGATGGAGGCGGGCGAGGGGGGCTACCAGCCGGTCGTCGGCGTGGTCTCCGCACCCGCGCTCGCCCGTCGCTGGTGGGCGTCGAAGGGCCACGGCGCCTTCACCGGCCGCAGTCTGTCCTCCGCGTCCCGCCTGAAGGTCTCCCAGGTCTCGCGGATGAAGGACGCCTCGTTCGCGTACTCCTCACTCGGCGGCTGGGAGGAGCGCAGCCTGCTGGACGGCTTCCTGGACCTGTCCCGCGAGGTGTGGCGCACGCGCGCGTACGGCGACTTCTGGCCGTACATGATGGTCGCCGAGGGCTCGGTCGACATCTGCGCCGAACCCGAACTGTCACTCTGGGACATGGCGGCCACCGCGATCGTGGTGACCGAGGCGGGCGGCACCTTCACCGGCCTCGACGGCCGCCCGGGCCCCCACAGCGGCAACGCGGCGGCCTCGAACGGCATCCTCCACGACGAGCTGCTGGGGTACTTGAACCAGCGCTACTGACCGACGTCACCAGCCGACGTCGGTCGTCGGCGCCACCGGCCGACCGGCGCTCGTGAGGCGCGTGGGATCGTCCGGGGCACGGGCGACCGGACACGCGCCCCGAACCGGCCGCGCACGCCCTCTTGTTGACCCTCCCTTTAACTGCGACTCTGAGAGCCCCCCACTTGTGAACTTGTGAATTCGTTAACGAACGGATTCGTAGGAGGTGGCTCCGTCCATGCTCGTCCGTGACGCCATGAGCACGGTGGTCCTCACCATCGGCCCCGCCCACACTCTCCGGAAGGCCTCCACCCTGATGGCCGCGCGCAGCATCGGCGCGGCCGTGGTCCTCGACCCCGACGGCATCGGGATCGGCATCCTCACCGAGCGCGACATCCTCAACTCCGTCGGCCTGGGCCAGAACCCGGACACCGAGCGGGCGCACGCCCACACGACCACCGACGTGGTGTTCGCGGCCCCGACCTGGACACTGGAAGAGGCCGCACGGGCGATGGCCCACGGCGGCTTCCGTCATCTCATCGTCCTCGACCGCGACGAGCCGGTCGGTATCGTCTCGGTCCGCGACATCATCCGCTGCTGGGCACCACTCCGTCAGCCCGCCCCGGCCTGAGAGAACCTCGGCACTCCTCTACGGAATGGGGCCCGATACGGAATGGGGCCCGGCGGACCCTGGAGGTGTGGCGGCACACAGGTGAGCGGGCCGGCTCCCCGGTACGAGGGAATCCGGCCCGCTCTCTACGGCAAGCGATCCAGTGCTGGTGTCAGCCGCGCAGGACCTGGACCGCGGCTTCCAGCCGCTTGCCGAAGTCTTCGTCTGCCTGACGGAAGTTGTCGATCGCGCGCGCGGCGATGTCGTCGCGCGAGACCTGGGCGATGAAGCCCGCCAGGTTGTCGATCAACCGCTCCCGCTCGGCCTCGGACATCAGACGGTAGAGATTGCCCGCCTGCACGAAGTCGTTGTCCTCGGCGTGGACGGGCGCCTCGCCGTTGCCGGTGACACCGGTGACGGGGAGGGGCTGCCACAGCGGCCGGTCCGTCTGGACGGGCCCGCCGAAGCTGTTCGGCTCGTAGTTCTTCGCACCCTGGTGACGGCCGTCGTACAGGAAGCCGTCACGGGAGTTGGTACGCGCCTCGGTGGCGTGCGGACGGTTCACCGGCAGGTGGTCGGCGTTGACGCCGACGCGGTAGCGGTGGGCGTCGCCGTACGCGAAGAGGCGGCCCTGGAGCATCTTGTCGGGCGAGGGTCCGATGCCCGGCACGAAGTGCGCGGGACTGAAGACGCTCTGCTCGACCTCGGCGAAGACGTTCTGCGGGTTGCGGTTGAGCTCCAGCTTCCCGATCTCGATCGGCGGGTAGTCCTCGTGCGGCCACACCTTGGTGAGGTCGAACGGGTTGAAGCGATAGGTGGTCGCGTCGGCCGCCGGCATGATCTGCACCTGCACGGTCCAGGACGGGAATTCGCCGCGCTCGATCGACTCCCGCAGATCACGCTGGTGCGAGTCGGGGTCGAGACCCGAGACCTTCACCGCTTCCTCGGTCGTCAGGTTCTTGATGCCCTGGTCGGTCTTGAAGTGGTACTTGACCCAGAAGACCTCGCCGGCCTCGTTGTTCCACTGGTAGGTGTGCGAGCCGTACCCGTTCATGTGACGGTACGAGGCCGGGATGCCGCGGTCACCGAAGAGCCAGGTCACCTGGTGGGTGGACTCGGGCGACAGCCCCCAGAAGTCCCACACGTTGTCGGCTTCCTGCGAGCCCGTGTACGGGTCGCGCTTCTGCGTGTGGATGAAGTCGGGGAACTTGATGGCGTCCTTGACGAAGAACACCGGGGTGTTGTTGCCGACGAGGTCGTAGTTGCCCTCCTCGGTGTAGAACTTCAGCGCCCAGCCGCGCGGGTCACGGACGGCGTCGGCCGAGCCGAGGTTGCCGGCCACGGTGGAGAAGCGCAGGAAGGTCTCGGTCTGCTTGCCGACCTCGGAGAGGAACGCGGCGCGCGTGTACCGGGAGACATCGGCGGTGAGGGTGAACGTGCCGTAGGCACCGGCGCCACGGGCGTGCACGACACGCTCCGGGATGCGCTCGCGGTTGAAGTGGGCGAGCTTCTCCAGCAGGAGCTGATCCTGGACGAGGACCGGGCCGCCGATGCCCGCGGTCTCGCTGTTCTGGTTGTCGGCCACCGGCGCGCCGGCCTCCGTCGTAAGCGGTCCCTGCGTCACGTGCGCCTCCTGCGTCATTCCTTGCGAGTCCTGTCTCTCGGCTTGACCTTTGGCCAGAGCCGAGCTCGATCCTACAATAGACATTGTCTAAGTCAAGCTGAGCTCCAAAGTCACACTTGTTCGGGTTCTGGTCCAGCAAGCTGTTAAGCTGTGCGCATGAGCGACCTGTTGGAACGACTGCGCGGACGCGGCTGGCGCATGACCGCGCAGCGGCGCGTCGTGGCCGAGGTCCTGAACGGGGATCACGTCCACCTGACGGCCGACGAGGTACACGCACGCGCCGTGGTGCGGCTCCCGGAGATCTCCCGGGCGACCGTCTACAACACCCTGGGTGAGCTGGTCTCACTCGGCGAGGTGCTGGAAGTCGCCACGGACAAGCGCGCCAAGCGGTACGACCCGAACGCCCACCGGCCGCACCACCACCTGGTCTGTGCCCAGTGCGGCGCGATCAAGGACGTGCACCCGGACGGCAACCCGCTGGCGGACCTCCCCGACTCCGAGCGCTTCGGTTACACCGTCGCGAACGTAGAGGTGACGTACCGCGGCCTCTGCCCGAACTGCGCGGCAGCCTGAAGACTCCGCCCTCTGGGCGGCCCGGCCCACCAAAAGACCGAAGGCCCGGAACCAGTGATCTGGTTCCGGGCCTTCGGTCTTCAGTAGCGGGGACAGGATTTGAACCTGCGACCTCTGGGTTATGAGCCCAGCGAGCTACCGAGCTGCTCCACCCCGCGGCGATGACTGAACAGTACGCGACCCCGCCCGACCAGCGCAAATCACTAAACCCACCGCCCCCCTCTCAGCCCGTCGACTGCCCTCTCAGCCCGTCCGGCGTTTGAGGACGAGCGCGAAGCGCGACAGGGGGGCAAGGGGGCGCAGCCCCCATGCAGTGACGGGAAGGGTAAGGGCGGCGGGGGCGAAAACCCCGCCCCCGCCACCCTCGCCACCCTCACCCACCCCCCGGAGGGGTCACGCAGACAACTCCTGCCGCAAAGCATCCCGCAACCGAGCAGCCCGCTCAGAAACCTCCCCCGGCCCAAGAGACACCGCCCGATCAGCCCACCGCTGCCCCTCGGCCAACTCCCCACGACGCGCGTAGACAAGGGCGAGCCGCAACGCCGCCCGCCCATGCCCCGCGTCGGCGGCACGAGCCCACCACAGCGCGGCCTCCGGCTCACTCCCCTCCCGCGCCAGCAGCAGCCCCAGATTGAACGCCCCGTTCCGCGACCCCGCCTCCGCCGCCTCCCGGTACCACCGGGCGGCCTCCACGACGTCCCCGCGCGCGGACGCCAGCATCCCCACCCGCACCTGGGCCCGCCGATGCCCCTGGGAAGCGGCCCGCTCGTACCACTCCTCGCACTCGCTCTTCTCGGTGGCCGGCTCGCCCAGCTCATGTTCGGGCGCGGGCGGGCGCCGCGCGTCGAGCACGGTCGCCAGCCGGTAGGCCCCCTCCGCGCTGCCGCCTCCCGCGGCGCACCTAAGATGCCGCTCGGCAGCCGACTCGTCGCCGTCCCGGAGCCGGGCGATGCCGACCTGGAGCGCGGCCTCGGCGTGCCCGGCGGCAGCGGCCCGCTCGTACCAGCGCAGCGCCGTCGCGTCCGCCCCGCGCCCCGCGTGCAGGATGCCGAGGTTGAAGGCGGCGTCCACGCTGCCGGCATCCGCGGCCTTGGAGAACCACGGCTCGGCCCCGGCGGCGTCTCCGACCTGCAGCAGCAGAATGGCCAGGGCGTTGGCCGCCTCGCGGTGTCCCGCGTACGCCGCCCGCCGGTACCACTGTTCGGCCTGGGCGGTCCGCGACTGCTCGGCGCAGAGCAGCCCGAGGTTGTACGCGCCGTTCACATCGCCCGCGTCCATCGCGGCCCGGTACCACCGCTCGGCGGTCTGCGTCTCACCCCGCTCGGCGTGCAGCGCGCCCAGGGCGTTGGCCGCGTTCCCGTCGCCGTCCTGGGCGGCGCGCAGCCACCACACGGCCGCGCTCTCGGTGTCGCCCGCGTCCCGCAGCAGGAACCCCAGCGCGCAGGCGGCCCGCGCCTCGCCGTCCTTGGCGGAGGTCAGATACCAGCGCCCCGCCTCCTTGAGCTCCCCGCGCCTCTCCAGGATCGCCCCGAGGTGCAGCGCTGCCCGGCGGTGGCCGCGCGCGGCGGCCTGCCTGTACCACTGCTCGGCCGCCTCGCCGACGATCTCGGAGCCGGCGCTGCTGGTGTCGGTGTCGCCCGCCTGCGCGGTGGTGCGGTCGAGGGCCCGCGCGAGCCGGTAGGCCGCCTCGCGGTGCCCTCGCTCGGCGGCGGCACGCATCCAGTCCTCGGCGCGGGGGTCACCGCGGTGCTCCAGGAGATCGGCGAGCGCGTACGCCCCCAGCGAGTGGCCCTGCTCGGCGGACTGGCGCAGCCAGTACTCGGCGGCGGGCTCGTCACCGCGCTCACGGTGGTGGCGGCCCAGCGCGTGCGCGGCGGCCGCGGAGCCGGCGACGGCGGCGATCCGCCACCATCCGGCGGCCTCCTCCGCGTATCCGCGCTGGTGCAGGAGGACACCGAGGTTGTTGGCGGCGGCCCGGTCACCGGCCGCGGTGGCAGCACGCAGCTGCGGCTCGGCTCCGTCGAGATCACCACGGCGGAGCAGCATGGCTCCGAGAACACTCATCGCCTCGGCATCGTCCTCTTTCACGACGAGCCGTCGACGAGCCTCCTCCACAGCCTCACCGGTCTCGTCCCGGTCGGAAGGCTGCACAAACCGCCCTGTATCCAACAGAGTTGCCTTGTCCCCCATAACGTCCATCGTCGCACCACCTGCAACCTGGGTACACCTGGTATACCGCGACCAGTGAGGTCACTTCAGCGTTTTGTCGACATGCCCACAGAGAGACAAGTGAAACACAGTTCGCCCAACTCCCTCCGTCCGGCACGACCTTCACCGCGGCAGCACTGATGAACGAGGGGCGTCTTCGCTCACTCGGCTGACGGTCCGCACACGCAGAAGGACCCGGATCCTGTGAGGATCCGGGTCCTTCAACATCAGTAGCGGGGACAGGATTTGAACCTGCGACCTCTGGGTTATGAGCCCAGCGAGCTACCGAGCTGCTCCACCCCGCGCCGTTGTGTTGCAACCGTACCACGGCGCGGAGGGAGCCCTTGACTCAGCTCTGCTCAGCTACTGTCCGGTCTGCTCAGCCACTGTCCGGGCTCTTGCTGCTGCTCGGACTGCTGCTGGGCTTGCCGCTCTCCTCGGTGTTCTTGTCGTTCTTGTCACCGGAGTCGCCGGCCTTGTCGCCGCCGTCCGCCTTCTTGTCGGCCGCGGCCTGTGCGTCCTCGGCCCGCTCAAGCGCGTCCTCCAGGTCCTTCTGCGCTGTTCCGTACGCCTCCCAGTCGCCCTTCTTGAGGGCTTCCTGGCCTTGGTCGAAGGCCTTCTGGGCGTCGTCGAGCGCTTTCTGGACCGTCGGATCACTGGATGTCGGCGGCGGATTCGTCTCGTCCTCGTCCGGCGGTTCGACGGTCGAACCCTCCGCTCCGAAGATCTTGTCGAGCGCCTGCCCCAGCGTGTCCTCGAAGGCCGTCGCGCCTCCGTACGTCACCAGTACCTTCCGCAGCAGCGGGTACTTCAGTCCGCCACCGCGTACGTAGACGGGCTCCACGTAGAGCAGTCCGCCGTCGAGCGGCACCGTCAGCAGGTTGCCGTACTCGACTTCCGAGTCACCACCTCTGAGGAGCCTGATGGACTCGGCGATGGATGGCTCGGAGTTGAACTGGCTCTGCACCCGTTTCGGTCCGTCGACCGTTCTGCCGGTGGGCAGTTTGAGGATGTTGATCTTGCCGTAGTCACTCGTGCCGGCTTCGGCGTTGACCGACATGAAGGCGCTCAGGTTGTCGCGGCCGTTCGGAGTGAGCGTCGTCGTCAGGGAGAACGCCTGCGACTGCTCGCCCGGCATCTTCATGCTGAGGTAGTACGGCGGTACCGCGTTGCCCGACTTGTTGGTCGGGTCGTCCGGCACCTGCCACACCTCGCTGCCGCTGAGGAACGTCTCGGCGTCCTTCACGTGGTAGCGGGTCAGCAGCTCGCGCTGGACCTTGAACAGGTCCTGCGGGTACCGCAGATGGTCCATGAGGTTCTGCGGGATGTCGCCCTTCGGCTTCACCGTCCCGGGGAAGGCCTTCTTCCAGGTCTTCAGGACCGGGTCCTTGGTGTCCCACTCATAGAGCGTGACCTTGCCGGTGTACGCGTCGACGGTCGCCTTCACCGAGTTGCGGATGTAGTTGACCTGGTTCTGCTGGGCCACCACCGCCCGCTGGTTGTTGGCGGCGGTCAACGAGTCGGCCGTCGTGTCACCGAGCGTGGTGCGCGAGGCGTACGGGTAGCCGTTCGTCGTCGTGTACGCGTCGACGATCCACTCGATCTTGTCGCCGACGACCGCGGGATAGGCGTCGCCGTCGATGGTCAGCCAGGGGGCCACCGCCTCGACGCGCTCCTTGGGCGTGCGGTTGTAGAGAATCCGCGAGCCCTCACCGATCGCGCCGGAGTAGAGGATCTGCGGCTCGCTGAACGCCACCGCGTACGCCGCCCGGTTGACCGGGTTCGAGAGGTTGACGCCGCTCTTGCCCTTGTAGCTAGTCGTCTTCTCACCGGTGTCGTCGGAGTAGTCGATCTCCTTCTGCGGACCGCCGACGATCGAGTACTGGCTGGTCTTCTCGCCGTAGTAGATCCGCTGCTGGTACTCGCCGAGGTCGCCCTTGGACGGCAGGTCGTACTCGGTGAACTCCGGGCGCCCCTCGGCGTCGGCGTTGGTGCCCTTGGCCGCGACCACTCCGAAGCCGTGCGTGTAACGGAAGTGGTTGTTGATCCAGTTGCTCTTCGGGATGCCCTGCAGGTTCAGCTCGCGCAGACCGATGACGGTGTCCTGGTCCTTGCCGTCCTTGCTGTAGCGGTCGACGTCCAGGTTCGACGGGAACGCGTAGTAGTTACGGACCTGCTGGAGCTGCTGGAACGTGGGCGAGACGACGTTCGGGTCCAGGAGCCTGATGCTCGCGGCGCCGTCGGCGTCGTCGCGCAGCTTGGTCTTGTCCTTGGTCGTGCTCGTGCCCGCGTACTCGGTGACCTCGGTGCCCGTGATGCCGTACGCGTCGCGGGTCGCCTTGAGGTTCTTCTCGACGTACGGCGCTTCCTTGGCCTGCTCGTTCGGCTGGACCTGGAACTTCTGCACGATCGCCGGGTACAGACCGCCGATGAGGATCGCCGAGAGCACCATCAGGCCGAAGCCGATGACGGGCAGCTGCCAGGTGCGCCGCCACAGGGTGGCGAAGAACAGCAAGGCGCAGATGACCGCGATGCAGAACAGAATCGTCTTGGCCGGCAGATACGCGTTGGCGTCGACGTACCTCAGGCCCGTCCAGTTGCCGGTCGCCTTGAAGTCACTGGACTTCACCGCGAGGCCGTACCGGTCGAGCCAGTACGCCACCGCCTTCAGTGCGACGAAGATGCCCAGCAACACCGACAGGTGGCCGGTGGCCGCTGCCGTGGCGCGTGCTCCGGGGCTGGTGACGCGCAGTCCGCCGTACAGGTAGTGCGTCAGCGCCGCGGCGATCAGGGAGAGGATCGCGGCGGCGAAGCCGAAGCCCAGCATGAAGCGGTACCAGGGCAGGTCGAAGGCGTAGAAGGACACGTCGAGATGGAACTGGGGGTCCTTCTGGTGGAAGGGCACTCCGTTCACCCACATGAGCCACGTACGCCACTGGCCGGCCGCGGAGGCTCCCGCGATCAGCCCGACCAGCGAGGTGATCCCGAGAAGGATCCACATCTTGTACGGGGCCACGCTCATCCGGTACCGGTCGAGGCTCTGCTGCTCCATCGACATGGCGCTGAGCGGCGGCCTCAGACGGTGGGCCAGCCAGATGTTCACGCCGACGGCCACGGCCATCAGCAGTCCGAAGACGAAGAACAGACCGATCTTGGTCCACAGCGTGGTCGTGAAGACCGACGAGTACTTCACCGACCGGTACCAGAGCCAGTCCGTCCAGAACCCCGCGAACATGACGAAGGCCATGGCCAGCACGGCCAGTACGCCCAGTGTCATGAGCAGGGTCCGGACGCGCCGGGACGGTCGGCCCACTCTCATCCGCGGCCCTGTCGGGCCTCCGCCGCGGTCCGGCATCTGGAAAGCCAAGGTGCGCACCTCGAAGTTCGCTGTTGGAATCTTGGGACCCCGCAAACGCAGGGCCACATCTATGCAACTTACTAATGCTTTACTCGGTTCCCGGTTCCGGGGCCGAACGAGGCAGGATTGTGACCATGTCCAACACCGCCTCCTCAGGCACCCCCATGGCGGCCGGTCCGCTCACCCGCGCCGCACTCGAAATCGACGAGTACGTCGCGGGACTCGGCTGGGACCAGCCCGCCCGGCTCTTCGCCCTGGTCGACACCGGCCGACTGCGTTCTCAGGAACCCGGACTCGCCGAGCGGCTGGGTCTGACCGAAGACGTGCCCGACGGCACCCTCACCCCTATCGAGCAGGAGGAAATTCCCGCGGGCAGCCCGCTGGACGAGTTTCTCGGCACCATCGCCTGGCCGGACTCCGTGGTCGGCTGCGCGCTGTCCGTGGAGCGGCTGATGCTGCCGCCGTCCGCCGAGGCGTCCGTACCGGACGGTCTCGACGAGAAGCGGCTGACGAAGTGGGTCGCCGAGCACCCGGAGCGCCAGGAGGTCCGGATGACCGTCGCGGTGCTGCGGGGCGGCAAGCGTGATTCGGCGCTGCGGTTGCGCGAGAAGGACTCGGCGAACGACGTGCTCACCGGCTCCGACCTGGTACCGGGGCTGGCCGACGCGCTCACGGCGACGTTCGCGGAGTAGTCCGGGCGTACGCGACCTGCCGTGGCGCCCCGACCCGTTGGTCTAGGCGCATTCCGGCAGGTCGTCCGTGTCGCCGCCCCGGATGTCCTTGAGGGCGCCCACCGCGTCGTCGATGGTGTCGACCTTGACGAGCGTGAGCCCGTCGGGGACGTCACGGGCGGCGGCCGCGCAGTTGTCCTTGGGGGTCAGGAAGTACTGGGCTCCCTTGGCGCGGGCGCCGACGGTCTTCATTTCGATACCGCCGATCGGGCCCACCTTGCCCTCGTCGGTGATCGTGCCGGTGCCGGCGACGAACTTGCCGCCGGTGAGGCTTCCCGGGGTCAACTTGTCGACGATGCCGAGGGCGAACATCAGACCGGCGCTGGGGCCACCGACATCGGCGAGCTTGATGTCGATGGTGAACGGGAAGGTGTGGTCGGTCCCCGCCTCGATGCCGACGATCGCGCGGTCCTCGCCGCCGTCGTCGGACTTGGCGGTGGTGAGCGTGATGTCCTCGGTCCTGGTCGCCGTCCGCTTCTCCTTCTCGGCGGCGGCCTGTTCCTTGGCCGGCACGACCTTGAAGACGACCTTCTCGCCGGCCTTGTGCTTGGTGACCAGCTTCGCCACGTCGTCGTACGCCTTCACCGCCGTACCGTCGACGGCCTTGATCACGTCACCGGCGTGCAGCCTGCCCTCGGCGGGGGTGTCCTTGACGACGGTGGAGACGATCACCCAGGACTTCACCGGGATGCCGGTCTCCTTGAGGGCCGCGACCTTGGCGCTCTCCTGGGACTGGCTGAACTCCTCGGCGTTCTCCTGCGTCGACTGCTCCTCCGTCTTGCCGTTGGGGTAGAGCGTGTCGTGCGGAACCACCTTGTTGTCGTGTGCCAGCCAGCCGTACACGGCTTCGACGAGGTTCATGTTGTAGTCGGCGCTGGTGACCCGGACGGTGGTCATGTTCAGATGACCGCTCGTCGGGTAGGTCTTGCGGCCGGTGATCCGGAGCACAGGCTCGCCGTCGTGCTCGCCCAGCGTGTTCACCGTCGGACCCGGTGACATCTCCGAATACGGCACATTGATGAAGACTCCCGCGCACAGGAGCGCGATCAACATCAGGGTGGAGGCGAGCATCGTCGCGGTGCGGCGTGGCATGGAACGACAGTACGGGACCGCACTGTCAACGCACCGTCGGGGCCGCCCGTCCGGGGGTCCGACGGCCGATCAGGCGTCGGAGCGGGACTTCTCCATGGCCTCGCGGAAGCGCGAGTAGCCGGCGAGCTCGTGGCCGTCACCGATGGTCTTGCGGTTCCGTCCCGCCCAACTGCCCCAGGCCCCGGCACCGATCGCGGCGAAAAGCGGAATCAGCAACCAGGCTAGCGCTGCCATGCCGACCTCCCAACCCCATGAACCACCGCAACTGACTGATCAGCAGATTAACCATCCGCTTGTCCAACGCTCACGGCAGGGGTCGGGTTACGCAACCTGAGCGGTCAGCAGGCCCCGACCCACTCCTCCGTGCCGTCGGAGAACGTCTGGTGCTTCCAGATCGGGACTTCGTGCTTCAGGTCGTCGATCAGCTTCCGGCAGGCCTCGAAAGCCTCCCCCCGGTGCGGGCAGGAGACGGCGACGACCACCGCGAGATCGCCCACCCGCAGGTCACCGATCCGGTGCACGGCGGCGAGCGCCCGTACCGGGTACTCCGCGACGACCTTCTCCGCGACCCGCCGCATCTCGGCCTCGGCGCTGGGGTGGCAGGAGTATCCGAGGGCGTCGACGTCCGCTCCCCCGTCGTGGTCGCGCACGGTTCCCACGAAGAGCGCGGTTCCTCCGGAGGCGTCGTCACCGACGGCCCGGAAGACCTCGTCCAGGGAGAGGTCGGTCTCCCGGATCGCCAGAAGCTTGATGGGGTCCTGTGCCGCCTGCTCACCGGGATGGTCGCTCATGGGTGCCATGCCCCCATCGTGCCCCACCCCGGCGGCCCCGTGAAACGGCTCTTTCACCCGCACACGCGCGCATAGCGCCGGAGCCTCCTGCGGAACCGCCTTCAGGCCCCGGGATCCGTAGCCCCACGGATCCGGCGCCACCCCGGGTCCGGCGCCGGCACTGGTACCGGCCCGGATCCGACAGTGTCGTGGACCCGACACCATGCTCCGGTGGAGCCGGCAGGCGTCGCGGCGCGGCACCGGCTCAGATCCGCCGCCGGGCCTTGCGCGCCCGCCGAACCAGCGCGGCCGTGCCCAGCAGGGCGACCGTCGCCCCAGCGGCTCCCGCCGCCGTGGCGTCCTTGCGGCCGAGCCGCCGTCCGGCGAGGGTGTGCCGCCCGGCGACCTCTCCCAGGAGCTCGGCGAGAACCTCCTCGTTGGTCCAGTGGGGGCGCCACCCGGCATCGTGCAGCCGACTTCCGCTGACCACCCAGGGATACATCGTGTACGCGAGGTCCCCGGCCGGCGAAGGGGTGAGCCCGATGCGGTGGAGCCGGGCCGCCGCGCCCAGGGCGACGGCGGACGGCAGCTCCATGCGCCGGATCCCGCTGAGCTCCTCGACCTCCTCCTGCTCCAGCCAGCCGTCACACCCGACGGCCAGCTCTCCTTCGACCTTCTCCAGGGCGGCGTACTCCAGAGCGACGCACAGGTCCTCGACATGGCAGAACTGCCAGACAGGTCGGGAACCGGCGACGACCAGGAGGCGAGGCGACTCGAAGTACCTGGTCAGCGCGGTGTCGGTGCCTCCGACGAGCACGGCGGGGCGTACGACCGTGACGTTGAGCCCGGGGTGCGCGCGGGGCGCCCGCCGGGCGAGCCGCTCGACCTCAAGCAGGTCCCCGACCCCCGTGGCCTCGGCGGTGGCCCGCAGTTCGGCGTCCTCGGAGAGGGGCAGTTCGTTGTCGGGCAGCGCTCCGTAGACCATGGCCGACGTGCACAGCACGACACGGTGGACCCCGGCAGCGGCGGCGGCCGTGAGCACGGTCTGGGTACCCCGCACGTTGTACGCCGTACGCGCCGCCGGGTCCGTCTCAAGATCGAGGTCGAGGGCCAGGTGCACCACGACGTCCGCCCCGCGCAGCTTTTCGGCGATGGCCGGGTCCCGGACGTCGAGGATGTGCCACTGCGCGCCCGCGCACTCGCCGCGCCGCTCGTCGATGGCGATGACCTGCTTGATCTCGTCACTGGCGACGAGCCGCTCGGTGAGCATCGCGCCGATCCCGGCCGCGGCACCGGTGATCGCGACGACGGGGCCGCGCACGGCGGGGGCCCCGTCGGCGCGCTGTGCCGCCGGAGCGGGCCGATGTTCGGGTGACGAGTGGGTTGAGAGGTTTCGCGCTGCGCGAACCTGTGGATCTGGGGAACTCACCAGGCGTCTCCAGCGGTTGTCTTCAGTAAGAACGCGAGTGACGCGTACGTACCAGGTGGCATCCATCCTGCCGCAGCCGCCGAGTCGGCGACGCACCGAGGCCCGAACCGGTTGTGGTGTCTACGCTGGGTGGTGATGCAGGGCAGCCGCCGTCGGAGCGAACCGGCGGCCTTAACAGCCGAGGAATCCCGTGAGCGACACCCCATTCGGATTCGGCCTTCCGCCGGAGGAGCCGGAGAACGGCGACGAGGGCAAGAAGAAGGACCAGGAGAGCGGCGGTGGTCAGGGACCTGCCAACCCGTTCGGTTTCGGGCCCGGCGGACCTGGAGGCGACAACCCGCTCGCAGCCATGTTCGGTTCGCTGAACCCCAACGACCTGGGCGCCGCGTTCCAGCAGCTGGGCCAGATGCTCTCCTACGAGGGCGGCCCGGTGAACTGGGACATGGCCAAGCAGATCGCCCGCCAGACGGTCTCCCAGGGCACCTCCGACGGCACGAAGGACGCGAGCGTCGGCCCCGCCGAGCGCACCGCGGTCCAGGACGCGGTGCGGCTGGCCGACCTGTGGCTGGACGACGCGACGTCACTGCCGTCCGGCGCCTCCTCCGCCGTGGCCTGGAGCCGCGCGGAGTGGGTCGAGGCGACGCTGCCGGTGTGGAAGGAGCTCGTCGACCCGGTCGCCGAGCGCGTCGGCGCGGCCATGGGCGATGTCCTGCCCGAGGAGATGCAGGCCATGGCGGGCCCGCTGCTCGGAATGATGCGCTCCATGGGCGGCGCCATGTTCGGTACGCAGATCGGGCAGGCCGTCGGCGTGCTCGCGGGCGAGGTCGTCGGCTCGTCCGACGTCGGCCTGCCGCTCGGCCCGGCCGGCAAGGCCGCGCTGCTCCCGCTGAACATCGAGGCCTTCGGCAAGGACCTGGGGATCGCCCAGGACGAGGTGCGCCTCTACATCGCCCTTCGCGAGGCCGCCCACCAGCGGCTCTTCGCCCATGTGCCGTGGTTGCGCTCGCATCTGTTCGGCGCGGTCGAGGGGTACGCGCGCGGGATCAAGGTCGACACGGCGAAGCTGGAGGACGTGGTCGGCCAGTTCGACCCGCAGAACCCCGAGGAGCTGCAGCAGGCCCTCCAGCAGGGCATGTTCCAGCCGGAGGACACGCCGGAGCAGAAGGCCGCGCTGGCCCGTCTGGAGACGGCTCTCGCGCTCGTCGAAGGCTGGGTCGACGCGGTGGTCCATTCGGCCGCGAAGCCCCGTCTGTCGTCCGCCGACGCGCTGCGCGAGACACTGCGCCGCCGTCGCGCCACGGGCGGCCCGGCCGAGCAGACCTTCGCCACGCTGATCGGCCTGGAGCTGCGTCCGCGCCGGCTGCGGGACGCCTCGCGCCTGTGGGCCTCGCTCACGGACGCGCGCGGGGTCGACGGCCGGGACAACCTGTGGGAGCACCCGGACATGCTCCCGACCGCCTCCGACCTGGACGACCCTGACGGCTTCGTGCACCGCGAGCAGCTGGACTTCTCCGAACTGGACAAGATGCTCGGCGAGGCAGCGAGCGGTTCACCCGAAAAGCCCAACCTCACGAAGGACAAGAACGAGGACGAGGGCGACGACGACAAGTGAGCCTGTACGACGACGCCGTCCTGGTCCTGAAGGACATCGAGGACCAGGAGGAGCTGCGCCAGGCCTACCTCGACCATCTCCAGGCTCATCCGGACGGCGTGTGGAAGGCCTGTACGGCAGGGCACCTCACGGCGAGCGCCCTGGTGATCGACCCCGAGCAGGGCAGGGTGCTGCTGACGCTGCACAGGAAGCTTCGGATGTGGCTCCAGATGGGGGGCCACTGCGAGCCGGGGGACACCACCCTGGCGGCAGCGGCCCTGCGTGAGGCCACGGAGGAATCGGGCATCGCGGGCCTGACGCTGCTCCCGGGCGGACCCGTACGGCTCGACCGGCACCCCATTCCGGCGCCGTGCCACTGGCACTTCGACGTCCAGTACGCGGTCGTGGCCGAGCCTGGGGCCGTCCAGGAGATCAGCGACGAGTCCCTCGACCTGCGCTGGTTCGCCTACGCCGAGGTGGCGCAGGTGGCCGACGACTCGGTCGTCCGCCTGCTCGACACCACACGGGCGAGGCTCTGACGTGGCACCTGTAAGGGGCGACCGCAACAGCGCTCGCCCCTTACACACACGTCCTTGAGCCGCGCCCTCCAGGCGCACCCCTTCAGGGGCGCGGGGAACTGCGCGACCGGCCACGACGGACCGGCAGCCATCCACCGGCCCCGGAGTGGGAACGCCTGTCGCGGCACTAGCTCCAGGCGTTGCCCTGGTTCTGCTGTCGAACCCCTTGCTGCCCCATCCCGTACTGCGCGGCAACCCCGGACCCGATCACCGCGTTCTGCGGCGGCAGCATCTCGCTGGGCTGGACGAGCGCGTACCCCTGCCCCATGAAGCTGAGCTCCCAGCCCTCCCCCGTGTTGCCCCGGCGGCGGAACACTCCGGAGGAATGCGTCTGGGCCTGCATCTGTACGCGCAGACTCGTGGACCAGGCGACGATCGCGTCCGCGTCGCAGTTGACGTACTTGTCCGGCGTGACCTGCAGCATCAAGGGCATGCCCGACGTCATCAGGGCGACCTTGCCGCGCCCGGTGATGTTGAGCTGGTACTTGCCGGAGCCGGAGATGCCGTACTGGCTGTCCACGGCGATCACGTCGTGGTGCAGCGCGGAGTCCATCGCCAGGACGTAACTGCTGTCCACGGTGAGACCGTCCTGGTCCACGTCCACCACATGGATGTGCTGGGCGAGGTTGGCCAGGAAGACGGTGCCCTGCCCGTGGCAGCGCATCAGGTCGAGGCCCTCCCCGGTGTGGGCGCGCGACCGCTGCTGGCCGGAGTTCTGGTACTCGGCGTCGAACTCCACGAGGCCCTGGTAGGCGATCATGGTGCCCTTGCGGGCGAGTACGTCGTCGTGGCCCTCAAGGAGGACACGCAGCATCTGCTTGTTCTGCAGGCTGTAGCGGTCCTGGGACTGCTGGTCGTTGTAGGCGAAAAGCGAACTCTGCATGGTGTGTCCTCCCCCTCAGCCCCGTACCCGGAGGCGGTCGGTGCTGTCCTCGCTGGGCTGGACGACGACGATGCCCTGTCCGGAGAAGGCCATCTGGAAGGCCTCGCCGCTGCCCCGCCCGATCAGCGACTGTGCCTTGAAGCTGCGCTTGCCCTTCACCTTGAGGTTCGGGGACCAGGCGACGAGCGCGTCCGGGTCGACGTACGTCTCGTCCTCGCCGCCGCCGCAGTCGACGACGATGGGCTTGCCCCGGGAGGTCAGCGCGACCCAGCCCTGTCCGGAGATCTTGGTGTTCCACAGACCCTGGCCGGCGAACTTCGCCAGCCCCTTCACCCGCTCGACACCCCACGTCAGGTGGGCGTCGAAAGCGAGCAGGTTGGTGGCGTTGACGGAGATCGCGTCGCCGTTGAGGTTGATGACGACGACGTTCGCCCCGTAGTCGGAGAGGTAGAGCAGGCCGTCTCCGGAGCACTTCATCAGGGGTGCGCCCTCGCCGGTCATCCAGTCCTTGGCGATCTGGCGCACGGCCGGCGGATTGGGTTCGTACTGGACGAAGCCTTCGTAGGCGACCATCGACCCCACGCGCGCGAGGAGGTCGTTTCCGGTCTGCATGGCGACCTTGAGCATGTGATTGCCGTGGTTCTCCATGCGCGCGGCAACGGGTGCCGGGGCGAAGCCCGCGAGTTGCTGGATCATGAAACGGGCTCCCTCAGACCTCGTACGGCTGGACGACGATGAAATTGCCGGGCGCTCCGCGGAACTGGAGGTTCACGCTCTCCCCGGTGTCGCCCGGATAGGCGTTGCGGCGCATGCGCACCTGGCTGGAGACGATCACCTGGGAGGCGGCGGACCAGGCGACGACGGCGTTGCAGTCGGCGAACGTCGTCGGTGTCACGGGCAGGACGACGGGCACGCCACGCGTCTTGACGACGATCGTGCCGGTCCCCTGGAACTGCATCGTGAACAGGGCGCCTCCGGGAATGCCGTGTCCCTCGACGCGGCGTACCTCGTACTGAAGCGTCTCGTCGAAGGCCAGGACGTTCTCCGCGGAGACGCAGACGGCGTCGCCCTGCAGCTCGATGGGGTGCAGCATGGCGCCGTTCTCCGCGAGGAAGACCTGGCCACGGCCCGAACAGCGCATGAGCTGCATCTCCTGGCCGGTCGCGTTGCCCACGATCCGGCCGGAGAACCCGGCGCCCTTGTAACTGAAGTCGACCTTGCCCTGGTAGAGCACCATGCTGCCCTGGCGGGCCAGTACGGCCTGGTCGCCGCCCATGCCGAGGTCGACACGGACCATCTTCTTGTTCTGCTGGGTCCAGCGCTGCCCGGTGGGCGTCTCCTTGTACGCCTGCAGCGCCGCGGTGACACCGGCACCACCCTGGGGAGCGCCCTGCGGCACTCCGTATCCGGCGGGCGCACCCGGCGCGCCGGGCTGACCCGGCACCTGACCGAACGGCGGCTGCTGTCCGTAGCCCGGAGGCGGAGTCGGCTGGCCGCCGTAGCCCGGAGGCGGGGCGGGTGCCTGGGGGGCCTGTGGTGCCTGGGGCTGTCCGTAACCGGGCGGCAGGGGTGCGGTCCGGCCGGGGGCCTGGCCGTACGAGGGCTGCTGGCCCGGCTGTCCGTACGGCGCCGGGGCGGGTGCCGGAGGCGGTACGGGGGCGCCACCGGGCGGAGTCATGGGCGCGATGATGGTCGGCGCGGCGTGCACCGGAGGCGCCGGCGTCTGACCCGGAGGCGGCGCGAAACCCTGAGCGGGCTGCGGCGCCGCAGGGGCGGGCGCGGCGTGGCCCGACGGGGCCCCGAACGCCGGCGGGGCGGAGGCCTGGGCCGGCGGCGCGAACGACGGGGCTCCGGCCTGCGGCGCGGGCGCGGCGGCCGGTTCCTCCTCGGCGACCTCGCCGCCGAAGTTCTGCAGCAGTGCGTCGAGTCCGCCGTCGAAGCCCTGTCCGACCGCGGCGAACCGCCAGACGTCCTTCAGGTAGAAGTCGCCCAGCATCACGGCTCGTTCGGTGGAGAACTCGGCGCCCGTGAAGGAGTACCGGGCCACCTCCTCGCCGCCCGCCACGATACGGAGGTACCCGGGGGCGACCTGGGACAGCTGTCCCACGCCGTCGACGGTCGCCGTGAACGACAGTCTCTGGATCTGCGGAGGGATCTTGTCGAGGGTGACGCGGAAGGACTCCGTGTCACCCGCCTGCGCGCCGAGGAGCTGAACGGACTCCTCGGGAGACTTCGGCTGGTTGAAGAAGATGAAGTACCGGTCGTCCGAAAGCCGTTCGTCGGCGTCCAGACCGAAGCAGCTGATGTCGAAGGTCAGCCCCGGGCCGGTGATCTGCACACCTACGTACAGATCGGTGCCCGCGGTGAGGTCACTGATCCTGGCCTTGTGGCCGCGTTGGAATTCCCTGGCCATGCGTAACGACCGTCCCCCATCCCGAATACAAGTACGTCGCGTCAGGCTAACGGCAAAATCCAGCCGTGGCGGAAGCCGGTACAGACCCGGTACACAAACCTGCTTATGGCGGTCCGGGCAGGAGGCTCGGCGTCAGGCCGTCGGACGTGCCTCACTCGCCGCGCGCCGCGGGCAGGTGGGGGAGCCGGTCGGCGGCGACCACTCCTTCGAGGTAGCCGCGGGCCCGCTCGGTGCGCGGGTAGGCCTCCAGGAGCCGCCAGAAATCGGCTCCGTGGCCCGGTACGAGCAGATGCGCGAGCTCATGGACGAGGACGTAGTCGACGACGTACTCGGGCATGCCCTGCAGACGGTGCGAGAGTCGGATACTGCCCTCGGCGGGGGTGCACGAGCCCCAGCGCGTGTTCTGATTGGTGACCCAGCGCACCGACGCGGGCCGGGCCCGGCCGTCGAAGTACAGCTCGGAGAGCCGCGCGGCACGCTCGGACAGCTCCGTGTCGCCGAGCACCCGCTTGTTCTCCTGGGCGGCCAGCTTGTCGAGCATGACGGTGACCCAGCGCTGCTCCTCCGCCTCGGACATCCGGGCGGGAATGAGCACGACGGTACGATCGCCCTCACGGTACGCGGAGACCGTTCTGCGCCGTCGCGCGCTCCTGCGGACCTCGATCGCGCTCGCCCCCGAGCCGCTCGGCGGCTGGCTCGTCGTGCTGCGCTGTGGGTTTCCGGCACGGTGCAGAGGGTCGGCGGACACGCCCCGACGTTACCCGTTGCGCATGGTGGAAGTCCCGTCTCCGGTACGCATCGATGCCGAACCGCACCTCACGCGCTTGATTTGTGTGACGAACATCCACCGCCTGTGGATAACTTTCGGCACGCGTCGGGCAATGCGGGCATCCTGGCAGTCGGCCGACGGAGCAGGACGAACTCCGCCGGCGCACCGGGACGACAACGGGGACGTACGGGGGGGCGCTGCATGCATCCGATGGTGAAACCCGCGCTGCGGCGCGGCTGGCGGGATCTGAACACCGTGCAGTTCGGGATGGCACCCGCGCACGCTTTGGTGCTCGGCCCGATGGACACGGCGACGGGCAGTCTCCTGACCTTGTTCGACGGAACACGCGGGCTGCCTCTGCTGCGTGACGAGGGGCGCCGGATGGGCCTGCCCGAGGGCCATGTGGACGGCCTGGTGGAGCGGCTGTCCCGGGCCGGACTGCTGGACGACGCGACGGGCGGTGGCCCGGCCGCCGACGCCCTGCGCGGAAGACCGGCCGTCCTGGACCGGCTCAGGCCCGACGCCGCCTCGCTCTCCCTCGTCGCCCCCGAACCGGGCGAGGCCATGCGCCGGCTGGCGGCCCGCCACTCACTGCGCGTTCAGGTACGGGGCGCGGGCAGAGTCGGGGCCGTCCTGGCCTCGGCGCTGGCGAGCGCGGGCGTGGGCCGGGTCGACGTACAGGACGGCGGCTGCGTCGAACCCTGGGACGTGGCGCCGGGCGGACTGCCCGTGGAGTCCGTCGGCGAGCGCAGGGACGAGGCCGCACGGCGCGCGGTGCGCAGCGCGACCCCCGGCCGGCCACCCCGCCGTGGAGGTGCCCGATCCGCTCCCGGGCAGGACGACCCGGGTCTCTCCCTGGTGATCATCGCGCCCCGGGACGGCCTGGCCGTCCACGCGCCCGACCCGGCGGCCTTCGAGCCACTGATCGACTCCGGTACGCCTCATCTCTTCGCCGGGGTCGTGGAAGGGACGGGCGTCGTCGGCCCGCTGGTCCTGCCCGGAGACACGGCCTGCGTGGGCTGTCTGGACCTCGGACGCACCGACCGTGACCCGGCCTGGCCCCGCCTTCTCGCACAGTGGCGCTCCGGGCGGACCCGCCAGGTTCCGGCGTGCGATCTGACCCTGGCGGCCACGGTCGCGGGGCTGGCCGCGGGGCACGCGCTGGCCTTCCTGGACGGGGGGCTACCGTCGAGTGCGGGAACCCGCTGGGAGGTCTCGGTACCCGGTTTCGACTGGCACGCCCGCCCGGTGTGGCAGCATCCCGCATGCCCCTGCGGGCCCGGGGAGAGAGGTAAGGGGGAGCAGGCCTCGGAAGACGAAGGGCCGCACGAGACAATGGTCGGGCAACAGCCGCACGCGGCACGGCTGTCCGGTACTTGGAGGGCGCATGTCTGATCTTCCCCGGAAGGCGGTCACCCGGACCGCCAAGCTCGCCGCGCTACCGCTCGGCTTCGCCGGGCGCGCCACCTGGGGACTCGGCAAACGAATCGGCGGCAAGTCCGCGGAACTCGTGGGCCGTGAGCTGCAGCAGCGCACCGCTGAGCAGTTGTTCAAGGTGCTCGGCGAGCTCAAGGGCGGCGCCATGAAGTTCGGGCAGGCCATGTCCGTCTTCGAGTCGGCTCTCCCCGAGGAGGTCGCGGGCCCCTATCGCGCGGCGCTCACGAAGCTCCAGGAAGCGGCCCCGCCGATGCCCACGCGCACGGTGCACACCGTGCTGGCCGAGCGGCTCGGCGAGGACTGGCAGGACCTGTTCCTGGAGTTCCAGGACAAACCCGCCGCGGCGGCCTCGATCGGACAGGTGCACCGAGCGGTCTGGCACGACGGTCGGCAGGTCGCGGTCAAGGTCCAGTACCCCGGGGCGGGCGAAGCCCTGCTGTCCGATCTGAACCAGCTGAGCCGTTTCGCCCGGCTGCTGGGGCCGCTGATCCCGGGCATGGACATCAAGCCCCTCATCGCGGAACTGCGCGACCGGGTGTCCGAAGAGCTCGACTACGGCCTGGAGGCACAGGCGCAGCAGGAACACGCGGAGGAGTTCGCGGACGACCCGGATGTGCTGGTGCCGGCCGTGGTCCACCAGCGCGAGCAGGTGTTGGTGACGGAGTGGATCGACGGGATACCCCTGTCCGAGGTGATAACCGACGGCACACCGGAAGAGCGGGACCGAGCCGGTCAGCTCCTCGCCCGCTTCCTCTTCTCGGGCCCCTCCCGCACCGGCCTGCTGCACGCCGACCCGCACCCGGGGAACTTCCGCCTCGTGCCGGCCGACAGTTCCGGCAGCTCCGCCGACAGGAGCGGCTGGCGGCTGGGGGTCCTGGACTTCGGCACGGTGGACCGCCTCCCGGACGGGCTGCCGTCGACGATCGGCGAATCTCTCCGCATGACCCTCGACGGCGAGGCGGAGGCCGTCTACGAACTGCTCTGCGAGGAAGGCTTCGTCAGGGAATCCATAGAACTGGACCCGGACGCCGTCCTCGACTACCTGCTCCCCATCATCGAGCCGGCCCAGGTCGACGAGTTCACCTTCAGCCGGGGCTGGATGCGGAGCCAGGCGGCCCGGGTCGCCGACCCCCGCTCCCCCGCACACCAACTGGGCAAGCAGCTCAATCTGCCTCCGGCGTATCTGCTGATCCACCGGGTGACCCTGAGCACGATCGGCGTGCTGTGCCAGCTGGGAGCGACGGTCCGGCTACGGCAGGAGCTCGAAGAATGGCTTCCCGGCTTCCTGCCGGACGCGGAGCCGGAACTGGACGAGGAGGACTCGGCAGCCGGGGCGTGAGGCCGCCTTCCCGCGTGTCCGCGGGGCGACGCGACGGGAGGCACAACGCACCGCGGGGGCCGGTCCGTTCGGACCGGCCCCCGCGATCAGCGGTTGTTGCGTGTGGCCTCTCGGCCGGTGCGCCTTACTGCATGACCGCCATGGCCAGGGCGCGGCGGGCGCGCAGCGACGCGCGCTCGGCCCGGCGCTGCATACGGCGGGCAGTCACCAGGCGCATCGCCCGGCGTTCCCTCTCCGCCTCCTGGATTCGCTCGTGCATATGCGCACGCGCGAGGGCTTCTGGAATGAGTTGCATCTCTCGGGTCCTGTTCTGACGCGAGTCGTTCGCGCCTGTGGCAGTGAAGTCTGGGATCGCGGAGCCGGTGGGCTCGCCGGTGGACGGCTTCATCGGGGCCTGTTTCTTGGGGTCGTGCGTCAGGGGGCGATCGATCGTTCCTGTGATGTTCATGCCGCAACCGGGTTCTTGCGCGGGCGGCCACGCGGCCGCTTCCGGGCGACAACGACACCCTGGACGAAGAGCTCGCCGCCCCAGACGCCCCAGGGCTCACGCCGCTCCTTGGCGCCGGCGAGGCAGGCCTCGATCAGCGGGCAGGTGCGGCAGAGGGACTTGGCGTACTCGACATCGGCCGGCGACTCGGCGAAGAAGACCTCCGGGTCGTACGAACGGCAGGGGACGGGCACGCCGAGGTTCTCGATGGCGTCGTCGAGCGCGGTCAGCGCAGTGAGCGGGGTCAAGGTGGAGTCCTCCGTGGAACCGGGCGGGGTGATCGTTTCGGAAGGCGGTACGGACGGGGCGTGCGCTTCGAGTTGCACGGTTGGTCTTCCTCGTCTGGTCGTGCCGGCCGGGTTGGCCGGTTGGCGGCTGGTACCGGGGTTTTTTCTTGTCCCGAGGCCCCTTCGCTCCGCTGTCCCCGGTCGGGGACAAACAGAAGGGCCGCGGATCCCGGGTGGGGTTCCGCGGCCCTGAAGGCGCCGGCCTGATCGTCGATCAGGCTGGATCACTCCAGGGGTCAGGCCCACGGAAGGCCCACATCGTGTGATGCGTCTGCTTGTCGGCTCCGGCACCGGCCGCCTCAAAGGCATAGGCCTTCGCCTGTGCCTCTACTGCTTCCAGTGCCTTCATCGGTCGCTCATTGCGCTCGCGGACAGGGAGTGTCGCGAGAGACACGGGGGACGCCGGACGAACGGCAGCGATGCCGGACAGACCGGTGCCCAGGTTCGAGAAGCCGAGCAGGCAGGTGGAGGCGACCGAGCGATCGGTCATTTTGGCGGTGCTGGCGGAGCTGGTGATGATGCTGATCACTGGAATCGCCTCCTCTCGGCGTCTCTGGGACCGGGCGAGCCGGTCCGTCGGTTATTAAGTACAGCACGAAACCTGGGCCTTCGAGAAGGCCGCCGTCTCCGTGCTCTAGAACTTATGGGGATTGCTGGGGCATGCGCAAACTATTTTCTCGACGAGTTTGAATCATTCCTCACCTTCACCGGTATCAGGCTCTTGACCTGCACAGATGGCGAGTACGTCGGTTCCGTAGCGGTTGAGCTTGCGGGCTCGGACGCCTGGGATGCGGGCCAGCTCAACCGGAGTGGACGGCACCGCTTCCGCGATGGCCATGAGCGTCTTGTCCGTGAAAACGCAGAAATCCGGCTGCCCGCTCCCCCGGGCCTGGACCGCTCGCCAGTCACGCAGTCGTTCGTAGAGCCCTTCGTCCATGTCGGAGGGGCAGTCCTCGCAGCGCATCAGCTTCATCTCGCCCGCGTCGTTGAGGGTGCGACCGCAGACCCGGCAGCGGGCAGGGGTGCGGCTGGTCCGCCGGGGTGCGTCGGGGGCGCTGCCCGGGGCCCCGCGCTCGATGCCGCCGGGCCCGCCGGGGCCGGTCGCGCCCCTGCGGCCCGCGGTGGTGACGGAGCCGGGTCGCAGGCCGTCGAGGAAGCGGCTGGGCCGCCGGTTGGGGCGGCCGCCGGGTGAGCGGGACTGCGACCAGGAGACGCAGAGGTGCTGTCTGGCGCGGGTGACACCGACGTAGAGGAGGCGGCGCTCCTCCTCGATCTGTTCGTCGGTCTTGGCGTAGGAGATCGGCATCATGCCCTCGGCGACGCCGACCAGGAAGACGACGTCCCATTCCAGGCCCTTGGCGGAGTGGAGTGAGGCGAGGGTGACGCCCTGGACGGTCGGGGCGTGCTGGACGCCGGCGCGCTCTTCGAGTTCGGCCATGAGGTCGCCGAGGGTGGCGTCGGCTCTGGCGGCGGCGAAGTCCTGGGCGAGGTTCGCGAGGGCGGCGAGGGATTCCCAGCGCTCCCTGACGGCGCCGGAGCCCGCCGGCGGCTGGTGGGTCCAGCCGTCTCCGGACAGCACCGCCCGTACCTGTGAGGGCAGGTCGGGGGCGCCGTCGAGGAGTGAGTCGTTGCCTCCGAAGCGGGCCGCGCCCCGCAGGGCGTGGATGGCTCGCTTGACCTCGGGGCGGTCGAAGAAGCGCTCGGCTCCGCGCAGCTGGTAGGGAACGGCGACATCGGCGAGGGCCTGCTCGTAGATCTCGGACTGCGAGTTCGTACGGAAGAGGATCGCGATCTCGCTCGCGGGGGTGCCGGAGGCCATGAGGTCGCGGATGCGGCGGGCGGCGCCTTCGGCCTCGGCGGGCTCGTCGGCGTACTCCGCGTAGCCGGGCTCGGGGCCCGCGGCGCGCTGGGAGATCAGCTCCAGCCGGTGGTCCGCGGCACGGCCGCGGGCCTGGGCGAGCAGGCCGTTGGCGAGGTGGACCACCTGCGGGGTGGAGCGGTAGTCGCGGACGAGTTTGACGACTGTGGCGCCGGGGTGGCGGGTGCGGAAGTCGAGGAGGTGGTCGGGGGTCGCGCCGGTGAACGAGTAGATGGTCTGGCTGGCGTCGCCGACGACGCAGAGGCTGTCGCGCTCGCCGAGCCACAGTTCCAGCAGGCGTTGCTGGAGAGGGCTGACGTCCTGGTACTCGTCGACCACGAAGTGCTGGTACTGGGCGCGGACCGCTTCCGCGATGTGGTGCTGGTCCTGAAGGATGCCGACGGTCAGCAGCAGGACGTCCTCGAAGTCGATGACGCCGCGGCCTCGTTTGATGTCCTCGTACGCGGCGTAGAGCTGTGCGATCTCGGCGCGGTCGCGGGGGGCCTCGCGTCCGGCCTTCACGGCCGCCGCGGCGTAGTCGGCGGGGATGGTCTGGGTGACCTTGGACCATTCGATCTCGGCGGTGACGTCACGCAGTTCACCGCGGTCGAGACGGATGCGGGAGGCGGCCGCGGCGTCGGCGACGAGCTGGATCTTGCGGTCGACGATGCGGGGCAGGCTGCCACCGACTGCTTTCGGCCAGAAGTACTGGAGCTGACGCAGGGCGGCGGAGTGGAAGGTGCGGGCCTGGACCCCGGAGGCGCCGAGCTGGCGGAGACGGCCGCGCATCTCGCCCGCGGCACGTGCGGTGAAGGTGACGGCGAGCACGCTGGAGGGCTGGAGGATCCCTGCCCGCACTCCGTAGGCGATGCGGTGGGTGATGGCACGGGTCTTGCCCGTACCGGCTCCCGCGAGCACGCAGACCGGGCCGTGCAGGGCGGTGGCGACCTCGCGCTGCTCGGGGTCGAGCCCTTCGAGCACCGCGTCGGCCCCACTCGGCGGTGCCGGGTACTGAGAGCCGTGGGTGCCCTGCGGGAAAAGGGTGGAACGCGATGCTGCTGTCACCCCGCCATGCTGCCAGGTCGGCCGGGACGGATGCGCCGGTTGTCCACAGGGAGCCGCTTGCGGTCGTACTAATACGGCAGGCGCCGCCTGTCCCCCGTCGCCCCTGCCCGCCCGCGCACGGGAATGGCAGCCCGGTCGCGTACGTTCCCCTCACTGCGAACACGCACCTCCCTGCAGCGAAGGAGCATGAGAGACATGCCGGGCACTGTGACGATGTACAGCACCACGTGGTGCGGCTACTGCCGTCGGCTGAAGAGCCAGATGGACCGTGAGGGCATCACGTACGACGAGATCAACATCGAGCACGACCCGGCGTCCGCGGCGTTCGTGGAGAAGGCGAACGGCGGAAACCAGACAGTTCCCACGGTCTTGATCGTTGCCTCCTCGGGCAACGAGTCGGTCATGACCAACCCGAGCCTTGCCCAGGTGAAAGCCGCCCTCGCTACCTGAGAGCCAGGAACCTCGGCGCCCAGGACCTGTCCCCGGTCCCAGGCGGCAGTTTCCTCAGGTGGCCGTTCCGCGCGTCGGCAGGGGCTTGCCGTACCAGAGCTCGATCAGGCGGGCCGCAATCGAGATGCCGTACGGAGGCAGGACCTCCCCGGACTCGAAGGCGGCCCGCAGGTCTTCCCGGGAGAACCAGCGCGCTTCCTCGATCTCCTCGCCGTCGACATTGATCTCCGCCGAGGTCGCGCGGGCCATGAAGCCCAGCATGAGGCTGGAGGGGAAGGGCCAGGGCTGGCTGGCGATGTACTCGACCTCGCCGACGGTGATGCCGGCCTCCTCGAACACCTCGCGGCGGACCGACTGCTCGATGGACTCGCCGGGCTCGACGAAGCCCGCGAGGGTGGAGAAGCGGCCTTCGGGCCAGTGCACCTGCCGGCCGAGCAGGATGCGGTCCTCGTTGTCCGTCACGGCCATGATCACGGCCGGGTCGGTGCGGGGGTAGTGCTCGGCGCCGCAGGCGGGGCAGCGGCGGATGTGACCGGCCGCGGCGATCACCGTGCGTTCACCGCAGCGGGAGCAGAAGCGGTGCAGGCGCTGCCAGTTCTCCAGGGCGACCGCGTGCACCATGAGGCCCGCGTCGCGGGGTGACAGGAGCAGGCCGGCCTCGCGCAGTCCCGCCGCGCGCGCGGACTGGTCCATGCGGCCGGGCAAAGTGTCCTTCTGGAGGGCGAAGTAGCTCACGCCGTCGTCGTCGGTGCCGAGGAAGTAGCGGTGCGCCTCGGTGAGGGGCGCTTCGAAGGACGGGGTCATGACGAGTTCGGTGGTGCCGTCGGGCGTCTCGTCGATGAGGACCTGACCGCCGGAGACCACGAAGGCGCGGGTGGTGGGGTGGCTCCACGCCGCGGCGAGCCAGGCCTCGTCGAGCCGGTGGTGGGCGGCCCGGTCGATGCCGCTCGTGGCGGTGAGCGAGATGGGACGGTCGGCGGTGCGGTCGGTCCAGGTGGTCACGGGTGCTTCCAACTCCCCCGGTGAAACGGGCGGTTCGACGGGCTGTTCGGTCGGATGTCCGGATGTCCGGCAGAACGTGTGCGGCGGGACGTGTGCGGCGGGGTTTCTTCAGTGTGCATCTGGCCAGTTTCGGGCCAGATCGCCCCACAGGTAGGCGGAGGTCTCGACGCCTTTGAGGAGGAGGTCGAGTTCGACCTTCTCGTTGGGGGCGTGCCAGCCGTCGGACGGGACCGAGATGCCGAGGAACAGCACCGGGGCGGCGAGGACGTCCTGGAGGTCCGCGGCGGGCCCCGATCCGCCTTCGCGGGTGAAGCGGATCTCCTTCTCGAAGGCGCGGCCCATGGCGCGTACGACGGACTGCAGTGCGGGATGGTCGAGCGGCGTCAGGCACGGGCGCGTGGCGGCGCCGAAGGTGATCTCGTGGCGGATTCCGGCGGGCAGCTGCTCGGCGGCCCAGGTGCGGACGGCTTTCTCGATGTGGTCGGGGTCCTGTCCGGCGACGAGCCGGAAGGAGAGTTTGACCATCGCCGACGACGGCACGATCGTCTTGTTGCCGGGGCCCTGGTAGCCGCCGCCGATGCCGTTGACCTCGGCGGTCGGGCGGGCCCAGACACGCTCCAGGGTGGTGTGGCCGCTCTCTCCGTGGGTGGCCGTGGACCGGGCGGTGCGCAGCCAGCGCTCCTCGTCGAAGGGCAGCTCGGCGAAGAGTTCCCGCTCACGGTCGGTGAGTTCGGTGATGCCCTCGTAGAAGCCGGGGATCGCCACGCGCGCGTGCTCGTCGTGCAGGGCGGCGACGAGGCGGGCGACAGCGGTGGCCGGATTGGGCACGGCTCCGCCGAAGGAGCCGGAGTGGATGTCCTGGTCCGGCCCGTACAGCTGGATCTCGCACTCGGCGAGGCCGCGCATGCCGGTACACACCGTGGGGGTGTCCTCGGACCACATGCCGGTGTCGGAGACGATCACCACGTCGGCGGTCAGCCGGTCCTTGCGAGCTTCGACGAGGTCACGGAAGTGCGGGGAACCGGACTCCTCCTCGCCCTCGATCAGCAGCTTCAGGTGGACCGCGGGAGTCGTGCGGCCCGTGGCGGCGAGGTGGGCCCGGACGCCGAGTGTGTGGAAGAACACCTGTCCCTTGTCGTCGGCGGCCCCGCGCGCGTGGAGTCGGTTTCCGCGGACGACGGGCTCGAAGGGGTCGGTGTCCCAGCCGTCCTCGCGGGCGGCGGGCTGTACGTCGTGGTGGCCGTAGACGAGGACCGTGGGCGCCCGCGGATCGTCCGAGGGCCATTCGGCGAAGACCGCGGGTGCGCCGGGGGTCGCCCAGACCTCGCAGGTCGGAAAGCCCGTCTCCCGCAGTTTCGCGGCGAGCCAGTCGGCGCTGCGCCGTACGTCCGCGGCATGCTCGGGCTGGGCCGAGACGGACGGGATGCGCAGCCACTCGGCGAGGTCGTCGAGGAAGGCCGCGCGGTGCCGCTCGGTGTACGCGCGGACGGCGCTGTCCGGAGTCTTGCTCATGGTCACGAGCCTATCCGTCCACGCGCGCGTGCTGGTCAGGCGGTTCGTCGGGAACCTCTTCGGGCGGTTCTTCCAGGAGAAGGCGTTCCAGTGCGGCCCGGTCCGGCAGACCCTCGGGGCGTACGACCTCGCCGCTGCGCACGTACAGGAAGGCTGCCTGTACGGATTCCAGGGGGATGCCGTGCTGCTCGGCCCAGGCCAGCCGGTAGAGGGCGAGCTGGAGCGGATCGGCGGTGCGGGTGCGGCTGGTCTTCCAGTCGACGATCTCGTACGTCGTGGTCGCCTGCCCGTCTCCGTGCTCGTCGCCCTCTTCCCTGTAGACCTCTTCCCTGTAGACCGCGTCGATCCGGCCCCGTACGACACGGCCGGCGATCGCGAGTTGGAAGGGGGCCTCGACCCGGTAGGGCGTGCGGTGGGCGTAGGGGGTGCGCTCGAAGGCGTCCTTGAGTGCTTCCAGGTCGCGTTCGTCGGCGATCTCGGCCTCACTGCCGGGCAGGTCCTCCGGCTCCAGCATCGGGAGCCGAAGCTCTTCGAAGCGGGCTTCGACCCAGGCGTGGAAGCGGGTGCCCCGGCGGGCGGCGGGCTGAGGCGGGCGCGGCATGGGGCGCGCCAGTTCCTGGGCGAACCCTTCCGGGTCCGCGGCCAGACGCAGCAGCTGGGACGCGGTCAGGGAGGCGGGCAGGGGGACGTCCGTGACGCTCTCACGGGCGCGCAGGAGTTCCCCGGTGAGGGCGTCCAGGTCGCGGTCCCAGGAGGCGATGGTGCGGGCTTCCTCGGAGGTGAGGCGCGTGGTCTCGGGAGGGTGCGGGCGGGCGTCCGGGGCGGGGCTGGGGTGCGGGACCGTCGGGCGGTGGGGGGGCGCCGGGCGGTTCGGTGTCCACGAGTCCCGGTCGTCCGGGGCCGCGTCGGTGAAATCGGCCTCTTCATAAGGAGGCTCGTCCTCCTCCGGCGGCGGCCAGTCCGGGTCGTCGTACGGGCCGGGGTCGTCGTACGGGCCCGGGTCGTCGGGAACCGAGGGGTGAGCCGTCTCGTGGGAGTGGCCGGACTCCAGGTGGGCCAGCACCGTCCGTGCGGCCTCACGGCGGCGGGTCATCGCCAGGTCGTCCAGCGGGAGCGGCCAGGCGTGGTCGCCGCCGGCCGCCAGCAGCGCGGGGTTCTCCTCGTCCTCGTCGGGTTCGTCCTCCCAGGCCTCGATCTCGCCGTGCCCGGCCGCGCAGTGGTCGTACAGGGCGTGCAGGAAGTCGGAGGGGCCGCGGGGCTTCTTCTGCGAGGGGCCCCACCAGTGGCCGGAACCGAGCAGCAGGGAACGGGGGCGGGTGAAGGTGACGTAGCCGAGGCGGAGTTCCTCGGTGTGCTGGTGCTCCTTCATGGCCTCATGGAAGGCCTTCATGCTGCGGGAGTCCCAGGCGCCGATGTCGGGCAGGGTGTCGGCGTCGCCGCGCAGTTCGTGCGGGAGGACCTTGCCCTGGGCGGTCCATTTCTCGCGGCCCTGGCCGCTGGGGAACGTGCCGGTGACGAGCCCCGGGACCACCACCACGTCCCATTCGAGGCCCTTGGACTTGTGGGCGGTGAGCACCTTGACGGTGTTCTCGCCGCCCGGCAGCGCGTTGTCGAGGCCCTTCTCGTACTGGGCCGCGGTGCGCAGGAAGCCGAGGAAGGCGAGCAGGCTCGCCTCGCCCTCGTTCGCGGCGAAGGAGGCGGCGACGTCCAGGAAATTGGACAGGGTCTCGCGGCGGCGGGCGGCCAGCGCGTGCGGGGACGCGGAGAGTTCCACCTCAAGGCCGGTGGTGGCGAGGACCCGGTGCAGGACGTCCATGAGCGGGTCGGCGAGCGAGCGGCGCAGATCGCGCAGTTCGGTGGCGAGCCGCGCGAACCGTACGCGGGCGTCGGCCGAGAACGGCAGCCCGTCGTCGTCCCCCTCTCCGCCGAAAGGCGTCTCAAGGAAGGTGTCGAGCGCGTCCGCGAGGGAGATCACCTCGGCCGGGTCGACGCCTTCGACGGCTGCGGCGAGCCGCAGGTCGGGGTCGTCGGCGGCGCCCACGCGCGCGTGGGACACGAGCAGCCGGGCCCGGCGGCCCAGGAGGGCGAGGTCGCGGGGGCCGATACGCCAGCGCGGTCCGGTGAGCAGGCGGACCAGTGAGGCGTTGGCCCCGGGGTCCTGGAGGACCTCGCAGACGGCGACGAGGTCGGCGACCTCGGGCAGGTGCAGCAGCCCGGAGAGCCCGACGACCTCCACCGGGATGTCGCGGGCGACGAGCGCGCCCTGGATCTGGCCGAAGTCGGTCGCGGTACGGCACAGGACGGCGATCTCGCCGGGGGCCTTCCCCGTACGTACGAGATGGGCGATGGAGTCGGCGAGCCAGTCCATCTCCTCGGCGTGCGTACGCAGCAGGGCGCAGCGCACCATGCCGTCGCGCTCGGCGCCGGGGGCCGGGCGGAGGGCCTCCACGCCCGCGTGCATGGCGCGCAGGGGTTCCGCGAGGCCGTTGGCGAGGTCGAGGAGGCGGCCACCGCTGCGGCGGTTCTCACTGAGCGACTGGCGGGTCGCCGGGCGGCCGTCCGCGTGCGCGAAGTGCTCGGGGAAGTCGTCGAGGTTGGCCACGGAGGCGCCGCGCCAGCCGTAGATGGCCTGGCAGGGGTCTCCGACGGCGGTCACCGGGTGGCCCGTGCCGCCGCCGAACAGGCCGGCCAAAAGGATGCGCTGGGCCACGGACGTGTCCTGGTACTCGTCGAGGAGGACCACCCGGAACTCGTCGCGCAGGATGCCGCCGACCTCGGAACGAGTGCGGGCGAGGGTCGCCGAGAGGGCGATCTGGTCGCCGAAGTCGAGGAGGTCGCGCTCGCGCTTGGCCTTCCTGTAGCGGTCCACGAGCTCGGTCAGTTCACGCCGGGTGGCGGCGGTCTCCGGGACCTTGCGCAGGTCGGCGTTGGTGAGTTTGACGCCCTCCAGGTCGTGCAGCAGCCGGGCGTCGTACGCACGCAGTTCCTCGGGCTGTACGAGGTGTTCGGCCAGCTCGGAGTCGAGGGTGAGGAGGTCGCTGACCAGGTCGGGGAAGGAGCGGGTGAGCGCGGGGTAGGGGCCCGGTGCTTCGCGCAGGACGCGGGCGGCGAGCTGGTAGCGCGTGGCGTCGGCGAGGAGGCGCGAGGTGGGTTCGAGTCCGATACGCAGCCCGTGGTCGGTCAGCAGACGGCCTGCGAAGGCGTGGTAGGTGGAGATCACCGGCTCGCCCGGGGGGTTGTCCGGGTCGATCACGTCCGGGTCGGTGACTCCGGCCCTGATCAGTGCCTTCCGTACGCGCTCGGCGAGCTCGCCCGCCGCCTTGTTGGTGAACGTCAGGCCCAGGACCTGCTCGGGGGCCACCTGTCCGGTGCCGACCAGCCACACCACGCGCGCGGCCATCACCGTGGTCTTGCCGGAGCCGGCTCCGGCCACGATCACCTGCGGGGCGGGCGGGGCGGTGATGCAGGCCGTCTGCTCCGGGGTGAACGGGATGCCGAGGAGCTCCTTGAGCTGCTCGGGATCGGAGATACGGGCTGGCACGTCTGAGAGGCTAGCCGCGCCCACTGACAGTCGGTGCCGATTCGACGGCCGGGTCGAAGGATGCGCAGGTCAGCACACGTGGTGCTGTATGTCACTTCGTGCACGGCGAACATTCTTCGTCCCGCGTTGCCGCACACGCGGCGGACCCGCGGTGGACACCCCGCGGACGGCTGCCCGGAGCCGTGCCCCGTCACTCGACGACGTGACGTCCCTCCGGGCGGGCGCTGCACGAGGCCCGGAAGGCGCAGTGCGTGCAGTGCTGGCCGGTCGTCGGCGTGAACCGTTCGTCGAGGACCTTGCCCGCGGCGGTGGCGAGGAGGTCGCCGACCCACTCCCCCTCCAGGGGCTCCTGGGCCTGCACCTTGGGCAGGGTCTCGCCGCCGTCCTTCTTGGGGGCGCCCTGGCGGAGCTGGACGAGTTCGGCTCCGCCAGGCTCGGGGCGTTCGCCGTCGAAGGCCTCGTCCACGGCGCCCTCGTTGACGGCGAGCTGGTAGACGGCGAGCTGCGGGTGGTGGGCCACGTCGGCGGCGCTCGGTGCCTGCTTGCCGGTCTTGAAGTCGACCACGTAGGCGCGGCCCTCGGCGTCCCGCTCGACGCGGTCCATGGAGCCGCGGATGCGGACTTCGTAGGAGCCCGCTTCGAGGGTGACGTCGAAGTCGTGCTCGCTGGCCACGGGCGTGCGTTCGGCGCGGTCCATGACATGCCACTTCAGGAAGCGTTCGAGCGCCACGCGCGCGTGCTCCTTCTCCTGGGCCGACTTCCAGGGCGCGTCGAAGGCGAGCGCCTCCCACACGGAGTCGAGGCGCTCCATGAGGACGGCGAGGTCGGCGGGCGTGCGGCCGGAGGCGACCTCGTCCGCCAGGACGTGCACCACGTTGCCGAAGCCCTGGGCGGCGGTCGCGGGGGCGTCCGCCTTCACTTCGCGGCCCAGGAACCACTGCAGGGCGCAGGTGTTGGCGAGCTGGTCGAGGGCGCTGCCGGAGAGTACGACGGGATGGTCGCGGTCGCGCAGCGGCACCTTGCTCTCGGTGGGTTCGTACATGCCCCACCAGCGGTAGGGGTGCGCGGACGGCACCAGGGGGCGGCCGTCCTCGTCGCCGAGCGCGGCGAGTCTGCCCAGGCGGCGGGCGGCCGCCTCCCTGAGGGGGGCCGAGACGCGGGGGTCGACGGTGGTGGACCGCAGTTCCGCGACGAGCGCGGCGACGGACAGGGGGCGGCGGGGTCGGCCCGTTACGTCCTTGGGCTCCGTGCCGAGTTCGGTGAGGAAACGGGAAGGCTGGTCGCCGTCGTCCGCGGGGGCCTTCACGGCGGTGACGACGAGCCGTTCACACGCGCGCGTGGCGGCCACGTAGAACAGGCGGCGCTCTTCGGAGAGGAGCGCTCCGGGGGTGAGCGGCTCCGCGAGACCGTCACGTCCGATGCGGTCGGCCTCCAGGAGGGAGCCGCGACGGCGCAGGTCGGGCCACAGACCCTCCTGGACGCCCGCGACGACGACCAGACGCCACTCCAGGCCCTTGGAGCGGTGCGCGGTCATCAGACGTACGGCGTCGGGGCGCACGGCCCTTCGGGTGAGCGTGTCGGCGGCGATGTCCTGGGCGTCGACCTCCTCCAGGAAGTTGAGGGCGCCACGGCCGCCGGTGCGTTCCTCGGCACGCGCCGCGGTCGCGAACAGCGCGCACACGGCGTCGAGGTCACGGTCCGCGTTGCGGCCTGCCGCGCCGCCGCGCCGGGCGGCCCGCTCCAGGCGCTGCGGCCAGGGTGTGCCGTCCCACAGCTCCCAGAGCGCCTCCTCGGCCGTGCCGCCCCCCGCGAGGCGTTCCCGTGCCTTGCGCAGGAGGGCGCCCAGGCGCTGGGCCCCGCGCGCGTACGAGGGGTCGTGGGCGACCAGCCGCTCCGGCTCGGCCAGTGCCTGCGCCAGCAACTCGTCGGAGGGTGGCGGCACGTGGTTGCCCGCGGCGCGCTCCTCCTCGCGCAGGGCACGGCCCAGCCGGCGCAGGTCGGCGGCGTCCATACCGGCCAGTGGGGACGCGAGGAGGGTGAGCGCGGTCTCGACGCCGAGCCACGGCCTCTCCGCGACGGCCGGCTCCTCCAGGACGGCCTGCTCCTCCGGGACCGACCGTTCCTGCGGGACGGGGGAAGGAGTCGCGGGGGAGGGGTGCTCCCCCAGTTCCGCCACGGCCACCGCCTTGAGGGCCGTCAGCAAGGGCGTCACCGCCGGTTCGTGGCGCAGGGGCAGGTCGTCACCGTCGATGTCGAGGGGGACGCCGGCCGCGGTGAGCGTGCGGCGGATCGTCGGGATGGTGCGGGAGCCGGCACGCACCAGGACGGCCATGTCCTTCCACGGAACGCCGTCCTCCAGGTGGGCGCGGCGCAGGATGTCCGCGATGTTGTCCAGCTCCGTACCGGGGGTCGGGTACGTGTAGACCTCCACCTGGCCGCCGTCCCGTACGGGGGCGAGTTCCCTGTGGGCGCGTACCTTCTCCGCCGGGAGGCGGGTCAGAGGCATGCGCTGGGTCAGCAGCCGGGTGGCCGCCAGCAGGCCCGCGCCCGACCTGCGGGACGTCCTCAGGACCTCGACCGGCGCCGGTGTGCCGTCCACGCGCGGGAAGACGTCGGGGAACTCCAGGATGCCGTTCACGTCGGCGCCGCGGAACGCGTAGATCGACTGGTCGGGATCGCCGAAGGCCACCAGGGTGCGGCCGCCGCCCGCGAGCGCGTCCAGGAGCCGCAGCTGCGCCGGATCGGTGTCCTGGTACTCGTCGACGAAGACCGCGTCGTACCGCTCTGCGAGCCGTTCGGCCACGCCAGGGCGCCGGGCGAGCAGCACGGCGCGGTGCACCAGCTCCGCGTAGTCGAGCACTCCCTGCATGTCGAGCACGTCGAGGTACTCGGCGAGGAAGGCGGAGGCCGCCAGCCAGTCGGGGCGGCCGATGCGCCTGGCGAAGGTCTGCAGGGCGTCGGGGCCGAGGCCCAGTTCACGGCTGCGGGCGAGGACCGCGCGGACCTCGTCGGCGAAGCCGCGCGTCGTCAGGCACGCGCGCAGTTCGTCCGGCCAGCGCACATGGGCGAGGCCGAGCCGCTCCAGGATGGGCTGGCCCGCGAGCAGTTCCCGTACCGCCACGTCCTGTTCGGGGCCGGAGAGCAGCCGCATCGGTTCCACGAACAGATCGGTGTCCTGGTGGGCCCGGACGAGGGCGTAGCAGAAGGAGTGGAAGGTCGTCGCCTGGGGCGCACGGGCCGCTCCCATGCGCAGCGCCATGCGGTCGCGCAGTTCCACGGCGGCCTTGCGGCTGAACGTCAGTACCAGGATGCGCTCGGGGTCCGCGCCTCGGGCGATCCGGGCCGCCACGGACTCGACGAGCGTGGTCGTCTTGCCGGTCCCCGGACCTGCGAGGACGAGCAGCGGGCCGTCCTTGTGGTCAACCGCCGCGCGCTGGGCTGCGTCCAGCACAGGGGGAGCCACCCGTGCCGGCGGGGTACGCACCAGCCGGTAAGCGCCACGGGTCCCCTGTCGACCCCGGGGGTACGACAGGCGCCTGGTGGAGGAAGAGGAGCTCACGTGGTTCGCCGGTCCTGGTGGGTGTGCTGGGGATTGTCACTGTCGGCGCGGAACGCCGTCGGTGAGGGATCGTGCTCGGGCGACGGGCGGGGAATGTGCGCCGCGAGGCGGGCGGTGACCGCGGGATGAACGGGACGCGCGCTGTCGACGCTACGCCGGTGGATGCCGTGGAAGCGACGCTTCTACGTGTTCCCTCCCGGCACCGGTGTCTCCCGCATCACGAACGTACGGCATGTCCCGGGCGTGCCCGCATTCCCCCGTACGGGTCACCTGTCCCCCTCCTGGCGGTCCCCTGCCGGAAGCTGTCGGGTGTGACCCTCCGTGCGATCACCGCCGTCCCACCTGGCCTGTCTCATGTCGATGCGCGGAACGTGCCCTTCGGCGGCCTTGTTCGCCGCCTTGAGGGGCGTGCCCTCGACCCGGTAGTGCTCCAGCGCCTCCAGTTCGTGGCCCAGGAGCACCGCGCCGTCCGCGCGGACGACCCGCCACCACGGAACGGCTCCTCCGTAGAGGGCCATCACGCGTCCGACCTGTCGCGGACCGCCTTCCTCCAGCCACTCCGCGACGTCTCCGTACGTCATGACGCGCCCGGGCGGAATCTGCTCGGCGACGTCGAGGACCCGCTCCGCGTACTCCGGCAGGGTGTCCGCCGGAAGGCTCTGCTCGCTCATCCGGTCCATCCTGCACCACCCCTCCGACAACGTGACGCGGCGGCGACTGAGCGTATCCCTCGCCCCGGAACAGCGCTTCGGGCAGACTGTGCGCCCCCGCGTCGCACCCTGATGCCCCCCTGTGTCAGCGGGGCATGCCACCATCGTGCGGGCGGTTACTGGTGATACGAGACCAAGAAGAGACGATGAAACAGCAGGGTGTGCACCCCGAAGACGCGGAGGGCACCTCTGAGGTTTCGTCGCGCCCGGATTCCGGCGACGATACGGACGAGAGCCTTCCGGAGATGACAGAGGCGTCCGTGACGTCGGTGACAGACGTTGCGTCCGAGACAGGCGTGACGCCCGGCAGTCCGGACACGTCCCAGAAGAAGGACATGCGCGAGGAGAGCGGAGCCGAGGAGACCGACGGCGCGGCCTGCGACGACGCCCCGGCCGAAGCGGTCGAGGGCGACGAACCGCTGCTCCCCGCGCGCGTGCACCGCCCCTCCGACCTGATGCGCCTGCTGGTGGGCGTTCTCGCGATCGCCGTACTGCTGTCGATCGCCGCGTTCGCGCACGGCACGACGTCGGGGCTGGCGCAGGACATCAACAAGGGCACCGACGAGGCGCCCGACCTGCTCATCAAGATCGCCGGGCTCGCGTCGAGCATCGCGATCCTCCTGGTGCCGGTCGCCTTCGCCATCGAGCGGCTGATCAAGCGGGACGGGCTGCGGATCGCCGACGGCGTGCTGGCCGCGGTCCTCGCCCACGGTGTGACGCTCGCCACTGACCTGTGGGTCGCCAAGGCCGCCCCGGACTCGATCCAGAAAGCGCTCACCCAGCCCTCCCCCGCAGACATCCACGCACTGACCGATCCCGTGCACGGTTACCTCGCGCCGGTCATCGCCTATATGACGGCCGTCGGCATGTCGCGACGGCCACGCTGGCGGGCGGTCCTGTGGGTCGTGCTGATGCTCGACGCGTTCTCCATGCTGGTCACCGGCTACACGACCCCCTTCTCGATCATCCTCACGGTGCTGATCGGTTGGAGCGTGGCCTACGGGACGCTGTACGCGGTCGGCTCACCGAACGTACGGCCCACGGGCCGGACCCTGATGGCCGGCCTGCGGCACGTCGGCTTCCACCCGGTGAGCGCGGCGCGGGACGAGACCCCGGAGGCCGCGGACGGCGACCGTGGCCGCCGGTACTTCGTGACGCTCCAGGACGGTGCCCCACTGGACGTCACGGTGGTGGACCGGGAACAGCAGGCGCAGGGCTTCTTCTACCGCGTGTGGCGCCGTCTGACACTGCGTGGCATCACCACGCGCCGCAGCCTCCAGTCGCTGCGCCAGGCCCTGGAACAGGAGGCGCTCCTCGCATACGCGGCCATCGCGGCCGGAGCCAACGCGCCGAAGCTGATCGCGACCTCCGAGCTCGGTCCGGACGCCGTGATGCTGGTCTACGAACACATCGGCGGGCGCACCCTCGACGCGCTGCCGGACGAGGACATCACCGACGACCTGCTGCGCGAGACCTGGCACCAGGTGCAGGCGCTGCAGTCGCGGCGCATCGCACACCGCAGGCTGGCCGGTGACGCCATTCTGGTGGATCGTTCCGGCACGGTGATCCTCACGGACCTGCGCAACGGCGAGATCGCGGCCGGTGAGCTGCTGCTGCGCATGGACGTCGCCCAGCTGGTCACCACACTCGGTCTGCGCGTCGGCGCGGAACGCGCGGTGGCCTCGGCCGTCGGCGTGCTCGGCCCGGACGCGGTCGCCGACTGCCTGCCCATGCTGCAGCCCATCGCGCTCACCCGCTCGCACCGCGCCACCCTGCGCAAACTGGCCCGGGAGCGTTCGGAGCGCGAGCGCGAGGCGGTCCTGGAGGCCTCCAGGCAGACCAAACTGGCCCGCGCCGAGGAACACGAGGTCACGTCCCAGGAGACCAGGCCCGTCCTGGAAAAGCCCGACAAGAAAACCGTACGTGCCGAGCAGCGGGCCGAGAAACGGGCGATCGACGAGGCGCTGGACGAGGCCCGCGAGGAGGACCTGCTCACCCAGATCCGGCACCAGGTGCTGCTGATCAGGCCGCAGGCACCGGTCGAGCCCGCCCGTCTTGAGCGCATCCGTCCGCGCACGCTGATCAGTTTCATCGCGGGCGCGTTCGGCGCGTACTTCCTGCTGACGCAGCTCACGCACATCGAGTTCGGCACGCTCTTCGACAGCGCCCAGTGGGGCTGGGTCGCCGCGGCGGCGCTCTTCTCGATGCTGAGCTACTTCGCCGCGGCCATGAGCCTGCTGGGCTTCGTGCCCGAGCGGGTGCCGTTCATGCGGGCGGTGGCGGCGCAGGTGGCCGGGTCCTTCGTGAAGATCGTGGCGCCCGCGGCAGTGGGCGGTGTCGCGCTCAACACGCGGTTCCTCCAGCGCGCGGGAGTACGGCCGGGGCTCGCGGTGGCGAGCGTCGGCGCGTCGCAGCTGTTCGGGCTCGGCTGTCACATCCTGATGCTGCTGTCGTTCGGTTATCTGACCGGTACCGAGAAGACGCCCTCCTTGTCGCCGTCCCGGACGGTCATCGCGGGTCTGCTGACCGTCGCGGTCCTCGTCCTCGTCATGACCTCGGTGCCGTTCCTGAGGAAATTCGTGGTCACGCGCGTGCGGTCGCTCTTCGCGGGTGTCATCCCGCGCATGCTGGACATCCTCCAGCGGCCGCAGAAGCTGATCACCGGCATCGGCGGCATGCTTCTGCTGACGGCCTGCTTCGTGATGTGCCTCGACGCGTCGATCCGGGCGTTCGGCAGCGAGGACATGCCCGCGATCAGCATCGCCAGTGTGGCCGTCGTCTTCCTCGCCGGGAACGCGCTCGGCTCCGCGGCGCCCACCCCGGGCGGGGTGGGCGCGGTCGAGGCCACCCTGACGGTCGGCCTGATCGCCGTCGGACTTCCCAAGGAGGTCGCGGCGCCCGCCGTGCTCCTGTACCGCCTTCTCACGCTGTGGCTGCCCGTGCTGCCGGGGTGGCTGTTCTTCAACCACCTGACACGCAAGGGCGCGCTCTAGGTGTATCGCCCTGTGCGGTCGGCTCCAGGACCTGTCCGGCGATCCGGTTGATCGCCGGACAGGCGGCGACAGTCCATAGGGGCGATCGCGGGATGCTCACCCGCACGGCCCGTGCCCCGAGCGCCCCGTCCTGAGCGACCGCAGGATGGGTCCATGCCGAACCCTTCCCCGCCGCGTGCCGCCGCGCTGACCGCCACCGCCCTCCTGCTGCTGGCGGCCCTCGCCGGATGCGGCGACGACGACGGCTCCGCGGACGAGGACCTGTCGGTACAGAAGCTCAGCTGGGAGGACTGCCCGGAACCGTCCGACTCCGAGGGCGGCGGGGACGCTCCGTCGCCCCTGCCGGACGGCGACAACTGGCAGTGCGCGACCTTGAAGGCGCCCCTGGACTGGGACAAGCCCAAGGGGGACACCATCGGTCTCGCGCTGATCCGCGCGCGGGCGAGCGGCGCCAAAGGCCGGCGCATCGGTTCGCTGCTCTTCAACTTCGGCGGTCCGGGCGGCTCGGGCGTCACCACGCTCCCCGCGTTCGGCAAGGACTACGACGAGCTGCGCACCCGCTACGACCTGGTCAGTTTCGACCCGCGCGGGGTCGGCCGCAGCGCCGGTGTGAAGTGCGAGGACAGCGAACAGCTCGACGAGTACTTCCAGCAGGACGCCACCCCGGACGACGACGCCGAGCAGCGGACTCTTCTGGACAGCACGAAGAAGTTCAACAAGGCCTGCGAGAAGAACTCCGGGAAAGTCCTCCCCCACGTACGCACCACCGACGCGGCCCGCGACATGGACCTGATGCGCCAGGTCCTGGGCGACGACGAGCTGCACTACTTCGGTATCTCGTACGGCACCGAGCTGGGCGGCGTGTACGCGCACCTGTTCCCCGAGAAGGTCGGGCGGGCCGTCTTCGACGCGGTCGTGGACCCGACGCAGAACTCCGAACAGGGGTCCCTCGGGCAGGCCAGGGGCTTCCAGTTGGCGCTGGACAACTTCGCCGAGGACTGCGCGTCCAAGGCGGAGGAATGCCCGCTCGGCGGCAGCGCGCAGGACGTGAAGGACCGGATCGCCAAGCTGCTGGCGGACCTCGACGGCGAACCGATCCCGGGCATCTTCCCGCGTCAGCTCACCCAGACCGCCGCCACGAGCGGCATCGCGCAGTCCCTGTACTCCAAAGAATTCTGGGAGTACCTCACCGAAGGACTCCAGCAGGCGTACGACGGTGACGGCAAGGTCCTGATGCTGCTGTCCGACTCGATGAACGGGCGCAATGAGGACGGCGAGTACAGCAATATCAGCGCCGCCAACGTCTCCATCAACTGCGCGGACGACAAACCGCGTTACACCGCCGCCGACGTGACGGCGAAGCTCCCGGAGTTCCGCGAGGCCTCTTCCGTCTTCGGCGACTATCTGGCGTGGGGGATGGTCGGCTGCACCGACTGGGCGGTGGCGGGCGACGCCGACCACCCCGATGTGAGCGCGCCCGGAGCGGCTCCGATCCTCGTGGTCGGGAACACCGGTGACCCGGCGACCCCGTACGAGGGAGCCCGGAAGATGGTGGATTCACTGGGCAAGGGGGTCGGTGTCGAGCTGACGTACAAAGGTCAGGGGCACGGGGCGTACGACAGCGGGAACAAGTGCGTGCGCGGCGCGGTGAACGGCTATCTGCTGAACGGCGAGGTCCCGGCGGCCCGCACGGTCTGTTCCTGAGGCCAGACTCACGAAGTGGCAGGTCAGAGGGTTATCCACAGGGCTCAGCTGTGCTCGCGGAGATTTGCCTACTATGGCCTGACTGTCATCCGCGACATCGGCGGACGACGATGAGAGGGGGGAAGTTCATGGCGCGTATCGCACGGTGGACGGCACTGGCCGCCGCCGCGTTGCTGGTGGCCGGCTGCAGCGGCTCGTCCGGGGACGACGGAGGGAACGACAAGAACGACGACGCGGGCAGGCCGCCGGGCGCTGCGTCCTCCTCCGACGCCATGCCGGGGCTGCCCGCCTCACTCACCTCGCAGAAGCTCGACTGGAGCAGGTGCAAGGCCACCGAGACCGGCCCCGCGCCGGGCGGGGACTGGCGGTGTACGACGCTCAGGGTGCCGCTGGACTGGGCGAAGCCGGCGGGCGAGACCATAGGACTGGCGCTGATCCGCAGCGAGTCGAGCGGATCCTCGGACGACCGCATCGGCTCGCTGCTGTTCAACTTCGGCGGACCCGGCGGCTCGGGCGTCGACTATCTGCCGCCGTACGGGCCGACGTTCGCGAAGCTCCACGAGCGGTACGACCTGGTCAGTTGGGACCCGCGTGGTGTCGCCGCCAGTGAGGGCGTGCGCTGCCGCAGCGACAAGGAGGTCCAGGCGGCGGAGGCGGTCGACACCACCCCGGACACCTCCGCCGAGGAGACCGCGTTCCTCAAGGACTCCACGGACTTCGGCAAGGGCTGCCAGAAGTCTGCGGGCAAGCTCCTGGGACATGTCTCGACGACCGACACGGCCCGGGACATGGACCTGATGCGGCATGTCCTCGGCGACCGGAAGATGCACTATCTCGGCATCTCGTACGGCACCGAACTGGGCGGCGTGTACGCCCACTTGTTCCCGAAGAACACGGGTCGGCTGGTCCTGGACGCGGTCGTCGACCCGAGCGCCGGCACAGTGGGCCACGCGGAGAACCAGGCCAGGGGTTTCCAGCGCGCTCTGGAGGACTACCTCGATTCCACTGGCCAGGACCCCGAGCAGGGCTCTCAGGAGATCGCGGCCCTGCTCAAGCGAATCGACTCCGAACCGCTGCCGACCACGAGCGGCCGTGACCTGACACAGCAGCTCGCCCTCACCGGCATCGTCTACCCGCTCTACAGCAAGTCGTCCTGGCCGGCCCTCACCAGTGCGCTCGAAGCGGCCGAGGACGGCGACGGTACGGAACTGCTCGCGCAGGCCGACAGCTACAACGACCGTGACGCCTCGGGCCGCTACGGCACGACCACGCATTCCCAACGGGTCATATCGTGCTTGGACGACAAGGAGCGGCCGACGCCCGAGGAGGCGAAGAAGCGGCTGGCCGAGTTCCGGAAGATCTCGCCCGTGTTCGGGGATTCGATGGGCTGGGACACGGCCGGCTGGTGCCACGACTGGCCGGTGGCCGGGCAGTACGAGACGCCGGAGGTGAGCGCGCCCGGCGCGGCCCCCGTCCTGGTGGTGGGCAACACCGGCGACCCGGCGACGCCGTACGAGGGCGCTCGCAAGATGGCGGACGAGCTGGGCAAGGGCGTCGGCGTGCAGCTCACCTGGAAGGGCGAGGGCCACGGGGCGTACGGGAGCGGGAGCGACTGCGTCGACAACACGGTGGACGACTATCTATTGGACGGATCGGTACCGGACGACGGCAAGGTCTGCGGTTCGTAGCGGCCCCGGCCGCCCCCGCCCGGATGACGGGAAGGGGCCCGGCACACGCGGTGCCGAGCCCCTCTCCGTACAGGGTTCGTCCTTGCGGGGTATGGCTAGTAGATCGGCTTCTCCGGCTCGATCTGGTTGACCCAGCCGATCACGCCGCCGCCCACGTGCACGGCGTCCGAGAATCCGGCCGACTTGAGGACCGCGAGGACCTCCGCGCTGCGGACGCCCGTCTTGCAGTGCAGGACGATCTTCTTGTCCTGCGGCAGGGCCGCCAGGGCGGTGCCCATGAGGAACTCGTTCTTCGGGATCAGCTTGGCGCCGGGGATCGAGACGATCTCGTACTCGTTGATCTCGCGGACGTCGATGATCTCGATGTTCTCGCCGTCGTCGATCCACTCCTTGAGCTGCTTGGGAGTGATCGTCGAGCCGGCGGCCGCCTCCTGGGCCTCTTCGGAGACGACGCCGCAGAAGGCCTCGTAGTCGATGAGCTCGGTGACGGTGGGGTTCTCGCCGCAGACCGCGCAGTTCGGGTCCTTGCGGACCTTGACCTGGCGGTACTGCATCTCCAGGGCGTCGTAGATCATCAGGCGGCCGAGGAGCGGCTCACCGATGCCCGCGAGGAGCTTGATGGCCTCGTTGACCTGGATGGAGCCGATGGACGCGCACAGCACGCCCAGGACGCCGCCCTCGGCGCAGGAGGGGACCATGCCGGGGGGCGGGGGCTCCGGGTAGAGGCAGCGGTAGCAGGGCCCGTGCTCGGACCAGAAGACGGAGGCCTGGCCGTCGAAGCGGTAGATCGAGCCCCAGACGTACGGTTTGTTGAGCAGCACGCACGCGTCGTTGACCAGGTAACGGGTCGCGAAGTTGTCCGTGCCGTCGACGATCAGGTCGTACTGGCTGAAGATGTCCATCACGTTCTCGGCTTCGAGCCGCTCTTCGTGCAGGACCACGTTCACATAGGGGTTGATGCCGAGCACGCTGTCGCGGGCCGATGCCGCCTTGGAGCGGCCGATGTCCGCCTGGCTGTGGATGATCTGGCGCTGCAGGTTCGACTCGTCGACCTCGTCGAACTCCACGATGCCGAGCGTGCCCACGCCTGCGGCGGCCAGGTACATCAGCGCCGGCGAGCCCAGGCCGCCGGCGCCCACACAGAGCACCTTGGCGTTCTTCAGCCGCTTCTGCCCGTCCATGCCCACGTCGGGGATGATCAGGTGGCGGGAGTACCTGCGGACCTCGTCTACGGTGAGCTCAGCAGCTGGCTCGACCAGGGGTGGCAGCGACACGGGGACTCCGTTGGTCGGTCAATCACTACAGTTGTTCTCCCGGTAACACTGCCACGCCCTTCTTCATTCCGAGACACCCGTTCCGATCCGCGAGACGAGTTCGTCCCAGTAGCCGGGCAGACTCTCCCAGGGGTCGGCCGCGCCTCCCCGGTCCGTGCGGTCGGTGAAGTAGATCGTCGAGGCGCCCTGCCAGCGGGCGATGCGCAGAGCCTCGTCGAGATGCCCTCGGGGCATGCCGTGGACGAAGTGGCAGAAGCGCTCGGGCGGGTATTCGGCGGTCCACTCCGCCACCTGCGACCAGCGGTAGTCGCTCCAGGGCCCGGAGAAGGTCACCAGCTGGTCGGCGGTCTCGGCGTAACCGGGATACGGGTGGGTGCCGTGGCCGAGGACGATGTGGCCGTCGCCGAGGAGCGCCCGCAGGGTGTCGGCCGTGCGCCGGATCTCCGGGAGCGCTGTCCGCTCCGTGGGACAGCGGTCCAGCAGGAAGCCGTCGACCTGGTACCAGTCGAGATAGCGGTGTGCCTCGGAGACGAGTTCACCGAAGGCGCGTGCGCCGTAGGTCACGTCCAGGTGGCCGAGCACGCGGACGCCCGCGTTGCGCAGGCGTCCGGCGGCTTCCAGACAGTGGGGGTCGGGGCGGGCGCCGGGGCCGTCGGAGACGTTCAGGACCACCCAGTCCAAGGGGGTCCCTGGGCGGGTGAGCCGGCCCCATTCGACCGGGGCGACCAGGGGGTGCGCATAGCCGGGGACGCCGAAGCCGATCCTCAGGTCCGTGCTCGCGGTGCCCGTCGGTGTGCTGGTCAGATACGACATGCGGCCTCCATCCAGATGTCGGCGAGGGATTCCTCAAGGTTGATCCGGGGGCGCCAGCCGAGCCGGTCGCGTGCGGTGCGCACGTCGGCCTGCTGCCAGCTGCCGCAGCCGTCCGGGTAGGGGTACGCGGCCGGGGCCGTGTGCTCTGTTTCGGACCGGGGGTGGCCGATGGATGGCCTGGCGGAGCCGGGAATCCCGTCGAGCTCGTGGAGGGCTCCCCCGTAGCCGGCGACGCGCGCGAGGACGGAGGCGGCGTCGCGCAGACGTACGGCCCGACCGGATCCGATGTTGATGACGCCCTGCGCGGCGGAGAGGGAGGCGGCATGGACGGCACGGGCGACGTCGCGTACGTCGATGAAGTCACGCTGGACACCGAGGCCGGCGAGTTTGAGGTCGCCGTCACCGGACTGCATGGCGCGGCGCATGGCTTCGGCGAGCCGCCCGAGCGGGGAGCCCGCCGGGGTGCCGGGTCCGCACGGCGAGAACACCCGCAGGACGACGGCGTCCAGGCCGGAGCCCAGGACCAGTTCGGTGGCGGCGAGCTTGCTCACGCCGTAGGGGCCACCGGGGCGGGGCACGGCGTCCTCGGCCGTGGAGGAGCCGGGCTGGCTGGGCCCGTACTCCGCGCCGCAGCCGATCTGTACGAGGCGTGCCCCGCACCCACTGCGGCGCAGTGCCTCACAGACGGTGGCGACGGCGACGGTGTTGTGCCGGGTGAGCTCGCGGGCACCGCCGCGGGTGGCACCGGCGCAGTTGACGACGACCCCGGGGTGCACCGCGTCCAGGAAGCGGGTGAGCGCCCCCGGGCTGCCGCTGGCGAGGTCGAAGCGTACGTCCGCGTCGTCACCCCGGCCGAGCGCGGTGAGCTGCACGGCCGGGTCCGCGAGGAGACGGTCGGCGACGAAACGGCCCAGGTATCCGTTGGCACCGATCAGCAGCACCCTCATCGGGCGGCTCCCGGGGCGGACTCTCCGATGCGGAGGGTGATCATCTGGCGTTCTCCTTCAGGGTGTTGCCGTGGGTCGTACGGAAGGCCCGCGGTGTCGGCCCCGCGGGAAGGGGTGTGCCCGGCGCGGAGATCCATCACGAACCTCCTGGGGCCGGGAGTCGGTGGCGGTTCACAGTGCGTCGCCGTGTGCCGCATGGGTGGAGGCCCGGGTGAGGGTCCTGGTCGCGTGGAGCAGGAGGACGAGCGCCGCGGCCCCGCACACGAGAGCCGGGACGGCGCCCGCTCCCCATGCGTCGGTCACGGTCTCGACGGGCACGGCCAGCGCCTCGCAGCCGGGGAGGCGGCTGCCGAAGACGCTCAGAAGGGCCACCGCCTCGGCTACGCCCGCGGCCGCGAGCATGACGGCAGGGGCGCGCCTGAATCCGTGCACGGTGAGAAGCCGGGCGAGCAGGAGCAGTGCGCCGAGGGCGCCGGCCCCGGCGTACGCGACGCGCTCGTCCAGTACCGCTCCGCACAGGGCGAGCAGGCCGCCGAGGATGCAGAGGAACAGCACGAACACGCCCAGGAGCAGGGGTTTCACGGAGGATGCGAAATCCTCCAGGGCGCGGCTGGTGGCCAGGCGACGGCGGGCGCGTACGGCGAAGAGGTGGGCGCACCAGGCCGCCGGGGCGCAGGCCACGCTCAGGGCCAGGACGGACGCGAGGGCGATCGGCCAGGAGCTGCCGGGGCTGCCGGTGGGCGGTCCGTCGGGACCGCCCTCGATGGCGGCGGCGAGCAGGCCGTCGCCGAGGAGGGCGTAGGCGACGAGCCAGTAGGTCCACGCGCGCGTGGACGGTGTAGGGGACCAGGGCCGCGTGGCGTGCAGGGGGCCGCGGCTGCGGGCCGCGCGCACCGCGAGGGCCACGGCCAGTACGCCGACGACGGTCACCGCGAGGCGCGGACGGCCTTCGGTGTACCGCAGTCCGGTCACGACCGCCGCGCAGAGGGCGCCCGGCAGCAGTGTGCGCACGGCCCAGTCGGCATGCGCTCTGGGGATGTCGCGTGTCTCGGGCCGCGGTGCGGTGTCGCCGGCGCGGGGTACTCGCGCGTACATCTCCTCCGCGAGGGAGAAGACGTCCCGGTGCCGGAAGTGGGTGGCGGTCCGGTCGGTCACGCCGTGCGCCTCCAGGGCCGCCGCGATCTCCAGTGGGTCCACCGCGCGCTCGCACAGCTGCCGATGGCGGTGCATCAGGGCCTTCACCGGGTCGGCGGCACCGCGACGGGCGGAGGGCGTGCGGTCGTCGGCGGCCGGCTCGCTGAGCTGTTCGCCGACCTGGCCGTGAACCGAGCCGGGGACAACGGCCGTGTCCACCGGACCAGGAGCCTGCCGGTCGGAGATTTCTCGTTCGGAAATCCGCCGGTCGGAAATCCGCCGGTCAAAGGCCTGCTGTACGGCAGCCTGCCCCTCGGGAACCCGCGGGCCGGGAACCTGCTGGTCGGCAACTTTCTGGTCGGCAGCCTTCTGGTCGGGAAGCAGTGGGTCGGAAACCTGCCGGTCCGCAGCCGAAGGGGAAGTCTCCGCCGTGACCGTCACGGCGTCCCACGCCAGCCGGGCATACGTCGCCGTCGAGGACCCCTGCTGCGGTTCCTGCTGCGGTCCCTGCTGCGGTCCCTGCTGCGGTCCCTGCCGAGATTCCGGCTGAGGCCCCGGCAGGGAGCCCCGCTGCGATCCCCGCTCGAACTCCTGCCGTCCATGCGCGGCGCGTGTCTCGTCAGGCCGGGTGGCCGAGCCCTTCGACCAGCTGGGCCGCGAGCCCGCCGACCCCGGTTCGCCCGGGCGTGCGTCCGCGATTCTCGACTCGCCCAGCTGCACGTCGACCACGCGGGTCTCGCCGGGCTGGATGTCGACCACCTTGATCTCGCCCACCTCGGCGCTCATGGCCCGCGAGTCCCCGAGGTCTACCGACGGCCCGGCCTCCGTGTCCTCGGTGGCGCCGCCGGTGGTCCGGTCGGCTGCTCCGATCCGTCGCGCGTTCACCACGCCCCCTCTCCCACGGGCACCGGCTCGCCCGGAGCGAGCCCCAGCGGGACACCCCGTACCGGCGGTCCTGCCGCCCAGCCCGGGCTCGGTCTCCCGGCCACCGGCCGCGTCCCCGGTTCCGGCCACCGGCCCGGCACCTGCGCCTCGACGGGTATGGCGAACGGAAGAGGTTCGCCCGACGCGTCGACCCCGACCCGCCGGACTGGACAGCGCGAGATGATATCGAGGTAAATGCTGTGAAATGCCATGATGTTCTGCTCAACGGTGAACAGTTCCAGGGCTCGGGCACGGGCGGCGGCGCCGAGGCGCGACCGGCGCTCCGGGTCACGCAGCAGGGCGACGCAGGCCTCGGCGAGCGCTCGCGGATTGCGCGGCGGGACCACGAGCCCCGTACCGCCGATGACCTCGACGACCGCGCCGACGTCCGTGGACACCGTGGCACGCCCGGAGAACATCGCTTCGACGAGGCTGATGGGGAAGCCCTCGACGACGCTGGACAGGACGACGAGGGCGCCCGCCGCGTAGGCCTCGGGGAGGGTCGGTACGTCCGGTCCGCCGATCTCCTCGAAGGAGACCGGGTTGTCGCCGACGGCGTACACACCGGCGGCCTCGTCAGGGAAGAGTTGGGCGGCCAGGGCCTTGCACTGCGCCAGATAGGTCGCGCCCTCCGGTCCTTCGGCGGGCGCGCCGACGATCCGCAGCCGCGCCTTCGGCTCCTCCTTCCGGATCGACGCGAAGGCGTGCAGCAGCGAGATCAGGTCCTTGGCGGGCTCGATGCGCCCGACCCACACCAGGGTGTACGGGTCGGCGTGTTCGGCCCTCTCGCCCACCTCCGAGAAGCGGGACGCCTCCATGCCGGGATAGACGGTACGGATCCTGGTCCGGTCGGCGCCGCAGCGCTCCTGCCAGCGACGGGCGTGTGTGTTGCCGGGCGTGATGACCGTGGCCTGCCGGTAGGCCTCCGCGGCGAGCCGGCCGTGGAACGCCGCCAGCAGGGCCCGTGCCGGTGCCGACGCGGCGTGCCCCCGAAGATCCTCCCGCGGGCCCAGATAGTGCGCCCGCAGTTGTACTCCGTACTCCGTCACCAGCAGCGGTACGCCCGAGAAGTGGCGGGCGAGCAGTCCCGGCAGGGCCGCGGCGCCGCCGGACGTGGCGTGGCAGAGGTCGACCGAGCCGAGCCCGTCGTCGCCGTACCAGTCGAGGGAGAGGGGGCGCAGCGCGCGCTCCACCTCGGCGGCGACGGTGAGCAGATCCGGCACGCGGGCGGTGCGCGCGGCGCGCAGTGCGCCGGGCGCGCGGCAGGCGCGTTCGAGGGCGCGCACCGCGGACTCGGAGCGAAGGGCGCCGACCATGCCACCCTCGTCCCGGGCCAGTTCGGCGAGCCCGTACAACGCGCTGCCGAAACGGTCCGCCGTACCGGCCGAGGCCCCCTCGGCCCGCCCCTCAGCCCGCCCCTCGGCTCCGGCGAGAACCCCGGACGCCGCATCGGACGCCGGACCGGACGCGGCATCGGACACCGCATGGGACGCGGCACCGCCGAGTGCGTCGGCGGCGCACAGGGCCGCCGCCAACTCTTCGTAGCACTCGGCGAATCGGCGCCGGGCCCGTCGCCCGTAGGCGACGCCGTCGTCGTTCGCCGTCCAGAGCGGGGCGGTGCGCACACGGCTGACCTGGGAGGGGAGCCGGATCCAGCCCTCGTCCTCCTGCTGCTCGCTGCGGCTCAGCGCGTAGATGTCGAACTCGTGCTGTCCGAGCCCGCGCACGAGCCGGTCGCACCAGAGCCTGGCCTCACCGCTCACATACGGATAGCCACCCTCCGTAAGCAGTCCTATGCGCACGACCGCACTCCCGATCTCCCGTGTGGGGAGCCGCCGTTGACCCGGCGGCTCGCAGCGGGACGAACGTATGCGGACATGGCGGTGGTGCGATGGACGGTTGTCCATCGCACCACCAGAAGGGGTGAACGGTCGTAACTTTCCCGTGCGGGTCGCGTTTCGTCGCGCTAGGAGATCAACCGGACACGTTTCGTCATACGGCGGCCAGTTGTTGACGGGCGGCTCGACGGGTCGCGCGACGGGCGGCCGCGACCGCCGGATCCAACGCGGGGACGGCGGCGAGCAACTGCCGTGTGTACGGGTCCCGGGGCGACTCGTAGACCTCGTCGACGGGGCCGTGCTCGACGATCCGACCGCTGCGCATCACCGCTACGCGGTCGCTGACCTGGCGTACGACGGCGAGGTCGTGTGCCACGAAGACCAGGGCGAGGCCGAGTTCCCGCCGCAGTTCGCCGAGTAGGGCGACCACCTGGGCCTGGGTGGTGACGTCGAGCGCGGAGACCGGTTCGTCGCACACGATGACCCGCGGGTCGGCGGCCAGGGCCCGCGCGATGCCCACGCGTTGGCGCTGGCCGCCGCTGAACTCGTGCGGGTAGCGGTCGTAGTGCGCCCCTTCGAGCCCCACCCGCTCCAACAGTTCCCGTACGCGCCCCCGTATGCCCCCTTCGTCTCGCTCGCCCCGCGCCCGAAGAGGGTCGGCGATCGACTCGCCCACGCTGCGCCGGGGGTTGAGGGAGGAGACGGGGTCCTGGAAGACCATCTGCACGTCGGGGCGTACCCCGCCGCCGGGGCTGATGCGTCCCGCCGTCGGTTCCAGCAGGCCGACCAGCATGCGGCCCAGCGTCGTCTTGCCGCTGCCGCTCTCGCCCACGATGCCGAGCGTCTCACCCCGGCGGACCGTGAGCGACACGTCGTCGACGGCCGCGAACGCGCGCTTCCCGCGCCCGAACTCGCGCCGCAGCCCGACCGCTTCCAGCACGACCTCGCCCGCCGCCGCACCGGATGCCGTGCTCACGGATGCTGTGTCGCCGGAGGCCGTGCCCCCGGTCGCCGTGACCGGCGCACCCTCGGCGGACACCGCGCGCGGCCCGCGCGCTCCCGGTGCATCCACGCGCTGTACGTCCATTCCCGGTACATCCACGCGCTGTACATCCATTCCCGGTACATCCACGCGCGGCACGTCCACCCGTGGGACCGCGCCCAGCAGTTCACGCGTATAGGGCTGCGCGGGCGCTCCGAGGACCGTGGCGACAGGGCCGTGTTCGACCACCCGCCCGTGCCGCATGACCAGGATCTCGTCGACGCTTCCGGCGGCGACGCCCACGTCGTGCGTGACGAGCAGGAGACCCATTCCGGTCTCCTCCCGCAGCGTGTGCAGCAGGTCCAGGATCTGGGCCTGGACGGTCACGTCCAGCGCGGTGGTCGGCTCGTCGGCGATCAGCAGGTCGGGCTCGCAGGCCAGCGCCATCGCGATCAGCCCACGCTGACGCATCCCTCCGCTGAACTCGTGCGGGCGCGAACGGGACCGCCGGCCCGCGTCCGGAATCCCGACACGGTCCAGCACCTCCACGGCACGCGCGCGTGCCGCCCGCCGCGACGCACGCGTGTGCACGCGGTACACCTCGGCGATCTGGTCCCCGATCGCGTAGTACGGGTCGAGGGACGACAGCGGGTCCTGGAAGACCATCGCGGCCCGCGCGCCGCGCAGCCGCCGCAGTTCGTCGTCCGACGCCCGCTGTACGTCGACCCCGGCGACCTCGACCGAGCCGCCGACGTACGCGCCCGTGCCCCGGTGCAGCCCCAGCAGGGCCGAAGCGACCGTGGACTTGCCCGAGCCGGACTCCCCGACCAGCGCGAGCGCGGCGCCCCGCTCAAGACGGAAGGAGAGCCCGTCCACGGCCCGCAGTGCACCGAACCCGACGGTCAGATCGGCCACTTCGACCAGACTCACGCCGGCACCCGATGCACTCCCTGTACCCCCTGCACTCCCGGCACTACCCCCTGCACTCTCTGCACCACTCTCTGCACTCCCGGTATTCACCGCACTCATGCCAGTACCACCCGTCGGTCGGCCACCGCGTAGAGCACGTCCGCGAGGGCGTTGGCGATGACGACGAAGAAGCCGACGACCAGGACCATCCCGACGACCACGGGGAGGTCGACGACATCGACGGCGTGGACCAGTTCCCTTCCGATGCCGGGCAGCCCGAAGAGCGTCTCGGTGAGGACCGCGCCGCCGACGGCCGAACCGACGTTGTTGGCGTTCAGCGCGATGACCGGGGCGAACGCTCCGCGCAACGCGTGCCGCCAGATGACCGAGCGCTCGCCGACGCCGTACGCCCGGAAGGTCCGGATGTGGTCCTCGGCCAGTGTCTCCAGCATCGACGACCTGGTCAGCCGGGCGAACGCGGCGGCCTCGATGAGCGCGAGGGAGAGCCAGGGCAGCAACAGGTTCCACGCCCATTGTTCGGGGTCGTCGGTGAGGTTCACGTACTGCGGGAACGGCAGCAGCTCCAGTTCGCCGCAGACGACGATCATCAGAACCAGGCCGATGACGAAGACGGGTGTGGCCACGCCCACAAGCGTGACGCCGGTCAGCACCCGCTCGGTAAGCCGCCCCCGCCGCCACGCCGAGAGCACGCCGGTGCCGACGCCGAGGATCAGCCACACCACCATCGACCCGAACACCAGCGACAAACTGACCGGTAGCTTCGTGAGGATCAGCTCGGTGACCTGCTGGTCGCTCTGGTACGACAGCCCGAGGCAGGGCGCCGGACAGTGCTGCACGGCGGTGCCGGTCGAGTAGTCCTGGCCGGTGACGAGCCCTTCCAGGAAGTGCCAGTAGCGCACGTACAGCGGGTCGTCGAGGCGCAGTTGGTCGGCGACCTGCTGGACCTGGGCGGGCGAGCAGCGCGGACCGCAGGTGATCTGGGCGACGTTGCCGGGGGTGACGTAGAAGACGACGTAGATGATCACCGAAATGGCGAACAGGGTGATCAGGACGCCGACGATCCGGCGCAGGACGAATCCCGTGAACCCACTCATGAGACACCTCCCCGCACCGACCCGCCGGACCTTCCGGTCACATCCGCGGCCTCAGCCACCTCCGCCACCTCCGCCACCTCCGCGGCCTCTATGGCCTCACAGGTCGCAACCACCCCGACCACCCCAGCTGCCCCAGCTGCCCCAGCCACCTTGGCCTCCCGCCTGCGCCCCGTCCCGACCCGCAGGCGCGAGGCCGCGCGCGGATCGAGGGCCGTACGGACCCCGTCGCCGAGGACCGTCAGCGCGACCACTGTCACGAAGAGCGCGCCCGCCGGCAGCAGTAGGTACTGCGGTGCGGCCTGGTACCAGACGTCGGCGGCGGTGAGCATCTGCCCCCACGACGGTGTCGGCGGCTTCACACCGACGCCGAGGAAGGACAGGGCCGCCTCGACGCTGATGTTCGACGGGATGAGGATCGCGGCGTACGTGATGACGGGCGCCGCGAGTCCCGGCAGCAGTTCGCGCCGGGCGATCCGCCAGGTGCCCCAGCCACTGAGCCGGGCGGCGGAGACATAGTCCAGCCCTTTGAGGGTGAGCGTCTGCGCGCGCACGATCTTCGCGATGTTGCCCCAGGCGATCAGGCCGATGACACCCGCGACCAGGACGGGCCGCGGGAAACCCGACGGCACGATCGCGAGCAGCGCCAACGACATGATCATCAGCGGCAGGGCGACGATGATGTCGGTGAACCGGCTCAGCAACTGGTCGACCCAGCGGGTCCCGAGCGCGGCCGCGACACCGACCACCACCCCGATGACGATCTGCACGACGGTCGCCGCCAGCGCGACACCCAGCGAGACGCGGGCTCCGTACACGAGCCGTGCGAACAGGTCGCGGCCGGTCTGCGGCTCGACGCCGAGCCAGTGTTCGCCGCTGATGCCGCCGAACGGTCCGACGGGCACACCGCCGCGCGCGGAATCGATCAGATCCGGGTGGTACGTGGTCGGATCCTGACCCTCGATCGCGGTGAGCAGCGGCGCGGCGAGCGCGATCAGGACGAGGGCGACGACGACGGCCGCCGCGACGAGGGCGGCGCGCTGTGCGCGCAGCCGCCGCCAGAACTGACGAGCCCCCGAGGCCCCCGGGGGAACGGAAAGGTCCGTTCCCCCGGGGGCCCGGGAAGCGACAAGTACTTCGCTCACGGCGCTACTTCACCGAGACCTGCGAGATGTCCAGCACCCCGGTCCAGTCGCTGATCACGATGTTCTTGACGTCCTTGCCGTACAGCCGCTTGTAGACCGGGTGGAACAGCGGCACGGTCAGCGCCTGCTCGCCGATCTTCTTGTCGAGCGCGCCCCAGCGGGTGGCGGCCTCGTCGAGGTCGGTCAGCTTGTTGATCGCGTCGATCTCGGCGTTGACCGACGTGTCGTCGAGGAAGCCGGTGTTGAAGTTGGCGCCGTCTTCGACGATCTGACGGCCGTCGAAGATCGGGGCCAGGAAGGGGCCGCCCGAGGGCCAGTCGGCACCCCAGTGCGCGAGGAAGAAGCCGGGCTCGGTCTTCGCGTTGTGGATCTTGTCGCTGTAGTCGTTGTCCTCCAGGCCCTGGAGCTTGACGGTGATACCGGCCTTCTTCAGGGCGTCCTGGATCGCGGTCGCTATCTCGGGGCTGGTCTCGAAGTCCTTGGCGTTGGAATGGGTGAGCGTCACGGTCAGGCCCTTCGCGTGCCCGGCCTCCTTCAGCAGTTCCCTGGCCTTGGCCGCGTTGCCGGACTTGCCCGCCGGGAAGTGGTCGTACGCGGTGTAACCGAAGGACTTCTGGTTCGGCAGGTACGTCGTCGCGGGCTCGGCCAGCGAGGACCCGCCCGCCGCGTTGATCACGGAGGTGCGGTCGATGGCGTACGAGATCGCCTGGCGCACCTTCGGGTCGTCGAACGGCTTCACCTTCGGGTTGAAGGCGATGTAGTTCGTGTAGCCGAAGTGCCCGGTGCCGACCCGCGCGGCCAGCTCCTTGTCACCGCTGACCTTGGCGAGTTCGGCGGGTCCGAGGTTCGTGTCGGCGGTCACGGCGGCGGCGTCCGCGCCCTGCGAGGAGGACAGCCGCTGGTTGATGACGGACGAGTCGAGCCCGGAGCGTACGTCGATCCTGTCGGGGTAGGCCTTGCGCTCGGCGTCCGTCGACGCGGACCAGTGCGTGTTGCGCTCCAGGGTCAGCCGCTCGCCGTCGTTCTCGTTCCTGACCACCTTGTACGGGCCGGACGAGACCGGGTGCTCCTCGTACTTCGTACCGGTGTCCTCGGCCTTCGGGACGGGCGCGAACTGCGTCTGCGTGGCGAGGTACGGGAACTCACCCTCGGGTTTGTTCAGGCGGAAGACGATGGTCCGCTCGTCGGGAGTCTCGATGGAGTCGAGGCCCTTCTTGTCCTTGTAGGGCCCCTGGTAGTCGGCCCCGCCGATCAGCCAGTCCCGCAGGTAGGGCGCGCCGCCGGAGAGTTCGGCTGCGAAGGACCGCTCGATGCCGTACTTGATGTCGGCCGAGGTGATCGCGCTGCCGTCCTCGTACTTGAGGCCCTTCTTCAGCGTGTACGTCCACACAGTCGCGTTCTCGCTGGGTCTGCCGGTGTCCGTGGCGAGGTCGGGGACGACCTCGGCGCCCTCGGCCCCGTCCTCGCGGTTGCGCGTGGTGAGCGTACGGAAGACGAGCGACGGGACGTTGCCGCCGCCGGAGGTGTAGAGCCGGGCGGGGTCGAAGTCCTGCTGCGGGCTGGAGTTCAGGACCGTGAGGGTGCCGCCCTTGGCCGGCTTCGCGTCCGCGCCGCCGGACGTGGCCTTGGCATCGTTGTCCTTTGGCCCGCAGGCGACTGCACCCGCTGCCACGGCGAGGCTGACGGATACGGCGGCCAGACGGCGCGCTGTGACGGACGATCGGCGCATGGGAGGAAACCCCTCGGAGAATTCGGCGAATACCGCGCGCGAACAGGGCACGGCGTGAGGAAGTGATCGCGGAATCGCCCCGAGGGCACGCCGGCACGAGAGTACGAAAGTACGAGAGCACTCCGGAAAACACTCGGCACCGTGATTCCGGTGCCGGTGAAATGACGAGAGAACGCCGACGCGCGCCAGGGGCGAGGGTCAGCGACAGTGAATGTCGGCCACGCAGAGCGCGGTCACGCCGAACAGCGCCAGCTCAAGGGCTGCGCGTGCGGAGACGTGACGAGGCGACATGCGAGAAAATATGAACGAACTTTCCCCGCCTGTCAATGTGAGCCGTCCGTCTCCCGACCACCCCTCGACCGCTCTCCGGCCGCCGCCCCGGCCGCCCCCGCGGCACGCCCGCTCAACTCGACGGGAACGGCCACGGGTTGGGCAGACACTTGATCCCGTCGTGGTTCAGGAACTTGGTCTGCTGCTGCATGACGGGGGCGAGCCCGCCGTCGACACTGCAGCTCACATGCCCGTACCCGAGCCGGTGCCCCACCTCGTGGTTGATCAGCATCTGCCGGTACGAGTACATCTTGTCCCCGTACGTCTCGGAGCCCTGAGCCCAGCGGTATGCGTTGATCATCACGCGGTCGGTGGCGGCCGAGTCGCAGGAGACGTTGTCCTCGGTGGTGTCGAGACCCGACTTGGCGCACCAGAACGCGGTGGTGCCGGGACTGGCGAGCGTGATGACGAAGTCGGGCTTTCCGGAGGAAATCCGCTCGAAGGTACGGCCGCCGCCGTGCGCCCAACTCCGCTTGTCGTTCAGGGTTTTCTGCACGGCCTGCGCGAAGAGCTTTCCGTCGAGGCCGAGGGATTTCTCCACGTCGACGCGGTAACTGTATTTCTGTCCGGTTCCCGGCGCCTTGTCGAAGCCGGTGATCGCGTCGAATTTCCCGCCGCCCTTGAGTTTGGCTGCCAGGGGGTATTTCGCCGCCATCTGCTGGGCGTACGACAGCGCCACCGCGCGCGGTTTCGTGGAGGGCGCCGGCCGCTTGTCGGTGCGCGACGCGGAGTCCTTGACCTCCCGGTCGGCGCCGCCGGCCGCCTGCGAGCGCGCGGAGTCGTCCTCACCGCCGTCGGCGACCTGGCCCGCCACGACGACGGCCAGCACGGTGGTGACGGCCGCGGCCGCGATGCCGGTGAAGGCACGGCCCTTGCCGCCCTTGGCCTTCTCCGAACGGGTGTCCGGCGTCTCGGGACCCCGGGGCGGCGGTGTCTTGTGCTCGACCTCCGCGTCCTGGTCGGGGACCTGGGCAAAGGGGTCCGCGCGCAGGGCCGCCGCCGCGGGTGTGGCGGCGCGCGGTGCGAACTGGTCGTCGCCGCCACCCTGACCATTGCCCCCGTCCCCGCCGAACGCGTCGACGTAGGCCTTGCGCGGGCCACTCGCCTCCGCCGCGCCCCGCGCGTACCGCTGCCCGGGGACGGGGATCGGCGCCCCCGGCCGGTCGCGCGGCGCGTCCTGGCCCGGACCGCGCGGAGAGCCCTGCGGAGACCCCTGCGGCGCTCCAACTCCGACGCCGACGCCGCCGACGCCGACTCCGTACCCGGTGTCCGTCCTCGCCGCGCCCCAGCCGCCGCCCGCCTCACGCTGCTCGGGGTGACCGCCGCGGACACGGGGCATGCCGTGGGCCGGGGTGCCGTCGGCGTTGCGCGACGCGCCCTGCGCCGGACCGCCACCGGGCAACCGGGGAAAGCCATGAGCCGGGGTGCCGTCCTGGAGACGCGGGAACCCGTGCGCCGGGGTGCCGTCCGGCAGCCGGGGGAACCCGTGGGCGGGCGTCCCGTCGGGCAGGCGCGGGAAACCGTGGGCAGGTGTGCCGTCGGGGAGCCGCGGCCCTCCGCCCGGCTGCGCCCCGCCCCGGTACTGGTCCGTGTACGCGGGAGCCCCACCGGCATACCGGGGGCCTCCGCCCGCGGGCGGCCGTCCGCCGGGACGCGGAACGCCCGGTCCGGGCGAGCCTCCCTGCCCAGGCAGACCCCCCTGTCCGGGCGGACCCCCCTGACCGGGCAGCCCCCCGGGCCCTTGCGGAACCCATCCTTCAGGCAGACGCGGCACCCCCCGAGCGGGTGCCCCACCCATCGGCGCCATCGGTGCCATTGGCGCCATCGGCGCCCCGGTGGCCGTCGCCGGTGTCGGTGTCTGTGTCTGTGTAGCGGACTGCGGCCCGCCCGGGGGCCGTCGGCGCCCCGCCGCTCCGGTGGTCCCCGTCTGCGGCCGGGCAGCCGGAACAGCGGGAGGATCGGCGGTGTCGCCCTTGGGGGCGGGCCCGCGCCGGCTGTGACGTCCCACGTCCCGCTTCAGCTCCTCGCGCCGGTAGCGCCGGTGTCGGTCAACTCGCCCGTGTCCGCGAGGAGTTCGCGGAAGGCCGTGGCCATGGTCTCCGGATACTCCATCATCGCCACATGCCCCGCGTCAGGCAATGTCAGCAACCGCGAGTCCCTGTACGCACGCGCCGCACGCTGTGCCATACGGTACGAGACGAGCTGATCGCGGCCTCCGTAGACAAGGAGTGTAGGCGCGAGCACCCGCTCGGCCTGGCGCCACAGTCCGTGCTGGCCGCCCAGTGTGTACGCGTTCACGAGGCCGCGTGCCGAGCGTGCCATGACGTCCCAGAAGTAGGGAAGGGCGAGCCGCCGCTCCATCTCCTCGACCGCGTTGCGGAACCCTTCCGGCGTCACCATGCCGGGATCCCCGTAACAGAGGGCGGTGACCCCCCGTACCCGCTGCTCGGCGGTCCAGCCCTTGGTCAAACTGGTGAACAGGGCCGCCACACCGGGCAGGGCGAGCAACGCCGTCGGCACCGCGCTGCGCTGCACCCGCACCTCGGGGAGCGCCGGTGAGACGAGCGTGAGCGTGCGGACCAGATCAGGTCGTACGGCGGCTACGCGCGTCGAGACGGCGCCGCCCAGTGAGTTCCCGAAGAGGTGCACGGGCCCGCGCTCGGCCGCGTCGAGATAGCGGATGACCGCGCGGGCGTGTCCGGTCACCGAATAGTCGCCGTCGTCCGGCGGCGGCGAGTCGCCGAAGCCCGGCAGATCGAGGGCCTCGCTGTCCACGAGGCCTTCGAGGAGCGGCATCAGCGCCGACCAGTTCTGCGAGGAACCTCCCAGCCCGTGCACGTACAGCGCGGGCGGCAGTCCCTCTCTGGCCGGCGGCCTCGAACGGACCGTCAGCGTGATCCCGGGGAGCCCGACCGTGCGCAGCCGTTCCCCCGCCGCCACCCTGACGGAACTGACCCTCGGCGCGACGGAGGTGGCCAGCACTGACGGCAGTTCGGTCGAAGACATGCAGCAATGTTACGAGACGATCACGCGCTGGATCGTGTGTTCGCCGTCACAGGGACAAGCCATGGCCCAACCCGATCGCGTAGCGCCCCGAACCCAGGTCTCATAGGCTTCGTGAACGAGGGCACTCGTACCAGCGCAAGAGCGCACTCGCACCGCTCGGAAGAGGACTCATGACTGTCGACCACACCGACCCCGAGGCATTTGAGGACACGGACGACGCCGGCGCGACCGAGATCGGCGCGGAGGCACCCGAGGCCGACGCCGCCGAGCAGCGGACGGATCTCGCACCCCGGCGGGACGACCGGCTGACCGACGCGGACCCGGACAACGCCAGCGAGGGAGACCTCGCCGAACAGGCGAGAGTCGTGGAACTCGACGAGGACGACTATCGGTGAACCGGCCCCGGGCGGTCCCGACGACCGCCCGGACCGCCGTGCCCGGACACCCGAGCATCCGTTCCCGGGCACGACACCGGGAACCCCACGAGCCCGCCATGACCACCTATGGCGCGATCTGCGCGGTTCCACCGACGTCCGGTCCGTGAAATTCTCCGCTCGCACCGCGCACACCACGGTTACCGAAAAGTACGATGGCCGCGCGGCGCTCACCGCATGTGGACAACTTTGGGAGGCGGCGTGACAGCCATCGAGCAGACAGAGGCGGCACGCCCGCGGGGCACACGCCTGCCGCGCCGTGCCCGACGCAACCAGCTCCTCGGCGCCGCCCAGGAAGTGTTCGTTGCTCAGGGATATCACTCGGCCGCGATGGACGACATCGCCGAACGCGCGGGCGTCAGCAAGCCGGTGCTCTACCAGCACTTCCCCGGCAAACTGGATCTATACCTGGCACTGCTCGACCAGCACTGCGAGTCACTGCTGCTGTCCGTACGGACCGCGCTGGCGTCCACCTCGGACAACAGCCTGCGCGTACGGGCCACCATGGACGCCTACTTCGCGTACGTGGAGGACGAGGGCGGCGCCTTCCGGCTGGTCTTCGAGTCGGACCTGACGAACGAGCCCGCGGTGCGCGAGCGGGTCGACAAGGTCACGTTCGAGTGCGCTGAGGCGATCTGCGAGGTGATCGCGGAGGACACCGGTCTGTCGAAGGCCGAGTCCATGCTGCTCGCCTCTGGCCTGGGCGGACTCGCCCAGGTGGTGGCCCGCTCCTGGCTGCACAGCGACCGCAGCGTGCCGCGCGAGCAGGCGGTGCAGTTGCTGACGTCGCTGGCGTGGCGGGGCATCGCGGGTTTCCCCCTGCACGGCAGCGAGCAGCACTGACCGCGGCCCGCCTCGGCGCATCGACGCCGACCGCCACTTTGTTCCCACAAGGTGTTCGCTCCTGGCGTTCTCGGGCGGAGCATGTACGTCCCCTCACCGGGCTAATGTGTGCTGCGTACGGCGCGGAGATACGCGCACATCAGTGACCGTCGGAGGGACATAGCCGTGGAGGTCAAGATCGGCGTGCAGCACGCGCCCCGCGAGATCGTTCTGGAGAGCGGTCAGACCCCGGAAGAGGTCGAGCGCGCGGTGTCCGAGGCGCTGGCAGGCAAGTCGCAGCTGCTCAGCCTCGTGGACGACCACGGCCGCAAGGTCCTGGTTCCGGCGGACCGCCTCGCTTACGTGGAGCTCGGCGAGCCCACGACCCGCAAGGTGGGCTTCAGCGCGCTGTAGGACGCAGGGCGCCGCAGAGCGCGGGAGAGGGGCCCGGAGGCCGTTGGCCATCGGGCCCCTTTTCCATGCCGGTCCCATGTCCGCTTCCGTGTCCCTTCCAATTGCGTGTCCGCTTCCGCTCCATGTCCGCTTCCGCTCCGTGTCCGCTTCCGTGTCCGCGTTTCACAGACGGAGCACAACTCATCCACACGGGAGGGTTGCATTCCGCAGGTCACGGGTATGACGGGCTACGACCGAAGTGCACACAGCCGTGCGGAAGGGACCCCCTCTCATGTTCTTGGAAGCGCTCGGCTCGGCCGTCCTCGGTCTGGCACTGGCCTGGGCGGCGGCACACCGCCTGCCGCACCGCCTGCCGGTCCGCAGGCTGGTCCTCCCGACGGGCGCCGCGGGCGGCCTCTTCGGAGCCTTTCTGACCCACACCGCACTGGGATCCGCCGGCTTCCTGCCGGTGATGCTCGGCGCGGCAGCCGTAGCCGCAGCCTCCGTCTCCCTGCTCCTACGCCCCGCGGGAAGACTCCGCCACCACCACTCGGCAACGGTCTGAGCGGCCCCGCCAAGGGGCGCCGGGAACTGCGCGGCAAGCCCCCACCGAACCCGCAGACGAACACCAGGAGGCCCCAGGGCTTCCACGGGGCTCCACGGGGCGCGGGGAACTGCACGAACAAGCCCCACCGGCCCGCAGACTGCCGACAACCGCTGCTGCCCGGGGGCAAAGGCTCAGGCGGCCAGCCCCAGCGCAGCCATCCTCTTCGTGTGCGCCTCGGTGATCCGCGAGAACATCCGCCCCACCTCCGCGAGATCGAACCCGTCCGCGACCCCGCCGACGAGCATCGTCGACAGCGCGTCCCGGTCGGCGACCACCCGTTGGGACTGCGACAACGCCTCCCCCATCAACCGCCGCGCCCACAGAGCGAGCCGCCCGCCCACGCGCGGATCCGCGTCGATGGCGGCCCGCACCTTCTCGATGGCGAACGACGCGTGCCCCGTGTCGTCCAGAACGGCCAGCACGAGCTGCCGCGTATCGGCGTCGAGCCGTGCCGCGACCTCCCGGTAGAAGTCACTGGCGATCGAGTCGCCGACGTACGCCTTCACGAGCCCTTCCAGCCAGTCGGACGGCGCGGTCTGCTTGTGGAACCCGTCGAGCGCGGCGACGAACGGCTCCATCGCCTGCGTCGGCTCCGCCCCGATCTCGGTCAGCCGGGCCCGCAACTGCTCGAAGTGGTGAAATTCGGCCGAGGCCATCTTCGCCAGCTCCGCCTTGTCCCCGAGCGTCGGCGCCAGTTTGGCGTCCTCCGCGAGCCGCTCGAACGCCGCCAGCTCCCCGTAGGCGAGCGCCCCGATCAGATCCACGACAGCGGCACGGTACTGGGGGTCCACCGAGGCCTTGGCCCAGCCCTGGGCGGCGACTCCGGTGGGTTCGGCGGGGGCGTCGGAAGGTTTGGCAGGCGTCGTCATGAAGCGCACAATAGCCCGCTCACCGCACGGCGTAAGGCCCTGGTCAATCAGTGTGACGACGACTACGTGACCAAATCGGCCATCGCATATGCGCGGATCCGGGGTATGGTGGTAATGCGCTCGCTGAGTTGATCTACGTAACCCGGCGGATCCGCACGAATGAGGATGCCCGGTCGGTGGCCCGATCGGCTCCGACCCGACAGCCCTCTCAGCTTGTACGGCACAGTGCGTACGGCACCCGGGGGGAACCCTCAGCGGTACGAACGCTTGAGCGTCGGCAGTGGTCCCGTGCCACCCCGGCCGCTGGTCAATAGCGGCCGACGTCCCCGGCACGGTCCCCGACACGACCCCCGCGCTCGCCTCGCACCGCGTACACAGAAGAGGCAGCACCCTGACTACCTTCCGAGACCTCGGGATTCTTCCCGAGACTGCCGAGGCCCTTGAGGCCGTCGGCATCACGAGTCCCTTTCCCATCCAGGAGATGACGCTCCCCGTCGCCCTCGCGGGCAACGACGTCATCGGCCAGGCCAAGACCGGCACCGGCAAGACGCTGGGCTTCGGCCTCCCGCTCCTTGAGCGAGTGACCGTCCCCGCGGACGTCGAGGCGGGCCGGGCGCAGCCCGAGCAGCTCACCGACGCCCCGCAGGCCCTCGTCGTCGTCCCGACGCGCGAGCTGTGCACCCAGGTCACGAACGACCTGCTGACGGCCGGCAAGGTGCGTAACGTCCGCGTTCTCGCCATTTACGGCGGCCGGGCGTACGAGCCGCAGGTCGAGGCCCTCAAGAAGGGCATCGACGTCGTCGTCGGCACCCCGGGCCGGCTGCTGGACCTCGCGGGCCAGAAGAAGCTGAACCTGGGCCACGTGCGCGCGCTCGTCCTGGACGAGGCCGACGAGATGCTCGACCTGGGCTTCCTGCCCGACGTCGAGAAGATCATGAACATGCTGCCGGCCCGCCGCCAGACGATGCTGTTCTCGGCGACCATGCCGGGCGCGGTCATCGGCCTCGCCCGCCGCTACATGTCGCAGCCCACACATATCCGCGCCTCGGAGCCGGACGACGTCGGCGCGACGGTCGCGAACACCGCGCAGTTCATCTACCGCGCCCACAACATGGACAAGCCCGAGCTGGTCTCGCGCATACTGCAGGCCGACGGCCGCGGTCTCGCGATGGTCTTCTGCCGTACGAAGCGCACGGCGGCCGACCTCGCCGACCAGCTGCAGCAGCGCGGCTTCGCCTCCGGCGCGGTCCACGGCGACCTCGGCCAGGGCGCCCGCGAGCAGGCGCTGCGCGCGTTCCGCAACGGCAAGGTGGACGTGCTCGTCTGTACCGACGTGGCCGCACGCGGCATCGACGTCGAGGGCGTGACGCACGTCATCAACTACCAGTCCCCCGAAGAGGAGAAGACGTACCTGCACCGCATCGGCCGTACGGGCCGCGCGGGTGCCAAGGGCATCGCGATCACTCTCGTCGACTGGGACGACATCCCGCGCTGGCAGCTGATCAACAAGGCGCTGGACCTCGGCTTCCCGAACCCGCCGGAGACGTACTCCACGTCCCCGCACCTGTTCGAGGAGCTCAGCATCCCGGTGGGCACCAAGGGTGTCCTGCCGCGTGCCGAGCGCACTCGTGCCGGTCTGTCGGCCGAGGTCGTCGAGGACCTCGGCGAGACCGGCGGGCGTGGCGCACGTGGTGGCCGCGGTGGCCGTCCCGTGGCAGGTCCGGCCCCGGTCGCCGAGCGCGACCGAGACCGCGGTCGCGACCGAGACCGCGACCGTGATCGTGATCGTGACCGTTCGGAGCGCACCCCGCGCCGCCGCCGTCGTACGCGCAACGGCACGGCGCTCGACGCCGCGGAGCCGCAGAGCACGTCGCAGAGCACGTCGCAGACGGCAGCACAGTCCGCACCGGAGACCGTGGCGGAGAGCGTCGAGCCGGGCGGCCAGGCGACGGAGTCGCGCAGCGCGCGTCGGCGTCGTCGTACGCGTGCCGCAGGCGGGTCGGAAGCAGCCGCGACCGCGGTGGCCACGGCTGAGGGCACTGCTGAGGGCACTGCTGAGGGCACGGCCGTCGAGGTCCCCGAGCCGGCCGTCGCACCGCTCGCCGTACCGGCCGTCGCGCCCGTCGCCGAGCCGGTGGCGGACGCCGAGGCCAAGCCGCGCCGCCGTCGCCCGCGTCGTACGGCGGAGGCCGGACAGCCCGAGGTCGCTGTCGTCGAGGAGGCCCCCGAGGCCGAGCCGACCGTCGTGACCGAGGCAGCCGAAGCCGTGGTGACCAAGCCCCGCCGCCGCACCCGTAAGGCCGCGGTAGCCGAGGCAGCCGTGACCGCGGTGGAAGCGGTCGCCGACCCGGTCGAGGCCGTCGAGGCGAAGCCGCGCCGCACCCGCAAGGCCACGACCACGGCCGCCGCCGAGACGGCCCTGGACACCGCCGAGGCCGCTGAGGCCAAGCCGCGTCCTCGGACCCGTAAGGCCGCCGTGGACACCGAGACCGCCGAGGTCACCGCCGTCGCCGAGGCCGGTATCCCGGCGCAGGCGACCGAGGAGCCCGAGGCCAAGCCGCGTCGCCGCACCCGCAAGGCCGCCGCGACCGCCGAGGCGGCTCCCGTCGCCCCGGCCGCTCCGGTGGCTGCGGTGGCATCGGTGGAGGAGGCGCCCGTCGAGGAGGCCAAGCCGCGTCGGCGTACGCGCAAGGCCGCTGTCGCCGCCGAGACCGCGGTGGACACCGCCGAGGGCGCGACGGTCGAGGCACCGGCGGCCACGGTGACGAAGCCGCGCCGCACCCGCAAGGCCGCCGCACCCGCGGAAGGCGCGGAGAGCGCCGTGGACACGGCCGAGGCGACCGAGACGAAGCCCCGCCGCCGCACCCGTAAGGCCGCGGTCGCCGAGGCCGACATCCCGGCCCAGGCCACCGAGGCCGCGGCGGACACCGCCGAGGCTCCGGTCAAGCCGCGTCGCACCCGCAAAACGGCCGCCAAGGCGACCGCCACGGATGCGGTCACGGACGCGGGCACTGACGCGGGCACTGACGCGGACACGGAGTCCGCCGAGGCCGCGCCCGAGGCCAAGCCGCGTCGCCGTACGCGCAAGGCCGCCGCGACCGCCGAGCCCACAGAGGGCTGAGTTCCGCACCCGACGGCCCGGTTCCCCTCGCGGGGGCCGGGCCGTCGGCGTTCCCCGACACGGCCACGGAGGCGCGGGGCCACCGCCCGGTATGCCGCCTGTCAGGTTGCCCGGATAGCCTCACTCTCATGAGCAGGCCCTTCACCTTCGTCCCGCCCTCCGGGGCCCGCGCGTATCACCTCGGCACCGCGCGCGGGGAGTTCGCCGTGATCGACGCGGGCAGTCCCGCGAAGGGAACGGTGCTGCTGCTGCCCGGGTTCACCGGCAGCAAGGAGGACTTCATCTCGCTGCACGAGCCACTGGCGGCGGCCGGCTACCGGACCGTCGCGGTGGACGGCCGGGGCCAGTACGAGTCACCGGGCCCACGCGACGACGAAACGCCCTACGCGCAGGGCGAGTTGGCGCTGGACGTGCTCGCGCAGCTCGACGCGCTCGCCGACGGCCACGACGGTTCGGACGGCTCCGACGGCTCCGACGGCTCCGACGGCTCCAACCGCTCCGACCGCTCCGTGGAACGCTTTCACCTGCTGGGTCATTCGTTCGGCGGACAGGTCGCCCGCGCGGCCGTCCTGCTGGCACCGGCCCGCTTCCGGTCCCTCACCCTGGTGTCCTCCGGACCCGCGGAGATCTCCCCCAGCCAGCAGCAGCGGGTGAAGCTGCTGCGGGACGCGCTGACCGTGATGGACATGGCGCAGGTGTGGGAGGCGATCCGGGCGCTGGACCCGCCGGAGGACGCCGAGGGCGAGCTGGACGCCGGCCTGGACGACCAGCAGGACCTCAGACGGCGCTGGCTCGGCAACAGTCCGGCTCAGCTCGGCGCCGCGGGGCGGCAGCTGTGCGAGGAGTCCGACCGCGTGGCCGAGCTGGCGGCCCTGCGCCTGCCCGTGCACGTCCTGTCGGGCGAGAGCGACGACACCTGGCCGGTCCCGCTCCTCGACGACATGGCCGTACGCCTGGAGGCGCACCGCACGATCATCCACGGAGCCGAGCACTCCCCCAACGCGGACCGCCCCCTGGAAACGGCGCAGGCGCTGGCCGCGTTCTGGGACGGCCTGGGCTAGATCCGGCGCCCCGAAAGGGCGCGGGGAACTGCGCGTCCAGCCCCCATCGGCGGCCCCCACCAGGCCCGCAGGTCACCAGCAGGCACGCACAACGGACCGTTAAGGCCGAGCGCCGGAGCGAATCGCTCAGTACTGCCCCTGCAAGTGCTCCCAAAAGCCATCCCGCAGCGCCCGCCGCAGATCGGCCTGCCCGCGCAGCGAGTACTGCAACAGTCCCTCGGACTCCACGAGCAACTCCTGGTCGACCGGACCGGGCAGATACGGGTGCCCGGGAAGCAGCTCCGCCAGCGCTTCCCGCCCCCGGGCGGCCAGCCACTTCGCGGCGATCTGCGCCCCCACGAACCGCACGTCCTCCCGGCTCGGCCGGGCCACCGCCGACGTCTCGTACGAGGCGGTGATGCGCCGGGCCACGTACGGCTTGAAGAAGTCCAGGTCGAAGGTGCGCTGACTGTCGACCTCCCAGAGCAGCGGCTCCGCCTGGTTGCGGCCCTCCGGGGCCTCGATGCCCCAGAGGTGGACCCGGGCCCCGTACCCCTGTGCCGCCTCGACGGCCGAGACCAGGTCCTCGTCGCCGCCGATGAGCGCCGCGTCGCTGATGGCCCGGTGCCGGGCCAGTGACTCCAGATCGGAACGGATCAGGGAGTCGACGCCCTTCTGCTGGTTGTTGGCGTTGAGGTTGCCGAGCCGGACCTTGACGTCGGGCAGCTCGGCGATGGACTGCTGCTCCGCGGTGTGGATACGGCGCCGCGCCCCGTCGTACCAGTAGACGCGCAGCAGCCTGCTGTCCGCGAAGATCGTGCGCGCCCGGTCGATGAGCGCGTCGATGAGCCCTTCGGCGTCCAGCTCGAAGGCCCGGCGGTCCTCCGTGCCCGCCACGAGCCGGCCCGCGGCGGCGTAGAGATACCCGGCGTCGACGAAGATCGCGTGGGTCGACGGCGTCTTCGCCACCTCGGCCAGCATGCGCTGGAGCAGCTCGTTCGAGCGGTCGATGCGCGCCGCGAGGGCGGAGAAGTCGTCGGGGTCGTCGGCTGCCGCGATGTCGTCATTCATATGCGCCTCATTGTCGCAGGACGTTACTGTGTGTACACAGGTGGTCCCGATACTCACAAGTAATTAGACGTTCGAAAGTTTTCTTTAGCGTAGGGAATGTTCGTAACAAACATCCCGTTGACTCCTATGGGAACGCGGGACACAGATGACCCGCTCACCCACCCCACCAGTAGTTCTCCTTCAGGAGGATGACCAGACGAAGGGAGAAGCCCTTGCGCTTCGAAATCATGCGACTCGACGACGTCGACGGCACGCCCGTGGACAGCACCGTCGTGGACGCCGCCTCCGTCAACCGGATCGTGCAGCAGGCCGCCGCCATCGGGCAGCGCCTGTGGATCCGCCCGGCCGACACCTCGGCCTCATAACAGCGGTTGTCCGACAGTCTTCAGAGACAGTCTTCGAAACCCCCGTCCGGCACGATGCCGGGCGGGGGTTTCGCGTTCAGCGGGATCACGTTCAGCGGGTCCGCGTTCAGCTGCTCCGGACGACCTGGGTGACGCCGTTGATGATCTGCTGCACGGCGATCGCGGAGAGCATCATGCCCGCGAGGCGCGTCACGAGCACGACTCCGCCGTCCTTGATGACCCGGATGATCAGCAGCGAGTACCGCATCACGATCCACAGCACGACGTGGATGGCGAGGATCGCGGCCCACACCGACACCTGGGTCGCCACGCTGTCGGCCTTCTGCACGGCGAGGATGACGGACACGATCGCGCCGGGGCCGGCGAGCAGCGGCATGCCCAGGGGTACGAGGGCGACGTTGACGTCCTTGGTCTGCTTGGGCTCGTCGGTCTTGCCCGTGAGCAGGTCGAGCGCGATGAGCAGGAGCAGCAGGCCGCCGGCGATCATCAGGGCGGGGACCGACACGTGCAGGTAGTTCAGGATCTGGTGCCCGAGCAGGCCGAAGACGGTGATGACGCCGCCGGCGACGCAGACGGCCTGGAAGGCCATGCGCTTCTGCACCTTGGCCGGGCGTCCGGAGGTCAGCGCCAGGAAGATCGGGGTGATCCCGGGGGGATCCATGATGACGAAGAGCGTAAGGAAGAGGGAGCCGAAGATGGCGAGGTCGAACATGAGCAGGTGAGCCTTGCTGGGGTGTTGAAGGTGGGTGGGGTGGGGTGGGGTGGGGTGGGGTGTGCGTGTGGGGTCGCTGCGGGTGCGTCGTGGCTGGTCGCGCCGTTCCCCGCGCCCCCGAAAGACACAGGATTGCGCCGTTCCCCGCGCCCCTGAAAGACACAGGATTGCGCCGTTCCCCGCGCCCCTCAGGGGCGAAGGACTGCGCCGTTCCCCGCGCCCCCGAAGTCCCCGCGCCCCTTGCGGGCGTTGGTGTTACGCGGTTGTCGGGCCGCCCGTGCCCGGGACGGGGAACGCGCCCGTCGCTCGGCGGGTGATCTCGGCGTAGATCTCGGGGTCCGTCGTGTACTCGCCGAGTTCGCACGCCTTGCGGTGGCCGTGGTAGTCGCTCGAACCGGTGGTCAGGAGCCCCAGTTCGCCCGCGAGTCCGCGCAGCCTGGCCCGGGTGGCCGTGTCGTGGTCCATGTGGTCGACCTCGATGCCGTCGAGCCCGGCCGCGGCCAGCTCGGCGATCACGGACTCCGGTACGGTCCTGCCCCGCTTGGCGGCGGCGGGATGGGCGAAGACGGTCACGCCGCCCGCGGCCTTGACCAGCCGGATCATCTCGAAGGGGTCGGACTCGTGCTTCTGGATGTGCGCCCGGCCGCCGTCGGCGAGCCACTCGCTCGTGAACGCGTCCGAGACGGTCGGCACCACGCCCAGTTCGACGAGCGCGGTGGCGATGTGCGGCCGGCCCACCGACCCCCCGGACGCGATCCGCTCCACGTGCTCCCAGGTGATGGGAACGCCCAACTCCCGCAGGCTGCCGATCATCGCCTGGGCCCGGGGCACCCGGTCGTCGCGTACGAGCTCGCGCTCGCGCAGCAGGTCCGGCTCCTCGGGGTCGAAGAGGTACGCCAGCATGTGCAGGCCGACACCGTCGAGGCGGCAGGACAGCTCGGCGCCGGTCACCAGCGTCAGCCCGGCGGGCACGGCCGCGATGGCCTCGGCGTATCCGCGGGTGGTGTCGTGGTCGGTCAGCGCGACGACGTCGAGACCGGCCGCGGCGGCGTTCCGTACCAGCTCGGCGGGGGTGTCCGTACCGTCGGAGGCCTTGGAGTGACAGTGCAGGTCAATGCGCACGAACGGACTCCAGACAGGGCCAGGACAAGGGGGACCGTCCAAGGATAACGGGATCAGGAACAGCTCCTGTCACACCCACCACCCGGGGTCGCCCCCTACACCCAGCCCTCAGCCGCGCGAACCGGCCGAGCTACGGCACGGCTCACGGCTCACGGCTCACGGCTCACGGCTCACGGCTCACGGCTCACGGCTCACGGCTCCAGGATCCGCGGTGACAGCGCCCCGCAAGGCAACAGATCCGCCTCCGCGCCCGCGTCCCGCAGATCCGTCAGTACCAGCTCGTCGTACATCATCATCCCCGACTGCTCGGGCCACACGACCGCCCACAGCCACAGCCCGAGCGCCTCACCGGCGAAGACGGCCCGGTCGCCGGGCGCCCCCGGGACGTGCCAGAGCGGCGTCGGCCGCCCCGCGGCCAGCACCTTCACCTGGGGCGGCTTGTCGACGTTCATGTACGGGCCCGGGTCGAGCCCCTCGATGCCCGCGTACCGCGCGCCCAGACCCACGCCCAGCTCCTCGGCGACGAGCATCAGCTCCCCGAATCCGCCGAGCGGCCCGGGCCCCGAGCAGGCGACAGCCGTCGCGCGACCACCGCTGCGGTCGTCACCGGCGAACGCCGCACCCGTGAAGAGCCAGCCGACGGGCAGCGGCCACGGCATCCACACCGGTACGCGCGCACGGTGCACGACCACATCGAGGGCTTCGACACTGGGCGGGATCACGGGCTGCAGCGGATGCACGATGCCGTGCACATCGCACTGCCAGGAGTCGGCAAAGAGACCGGGAGCCCTGACCCGGCCACCACACTTCGGGCAACTGGGTTCGCCCCTCATGAGGCACAACGGTCCTCCCCGTCCTTCGTCGCGTCAAGGACGATCACCCGTCCGCCGCGCGCCTGTCACCTCCTCGCCACGGTCCGCCACCACGGGGAACTAGATGTATCTTGCATTTATTAGCCGGTCTAACTTATTATGTGTATACGCCAACCACCTACCACCATCTCCGCGAGCAGCGTGAAGGAGCGGGCATGAACAGCAGCACGGGAGGCCCCGCCGAAGGGGACACCTTCGACGCGGGGGCCACGAGCCTCCTGCGTCAGCCGAAGGCGGTCTGGGCCACCGCCGGGGCATCCGTCGTCGCCTTCATGGGCATCGGCCTCGTCGACCCGATCCTGCCGTCCATCGCCAAGGGCCTGGACGCCACCGCCGGCCAGGTCTCCCTGCTCTTCACCTCGTACTTCCTGATCACCGCCCTCGCGATGCTGGTCACGGGCTTCGTCTCCAGCCGTATCGGCGGCCGCAGGACCCTGCTGCTTGGCCTCGCGCTGGTCGTGGTCTTCGCCGGACTCTCCGGCACCTCCGGCTCGGTCGGCGAACTCGTCGGCTTCCGGGCCGGCTGGGGCCTCGGCAACGCCCTCTTCGTCTCCACCGCCCTCGCCGTCATCGTCGGCGCGGCGGCCGGCGGAAGCGCGGCGGCGATCCTTCTGTACGAGTCCGCCCTGGGCCTCGGCATGGCCTGCGGACCCCTGCTGGGCGCGCTGCTCGGTGACGCCAGCTGGCGCTACCCGTTCTTCGGCACCGCGTTCCTGATGGCGATCGGGTTCCTGTGCATCACGGCGTTCCTGAAGGAGCAGCCGAAGCCCGCGCGCAGGACGGGCCTGCTCGACCCGGTCAGGGCCCTCGGCCACGGCGGCCTCGCCTCGGTGGCGGCCTCGGCGTTCTTCTACAACTACACGTTCTTCACCGTGCTGGCCTTCACGCCGTTCGTACTGGACATGACCCCGTACGCATCGGGCGCGGTCTTCTTCGCCTGGGGTGTGCTGCTCGCGGTGTTCTCGGTGCTCGTGGCACCGCGCATGCAGGCCCGGTTCGGCTCGCTGAAGGTGCTCGGCGGCTCACTGGTGCTGCTCGCGGCCGACGTGCTCGTCCTCGGCTACGGCAGCCACACCACGGCCGTCGTCTGCACGATCCTCTCCGGTGCCTTCATCGGCGTGAACAACACCGTCTACACGGAGCTCGCCCTCGGCGTGTCGGACGCGCCGCGCCCGGTGGCGAGCGCCGGCTACAACTTCGTCCGCTGGTTCGCGGCCGCGGCGGCCCCCTTCTTCGCGCCGAGGATCGAGGAGTGGACCGATATCCACATCCCGTTCGTGGTCGCGGCGGTCACGGCGGCGCTGGGCGCGCTCGTGGTCCTCGTACGCCGCGACGCCCTCACGCACGAGGCGGAGGAGCTGGAGGAGCGGCACGCGGCGGAGGACGGGGTCACCGTCTTCACGAACTGAGGACGGGCCCGCCTGCGTGTGACTTTCCCAACTCGACGCTCCCGGCCGACTGCTGAGGGTCAGTCCAGGGACACGGACTTGCGTGCGGGATCGCGCAGGTCCGTTCCGCCTGCCAGCCAGCGCTCCTGGAGCGCCCCCGCGCCATGGACCCGCTTCCACGCGGCCTCGTTCGGTGTCATGGGCAGCAGCGGCAGGAAACGTACGGGGTCCAGGGGTGCGTCGAGTTCCAGATCCTCGACCAGGCCGCCCGGCTCGGCGACCAGGACGGAGGTGAAGGGGGCGCCCGGCCACAGGGGATCTCCCACGTCGAGCGAGGCACCCGGGGCCACGACCAGGCCCTCGACCTGCGGGGACGCGGCCAGTACGGCGAGGGGGCGGAGCACCTTGTCGGTGTCGGCGGCACCGGCCCGTACCGACAGGACCAGCTCGGCGCGCGGGCCCGCGACCGGGTCGGCGACGACCGCCGTGGGGTCCGCCATCGGCCGGGCCGACATGCCGAGCGTCGCGTAGCGGACGATGCCGGTGGGGGCGGTGGGGGCGGTACCGGAGGTGTCCGGGTCCGTGAAACGCAGCACCTCGATGCGGTCGGTACCGAGGAAGGTCACCGCGGCGCGCGCGTCCGGTTCGCCCAGCGCGGTACGCAAACGGGCTTCCACCAGAGCAAGAACATCAACCATGCGCCGAGCATAGAACTCGTCAGTAGCGGGCAAAGCGACGGCTTGACACTTCGGTCGGCTGATAGTCTGGGCCGCTGGCCGGGGCAGCACGCAGAAGCGTCGCTCTCAAGTCCCGGCCCACGTCTCGACGCATGAGACTCCCCTACGGGGGATGGACCTCCCCCACGGGGGACCGGCCGGAGGAGGTGGGGCTCCATGGATCGAAGTCGACCAGGCAGTACCACCCGCTCTTCCGGCTGCTGAGTTCCTCTCAGCTTCCCGAGCTCACGCTCTGCCGGCTGCCACCTCTCGCGCTCGCGTCGTTTCCCGCGCTCGTGTCATGGGCGGTCCGGTACACAACGGAAGAGCACTTCGTTTTCCCTGATCTGTCTGAATTTTTCTGATCTGTATCAGTAGCGAAGCCGCCACCGTGACGGTGCGGTGCTCCCCGCTTTGTGGACGTGCCAAACATCCGCAGTCAGGACGTCCCCATTCCGGGCAGTTCCAACCGTCGTCGGCGGCCTTCGTTCGCGAAGGAGCCACCCATGTCGATGATCCACAACCTGCGTGCCGCGGTCCGCCCCTCGCTCCGCAAGGACGGCGGGGCGTACGACACCACCCGGTCGGCCGCGGAGAGTTCGGCCGTCGTGGACTGCGCGGTCTACCGCGACGGCGTCCGCCTCCCCTCCGACGACAGCCTCACGCCGCGTACGGCGATCCGTCAGGTGCGGCGCGACGGAGGGTTCGCGTGGATCGGCCTGCACGAGCCCACCGAGGACGAGTTCTCGGGCGTGGCCGCGGAGTTCGGGCTGCACCCGCTCGCCGTCGAGGACGCCGTCCACGCCCATCAGCGGCCCAAGCTGGAGCGGTACGACGACACCCTGTTCGCCGTCTTCAAGACCATCCACTACGTCGAGCACGACGAACTCACCGCCACCAGCGAGGTCGTGGAGACCGGCGAGGTGATGTGCTTCACCGGGCGGGACTTCTTCATCACCGTGCGGCACGGCGGACAGGGCTCGCTGCGGGCGCTGCGGCACCGGCTGCAGGACGACCCGGAGCTGCTCGCCAAAGGCCCCTCCGCCGTACTGCACTCCATCGCCGACCATGTCGTGGACGGTTACATCGCGGTCGCGGACGCCATGCAGGACGACATCGACGACGTCGAGACCGAGGTGTTCTCGCCCGGCCGCAGGGGCGGGGTGTCGCGCGGTGTCGACTCGGCCCGGATCTACCAACTCAAGCGTGAGGTACTGGAGTTCAAGCGTGCGGTGTCGCCGCTGCTGCGGCCCATGCAACTGCTGAGCGAGCGGCCGATGCGGCTGGTCGACCCCGACATCCAGAAGTACTTCCGGGATGTCGCCGACCACTTGGCGCGGGTGCACGAGCAGGTCGTCGCCTTCGACGAGCTGCTCAACTCCATCCTCCAGGCCAACCTCGCACAGGCGTCCGTCGCGCAGAACGAGGACATGCGCAAGATCACGTCCTGGGCGGCGATCATCGCCGTGCCGACGATGGTGTGCGGGGTGTACGGCATGAACTTCGAGCACATGCCGGAGCTGCACTGGCGGTACGGGTACCCCACGATCATGGGCATCACGGTGGTGCTCTGCCTGGGGATCCACCGGACGCTCAAGCGCAACGGCTGGCTCTGAGAACGCTCCGAGGAGCCGTACGGGGCCACCGCTAGGCTGGCCCGCATGACGGATCAGGCTCTTGCCGAACAGGCCCTCGTCGAGGAGGCCACGAAGAAGTCCGGGCTCATCTGGGTGCGGGGAAGCGGTGTTCCGTCGCTGGATCCCCAGGACCGGGGCCGGGACCAGGGCCGGGACCGGGACCAGGACGCGGATCCGGACCAGGGGGCTCCGGCTCGCGCGCTGTGGCACGTGTGGCACGACGGGGCGGTGTGCCTGGTCGGGGACGGGCCCGGGGAGCAGCCGCTGCCCGGGCTCGTGGACGGCCGCGAGGCGGTCGTCACAGTCCGCAGCAAGGACAAGGGCGGGCGGTTGGTGTCCTGGACCGCGACCGTCGTGGAGCTGGCTCCCGGGTCCGAGGAGTGGGGGGTTGCCGTCGGCGAGCTGAAGGGGAAGCGGTTGAACGCTCCCGACGGTGAGGCGATGACGGAGCGGTGGGCTCGCGAGTGCCGGGTTGTTCGGCTGGCGCCGACGGGGGTGACCGCGTCCTTGCCGGAGGGGTCGTTGGCGGCGCCGCCGGTGCCTACGCCGGCGACTACGCGGTTGCCGGTGCCGGCTGCTCTGCCGCGCCTGCTTTTCAAACGCCGCCGCCGTCCCTGAAGCCTTCGCGGGTCGGCTGCCGGGGCGGGTCGGCTGCCGGCCGGATGCGGGGTGCGGGCCGGTGGGGGTGAGCCGCGCGGTTCCACGCGCCCCTGAAAGACGGGCCTGCGCCCCGGTCTTCCAACCCCCAGGGGCGCGGGGAACGGCGCACTCTTTCTGTCTTTGAGTCTTGGGTGACGCGGGGTCAGGACGACGGGAGTTGTTGGCCGTAGTCGACCGTGTCGTCCTTGTCCGGGGCCTGCAGAGTGAAGTCCCGGCCCCAGTCCGTGAGACGGATCGTGCCCGCGTCCCCGGCCCGGACCAGGAGCAGAGGGTACGGCTTGCCCTCCAGGGAGACGTCGATCCGACCGCCGGAGCCCTTGTCGCCGGTGAGGCGGATCGTGCGCACGCCGTTCAGCTCACGGTGACCGTCGGTGGCCAGTCCACCCTGCAGGGACAGGAGCCCGTCGAGCAGCACGTCCTTGTCGGTGAAGACACTGAGCTGCTGGTACGCGGGGTCACCCTTGGGAACCTTCACGTACATACCCTCCAGCTTGCCCGCCGCGGCCGTGTCCGACGTACTGTCGTCGCTCTTGCCGTCCTGGTGGTTCCAGAAGTCCGCGTCTGCCTTGATGAAGAGGTGCTCGTCGACCCGCAGCAGGCGGAACGTCACACCGTCCGAGGTGACCGACCCCGTACCGCCGTCCTTCTTGAGCTGCATGTCCAGCTTGTAGGTGCGTTTGTTGCTGACCACGGCCCCGGACAGCCGTACCGTCGCGGCGGCCTCCGCGGCCGACTGGGTTCTGCTCTGGATCTTGGCGGGGGGAAGTTTCCCGACCCCGTTCGTCCCCGCGTCCGGATCCTCACCGCCGCCGCACCCCGTCACCCCTGCCCCCGCCACGAAGAGCGCGCACACGGCCCTCGCCAACGCGGCCTTACGGGTTCGTCCCCGGCGAATCGCAGTCACAGGTGGCGCTGCCTCTCGTGCGGTCGTCCTCAACGGCGTACCGCAGCGTACCGGGGCCCGCCACGCCGCTCGGAGTCAGTCCGTCCGCACCGCTCACCAGGGCGTATCCGACCGGGACGGGCTAGCCTGAAGCCCACCCGAGCGGACATGACACTCCATAACGCCCGAACCCGAAGCCCGTAGGAAGAAGGAGGCGCCCGGATGGCGGCAGGCGCCCCCAGGATCTTCGTCTCGCACCTCTCCGGCATCGCCGTCTTCGACCCCAACGGCGACCAGGTGGGACGCGTACGCGACCTCGTCGCCATGCTGCGCGTCGGACGACGGCCCCCACGACTGCTCGGCCTCGTCGTCGAACTGTCCACCCGGCGCCGCATCTTCCTGCCCATGACCCGGGTGACGGGCATCGAGTCGGGCCAGGTCATCACGACCGGCGTACTGAACGTCCGCCGTTTCGAGCAGCGCCCCACCGAGCGGCTCGTCCTCGGCGAGCTTCTCGACCGGCGCGTCACCCTCGCGGAGACCGGCGAACCACCCGAGACGGTCACCGTCCTGGACATCGCCATCCAGCAGCTGCCGGCCCGCCGCGACTGGGAGATCGACCGGGTCTTCGTACGGAAGGGTCGGGCCGGCGGCACGTTCCGGCGGGCCAGGGGCGAGACCCTGACCGTCGAGTGGTCGGCCGTCACCGGGTTCTCGCTGGAGGAGCACGGGCAGGGCGCCGAGAACCTGCTCGCCACCTTCGAGCAGCTGCGCCCCGCCGACCTCGCGAACGTCCTGCACCATCTGTCCGCGAAGCGGCGCGCCGAGGTCGCCGCGGCCTTGGACGACGACCGGCTCGCCGACGTCCTGGAGGAACTCCCGGAGGACGACCAGATCGAGATCCTCGGCAAGCTCAAGGAGGAGCGCGCCGCGGACGTCCTGGAGGCCATGGACCCCGACGACGCGGCCGACCTGCTCGGTGAGCTGCCGGAAGAGGACAAGGAGCGGCTGCTCGCGCTGATGCGCCCGGCCGACGCGGCGGACGTACGGCGGCTGATGGCGTACGAGGAACGCACGGCGGGCGGTCTGATGACGACCGAGCCGATCGTGCTGCGGCCCGACGCGACCGTCGCGGACGCGCTCGCCCGGGTGCGCAACGCCGACCTCTCCCCCGCGCTGGCCGCCCAGGTGTACGTGTGCCGTCCCCCGGACGAGACCCCGACCGGCAAGTACCTGGGTACCGTGCACTTCCAGCGGCTCCTTCGCGATCCGCCGTACACGCTGGTGGGCTCGATCATCGACGACGACCTGCGGCCGCTGGACCCGGAGGCGGTGCTGCCCGTCGTGGCCGGCTTCTTCGCCACGTACGACATGGTCGCGGCGCCGGTCGTCGACGAGAGCGGTTCGCTGCTCGGCGCGGTCACCGTGGACGACGTCCTCGACCACATGCTGCCCGAGGACTGGCGGGAGAAGGAGTTCCACCTGGACGAGGAAGCCGTCGGCGAGCACGAGACCGGCCATGACAGCGGCCATGACAGCGAGCACGACACCGAGCACGACGCGGATCGCGGTGCCGTCGACCGCGATGCCCCCGAGGAGGCCGCTGATGGCTCCTGAGCGTGAGGCCCGCGAGCGGGCCGCCGGCGGGACGGGCACCACCGCGCGGCCCCGGCTGCGGCTCGACCAGCCGCAGCCGCCGCGGCGCAGATTCCTGCCCGAGTACGACCCGGAGGCCTTCGGACGGCTCTCCGAGCGGATCGCGCGGTTCCTGGGCACGGGCCGGTTCATCGTCTGGATGACGTTCGTCATCATCCTGTGGGTGGTGTGGAACGTGTCCGCGCCGCGTGATCTGCGCTTCGACAACTACCCGTTCATCTTCCTCACCCTGATGCTCTCGCTGCAGGCCTCGTACGCCGCGCCCCTGATCCTTCTCGCGCAGAACCGGCAGGACGACCGCGACAAGGTCAACCTCGAACAGGACCGCAAGCAGAACGAGCGGTCGATCGCGGACACCGAGTACCTGACCCGGGAGATCGCCGCGCTGCGCATCGGCCTCGGCGAGGTCGCCACCCGGGACTGGATCCGCTCCGAGCTGGAGGACCTGGTCAAGGAGCTGGAGGAGCGGCGCCGCGACGGCAGCGGGGGCGGGCCGGGCGACCGGCGTGGCGTATTCCCGGCGGAACACCCTCGGGCACGTGACGTAGACGACCGGTGACGGGGCTTTCCGGCCCCCGGGCCGGGCGCCGTACCATCGACCCCATGGCTACGGAAGACGCGGTGCGTGAAGCACTGTCGACGGTGAACGACCCCGAGATCCACCGACCCATCACCGAGCTGGGGATGGTCAAATCCGTGGAGATCGGCGCGGACGGTTCGGTCGCGGTCGCGGTGTACCTGACTGTCTCCGGGTGCCCGATGCGCGAGACCATCACGAACAACGTGAAGGAGGCGGTCGCGCGGGTCGAGGGGGTCACGCGGGTCGACGTCACGCTGGACGTGATGAGCGACGAGCAGCGCAAGGACCTGGCGTCCGCGCTGCGCGGCGGCAAGGCCGAGCGCGAGGTCCCCTTCGCCCAGCCGGGCTCCCTCACGCGCGTGTACGCGGTCGCCTCCGGCAAGGGGGGCGTCGGCAAGTCGTCCGTGACGGTCAACCTCGCGGCGGCGATGGCCGCGGACGGGCTGAAGGTCGGTGTCGTGGACGCCGACATCTACGGCCACTCCGTGCCGCGCATGCTCGGCGCCGAGGGCAGTCCGACCCAGGTCGAGAACATGATCATGCCGCCGTCGGCGCACGGTGTGAAGGTCATCTCGATCGGCATGTTCACCCCCGGCAACGCGCCGGTCGTGTGGCGCGGCCCGATGCTCCACCGCGCCCTGCAGCAGTTCCTCGCGGACGTGTACTGGGGCGACCTGGACGTCCTGCTCCTGGACCTCCCGCCGGGTACGGGCGACATCGCGATCTCGGTCGCGCAGCTCGTCCCGAACGCGGAGATCCTGGTCGTGACGACTCCTCAGCAGGCCGCGGCCGAGGTCGCCGAGCGGGCCGGGTCGATCGCCGTGCAGACCCACCAGAAGATCGTCGGTGTGGTCGAGAACATGGCGGGCATGCCGTGCCCCCACTGCGACGAGATGGTCGACATCTTCGGTACGGGTGGCGGGCAGTCGGTGGCCGACGGGCTGACCCGCACCACCGGGGCGACCGTGCCGGTGCTGGGTTCGATTCCGATCGACGTCCGCCTGCGCGAGGGCGGCGACGACGGCAGGCCGGTCGTCCTGACCGACCCCGACTCGCCGGCCGGCTCCGCGCTCCGCGCGATCGCAGGCAAGCTGGGGGGCCGCCAGCGGGGCCTGTCGGGCATGTCGCTGGGCATCACCCCGAGGAACAAGTTCTAGACCCCACGAGCGGCACGGCGACTGTCTGCCACCGGGCGACCGCGGGCGCTGTGGCCGACCGCGCAGTTCCCCGCGCCCTTTTGGGCGCGTGACCTCGGCCGCGCTGTCGGGTGCAGGTGCGTATGGGTTGCTCGCGCAGTTCCCCGCGCCCCTGAAGCGGGGCTCCGCCCCTGCTTTCAAGGGGCGCGGGGAACTGCGCGCTCAGCCCACGACGACCCGCACAACACATCCGGCCCGAGCCCCGCGGGGGCCCGCCGCCTAGGCGTACGTGCCGATGTCCTTGATCATGGCGAAAGCCACCCCGTACGCACTCATCCCCCGCCCGTACGCCCCCACATGAACCCCTTCCTGCGTCGAGCCCGCGAGGACCCAGCCGAACTCGGATTCCCTGTAGTGGAACGGCGTCGGCACCCCGTCCACGGGAAGGGACAGCGTGGACCAGTCGGACCCGTTCAGATCGTCCGCGAGGACCCACGCCGTCTCGGTCTGCTGGTCCAGCCAGTCGTCGCGCAGGGTGTGGTCCATCTGGCCGGGCCAGGTGAAGGACAGCAGCCCCACTCCGGCGAGCCAGGCCGCGGAGGAGACCGAGGTGGCCTCCAGCAGCCCCGTGCCGTCGGCGCTGCGCCGCACGGGGTTGCCCGCGACGGTCACCACGACCGCGAATCGCTCCTTGTCCTCGGTGGACTCACTGCGCACCGACGGCTCGTCACCGTGTCCGATCGAGCCGTGTTCGATGGCTCCGTCGGCCGCGGTGCCGACCTGCATCAGCCAGCGCGGCCCCGTGAAGGCCTCATCGAGGCCGTACCACGGGAAGGGCGCCAGCAGGTAGCCGTCGACCATGCGCCGGGCGGAGGGGAGCTGTTGTCCACCCTCCGCAGCCGGCGCCTGCGCGCCTACCCGACTTGTCGTCTCCATCTGCCCGGACGCCTCCTTGCTCTCGTCGGACCGGGTGGCCCGCCCCCCTTCGGGCGTCCGTCCGGTCCGCACAACAACTAGGCAGGATAGTCACAGCTCCACCGAAGGCCGGAAAACCGGTCGGCACATGACTCACATACGTACCCGATCCGGCGCATCCCGAACGGACGGAACCCAAGCGGGGTACGGGGAGACGGACGGCGTTCGACTGAAAGTGAAGCGTGTTCCGGACGGCGGGCGCGCCGCCCGGGGTCAGGCCGCGTCAGATCGCCTCAGGGCCACCTCAGGGTCGCCTCAGGTCGCGTCCGCGTCGAACGGCGGGCGCTCTTCCGGCGCCGGCTTCTCGCGCTTCTTCGTCATGTCCACGGTGCCGCCGGTGGAGCCCGCCGACGAGGACGAGGACGATGAGGTCGAGGAGGAGGACGGCGTGTCGGACTCGCGGCCGTGCACGGCGTCCGTGACCTCGGCCATCTCCTTCTTCAGGTCGAAGCCGTTACGGATCTCCTTGAGCCCCAGCTCGTCGTTGTCCAGCTGCTTGCGGATGAACGTCTTGGGGTTGAGGTCCTCGAACTCGAAGTCCTTGAACTCCGGACCCAGCTCCTCGCGGATGTCCGCCTTGGCGCTCTCGGAGAACTCACGGATCTTGCGAATGGTCCGTGTGACGTCCTGGATCATCTTCGGGAGCTTCTCCGGGCCGAAGACGAGCACGGCAAGGACAACGAGCGTGACCAGCTCAAGCGGTCCTATGTCATTGAACACCTTGCAGCTCCTTGCGATGTCCTCGGCGCTCGGCAGGTCGTCCGTGGTCCGGGCCGGGTCCACGGTACCCGGCGTTCCTGTCCGACCGGTACTGTCCCGGGGCGCCGGACCGCGTGTACACGGCGGGTTTTCCCGGTTGTTTGCCTTGTGGCACAGGGGGCCGGGCCGTTTCCTGTGAACTTCCTGTCGGATTCGTGATCAACCGTCCGCCCCCGCTTCCGGCCCGGTTCATCCCCTTGTACGTATCGGTCGTCCGCCGTGTCAGTCCCCGTCGGCCGAGCCGAGGACGAGGGTGACCTTCCGCTCCTTGCCGTCACGCTCCAGCGTCAGCTCCAGCCGGTCGCCGGGCCGGTGGGACCGCGTCTTGACGATGAGTTCCTCGCCGGAGCGCACCCGCTGCCCGTCGACCTCGGTGATGACGTCACCGGCCTCGATGCCGGCCCGGGCGCCGGGGCCGCCCCGGGTGACCGCCGAGTCGCCGTCGTTGCCCTCATTGCCCTCGGTGCCCTCGGTGCCGACGCGGGCTCCGTCGCCGGAGTACTCCATGTCGAGCGTCACGCCGATCACCGGATGGGTGGCTTTGCCCGTGTTGATGAGCTCCTCGGCGACGCGCCTGCCCTGGTTGATGGGTATGGCGAAGCCCAGGCCGATCGAACCGGACTGGCCGCCCTCCAGGTCGGAGCCGCTGTCGGCGGAACGGATGGCGCTGTTGATGCCGATGACACGGGCCTTGGAGTCGACCAGGGGGCCGCCGGAGTTGCCGGGGTTTATCGGGGCGTCCGTCTGCAGCGCGTCCACGTACGAGATGTCGCTGCCGTCGCCCTCCTCGCCACCCGCCGTGATGGGGCGCTCCTTGGCGCTGATGATGCCCGCGGTGACGGTGTTCTCCAGGTCGAAGGGCGCTCCGATGGCCACCACCGGGTCGCCGACCTGGACGTTGTCCGAGTTGCCGAGCGAGAGGGGCTTGAGCCCGCTGACATGGGCGACCTTGACCACGGCGAGGTCGTAGCCGCTGTCGTGGCCCACGACCTCGGCCTTGGCGGTCTCACCACCGCTGAACGTCACGGTGATCTCGCCGCTGCCGTCCGCGGGTTCCACGACGTGGTTGTTGGTGAGGATGTGGCCGCGCCGGTCGAGGACGAACCCCGTGCCGGTGCCCTGCGCCTCCGAGCCGCTGACGTGCAGTGTCACCACGCTGGGCAGGGCGCTGGCCGCGATACCGGCCACGCTGTCCGGCGCCCGCCCCTTGGCCTCCACTCCGGCCTGCGGCAGCTCGACGTCGTCGATCCCCCCGGTCCGCTCCAGATAGGCGCCCACGGCCCCGCCCACACCTCCGGAGACCAGGGCGAGCAGTACGGCGCCGAGGACCAGCGCACGCCCGGTCCGCTTGCGGCGCCCGTCCGGCGCCTCGGCCGCGGCCCCGTGATGCTGGAGGGGGGCGGCGGCCCAGGGGTCGTAGTTCTGCCAAGGGGCGCTGGTGGCGAGGGCGGAGGCCTCGTCGGTCTGAAGGCCGACAGGCGACTCCGGACCGAGGGCGCTGTGCGTCTGCGGGGCAGACATCTGAGGGGTGGACGTCTGAGGGACGGACGTCTGCCGGGCCGGTGCCTGCTGGACGGCTGCCTCAGCGGCGGGCGTTCGCGGCGCGGGCATGTAGGGCACGGCCAGGTGCGGAACGGTCGTGTGCGGGGCCGGTGCGTGCCGGCCCGGCGTACGCGGGGCCGGAGCATACGGGCCCGGCGCATGCGGGCCCGGCGCCCCGGAGAGTGCCTCCTCCGGAGAGTCCTGGGGCGGAGCCGCCGCCTCCACCGTCGTGCCGTGCGCGGGCGTCGTCCCGGGGTGCTGCACCGGCGGCGCGGGCGCCCAGGGGCCCGGTCCGCCGTACGGCGGTGTGCTGTAGGGGTCCGGATCGTGCAGGGGCCTGGGCCGCTCACCGGGGGCGGGCGCGCTCACGCCGTCGCTCACCTCGTCCGCGGCCCGCGCGGCGACGGGGCTCGCGCCAGCGCCGGTGACGGCGTCTCCGACGGCGGTCGCACCCGTACCAGCGGGCTTCTCCAGCTCGAAGTCGCCGTCCATGTCTCCCCCGTGCGACCCGCTCGCGCCGTCCCCCGTGGAAACCGAGTCCGCCGGAGCGGAATCCGGCACCTGGGTCCGTGGCCGGCTCCACCACTTCGGCTTCGTGGGCTTCCCCTCGTCCATGCTCTCCCCACACCTGACCCGCGGCACGGCATGTCAGCGCTCGCCGCGTTGTCTCGACCTCCGCGCCCGGATCCCAGCGGCGGGCGCGGCCCATCCCTGGATTCAACCAGGTTCGCGGGCCGCCGCGCAGAGGGCCGGTTCAGCCGGAGGAGGAAGGCGCCGGTGAGGCGGACGGGTCGAACGACGGCACGGCCGACAGGACGGACGCCTCGAACTCAGGTCCCGACGACCACGCGGTCAGCGTGACCCGTGGGGCCGGCGCGAACGGACGTATCAGCGGGGACATCGCGGCGACACCCGCCACCACGGGGGTGGTCAGCGCGTGCATCGATCCCGAGCCCTTGTTCTGCTCGCCGGTCGAGGGCAGTCCGGGCGCCGGCACACCGGGCAGCAGCGGCGCGGACATCTCGGTCCGCGCGCCCCCTTCGTTGCCGAAGGAACGCTGTCCCTGGGCGAGCAGCGGTGCGAGGGACCGGCGGCGCTGCGAGTCGGAGCCGGTGGCACCGGTCGTACTCGCTGTGCGCATCGGGGTCACGTTGCTTCCGGTGCCCGAACCGCCGCGTGCGTCCGCGGTGTCCGCCGGGACGCCGGTCGAGACCCCGCCGAGCGCGATCGCGGCGAGCGAGACGGCACCGGCCGCGGCGGCCGCGAAGCGCAGTCCCCTGGAGGCGGAGCGCTCGGCCTCGCGCCGGCTGATGTCATGGATGCGGAATCCGCGCTGTTCCGAGGGCAGCGCGGTCGCATGGGGGCCGGAGGGCAGGTAACCGAAGGAGTCCGGCGTCATGTCGAAGACTCCGGACGCTCCGAACGCTCCCCGGCCCAGTCGCGAGCTGTCGCCGTCCGAGTCACCTCCTCCGGGGAGCCCCTGCAGTCTGGCCAGGAAACTCTCGGAAGGGGGCGGCGGGGCGACCTCCGCGAACACGTTCTTCAGTCGTCGCTGCTCGTCGGCCTCCGACTTGCACTTCGCGCAGGTGGCGAGGTGGGCCAGGACGCGCTCGCGCGCCTCATGACCGAGCTCACCGTCCACCAGGGCGGAAAGCCGGTCGCCGAGGTGCTGCTCGGCAAGGGGTCCGTCGGCAGGATTCAGCCGTGATCCACTCACGCGCTCGCGCCCCCTCCTCCCAGAGCGGGCACACCGGTGACCGCGAAACCGCGGCGCTCGGCACGGGCCTCGGGGGAACGGTGGGCGAGCGCCTTGCGGAGCTGGGAGCGGCCGCGGTGGATCCGGCTGCGGACCGTACCGAGCTTGACGCCCAGGGTCGCGGCGATCTCCTCGTACGAAAGTCCCTCGATGTCGCAGAGGACGACCGCGGCGCGGAACTCGGGCGCCAGGGTGTCGAGAGCCTGCTGGACGTCCGCGTCGAAGTGCGTGTCGTTGAAGACCTGCTGCGGGGAGGGCTCGCGGCTGGGCAGGCGCTCGGCCGCGTCGTCGCCGAGGGCGTCGAAACGGATGCGCTGCTTGCGCCGGACCATGTCCAGGAAGAGGTTGGTGGTGATGCGGTGGAGCCAGCCCTCGAAGGTGCCGGGTGTGTAGGTCGACAAGGAGCGGAAGACCCGGACGAAGACTTCCTGGGTCAGGTCCTCGGCGTCGTGCTGGTTGCCCGTCAGGCGGTAGGCGAGCCGGTACACCCGGCCGCTGTGTGTGCTGACGATCTCCTCCCACGTGGGGGGAGTCCACGCCTGCGAGTCCGCGTCGGACGTGAAGGTCGCGGTCTGAGCGGAGTCAGCGATGCGGGATCGGTCAGCAGTGTTGTTCACGGATTTCGGCTCCCCCGACGATCTGAGCAGGCGCCGGAGCACCCCACCTCGATCCACAGGTTCAGCCGCACCTCCCCTGTCGGCTCTGGTGGTGTCCAGTGGAGCCCCTACCATAGCCACCTCGCCCGTTAGCTCCGGATAAGCGGTTTTACGAGAAATTGATACGCGCTCATATGGCAGCGTCAGCACTTGCCGACCGTCCCGCTCCATCCGCCACCCCCGTGCAGTTCCCGACCCTTGTTCCCCACCCTCTCTAAACGCCTGGTCCCATCTGCGGGTTCCCGGCGGCAACGGATACAGTCACGCCCAGGCAACCACGGGGACAGGAGAGGGCCATTACCGGCAACCGGCTGACGAGCTGGGCGTTCGCCGACGCCTTTGTCCCCGAGGACGAGGCACTGCACTGGGCCCGGGACCGGGCCCGGGAAGCAGGGCTGCGCTCGGTGTCGCCCGGCACGGGCGCAGCCCTGCGACTGCTCGCTGCCACCGTGGACGCCAAGGCGGTCGCGGAGATCGGTACCGGAACCGGAGTCTCCGGTATCCATCTGCTGCACGGCATGCGGCCGGACGGCGTACTGACGACCGTGGATCCCGAGCCGGAGCACCAGCAGTTCGCCCGCCAGGCCTTCCGCGCGTCCGGCTTCGCCAGCAACCGGGCCCGCTTCATCCCGGGCCGCGCGCTGGACGTCCTGCCCCGGCTCGCGGACGCGGGCTATGACCTCGTCTTCTGCGACGGCGACCGGCTGGAGTGCCTCGACTACCTCGCTGAATCGTTGCGCCTGCTGCGGGTGGGCGGCCTCGTCGTCTTCGAGGGCGTGTTCGCGAACGGGCGCACGGTGGAGTCGGGCCCGCAGCCCACGGAGGTGCTGCGGCTGCGCGAACTGCTGCGCGCGATCCGCGAGAGCCAGGAACTGGTTCCCTCACTGCTTCCGGTGGGCGACGGCCTGCTGTGCGCGGTCAAGCGCTGATCCCCGGCCCCTGCCCGCCGTAACGGCCCCGGGACCGGGCGTACGGCCTCGGCACCCGCACACGGGCTCCCCGCACCAACTGGAAGCCGCAGAATCCTCAGAACCCCTGGAACCCCTGGAAACACCACTGCCCCGGCATCGCGTTGATGCCGGGGCAGTGGAAGGGTATGGTCGCGTTCCGCGTCAGCCGACGACCTTCTTGAGGGCGTCGCCGAGCGCGTCAGCCTCGTCGGGGGTCAGCTCTACGACGAGCCGTCCGCCGCCTTCGAGCGGAACGCGCATGACGATGCCCCGCCCCTCCTTTGTCACCTCGAGCGGGCCATCGCCCGTCCGCGGCTTCATGGCCGCCATGCTCGTTCCCCTTCCTGAAACCAGCTCATCGTCGCCGACGGCCCCGTTGAAGGGCACGCGTCCTCTCGTCGGACACGCGTCACCGGCATCGAACACATTGCTTCCCAGCCATTATCCCGCATCTCAGGACCCGATGACCAACATCAGTCGGCATCGCTTGCGCAACGCGCTTGATCAAAACCACTCATTTCGGCGGTGTGACTGCGATACTGCGCCACCGCATGGACTTTCGGACACCGGAATTCTTTGACGCAGGTCACATGTACGAACGCCGCCGCCCACCATGATCTCCGCCATGCTGTCCTCGGAAGCAGTGCGTACCGACGGGTACGACGAATCCGCGACACCTGAGGGGACCATCATGGCCGACACCGTGCTCTACGAGGTGAGCGACGGACTCGCGACGATCACGCTGAACCGCCCCGAGGCGATGAACGCGATGAACACCGAGACCAAGGTGGCCTTCCGGGAGGCGGCGCAGGCGGCCGCGGCGGACGAGTCCGTACGGGCCGTGCTCCTCACCGCCGCCGGTGACCGGGCGTTCTGTGTGGGCCAGGACCTCAAGGAGCATGTCGGCGGACTGCTGGCGGCGCGCGAGTCGGGCGCGGGCGAAGGCGTCATGAGCACGGTCCAGGAGCATTACAACCCGATCGTGCGGGCCCTGACGGGCGCGGCGAAGCCGGTGGTGGCGGCCGTCAACGGCGTCGCGGCCGGCGCGGGTCTCGGATTCGCGCTCGCCGCGGACTATCGCATCGTCGCCGACACGGCCGCCTTCAACACGTCGTTCGCCGGGGTCGCGCTCACCGCCGACTCCGGGATCTCCTGGACGCTGCCCCGCGTCGTCGGGCCCTCCCGCGCCGCCGACCTGCTGCTCTTCCCGCGCAGCATCACGGCGCAGGAGGCGTACGAGCTGGGGATCGCGAATCGGATCGTGCCGTCCGCGGAACTGGCCGCGGAGGGGTTGAAGCTGGCCCGCTCCTTGGCCGAGGGACCGACTCTCGCGTACGCCGCGCTCAAGGAGTCCCTCGCGTTCGGGCTCACGCACTCGTTGGACGAGACCTTGGAGAAGGAGGACGAGCTGCAGTCGCGGGCGGGGGAATCAGAGGATCACCTGATCGCCGTGCAGGCGTTCGTCAACAAGGAGAAGCCGAAGTATCTGGGGCGGTGACGGTTCGCCCTCGGTGACGGTTCGCCCTCGGGGCCGGTTCGGTGGATGGTGCCGGTCCGGTGAGGGCCGGGCGCACAGTTCCCCGCGCCCTCAGGAGCGCCTCTCAGCAGCGCCCCTCAGCAGCGGCCCTGCGGGGCGGCTCTACCGGGCGCCGTTCCTGGACGCGCAGTCCGCCAAATGGTCGTCGACCAAGCCACAGGCCTGCATCAGGGCGTAGGCCGTCGTGGGGCCCACGAAGCGGATGCCTCGTTTCTTGAGGGTCTTGGAGAGAGCGATCGACTCGTCGGTCACCGCCGGGACGTCGGACAGCGACTTCGGGGCCGGGCGCGAGGCCGGGTCGGGGGCGAAGGACCAGATCAGCTCGTCCAGTTCGCCCGGCGCCCAGCCGACGAGCACGCGCGCGTTGGCGACCGTCGCCTCGATCTTGGCGCGGTTGCGGATGATCCCCGTGTCGGCGAGGAGACGCTCCTTGTCGGTGTCCGTGAATGCCGCCACATCGGCGATCCTGAAAGCCGCGAAGGCGGCCCGGAAGCCCTCGCGGCGACGCAGGATCGTGATCCAGGACAGGCCCGACTGGAAGGCCTCCAGACACAGCCGCTCGTACAGCGCGTCGTCGCCGTGGACCGGGCGCCCCCACTCCTCGTCGTGGTACGCCACGTAGTCGTCGGTGGACAGCGCCCAGGGGCAGCGCAGGGCCCCGTCGGCGCCCTTCAGGGCGTCGCTCACCGGTGGTCCTCCTCCGCGGGCTTCTCCAGGGAGGTGGCCGGTGAGGCGGTCGTGGCGGTGGCGGTGGCCGAGCGGGCGCCGGACAGCGCGGCCTCCAGGTCGGCGATGCGGGCGTCCCGCTCGGCCAGTTCGGCGCCGAGGCGGTTCAGGGCGTCGTCCACGTCCGCCATGCGGTAGCCGCGCAGGGTCAACGGGAAACGCAGTGCCTCCACGTCGCCGCGGCGCACGGGACGGTCCGGGGGAAGCGGGTCCCGCAGACGCTCCGGCAGTGCCTCGGGAAGGGCGCCGCTGTCACCGCCTCCCACGACGGAGAGGGTCACCGCGCCGACCACGACGACGAGGGCGACGACCAGGAACAAGAACATGAACATCTCTGAGGCCCCCACGCTCTGATGCCGACGCGGGGCGCGTCGGCACGGAAAGTGTCAGGCACCGATCGTGCCATGCGACGCTGGCCGTTAGGGTCGCAGGCGGCCCGACGGCGACAACTACTGGGAGAGGTCACAGGGGATGCTCAGGCTGGGCAGGCGCGAGTTCGACGCGCACGAGCCGGTGGTCATGGCGATCGTGAACCGGACCCCGGACTCCTTCTACGACCAGGGAGCCACCTTCCGCGACGAGCCGGCGCTCGCGCGCGTGGAGCAGGCGGTGTCCGAGGGAGCCGCCGTCATCGACATCGGCGGGGTCAAGGCCGGGCCGGGCGAGGAGGTGACCGCCGAGGAGGAGGCGCGGCGGACCGTCGGGTTCGTCGCCGAAGTGCGGCGCCGCTTCCCCGACGTGATCATCAGCGTCGACACCTGGCGGCACGAGGTCGGCGAGGCCGTGTGCGAGGCCGGCGCTGACCTGCTGAACGATGCCTGGGGCGGGGTCGATCCGCGGCTCGCCGAGGTCGCCGGACGGTACGGGGTGGGGATCGTGTGCACGCACGCGGGCGGTACGCAGCCTCGTACGCGGCCGCATCGCATCGCCTACGACGACGTCATGGCCGACATCCTGGAGGTGACGGTGGGGCTGGCCGAACGGGCGGTGTCCCTCGGGGTGCCCCGGGAGTCCGTGCTGATCGATCCCGGGCACGACTTCGGGAAGAACACGCGGCACAGTCTGGAGGCGACGCGTCGGCTCGGGGAGATGGTGTCCACGGGGTGGCCGGTGCTGGTGTCGTTGTCCAACAAGGACTTCGTGGGGGAGACGTTGGACCGCCCGGTCAAGGAGCGGGTGGTGGGGACGCTCGCGACCACTGCCGTGTCGGCCTGGCTGGGGGCTCAGGTGTATCGGGTGCATGAGGTCGCGGAGACGCGGCAGGTTCTTGACATGGTGGCGTCGATCGCGGGGCTCCGGCCGCCGGCGGTGGCCCGGCGGGGGCTGGCGTAGGGGGTTTCCGCCCCCGTATCGCGCTGCGCGCTCGTCCTCAAACGCCGGACGGGCTGAGTGGGTAGCCCCTCCGGCGTTTGAGGAGCGGGGGTTCGGGGGCAGCGCCCCCGAGGCAAGGGCGGAAGCCCCTCCTACCTCCCCGCCTCCTTGGACACCAACGCCACCGCCTCGTCCACGTCATCCGTGAGGTGGAACAGGAGCAGGTCCTTCTCCGAGGCCTTGCCCTGGGCGATCAGGGTGTTCTTGAGCCAGTCGACCAGCCCGCCCCAGTACTCCGTACCGAAGAGCACGATCGGGAAGCGCGTGACCTTCTTGGTCTGCACGAGGGTGAGGGCCTCGAAGAGTTCGTCGAGCGTGCCGAGACCGCCCGGCAGCACCACGAACCCCTGCGCGTACTTGACGAACATCATCTTGCGGACGAAGAAGTACCGGAAGTTGAGACCGATGTCGACGTACTCGTTGAGCCCCTGCTCGAAGGGCAGCTCGATGCCGAGGCCGACGGAGATGCCCTTCGCCTCGCAGGCGCCCTTGTTGGCGGCCTCCATCGCACCGGGACCGCCGCCGGTGATCACCGCGAAGCCCGCCTCGACCAGGCCTCGGCCGAGCGCGACCCCCGCCTCGTACTCGGGCGAGCCCGCCGGTGTGCGCGCCGAGCCGAACACACTGATGGCGGCCGGGAGTTCGGCCAGCGTGCCGAAGCCCTCGATGAACTCCGACTGGATGCGCAGCACGCGCCAGGGATCGGTGTGCACCCAGTCCGACGGCCCGCCGGCGTCCAGCAGCCGCTGGTCCGTCGTGCTCGCCTGCACCTGCCCCCGCCTGCGCAGCACGGGGCCCAGCTGCTGCTCCTCCGGTGGCTGCTTGCTGCCCTCGGGGTTGCCGGTAGCCATGTCCGCTCCCTCCGCTTGCCGATCGTTCCACCTCAGCGTAGATCTACACGGGTCAAGGAGGGGGGACGCCGGCATGTCCGCCTCGGATCGGGCGCCGGTCAGGCCGTCAGCCAGGCCCTCAGCCGCTCCTCGCCCGCCAGGATCTTGGCGGTTTCCACCCGTTCGTCGCGCTTGTGCGCCAAGTGCGGGTTGCCGGGGCCGTAGTTGACCGCCGGGACGCCCATCGCGCTGAAGCGGGAGACGTCCGTCCAGCCGTACTTGGGTTGCGGGGTGCCTCCGACGGCCTCGACGAAGGCCGCCGCGGCCGGATGCGAGAGGCCCGGCAGCGCCGCCCCGCTGTGGTCGTCGACCACGAACTCGTGCACGCCGCAGTCGGCGAAGACCTCGCGGACGTGGGCGATGGCCTCCTCCTCGCTGCGGTCGGGCGCGTAACGGAAGTTGACGCTCACCACGCACTCGTCGGGGATCACGTTGCCCGCCACCCCGCCCGAGATCCCGACGGCGTTCAGGCCCTCGCGGTATTCGAGGCCGTCGATGACGGGGTAGCGCGGCTCGTAGGAGGCGAGGCGGGCGAGGATCGCGGAAGCGGCGTGAATGGCGTTGGAGCCCATCCAGCCGCGCGCGGAGTGCGCCCGCTCCCCCGTGGTCTTCAGGAGCACCCGCAAGGTCCCCTGGCAGCCACCCTCGACCTGCCCGTCGGAGGGCTCCAGGAGGACCGCGAAGTCGCCCTCCAGCCACTCGGGGCGGGCCTCGGCCACGTGCTTGAGGCCGTTCAGGTCGGCGGCGACCTCTTCGTTGTCGTAGAAGATGAAAGTGAGGTCGCGGTTGGGGGCCGGCACCGTGGCCGCGATCCGCAGCTGTACCGCGACGCCCGACTTCATGTCGCAGGTGCCGCAGCCCCAGAGCACGCCGTCCTCGTCCAGGCGCGACGGCACGTTGTCCGCGATGGGCACCGTGTCGATGTGCCCGGCCAGGATCACGCGCTCGGCCCGGCCCAGGTTCGTCCGCGCGAAGACGTTGTTGCCGTACCGGTCGACCGTGAGGTGCGGCAGGGCGCGCAGGGCGGTCTCCACGGCGTCCGCGAGGGGCTTCTCCGTGCCGCTCTCCGACGGGAAGTCGACGAGCCGCGCGGTGAGCCGGGCGGCGTCCAGCGTGAGGTCAAGTGGGGTGTCGGCCATGGCCTCGACCCTAACGCGCCCGGCCCTCCCGGTCTCCCGGCCTCCCGGCCTCCCCACAGGCTTGTCCACGAGCCCACGGATCTCCGGAACCTCACACGGCCCCGACGGTACTCTCCAGTACGTTGTGCGCGTGCCTGAGCCGTCCCCCACTTCCGTCGCTCCCGTACGCCGTGGCCGCCTCCTCCGTTTCGGAGCGGCTCTCGTCGTACTCCTCGGCGTCGCGGCCTATCTCACCGCGCAGTACCTGACCGGCGGAAGCGGAGTGCCCAAGTGCACGGTCGTCTCGGCCGAGGGCGACGGCACGTCGTACGAGTTCACGGCCGAGCAGGCGGTGAACGCGGCGACGATCTCGGCGGTCGGCACCAACCGCGGTATGCCCGAGCGGGCCGTCACGATCGCTCTGGCGACGGCGCTCCAGGAGTCCGCCCTGCGCAACCTCGGCCATGGCGACCGGGATTCACTGGGCCTCTTCCAGCAGCGGCCCTCGCAGGGCTGGGGCACCGAGCGGGAGATCCTGGATCCGGCGTACGCGGCGGGCGAGTTCTACGACCATCTGGGCAAGGTGCCCGACTACGCGCGACTGCCGCTCACCGTCGCCGCGCAGCGCGTCCAGCGCAGCGGCTACCCGGAGGCGTACGCGAAGCACGAGCCGGACGCGACGCTCCTCGCGGCGGCCCTGACCGGCCGCGCCGCCGCCACCCTTACCTGCGAGGGCCGCCCGGACACGCGGCCCGGCGGCCCGGAGTCGGTACGCACCGCGCTCGTACGGGACTTCGGGCGCGGGGCCTTCCAGGAGGCGGGCGCCGCGGTGGCCGCGAGCCCTTCGGCCGACCCGTCGACCGATCCGTCGACCGACCTTTCGCGCACGCCGTCGACCCCGTCCGCGCCGTCCGCCTCGGTGAGCGGCTCCGGCGGCAAGCGCACGGTGACCGTGCCCGTGCCGAAGACGGCGGCCACCGGGGGCGGGCAGCGGCAGCGCGGCTGGGCCCTCGCGCACTGGGCCGTCGCCAACTCCTCCGCGCTGCACGTCGAGCGGGTCTCCTACGCGGGCCGGGTGTGGACGGCCGGGAACACCCGGAGCGAGTGGCACGACGACGATCCGGTCGCCCGGAACGCCACGGGCGAGGTTCGAATCGTCACCGAGCAGTAGTACGGACCCTCACCCGTTGGTGGCACTCGCGGCGTGCCACGTCGACAGGCCGCCACAGTTTTCTGCGGCCCTTTCGCGCGCTTGTCCCGCACCTGTCCCACAGGCGTCAGATCCCTTGTCAGCAAAGGGCTGTAGGGATTCGGCGGGCTTCGCGACCGAGCCTTCTTTGCCCGGGTTTCTCCGCAGCCGATAATGCGACGCATTACCAACTCTTTACTTGGGGCCACCGCAACCTTCGCGGGCTTCGAGCGGTAGTCACTGCGTCCGAGCCCGGAACGATCAACAGCCGGTCGACAACCCGTCGACAGCCAGTCGACAGCCAGTCGACAGCCAGTCGGTCAACTGCCGGGCGCGGCAGAAGATTTCATCGTTCTCTCCCCGTCAAAGGAGCACCATGTCCCTCCCCCTGACCCGTCGGATCGCCCGTGTCGCGCTGCTCATTGCAGCGGGAGCGGCACCCGTGGTCGGTGCGGCCGGCTCCGCGAGCGCGGCCGCACTGCCGGCCGCCCCCGACCTCGGCGGCCTGAGCGCGCTGGACAACGCGGGCACCACCGTCGACGGCGCCGCGCAGAACGCCACCGGGATGGCCGGCGAAACGGGCAGCAAGGCTGTGAAGAAGGCCGTGCCGAGCGCGGGCAAGACGGGCGGCAAGGCCATCAAGACCGCGACGCCCGCCGCGCAGAAGACCGCCGGGGACGTTGCCGGGACCACGGGTGACGTGCTCGGTGACACCGCTGGGTCGGCGACCGGTGCTGGGCTGCCGACCGACGCGGTCTCGAAGGGTGGGCTGCCTGCCGAGGGGCTGCCGCTGCAGGGGCTGCCGCTCGGCTGATCGGTTTGCCGCCGGCTTGGCTTGTGGTGAAGGGGTTCAGGGGGTTTCCCCCTGGGCCCCTTCGCCTTTGCGCCTGCGCCTGCGCTGCGTGCGCCTGCGCTGCGTGCGCCTGCGTGCGCCTGCGGCGGGCTGGGGCGGGGCGGGGCTGTCGGGTGCGGGAGCGTCGTGGCTGGTCGCGCAGTTCCCCGCGCCCCTGGACGGCGGCCCTTCGGGCGCCGATAAACGCTGGGCGCCGATAGACGGTGGGTGCCGTCAGATGGTGGATGCCGTCAGGCAGTGGGTGCCTTCAGGCGGTGGGCGCCAGCAGACAGTGGGCAGCAGGCAGTGGGTGCGGCAGGCGGTGGGCGGCAGGCGGTGGGTGCCGTCCGGGCGGTGGGTGCCGTCCGGGCGGTGGGTGCCGTCCGGGCGGTGGGTGCCAGGAGGCTGTGGGTGGCGTCAGGTGGTGGGTGGCGTCAGGCGGGATGTTGCCGCTTGGACCCGTTCGTCCGTGGCCGTCAGTGCCACCCGTACGAAACTGGCTCCTGCCGGGCCGTAGAAGTCACCCGGGGCCACCAGGATGCCCAGGGCGGCCAGGTGGGCCACCGTGTCCCAGCAGGACTCGTCGCGGGTCGTCCAGAGATAGAGGCTCGCCTCGCTGTGCTCGATGCGGAATCCGTGCCGCACGAGGGCGTCCCGGAGGGCCTCGCGGCGGGCCGCGTACCGCTCGCGCTGCTCCTGGACGTGCGTGTCGTCCGAGAGGGCGGCCACCGTGGCGGCCTGCGTGGGCGCGGACGTCATCATGCCGCCGTGCTTGCGGATCTGGAGCAGGTCGCCCAGGACCGCGGAGTCACCGGCGAGGAACGCCGACCGGTAGCCCGCGAGGTTCGACCGCTTCGACAGTGAGTGGACCGCGACGATCCCCTCGTACGAGCCGCCGCACACCTCGGGGTGCAGGACGGAGACCGGGTCGGCCTCCCAGCCCAGTTCGATGTAGCACTCGTCGGCGAGGACGAGGATGCCGTGCTCGCGCGCCCAGGCGACGATCCGGGTGAGTTCCTGCTGGGAGAGCACCCGGCCCGTGGGGTTGGACGGGGAGTTGAGCCACAGCAGCTTCAGGCCGGTGGGGTCCAGGTCCGTGGGGTCGTCGTACGCGATGTGGTCCGCGCGGGCCAGGCGGGCGCCGACCTCGTACGTCGGGTACGCCAGGCGCGGGTAGGCCACCTTGTCCCCCGGGCCGAGCCCCAGCTGGGTCGGCAGCCAGGCCACGAGTTCCTTGGAACCGACCACCGGCAGGACGTTGCGGTGGGTGAGGTCCCGGGCGCCCAGCCGTCGCCCGCACCAGCCGACCAGCGCGTCCCGCAGTTCCGGCGTGCCCCACACCGTCGGATAGCCGGGCGAGTCGGCGGCCGCGACCAGAGCTTTCTGGATCAGCTCGGGCACCGGGTCCACCGGGGTGCCGACGGAGAGGTCGACGATGCCGTCCGGGTGAGCGGCGGCCTTCGCCTTGAAGGGCTCCAGCTTGTCCCAGGGAAAGGCGGGAAGCCGGTCGGAGACTGCGGACACGGGTTCTGGCTCACTTTCTGCACGGCAGACACGGCGGCCCCGCACGGCGGCGGGCCGTACGGGACCGGGGCGGCGCCCACGGCTGCCGCCCCGGCGGGGCCGCCGGCGCTCGGGCCGTCTACTGGTTCTGCGGCGGCAGCGCTGCGACGAAGGGGTGGTCGCGCTCGATGAGTCCCAGCTTGCTGGCACCGCCGGGCGAGCCGAGCTCGTCGAAGAACTCGACGTTCGCCTTGTAGTAGTCCTTCCACTCCTCCGGAGTGTCGTCCTCGTAGAAGATCGCCTCGACCGGGCAGACCGGCTCACAGGCACCACAGTCGACGCATTCGTCCGGGTGGATGTACAAGGACCGCTGGCCCTCGTAGATGCAGTCGACCGGGCACTCCTCGATGCACGCCTTGTCCTTGACGTCGACACAAGGCTGCGCGATGACGTAGGTCACGCTGTCGTTCCTCCTCGATAGGGCGCTGGCGAGCCGTCTTCAGGCTCCGCCACCTGGCGCGCGGGAGCGCGGCGTCGTCGATGCCCGCACCTAGTATCTCCGTTCTTGGGCATGATCCGAACAGGAGGGTTGGACTGAGCTGTGGATTTCTCTCCGCACTTCCGGCTTGAGGTCCGTGTCACCCCCGCTGACGTGGGAAAACGCGTCTCGGTACGACGGTTGCGCGAAGGGACTCCCAAGGGTGAGAAGTTCACCGACACGGTCGGTGTTCTCACATCATGGGACGACGGTGTGCTGCTGATCACACGCCGGTCCGGGGAAAGCGTCCGCATTCCGGAATCGGCGCTGGTGGCGGGCAAGATCGTCCCCTCCGCGCCGGCTCGCAGACGGGGTCCCGCGGCCTCGTACGAGGAGCTGGCGCGGGTCGCCGCCCGGGCCTGGCAGCCCGTGGAGCGCGAACGGCTCGGTGGGTGGGAGCTGCGGGCCGCGTCCGGTTTCACGCGGCGCGCAAACTCGGTGCTCCCACTCGGCGATCCGGGCGTGCCCCTGGACGAGGCGCTGTCGCTCGTACGGGAGTGGTACGCGGCCCGCGGGCTGCCCGCCTACACGCAGACCGCCACGGGCGCGGAGGGTACGCAGGAAGCGCTGTGCGCGGAACTGGAGGCGCGGGGGTGGGTGCGTGAGGTCTCCGCGGAGCTGTGGACCGGCGCGCTGGCGCCGGTGGCCGACCTGCCGGAGCCCGGCCCCGGCCGGACGGTCGCGCTGTCGCGCGAGGCCGACGAGGCATGGCTGAGCCGCTACCAGCGCAAGGGGGTGAGCGAGGTGGCGCTGAAGGTGCTGGGCAGCGGCCCCTCGGTGTGGTTCGCGACCGTGCCCGGCAGCGAGCCCGGCGTGCCCGCGGCGATCGGCCGTTGTGTGGTCGACGGCCGCTGGGCCGGGTTCGCGGCGGTGGAGGTGGACCCCGCGCTGCGTCGCCAGGGCCTCGCCACCACGGTCATGACGGCCCTCGCCCGCCAGGCCCTGACCGAGGGCGCCTCGGCCGCCTGGCTCCAGGTGGAGACGGACAACACGGGCGCCCGGGGCCTGTACACCCGAATGAACTTCACCCCCCACCACGCGTACCACCACTACCGCGCCCCGTCCCCGCAAGGGGCGAGCCCCGTAAGGGGCGCGGGGAACGGCGCGCCCAGCCACAGCGAACCCGCACCCACACCCACACCCACACCCACACCAGCCCACCCCACGGACGCATCCCGGAAAGCCCCCCAGACCCCCCACGGGGAACCGCGTGGCGCCACCACGGACCGGTATCGATCGGCGTGAAAGGGCACGAAGCAGCTATGCGTCCACTGCATCCCCCCGAGCCGGCGCGAAGCGCCGAATGGCGGCGGCGGTTCGGCGAAGAGGCACGAGCCGAGCGCCCCGACCTGTCGGCCCTGTGTCTGCTGGTGGGCGCCCAGGCGGACGGGGAACTGACCGAGGCCGGGATGGACGCGGCCCAGATCGAGCTGGACCGGCTGGCCGGAGAGCTGCCGTTCCGGCCCGGCGGCCCCCGGTCCTGGGCCGCGGCGCTCTCCGAGCACCTCGGCGGCGGCCTCGGCTTCCGCGGTACGCCCGGCGACTACCAGCGACTGGAGTCGTCACTGCTGGACAAGGTGCTGAAGCGCCGCCGGGGACTGCCCATCCTGCTCTCCGTGGTGTGGATGGAGGTCGCGAGAAGGGCCGGTGCGCCCGTCTACGGGGTCGCGCTGCCCGGTCACTTCGTCGTCGGCTTCGGTCCACCCGAGCAGCAGATCCTCGTCGATCCCTTCGTCGGCGGCCGCGTACTGACCGGCACCGACGCGGAACTGCTGGTGGCCGGTGCCACCGGCTCACCTCTCGACCCGTCCATGCTCTCGCCCGCCGATCCGCTCGACGTCGTCCTGCGCATCCTCAACAACATCCGCGCCTGGGCCGCCGCCCGTCCCGAACGCTCCGACGTGGCCCTCTGGGCGGTCGATCTCTCCCTTTTGCTGCCCTCGCACCCGGCCCGCCTGCGCTACGAGCGCGCCCAGCTCCTCGTCCAGCGCGGCGACTTCCTCACGGGCGCCACCGAACTCGACGCGTACGCGGAGATCGTGGCCGCCGTCGACGAACCGGCGGCGGCCCGCGTACGGGGCCAGGCGCACGCGGCCCGCGCGATGCTCAACTGAATCCGGTCCGGCAGTTCAGGAGCCCTGGACGGCCAGAGGGCACCCGGCCATCACCGGGTGCCCCGCTGCCGCCTGGACCTGTTCTTGGTTGTTCTAGGTGGGGTTGATCTCGATCACTCCGACGCGGTCCGTCGCCGTCTTGCCGAGGAGTGCCTCACGCAGTGCGCCGACCACGTCCTGCGGGGTCACGGCGGTCTTCTTGCCGTTGCCACGGGCGATCGTCACACCGTCGAACGCGCCGCCGTACAGCTCCTTCAGCGCGGGCAGGTCGTAGTAGTCGACCAGCTTGCCCTCGGAGGTCGCCTTGACGCCGAGGAACTTCCACAGGGAGTTCTCGGGGCTGAACTGGACCACCGCCGTGCCCGCCTTGACGGTCACGAGCCCGGACATCGCGGGCTGCGCGAACTCCTTCATCATGCGGTCGACCTCGGCCTTGGAGACCTTGGGCTCCTTCGCCGTGGTGGGCACCTTCACGGCAGCCGACTTCCCGGTCTCCACCTGGGTGCGGTACGCGTCCTCGACGGCGTCCGTCGACCGGCCGATGTCGATGCCCTGGCCCGCCTTGCCGTACACGGCGACGGCCTTGCCCGACTGGAACTTGATCGTGCCCTCGGTCGCCGAACCGGAGCCGCCCGCGGCGCCTTCGAGGGCGGCGGCCAGCTTCTCCTCGTCGACGGGCATCACTGGGGCGACGACCCGCTCGTTGCCGAACAGCGAGCCGATCACGGAGACGGGGTTGTAGTCGCTGCCCGCCGCGGCCCGCACCGTGGCCTGGCTGTCGAGCTGGAGCCCGGCCTGGTCCGGCTTGAGTGCGACGGTGTCGCCGTCGACCGAGAGCTGCAGCGGTTTGGCGGCCGACGCCTTGAAGGCGTCGTCGAGCTTCTGGACGGCCTCGTCGCGCGTACCGCCGCCGATGTCCACACCGAGCACGCTGGTGCCCTTGGGGACATCGGAGTGGTTCATGAGCAGTCCGGCGCCGTACGCGATGCCGCCCAGGGTCACCATGCCGGTGACCAGGAGCACCAGCTTGTTGCGGCCCTTTTTCTTCTTCTTGGTCCGGGCGGCGGCGGGCGCGGCCGGTGAGACCGGTTCCGGCAGCTTCGGGGGCTGGTGCGGCAGCGGTCCGTCGGTGTGCGCGCCCGGTCCGAACGGTGAGTTCGGGGCGGGGGGCACGACGGGGATGCCGCTGGTGAGGGTGTGTCCGGAGACGTTCTCACCGGCGCCGCCGTAGCCCGGCGCGCCCGGTTCGGGCGCGGGGACCTGCGGGGTGAGGATCGCGGTGTCGTCGCTCAGCCCGCCACCGGGACGGCCCGCCCCCGCAGGGGCACCGGAGAAGGCGGAGCCGCTCTGGGCCCCCTTGCCGCCGGGGAAACCGGCGGCGTCCGGGGCACCGGGAGCACCCGGACCACCGGGGCCGGGGCCGCCGGGGGCACGGTGACTGCCGGGGCCACCAGCACCCGCAGACGCGCCGGGGCTGCCGGGGCTGCCGGGGCTGCCGGGAGCACCCTGACCGCCGGGAGCACGGTGGCCGCTGGGGCCCGCAGGGGCGCCGGAGCTGCCGGGGCCGCCGATGGCACGGTGACCACCTGGGCCGCCCTGGCTGCCGGGAGCACCACCAGGGCCTCCGGGACCATTGGGGCCACCGGGGCCACCGGGGCCACCGGGACCTGCGGGGAAGCCTTGCCCACCCGGGGCACCGGGTGCCGCCAGGGGGGTGTCGCCGCTGACCGGGCCGCCGGTCGGGCCCAAGGGCCCGCTCTGACCACCCTGGCCGCCCTGGCCGCCGTCGGAGAAGTACGGGAGTCCGTCGCGGCGCGGTTCGGCGCCGCCGTTGTCGCCCGCCGTGGCGCCCGTCGGATACGGCGATCCGCTCGGCCCGGTGCCCAGCGGCCCCGCCGCCAGCGCCCGGGAGACGTCGAAGGAGCCGGTACCGCCGCCGTGCCCGGGAGCCACCGGCCCGGTGCCGCCCGCGCCGGCCGGCCCCGCGCCGTTGGTACCGCCGCCGCGCCGCGCCGCGGGCGCACCAGACGTACCGGGCGCACCAGGCGCGCCGGAGGGGCCAACTCCCCCACCGGCACCCGTTGCCGGGCTCTGGGCACTCGAACCGGCGGCCATGCCCGCGCCGTTGGCGTTGCCGCCGCCCGGTCCGCCCTTCGGCGCACCGGCCTTGCGGGGGGCGAACCAGTCGCTCCGCTTCTCCTCGGCGCCGCCACCGCCACCGCCACCGGCGCCACCGGGGCCGGGGCCGGGCATGGGGTGGAACCCCGTGTCGGAGTCCACGGGCCCGCCCGGACCGGTGGCCGGTCCGGCGTCCGGGGACGCACCTGTGGCGTCGGAGGACTCCGCGTTGGCCACGGTCGTGCGTACGACGACCGGCGGAATCGGCCGGGATCCGGGGATGTTGATCCGGATCCGCGTCGTCAGCGTGGTCTCGGTCTTGGGCTGTTCCGGCCGGTCACCGGCGGTACGCCCCGCGTCGGCGGTGCCGTCGGAAGCCATCGGCGTTCCGTACGGCGGAGTCCCCGACGGGTATGCGGTTCCCCCGCGCCCGTTGGGCCCGGAGGACGGACTGTCAGTTTCACGACTCAAGGCAGGTTCTCCTGGTTGGCTCCACCGCCCGGTTACTCGACCTCGACCTCGATTCGGGCGGCTCGGCGGCGCGCTCCACCATACTGGCCACTTGTCCCCCTCATTTTGCGGCCGTCGGGGAAACCCACACCGGACGCGCACCTGCGCGCTGTGGCGAAGTGGTACGTCACTTGCCAAGTCGGGCGGCGGCGCCGCCTGGTTGCCGCCCTTGGCCAAGGGTGGCGCACATCACAGCCACCGCCATACCGCCGAGCAGGAAGAGATAGGAGCCCGCTCCCGCGGCGAAGAGGAAGTCGCCCTCGGGGCGGCTGGCGGTGAGCAGGACGACGGCGATCATCCAGCCGGCCGCGGGTGCGACCGCGCCGGTCCGGCCGCCGGTCGCATGCGATCCCCCGAGGAACAGGCCCGCCGCACCGGCCAGCGCGAGCAGCAGCCCGCCCGGGAACCAGCCCGACTGGACCAGCGCCCCGGCCACCGCGACCACGGCGCCGAGCACGAGGAGGCCCAGGTGGACGATGATCCGGACGGCCGACGGTGGTCGCAGGGGCTGGGCGAGCACGGCGCCCGCGTTCGACCGGTCCGCGTGCGACCGGTCCGCCTTCGCTCTGTTCGCCGCGTTCATCGGGTACCGCCCTCGGTGGTTGCTTCTGTGATCTCTGCGAATGTGCTCTCCGCCGACAGATCCGTGATTCCCGCGAACAGATCGGTCTCCCGGGCCGTCCCGGCGCGCTCGCCTCGCACCAACTCGTAGAACTCCACGAGGAAGAGGGGCTGCGCGAGCCGGTTGGAGAGGGCGAACCACGGTTCGGCGACCTCGATCTGGGTGGCGTGCGCCCGCATCGCGGCGGCTTTGGCCGCGGCCTGGTCGGTCCCGTCGATCTCCGTGGTGACCACCGGGTCGTCCACCACGCCCGGCACGTCGTCGACCGTCGCCGCGGCGGGGAACGGCAGTTCGTCGAGTACGTCCTTCAGGCGGGCGAAGCCCTCCTCGGCGACGGAACGCGGCACGCGGTTCCAGTAGATCTTCGCGATCGTCCACGGTTCGCCGAGGTCGGCCCGGAAGTCCGGCTCGGCCGCCAGGTCGGCGGCCCGCATGGCGACACGGTGGGCCTGGATGTGGTCCGGGTGGCCGTATCCGCCGTCCGGGTCGTAGGTGACGAGTACGTGGGGGCGTACCTCGCGGATCACGCCGACCAGGTGCGCGGCTGCTTCATCCACATGTGCGCGCCAGAAGCAGCGTGGGTTGTCGTTGTCCGGGAGGCCCATCATCCCGGAGTCCTCGTAGCGGCCGGCGCCGCCGAGCGAGCGGGTGTCCCGGACCCCCAGTTCGCGCATCGCCTCGGCGAGCTCCGCCAGGCGGTACTCGCCGAGGTGCTCTCCCGACAGATGCGCGAGTCCTGGCGGGATGACCTCACCCAGTTCGCCCCGTGTGCAGGTCACGAGGGTGACCTGGGCGCCCGTGGCCGCGTACCTGGCCATGGTGGCGCCGTTGTTGATCGCCTCGTCGTCCGGGTGCGCGTGCACCAGGAGCAGACGCCGGGAGGACAGTTCCGTCATGCCCTCACCCTACGAGGCGCACGCGCCCAGACATCACGTGCCCGACGGTCCTTCCGTCACTTGTCCGCGCGCCTTCGGACGGGTGTGGGTTCCATCACCCGGCAGTCCCGGTTCTTTGGGGAGAGCGCCCCTGTCGCCGAAGCACGTGCGGTCGGGATCCGGTGACATCTTCAGCTCCGCCCAGACCGTCTTCCGGGGATGCGGGCCCCGGGTGACGCCCCAGCGGTCGGCGAGTGCCTCCACGAGGACGAGCCCCCGACCGGATTCGCTGTCGGGGTCGAGGTCCTGCGGACGCGGCAGCAACTCTCCGCAGGTGTCGGTCACCTCGATGCGCAGGGTCTCCGCGACAACGACGAGCGTGAGCCGGAAGTCCCGGCCGTGAACGCGGCCGTGCGTGGCCGCGTTGGCGGCGAGTTCGGCGACGAGGTGGCGTGCCGGGTCCAACGGGGCTCCCCATGCACGCAGTTGCTCCGTGGCGAGCAGTCGGGCCAGGCGGGCCCCGCGAGGCGTGGGAGACAGCTGCACGCTGAAGGTGCGGATGGGGTGGGCGAGGCGGGCCTCGGTGGCGGGGGTTTCTTGGATCACGTCACTCAGAGTGGCCGCAACTGCTTACCGTGAACAGTGACGACGTCGATACGTACGGTGACTGTCTGGGACTTGTCCGGCGCTGTCCGGGCTGTCGAAGCCACCCGTGCGGGTAGGGCGCGTTGAGCAGTGGAGGACCGTCGGAGAGGCGCGCTATGCACGAGGACAGTGGCGAAGGTCGGCTCAGGACCGAGGCGGACGAGCCGGGTTGGGAGGTCGACCCGGACGACGACTGGGGTGTGGCGGTCGTTGCCACCGTGGGGCGGCAACTGAAGCTGCGGCGGGAGGCGGTGGGGATGCGGGCCGCCGACTTCGGGATCGCCGTCGGATACGGCGAGGACATGGTCTACAAGATCGAGGGCGGGAAACGGATTCCTCAGCCCGAGTACCTGGACAAGGCGGACGAGGTGCTGGGGGCGGGTGGGTTGCTCTCGGCGATGAAGGAGGACGTGCGGAAGGTCCGGTACCCGAAGAAGGTGCGCGAGCTGGGGAAACTGGAGAGCAAAGCGATCGAGATCGGCGTGTACGAGTGCAACATCATCGCGGGACTGTTGCAGACGCCGGAGCACGCGCGGGCCGTGATCGGCGCGGCTCAGCCTCCGTACTCGCCGGACGACGTGGAACGCATGGTGGCCGCCCGCTTGGCCCGGCAGTCGGTCTTCGCACGCGATCCGGCTCCGTCGATCCACTTCGTGTTGGAGGAGGCGGTGCTGCGGCGCCCCATCGGAGGCACAATGGTTAGGCGACAGCAGCTCGAACACCTGCGTGAAGTCGCTCAGCGCCACAACGTCGTGCTTCAGGTGATGCCGATGAACTGTGAGGTCCATTCCGGCTTGGATGGACGGGTCGAGGTTCTGAAGTTTCCGGACGGCTCCGCGGTTGGGAGATCTGACGGTGCGTTCAACGGTCGCCCGACCTCAGATCCGAAGCAGCTGCGCGTCCTTGAGCTGCGGTATGGCACCATCCGGGCGCAGGCTCTCTCTCCGCGAGAGTCGCTGGCCTTCATCGAGCAACTGCTGGGAGAAACATGATCCGCAAGGCCTCCACAGGGGACGCCTACGAGCTGGCCTGGTTCAAAAGCAGCTACAGCGGCGGCAACGACGGCAATTCGTGCGTCGAGATCGCTACCGACGTCGAGACCGTCCGTGTCCGTGACTCGAAGGAGACGGACGGCCCCCGCCTGGCCTTCTCCCCCACCACCTGGTCAGCCTTCGTGCCGTACGCGTCCAAGAGCTGACCAGGACGGTCTGTCGACCAACTGCTGGGAGAGACATGATCCGCAAGACTGCCGCCGGACACGCCTCCGAACCGGCGTGGTTCAAGAGCAGCTACAGCGACGGCAACGAAGGCGATTCGTGCGTCGAACTCGCCGCCACCCCCCGCACCGTCCACGTCCGCGACTCCAAGAACGCCGCCGGCCCACGCCTCCAGCTCTCACCGCAGGCGTGGGCCGACTTCGTGCCGTACGTGTCCGAAGGCTGACCAGGGCGGTCGGCCGAGGCGGGCTCCGGCCTCCCGCGGCCCAGAGCCCACCCTTCGACGGGGATCAGAACTTGATGTCTCCGATCATGCCGGCGATGTTCGTGGTCAGCTCGTTGATCGTCGGGGCGATCGTCGAGCTCGCCAGGTAGAAGCCGAGCAGGACACACACGATGGCGTGAGGCGCCTTCAGCCCTGATTTCTTGACCAGGATGAAGACGATGATCGCCAGTAGCACCACCGCCGAAATCGAAAGTGCCACGGCGGCTCACCTCCAAAGATCCCAGGGACAACGGGGGGTGGGGTCGAACATCGGGGGGCAGCAAATCCATACAGCAGACATCGGGTTGATACCCACACAGCGCTAGTGATCATAACTATTCGTGCGTGCGCATTGATCGGCGCACTGCCGCACAAGGGGGCGCATGGCCAATATGGTCAGAGCATGACGACCGAGCCTCTCTCCTTCCCGCGCCGGCAGGCGCGCACCCTGCGTTTCACGCTGGGCGCGCCCCGCGCGTTCACCGTGGCGCCCGATGGTTCACGTGTGGTCTTCCTGCGGTCCTCGTCCGGCACGGACCGGGCGAACCAGCTGTGGGTCCTCGACGTGGCGAGCGGCGAGGAGCGCCCGGCAGCCGACCCGGGGGCGCTCCTCGGGGGTTCCTCCGAGCGTCTTCCGGCGGCGGAACAGGCCCGGCGCGAGCGCAGCCGCGAGGGTGGCGCGGGCATCGTCGGCTACGCCACGGACGCCGCCGTGGAGTTGGCGTCCTTCGCCCTGTCGGGGCGGCTCTTCACCGCCGAACTGAGGGCCGGGACGGCACGTGAACTGCGGGTTCACGGCCCGGTGATCGACCCCCGCCCGTCCCCCGACGGACGGCTCGTCGCGTACGTGGCCGGGGGCACCCTGCGCGTCGTCGGCGCCGAGGGCGAGGACGACCGGGCGCTCGCGGAGCCGGAGTCGGACACGGTCTCCTACGGGCTCGCCGAGTTCGTCGCGGCCGAGGAGATGGGCCGCTCACGGGGCTTCTGGTGGTCCCCGGAGTCGGACCGCCTGCTGGTGGCGCGGGCCGACGACGCCCCCGTACGCCGCTGGTGGATCTCGGACCCCGCGCATCCCGAGCGGGAGCCGCAGCAGGTCGCGTATCCGGCCGCGGGCACCGACAACGCGGAGGTACGGCTTTTCGTACTGGGGCTCGACGGGGCACGTACGGAGGTCCGGTGGGACCGGGCCCGTTACCCGTATCTGGCGCGAGTGCACTGGTCGGCCGCCGGGGCTCCGCTGCTGCTCGTACAGGCGCGTGACCAGGCGAGTCAGCTTTATCTGGCCGTCGATCCGGACAGCGGGACGACCAGGATGGTGCACGCGGACGAAGATCCGATTTGGCTTGATCTTTTCCCTGGTGTGCCGAGCTGGAGCCCGAGCGGGCAGCTCGTGCGGATCGCCGACGAGGGAGGGGCGCGTGTCCTGGCCGTGGGCGAACGCCCCCTCACAGGAGCGCAGTTGCACGTGCGCGCCGTGCTCGACGTGTCCGACGACGACGTGCTCGTGTCCGCGTCGGCCGGCACGGACGCGGCCGTCCCGGAGATCGGGGAAGTGCACGTCTACCGGGTCAACGACCTCGGCATGGAGCGGATCTCCCAGGAGCCAGGCGTGCACTCGGCGGTGCGGGCGGGCGGCGTGACCGTGCTCGTGTCGGCCGTGCCCGACCGGCCGGGAGCCCAGGTCAGGGTGGTGCGCGACGGGGGCCGGAAGGCGACGGGGAGCGGCCGGGCCGGAGGCCGCGCGGCGGCGGTGACCGTGACCTCGTACGCCGAGAACCCCGGAATGAGCCCGCGCGTGCACCTCACGGAAGCCGGTGCGCGCCGGGTACCGTGCGCCGTCGTGCTCCCCACGGGCTACACCGACGGTCCGCTGCCGGTGCTCATGGATCCCTACGGCGGGCCGCACGGGCAGCGCGTGCTGGCGGCGCACAACGCGTACCTCGCGCCCCAGTGGTTCGCCGATCAGGGGTTCGCCGTGGTCGTGGCGGACGGGCGGGGCATGCCGGGCCGCTCACCGGCCTGGGAGAAGGCGGTCAAGGACGATCTGGCGGCGGTCGTCCTCGACGACCAGATCCACGCGCTGCAGGCCCTCGCCGAGCGCTTTCCCCTGGATCTGACCCGGGTGGCGATCCGCGGCTGGTCGTTCGGCGGTTATCTGGCGGGGCTCGCGGTACTGCGCCGCCCCGACGTCTTCCACGCGGCCGTGGTGGGCGCGCCGGTCACCGACCAGCGGCTGTACGACACCCACTACACGGAGCGGTATCTGGGCGATCCGAACCAGCGGCCCGAGGTGTACGCGGCGAACTCGCTGATCGACGACGACGGGCTGGTGGGGGCGGTCGAACCGGCGCGGCCCATGATGATCGTGCACGGTCTCGCCGACGACAACGTGGTGGTCGCGCACTCCCTGCGGCTGTCCTCCGCGCTGCTGGCCGCGGGCCGTCCGCACGAGGTGCTGCCGCTGTCCGGGGTCACGCACATGACCCCGCAGGAGCAGGTCGCGGAGAACCTGCTGCTGCTCCAGGTGGACTTCCTGAAGCGGTCGCTGGGCCTGCGGTAGGGCGACCGGCGGCGGGGTGGCGACCGGCCGGGGAGACATGGCGCTCCCCGGCCGGTCCACGGCACCCGCACGGCCGTACGCTGTTCAGAGTGACGCGTCCGTATATCGGTACCGGGTCGGCCAAGTTGCCTGCGCGTTAACGCGGTTGCTGCACGTTTGTCAGCCTATGCCGGTCCGCCCGGCGGTTCCTGCGGCTTCTCCGGTTCCTGCGGCTTCTCCGGCTTCTGCGGCTCCTCCGGCGGGACGACTTGCTTCTCCTCCGCGAAGTGGCAGGCCGAGTCGTGGGCGGCGGGACCGGCCTCGTAGCGGAACTCCGCGGGCACCGCGAGCAGCGGGACCTCCATCGCGCAGCGTTCGCGGGCCTTCCAGCAGCGGGTGCGGAAGCGGCAGCCGGAGGGGATGTTCGCCGGGGAGGGCACGTCACCGAAGAGGATGATCCGCTCCCGGTGCGCGCGAGCCTCCGGGTCCGGGACGGGCACGGCGGACAGCAGCGCCTGGGTGTACGGGTGCGTCGGATGGTCGTAGATCTCCTCGTCCCGGCCGGTCTCCACGATCCGGCCGAGGTACATCACCCCGACCCGGTCGGAGATGTGCCGCACGATCGACAGGTCGTGCGCGATGAAGACGTAGGAGAGGGCGAACTCGCTCTGGAGGCGGTCCATCAGGTTGATGACCTGCGCCTGTACCGACACGTCGAGGGCCGACACCGGTTCGTCCGCGACGATGATCTCGGGGCGCAGGGCAAGGCCGCGCGCGATGCCGATGCGCTGGCGCTGGCCGCCGGAGAACTGGTGCGGATAGCGGTTGATGTACTCCGGGTTGAGCCCGACCACGTCCAGCAGGTCCTGGACCTGGCGTCGCCGGTCCCCCTTCGGCGCGACCTCCGGGTGGATCTCGTACGGCTCCCCGATGATGTCGCCGACGGTCATACGGGGGTTGAGCGAGGTGTACGGGTCCTGGAAGACCATCTGGATGTTGCGGCGGACGGCCTTGAGGGCGCGGCCGGACAGCTTGGTGATGTCGTCGCCCTTGTATCTGATCTCGCCCGCGGTCGGTCTCTCCAGATTGACCAGCATCCTGGCGACCGTCGACTTGCCGCAGCCGGACTCACCGACGATGCCGAGGGTTTCCCCGGCGCCGAGGTCGAAGTCGACGCCGTCGACGGCCTTCACCGCGCCCACCTGCTTGCGGAACAGGACGCCCTGGGTGAGCGGGTAGTGCTTGACGAGGCCGCGTACCTGGAGGAGTGGGTCGGACACCGGGGTGGCCGGGCGCTCGGCCACCGGTCCGCTCGTCGGCTCAGCCATGGAGGCACTCCCTCCAGAAGTGGCAGGCGCTCCTGCGGTCCGGGCCCGCATCGGTCACCTCGTACAGCGGCGGTACGTCGGTGCGGCAGACGTCCCGGGCCATGGGGCAGCGGGGGTTGAAGGCGCAGCCCGGCGGGATGTTCATCAGGTTGGGCGGCAGGCCCTTGATCGCGTAGAGCTCCCGGCCCTTCTGGTCGAGCCGTGGGATCGACTCCAGGAGGCCCTTGGTGTACGGGTGCGCGGGGGCCTTGTAGATGTCGTGGACCGGGGCGGACTCGACGATCGTGCCCGCGTACATCACGGCGATCCGGTCGGCGACGTCCGCGACCACGCCGAGGTCGTGGGTGATGAGGATGAGGCCCATGTTGAGTTCGCGCTGGAGCTCGGCGAGGAGGTCCATGACCTGGGCCTGGACGGTGACGTCGAGGGCGGTGGTGGGTTCGTCGGCGATGATCAGGGCCGGTTCGAGGGCCAGCGCCATCGCGATCATGATGCGCTGGCGCATGCCGCCGGAGAACTGGTGGGGGTAGTCGCCCACCCGGGAGGCGGCGCCCGGGATGCGTACCCGGTCCATCAGCTCGACGGCCTTGGCCTTCGCGTCCTTCCTGGACATGCCCCGGTGGACCGTGAACATCTCGCCGAGCTGGGCGCCGACGCTGAGCACCGGGTTCAGGGACGACAGCGCGTCCTGGAAGATCATCGCCATCTGGGCGCCGCGGACCTTGCGCCGGGCCTCCTCCTTGAACTTCAGGAGGTCCTGGCCCTTGAAGAGGATCTCGCCCGCGGTGATCCTGCCGGGCGGGGTGTCGAGGATGCCCATCACGGCCTGCGCGGTCACGGACTTGCCGGAGCCGGACTCGCCGAGCACGGCGAGCGTCTCGCCCTCGTCCACGCTGTAGGTGACGCCGTTGACGGCTCTGGCGACGCCGTCCCGGGTCTTGAACTCCACGTGCAGGTCGCGCACTTCGAGCAGCACGTCACTCACCTCAGCTTCGGGTCTAGGGCGTCGCGCACCGCGTCGCCGAGCATGATGAACGCGAGGACGGTGACGGCCAGCGCCCCGGCCGGCCAGAGCAGGGCGTGCGGCGCGGTGCGGATGTACTGGGACGCCGAGGAGATGTCGATGCCCCAGCTCACCGTGGGCGGCTTCAGTCCGACGCCGAGGAACGACAGGGTCGCCTCCAGCGAGATGTACGTCCCCAGCGCGATGGTCGCCACGACGATGACCGGGGCGATCGCGTTGGGCGTGATGTGCCGCAGCAGCATGCGGGTGTTGGAGGCGCCGAGCGCGCGGGCGGCCTGCACGTAGTCGTTCTGCTTGGTGGTGATGACCGACCCGCGGGCGATGCGGGAGATCTGCGGCCAGCCGAGCAGCACCATGAAGCCGATCACCGGCCAGATGGTGGAACTGGTGACGACGGACAGCAGCACCAGACCGCCGAGGACGACGGGAATGGCGAAGAAGATGTCGGTGATACGGGAGAGGAACGCGTCCCACGCCCCGCCGAAGAACCCGGCGAGTCCCCCCAGCACCGAGCCGAGGACCGACACCCCGAGCGTGGCGCACACGCCGACGGTGACGGAGACCCGGGCCCCGTACACCGTGCGCGTGTAGACGTCACAGCCCTGGCCGTTGTAGCCGAAGGGGTGGCCCGGCTGGGAGCCCTCCTGTGACTTGGCGAGGTCGCACTTGAGGGGGTTGCCGGAGGCGATCGCCGAGGGCCACAGGGAGATGACGACCAGGAAGAGGATGACGAGCCCCGAGACGATGAAGACGGGGTTGCGCCGCAGGTCGCGCCAGGCGTCGGACCACAGGGAACGGGGCTTGTCCTGCGGGCCCGTGCCGTCGGGTCCGCCGGGGACCTTCTGGAGGGAGGCGCCCTCCTCGGTGGCGAGGTCCATCGCGCCGCCCATGCCGGTCGCGGCGATGGCGCCGTCCTCGGGGGCGCGCCCGCCGCCGGACAGGTACGGCCCCGGCGGCATGGAGGGCAGGGGCCGCTCCGGCGGCGTCGGCTGCTCAGGCATAGCGGATCCTCGGGTCGAGTACGGCGTACAGGAGGTCGACCAGCAGGTTGGCCACCAGGAAGACGAGGACGAGGACGGTCACGAAGCCGACGACGGTCTGCGTGTTCTGGCGCAGGATGCCCTGGTAGAGCTGGAAGCCGACGCCGTGGATGTTGAAGATCCGCTCGGTGACGATCGCGCCGCCCATCAGCGCGCCGATGTCGGTGCCGATGAAGGTGACCACCGGGATGAGGGAGTTGCGCAGCAGGTGCCGGGTGATGACCCGGCGCCGGGGCAGGCCCTTGGCGATGGCCGTACGGACGTAGTCGGCGCGCCGGTTCTCGGCGATGGACGTCCGGGTCAGCCGGGTCACATAGGCGAGGGAGACGGACGCGAGCACCAGGCCGGGCACGATCAGCTCTTCGAAGGGCGCCTCGGAGGAGACGGACGGGCTGATCCACCCCCATTTGACGCCGAGCAGCAGCTGCAGCAGCAGACCGGTGACGAAGGTGGGCACCGAGATGACGACGAGGGTGATCAGCAGGACACCGGTGTCGACGGGCCTGCCGCGCCGCAGTCCGGTGACGACACCGAGTGCGATGCCGATGACGACCTCGAAGACGATCGCGACGACCGTGAGCCGGATGGTGACCGGGAAGGCGGTCGACATCAGCTCGGTGACCTCCTGCCCGTTGAACGCGGTGCCGAAGTCGCCGGTGAAGACGTTGCCCATGTAGGTCGCGTACTGCTGCCACACGGGCTTGTCCAGGCCGAATTCCTTGCGCAGCTGGGTCGCCGTCGCGGGGTCGCACTGCCGGTCGCCGCACAGGCCCGCGATGGGGTCGCCCATCACGTTCACCATCAGGAAGATCAACAGGGTGGCGCCGATGAAGACCGGGATCATCTGCAGCAGGCGCCGGATCACATACCGTCCCATGAGGGCTCCGGAGGTAGGCGGGGGCGCACGCCTGGTTCTTCGCCGAAGTGCGCGCCCCCGTGGCTCAGCTGACCTTGATCTCGTTGTAGACGGGCAGGCTGAACGGGTTCAGTGCCACGTTCGAGATCCGGTCCGAGTAGCCGGCGCTGCCGTTCTGGTACCAGAGCGGAATGGCGCCCATGTCGTCCCGCAGCACCTCCTCGGCCTGCTGGAACAGGTCGACGGCCTTGGCCTGGTCGGTCTCCCCGTTGGCCTTGTCGACGAGGCCGTCGAACTCCTTGCTGGTCCACTTGCCGTCATTGGAGGAGGCGTTGGTGTAGTACAGCGGCTGCAGGAAGTTCTGGATCAGCGGGTAGTCCATCTGCCAGCCGGCCCGGAAGGGGCCCGACATCTTGGACTGGGTGATCTGGTTGCGGAAGTCGGCGAACGTGCCGACCGGGTTGCCGACGCAGGCCTTGTCGTTGTCCAGAGCGTTGTTGACGGAGTTGCAGACGGCGTCCACCCACTCCTTGTGGGAGCCGGTGTCCGCGTTGTACGAGATCTTGACCTGCCCGCCGGGGAGCCCGCCGCCCTCCTGGATCATCTTCTTGGCCTCGTCGGGGTCGTACTCGCAGGCGTCACCGCACAGCCCCTCCTTGTAGCCGCCGTCCTCACCGAGGACGGGCGAGGTCCAGTCGGTGGCGGGGGTCCGCGTCTTCTGGAAGATGGTCTCGGTGATCTGCTTCCGGTTGATCGCCATGGACAGGCCGGTACGGACCTTCTCCATCCCCTCCTTGCCCCAGTTCTTGTCGTAGAACGGGAAGGCGAGGGTCTGGATGATGCCGGCGGGGGTGTTGATGTACCGGTCGCCGAGGTCGCTCTTGGCGTTCTTGAGCTGGGCGGCGGGCACGTCGTCCACGAGGTCGAGGTTGCCGGCCATCAGGTCCGTGTAGGCGGTGTTGTTGTCGGTGTAGACCTTCAGATCCACCCCGCCGTTCTCGGCCTTGTCCTCCCCCGGGTACTTGTCCCACTTGCGCATCTTCATCGCCGAGCCCTTGGCGTACGAGTCGATCGTGTACGGGCCGTTGCCGACCGGCTTCTTCAGCCAGGCCGCGTGGTCGTCGAAGAACGCCTGGGGCAGCGGGGCGAAGGCGGCGTAGCCGAGGGTGTCGGGGAAGGTCGAGAACTTCTGGTTGAGCTTGACGGTGAAGGTGTGGTCACCGGTGACCTTGAGCCCGCTCAGGGCCTGGGCCGTCTGCTTCCCGCCGTCCTCCGGGTGGACCTTGTCATAGCCGTCGATGTACCCGAAGAAGTACGCGTTCTTCTGGTTGTTCTTGAGACTGGCGCCGTAGTTCCAGGCGTCCACGAACGACTTGGCGGTGACGGCCTCGCCGTTGCTGAACGTCCAGCCGTCCTTGACGGTGACGGTGAAGTTCTGCGAGTCCGAGGTCTCGATCTTCTCGGCCAGCATGTCCTCGGCCTCGCCGGTCTTGGCGTCGTAGCGCTTGAGACCGCGGAAGAGCATGTCGAGGACCTTGCCGCCCTGCACCTCGTTGGTGTTGGCCGGCTCCAGGGGGTTCTGCGGGTCGCCCCACGACGAACTGAGGATCCCCGAGCCGTCGCCGCCGCCACCGCTGTCGCCGCCCCCGTCTCCCCCACAGGCCGTCGCGGCGAGGGCTGCCGCCGTCGCGCATACGGCCCATCTGGCGTGTGTGGCTCCACGCATGGAGTGCCTCCTCATCGGTGCGCTGCGGCTCCGGCGCCGGAGCCAGTTCCTTTGCGCCCAATATCGGCGCGAATCTCACATGCCGCACATTTGGCGATCCACATGGGTGCATGCGGTATCCGCCGTGCGGGCCGGTGGGGGCGGGCCGCGCAGTTCCCCGCGCCCCTGAGGGCGGGCACTCCGTGCCTCGCCCCCACCGGTCGCGAGGTGCACTCGGACCCGTGCAAGGACCGCTACCAGGCCAAGGACTCCTACATTTTCGGGGATGCGGTGCCGTTCGGCTCCTGGACCGTGGAGACCGGGGCCTTCCGCCGCTACGGCAACGCCGGAGACAGCGTGAGCTGACCGGTCCGACCTTCTGCCCTCCGGGCTGTCGCGGTCGAATGGGCTGTCGCGGTCGAAGCGGACATCGCATAGGGGCCATGACGAAGGCAACGAGTTCGTCGCCGTCGTGGACCAGCCGCGGCATGGCGATCCCGGGCTCCGCCCGACCTGCGTTGCAAACTCGTCCTACGCCGTCCTACGCCGTCCTACGCCGTCCTACGCCGTCCTACGGTAGGTCCATGGCGAAGAACCGCATCACCCTCACCCTCGATCCCGGCGAGGATGCCGCGATCCGCGAGGCTGCAGCCGAGTACGGCCTCGATCTGTCCGCGTTCCTGCGCACCGCGGCACTCGCCGAGGTGGCGCGGTGCCGACGCATCCGAGACCGGTTCGCCGAGGTGGACGCGGTCAGCCGCGCCGCCGAGGGCAACGCGCCCGAAGACCAGCCCGACGCTTCCCCCGAGGACGACGCCGCCATGGACGCCTACCTGGACGCCATCGACGGGGGCTTCGGCACTCGCGGAAGCACGGTCGCGTGAGCGTCTTCGTCTACGACACAGGCGCGCTGATCGCCCTGGAGCGTAAGGATCCGGAGACCCAGCGCTTCCACTCCCGGCTTTCCGCTCGGGAGGGTTTCCACCCGCCCATCGTGCTCGTTCCCGTCCTGGCCCAGGTCTGGTGCCCGCAGCCCGGGCATTGGACACCTCTGTCCAAGGCATTGGCCGAGTGCGTGGTGTTCTCGGCACAGCGGGACCTCGGCACGTGCGGTCTGTGCCAAGCGGGTCACGCTGTCGACGACGGTAAACGCGCGGGTGTCGTAGCGGCGCGAGCTGTCCTGCCCGCCAAGAAGGCACCCGATGCGGTGGACGCCCTCGTGACAGTGGTCGCCGCACGCCATGATCGCGCCGTCATCCTCACCTCCGACCCGGACGACCTGTGCGCCTACCGCGACGCCCTCGGTGCCGCGGGCCAGGATGTGGCCATCCTCCCGGTCGACTCCCTGCGGGACTTCCGGTCGGGTAAGCCGACGCTGCTCTGACAGCGTTCCGCAGGGTCGACCGGTACTTTCGGCAGCGGGCGGGTAACGGCCTGACTGCCCTCGTCGATGTCCAGCCGCAGCTCGTCGCCGTCGTGGACCAGCCGCGGCCAGACGGTTCTCGGGTTCGCGTGGGCCTCGGCGAGGGACTTCACGACGGTCGAGACGAACCGCTCTGGTCGGGACGGGACCTTCAGTGCGATCGCGGCCTCGACGTTGTCGGGGGTGGCCTTCCGCAGGCGCAGGGGAAAGGCGTCGCTGCCGGGTGTCAGGCGTCTGCGCGTGGTCCGAGTCCCCCAGCTCCACACAGAACTCGTTGCCCTCCGGGTCCGTCATGAGGAACCAGCCGCCGCTGTCCGGGCGGGTCCGGTCCGCGATCCGCAGGCATCGCACGGATCCATGACCCCCGTGGACTGGCGATCGGTCATCATCGACGCCACCGCGCTCGGCATCCCCATCCAGCTCATCAAGGGCGAGCCGACCGTCCACCCGCACTGGCGGGAGTTCGCCGAACTCCGGCCTCGGGCGGGTGGGTTCTCCGCGACGGAGCGAGCGACTCCGGGGCATGGGCGGACGCCGCGTACGCGGACCGCTCGCTGGTCACCAGGGTCGGCGGGCTGCACGCCGACCACGCGAAGCCGGGAGAGGGGTCGTTGCCCCTGCTCGGCGCGCGGGTCCACATCACACCGGAGGACGGGGTCGTTCACCTGTCCCGTGGGAGGTGGCAGGCGACCATCGGCGGCGTCAGCGCCCACCGCGAGCCGTGACGTGAACCCGTAGGGGCCGTTCATCCGTTGGGGCGGAAGTGGCCGAGGGCCGAGCGGGATGACAGCGCGGCGCGCCAGGGTGTGGAGACAGGAAGCCAAGGCCAAACGGTCCGCCCATCGCCTCACGTCACGTCTTGACGTCACGTCTTGACGCCATGCCTTGACGTCACGTCACCTCACGCCAGGAGGCCACCTATGCCCCCCACCGCCCCGGACTTCGGTCCCCTCATCGACGACTACGCCCCCCACGAGGGGCAACGGGGCTGCGACCCGGCGGCGAAGCCGGGCCTCCTCGGCTTCCGCGACCTGGTCCTCGCCGCCTACCCGGACACGCACAGCCTTGGCATCAGCAGGGAGTGTGACAAACCGGGGGTCAGCGAGCACAAGGAGGGCAGGGCCTGGGACTGGGGCATCGCGGCCGGCCAGGCCCCCCTCGCCGACGACCTCATCGGCTGGCTGCTCGCCACCGACCGGCACGGCAACCGCCACGCCCTCGCCCGCCGCTTCGGAATCATGTACATGATTTGGAACCGGCGGATCTGGCAGGCCGCCCGCGCGGACTCCGACTGGACCCCGTACACCGGTCGCAGTCCGCACACCGACCACGTCCACTTCAGTTTCGGCTGGGCGGGGGCGCGCAGGGAGACCACCTGGTGGACCGGCGGCCGGGCGGTCGCGCCGCAGGTCGGCGTCGGGGTCCCGTCCGTGGTGGACCACGGCTCGGGCATGGTCGTGTCCGGGGTCGAGGCGACGGGCGACGTGGCGCACCGCTGGCAGAACCAGGCGGGCGGAGCGTGGTCGGCGTGGACGCCACTGGGCCGCCCGTCCTCCGGCGCGGTGGGACGGCCGTGGGCGCTGGTCGGCCGCTACGGCAAGCTGACGGTGTTCGTCCGGGGAGCCGACGGGGCGCTGTGGCACACCTGGCAGTCGGAGGCGGGCGCCTGGGCGCCGGAGTGGGTGTCCCTGGGTGGCCGGCCGGCTAGCGACCCGTCGGTGGTGCTCAACCCCAACGGCGCCCTGTCGGTGTTCGCCCGTGATCCCGAGGGGCGCATCACCCACACCTGGCAGCGCGGCCCCGAACACGGCCACGCCTGGCACGACACCTGGGTCGACATGGGCGGCGCCACACAAGGCCGGCCCACCGTACTCGTCGGCCGCGACGGAGGCATGGTCCTCTTCGCACGCGGCACCGACAACGCCCTCCACCACCGCTGGCAGACCGGCACCGGCGGCCCCTGGTCCGACTGGAGCCCTCTCGGCGGACACCTGACGAGCGACCCGGCCGTGGTCCTCAGCCCGAACGGCGCCCTGTCGGTGTTCGCCCGTGCCCCCGAGGGGCGCATCACCCACACCTGGCAGCGCGGCCCCGAACACGGCCACGCCTGGCACGACACCTGGGTCGACATGGGCGGCGCCACACAAGGCCGGCCCACCGTACTCGTCGGCCGCGACGGAGGCATGGTCCTCTTCGCACGCGGCACCGACAACGCCCTCCACCACCGCTGGCAGACCGGCACCGGCGGCCCCTGGTCCGACTGGAACCCCCTCGGCGGACACCTCACCACCGACCCGGCCGTGGTCCTCAACCCCAGCGGCGACCTCTCCGTGTTCGGCCGTGACCCGCGGGGCCGGGTCACCCACACCTGGCAGCGCGGTCCGGAGAACGGGCATGCCTGGAACGACAACTGGGTCGACATGGAGGGCAGCCTCGCCGCCGACCCCGACGCCCCGGCCGCCACCGACGTACTCGCCTCTCCTCGCACCCCGGCCCAGGTCCCGGACCAGGTCCCGGCGGCCGACGCCTCTCACTGATCAGGAGCCCCAGGATGGCCGCGTGCCACATCCCGCCCCACCACGATCCCGAAGTGACCAAGGCCGTCTACCTCGTCGGCCTCGAACTCCAGGTCTCGGACAAGGTGATGCTCGCCGGTTTCGAGGCCGGCTGGGTCGAGTCGCACATGAACAACCTCGACTGCGGCGACCGCGACTCCCTCGGCGTCTTCCAGCAACGGCCCAGCCAGGGCTGGGGAACCCCGGAACAGATCCGGCACGTGCCGTACGCGGCCCGGCAGTTCTTCGTCCGCGCCGTACGCGTCGAGGAACAGTCGCCGCAGCTCACCGCAGGGCAGACGGCCCAGAAGGTGCAGCGCTCGGCCTTCCCGGAGCGGTACGACCAGGTCGCGGACAAGGCCCGCGCTCTCCTCGACGAGGCGCGGGAGGCCACGGGCACGCCTGCCCTGCCCGCCCCGCGCGTCAGCACCGGCATTCCGTCGGTGGTGGACCACGGCTCGGGGATGGCCGTCTTCGGCGTCGACGACACGGGCGAGGTCTTCCACCGCTGGCAGAACGAACCCGGCGGCCCTTGGTCGGCCTGAGCGGCATCGTCCTCACACTCCCCCAGCTACCGCTGAGGGTGCCCCCGGACGGGCTGACGGGCTGAAGAAGCGCGGCCCGTCCGCGACATCTTCAGCCCGTCCGGCGTCCGAGGACCGGGGGCCCGGGGGCAGCGCCCCCGACCACCTACTTGACCACCTACTTCGCCTCGCTCTCCAGCGCCTTCAGCGCCGGGTCCATGACGACGTCCTCGTCCCGGGCCTCCGTCGTCGGGTCCTCCGGGAAGTGGCAGGCCGTCAGGTGGTTCTCACGGTTGCCGGAGATCTGGACGAGCGGCGGCTCGGTCGTCGCGCACTTGTCCTGCGCCTTCCAGCAGCGCGTACGGAAACGGCAGCCGGACGGCGGGTGGATCGGCGAAGGCACGTCGCCGGAGAGCCGGATCCGCTCCCGGTCCTCGGTCTCGTCGTCGAGCGCGACCTCGGGGACGGCCGACAGCAGGGCGTGGGTGTACGGGTGACGGGGCCGGTTGTAGATGGAGTCGCGGTCGCCGACCTCCACGATCTTGCCGAGGTACATCACCGCGAGGCGCTGCGAGAAGTGCCGGACGATCGCCAGGTCGTGGGCGATGAAGAGGAAGGCGATGCCCATCTCTTCCTGGACCTTCTGGAGCAGGTTGACGACCTGCGCCTGGATCGACACGTCCAGCGCGGAGACCGGCTCGTCCGCCACGATCAGCTTCGGGTTCAGGGACAGGGCGCGGGCCACCCCGATGCGCTGGCGCTGGCCTCCGGAGAACTCGTGCGGGAAGCGGTTGTAGTGCTCGGGGTTGAGCCCGACCAGCTCCAGCAGTTCGTGTACGCGCTTCTCCAGGCCGCCCTTCGGGTTGATCCCGTTGACCTCCATCGGCGACTTGATGATGCTGCCGACCGTTTGCCGCGGGTTCAGCGAGGAGTACGGGTCCTGGAAGATCATCTGGATCTCGGACCGTACGGGCGCCATCTGCCGGCGCGAGGCGTGCGAGATGTCCTGCCCCGCGTAGGTGATCTTGCCGGCCGTCGGCTCCAGGAGCCGGGTGATGAGCCGGCCGGTCGTCGACTTGCCGCAGCCGGACTCGCCGACCAGGCCGACGCTCTCGCCGACGCCGACGGTCAGGTCGACCCCGTCGACGGCCTGTACGGCTCCGACCTTGCGCTTGATCGGGAAGCCGCCGTAGATGGGGAAGTGCTTCGTCAGGCCCTCGACGGAGAGCAGCGCCTCGGCGGCTCCGTCCACCGGGCCCTGCGGCTTCGGCAGGGTGAGTTTGTCGCTCATGAGTCGTTCTCCCTAGCCCAGCCGGGGCTTGATCTGCTCGATGAAAAAGGTCGACTTCTGCGCGTCGTCCAGGTGACAGGCGGCGCCGCGGCCCGCGGGCAGCTCCGGTCGCTCGCCGGAGCAGCGGTTGCCGCCGACCTCGGACGTGAAGCCGCACCGCGGATGGAACGGGCAGCCCGACGGCGGGTTCAGCAAGCTCGGCGGTGTCCCCGGGATCGGGGTGAGCGCCTGCGACGTGTCACCGCCCAGCCGCGGCATGGAACTCAGCAGGCCCCAGGTGTACGGGTGCTGGGGCGCGCGCAGTACCTCGCGGACGCTGCCGCGTTCCACGGCGCGGCCCGAGTACATCACCAGCAGGTCGTCGGCCACCTTGGAGATGACGCCGAGGTCGTGGGTGATGAAGATGATCGCCGAGCCGAACTCCTGCTGGAGATCCTTGAGCAGGTCCAGGATCTGGGCCTGCACGGTCACGTCCAGGGCCGTGGTCGGCTCGTCCGCGATCAGCAGGTCCGGGTTGCAGATCAGCGACATCGCGATCATCGCGCGCTGGCGCATACCGCCCGAGAACTGGTGCGGGTAGTCGTCGAAGCGCATCGCGGGCTGCGGGATGCCGACCTTGTCGAGCATCTCGACGGCCCGCAGCCTCGCCTCCTTCTTGGAGGCGCCGGTGTGCTTCATGAAGGGCTCCGCTATCTGCCGGCCCACCGTGTAGTACGGCGAGAGCGCGGTCAGCGGGTCCTGGAAAATCATCGCGACCTTGTTGCCGCGAAGCTTCTCCATCTCCTTCTCGGTCGCGGTGACCAGTTCCTTGCCGTCGAGGACGATCTCGCCCTCGACGGTGGCCGTCTGCGGGTTGTGCAGGCCGAGGACGGTCAGGTTGGTGACGGACTTGCCCGATCCCGACTCACCCACGATGCCGAGCGTCTTGCCACGCTCGACGTCGAAGGAGAGCCCGTCGACGGCCTTCACGATGCCGTCCTCTGTGGAGAACCGCACCCGCAGGTCGCGGACCGAGAGGAAGGCCTCCGGCCCGCTCGGGGCCCTCTCGCCTTCGGTCTTGGTCAGTGTGGTCACGGTATTTCTCCTAGGCGAGGCGCACGCGCGGGTCGATGTAGGCGTAGGCGAGGTCCACGATGATGTTCAGGATCAGGATGAAGAAGGCCCCGAACAGCATGACGCCCATCGTCAGCGGAAGGTCCTTGGTCAGCGAGCCCTCGACCGCGAGACGCCCGATACCGGCAAGGTCGAAGGTGAACTCCGTGACCACCGCGCCCGACAGGAGCGCGCTGAGGTCCATGCCGATGATGGTGACGATCGGGATGAGTGAACCGCGCCAGGCGTAGCGGAAGAAGACGTAACGCTGCCGCATGCCCTTGGCGCGCGCGGTCCTGACGTGCTCCTCCTGCAGCTGCTCGATCATCGTCGAGCGCGCCATACGCGTGTACTGGGCGGTGAAGATGGTGGCCATCACGGCCCAGGGGATCAGCATGCCCATGAACCAGCTGCCCGGGTTCTCCGTGAACGACACGTACTTGGGATTCTCCAGCCAGCCGGTCTGGTAGACGAGGAGGCTAAGGACGATGGGGCCCAGGAAGTAGATCTGGAACGAGCTGAGCACCATCGAGGAGCCGCTGACCACCTTGTCGAGGGCGGTGCCGCGCTTCCACGCCGCCATCAGACCCGTACCGAGGCCGAACAGCAGGAAGATCACCAGGCCGCCGATGGTCAGCGAGAGCGTCAGCGGGAAGCGGTCCATGATGGAGTCCCACACGAAGTCGCCACTGTCGAACGAGACACCCAGGCACGGCGCGGAGCAGTGTCCCTGCGGGAAGTCCCGGCCGACCACGATGCCCTTCATGAAGTCGAAGAACTGTGTGGTGATGGGCTTGTCCAGGCCGAGATTCTCACGGATGACCGCGATGTTCTCGGGCGAGCAGTTCTTGCCGCAGGCGAGCTGGGCGAAGTCCTGCGGGATCGAGTAGAACAGGAAGAACGTGAAAGCGCCGATCAGGAACATGATCACGACGGCGCCGCTCAGCCTGCGGATGAGGAACTGAAGCATGGCGGGTGGGTGCTCTCTTCGGAACGCGGCGGCAGGAGGGGGATACCGTCCGCGGGGGTGCGCTCCGCCTGGCGCACACCCCCGCGGATCAGCCGAGCAGGGGGATTACGGCTGCTTCAGGAACAGGTCGTTAATGTCGATGTAGCTCGACTCCGTGCTGAACCGGGCGCCACCGATGTTCGAACCGTAGAGCTGCATCTGCTTCGAGTAGTAGACCGGGGCGCTGGGGTTGGTGTCCTCCACGATGGCGTGGTGGGCCTCTTCCCAGGTCTTGGCGGCCTGCTCGGGCTGCTCCGTCACGGCCTTCTTGATGAGGTCGTTGACCTTCGGGTCGTCGATGTGCGAGTAGTTCGGAGCACCGTCGGCGACCAGGTCACCGTCGTAGACGGGGGTGATGACCGTGGACGGCGACGGCCAGTCCTGGCCCCAGCCGGTCATGTACAGGTCGTACGGGTTCTTGAGCTTGCCGACCTGCTCGTAGAAGGTCGCGCGGTCGATCTCCTTGGCCTGGACGTCGAAGCCGAGCTTGTTCAGCGCGTCCTTGATGATGACCATCTGGGCCTGGCCACGCGGGGTGTTGGAGTAGGCGTAGCTGAGCTTGGTGCCCTGCTTGAAGCCGGCCTCCTTCAGCAGTGCCTTGGCCTTCGCCGGGTCACCGTTGGGCTTCTTCAGCTTGCCGAACGGGTCGTACTTCGGGTCGAAGCCGGGCAGGGTCGGAGCCAGCAGACCACCCGCGACCTCACCGCCGTACCGGCCGCCGTCCGCCTGCACCATGGACTGGTTCGGGATCGCGTAGGTGATCGCGTCCCGGATCTTCTTGTCCTTCATCTGGGCGCTGTCGAGGTTGAAGCTCAGGGCCCAGACGTAGACCTGGTAGCCCTGGATGGTGCGCTTCTTGGCCTTGGCGTTGCCGATGACCGTCGACAGCTGGGCCGGGTCCACCGAGTCCGTGAACTGGATGGCGTTCTTGGCCTCGCCCTGGTCGGCGATCAGACGCTTGGTCTGGCTGGCCTGGTCGATGGTGTTGGTGAAGTTGTAGCCGTCGACGTACTGGTGACGCACCGAGTCCGTCTTCTCGTCCCACTGGTCGTTCTTGACCAGCTTGAGGGACTTGCCGGCCTTGTACTCGGCGATCTTGTACGGGCCGAGTGCGGCGGGGGCCTTGTCGTACTTCTCCTTCGTGTCCTGCTTCTCGGGCACGATGGCGTAACCGGCCATGGCCAGGGCCTGCGGGAGGTCCGGCTGGGCGGTCTTGAAGTGGAAGACGACCGTTTTCGCGTCCGGGGTCTCCAGGACCGAGTCCGGGAGGTGCTTGCCCTTGTACGGGCCGTCCGGCAGCGCCTTGCGGTAGTCGGAGCCCGAGAGCCAGGTCTGGACGTAGGTCGGTCCGTCGAAGATCACCTTCGAGTACTGCCGCTCGATGGTGTGCCGGATGTCGGCGGACGTGATGACGTTGCCGTCCTCGTCCTTGATGTCGTCCTTCAGCGTGTACGTCCAGGTCTTGCCGCCCTCGGACGACTTTCCGGAGTCGGTGGCGACGTCACCGACGACGGTCAGGTTGCCCTTCTCGTCCTCCTGGAAGTTCGTCAGACCGCGGTGGATCAGGTTGGCGAACTGGCCGGCGTCACTGACGTAGATCTGACCCGGGTCCATGTGGGACAGGTCGGACTGCTGGTACACGTTGATGGTGCCACCGGTCTTGGCCCCGGTCACCGCTTCGGCCGGACCGTTCGACGCCTGGGCGTCGCCGTAGGCGACAGGCGCCGACTGCGCCTTGGCGTCCTCCTTGGACTTGGAGTCGTCCTTGGAGGTGTCCTTGCCGCTGTCGCTGCAGCCGGTCAGCGCGAGCGACCCTGCCGCGACGGCGACGGTGATGGCGCGCACGGTGCGCATTCTTATGGGCTTCATGATGCCGATGACCTACCTGTCGATAGTTGTCCACGAGTGCTGCCTGACGGTCCGGACGAGCCGGAACGGGGGTGGCAGCCCCCCCACCACCAATGGACGTTTAGCGTCCGGTCTTGGGGTCGAATGCGTCCCGGACGGAGTCGCCGAGAAGGTTGAAGGCGAGCACGAAGACCACCATGGCGATACCCGGGAAGAACATGAACGCGGGGTCCTGCTCGTAGATCCCGGCACCGATGGCGAACATCCGGCCCCAGTCCGGCGTCGGCTCGGTGAAGCCCACGCCGACGTAACTGAGGAACGCGATCGAGAGGATCGAGCTGGGCAGCATGTAGGTGCCCTGCACCAGGATCGGCGTGACGATGTTCGGCAGGATCTCCTTGCGCACAATACGCGCCGGAGAGGCCCCCGAGACCTTCGCCGCCTCCACGAACTCCCGCTCCCGCAGGGAGAGTACGGAGCTGCGCACCAGACGGGCCATGCCCATCCAGCCGAGGAACCACATCACCAGAATGATCGCCACGGCGCGCAGATAGGTGGGGGTCTCGTCCGTCGGTGAGACGAACAGCGCGGTGACCACCGGCATGAAGGCGATGAAGAACAGCTGCTGCGGGAAGGCGAGGAAGAAGTCGGTGACCCGGCCCAGCCAGTAGTCGACCTTGCCACCGAAGTAGCCGCTGATCATGCCGAGGACGACGCCTGTCAGGACGCTGAACACCGTGACGAGTACGGCCATGTAGAGCGAGGTGCGCATGCCGTACAGCAGCATGGTGAGCACATCGCGCCCCAGCTTGGGCTCGACGCCGAACCAGAAGTCACCGGATATTCCGCCGAAGGAGCCGGTGGGCATCGCGAAGTCGTCGAGCAGGAAGGGGTAGTCGGGCTCCTGTGCGTACAGCGTGTAGGGGTCCTTGCCGTACAGGGACGAGATGACCGGGGCGAGGGCGGCGACCGCGAAGAAAAAAATCACCACGCACGCGGAGATGACTCCGGTACGGTCTCGCTTGAAGCGATGCCACATCAACTGCCCGGGGGAACGGCCTACGAGCTGCTCGGCCTCGGTGGGCTCGGCGTTCGACACGAGCTCGGGGTCCAAGGCCGCCGACGGCCCGGAGCCCTCGGCCTTGGTTGGACTGGTCATCTTTGTTCTTCCCCCGGGGGATGGAGAGTTGAGCGCAGCACAGATACCGGCAGGTTCTGTGGTTTCAGGGAACTTTCACCAAGTGGGTCAACGCGCGTCAAGGGCGGAAGACATAGGGATCTCCCTACCGTCGAAATTTTGAACAAAAATTGCAGAGAATGACACCTACGCGCGCTTGACAGGTGAGATCAGATTCCGGCAAAACGGTCATCTGTAGAGATAATTTCGTTTACGTGTCCGAAACTTGATTGGGCATTGACCGATATGCGAACGCCGCCGCACCCTCTCCGCCGTTGTCCGAACTGAGCCGTTTTTCGGCATGCGGATACGCCGAAGGCCCGGCCCCCCGTCGTGCGGAGAACCGGGCACTTCTTGAGCAGGGTCAGCCGTGCTTGGCGCGGCTCGCGGCGCGACCGCGCTCACGGGCGTCCAGGTTGACCTTGCGGATGCGCACGGCCTCCGGGGTCACCTCGACACACTCGTCGTCGCGGCAGAACTCCAGCGACTGCTCAAGCGAGAGCTTGCGCGGCGGGACGATCGCCTCGAACGAGTCGGCCGCGGCCGACCGCATGTTGGTGAGCTTCTTCTCCTTGGTGATGTTCACGTCCATGTCGTCGGCGCGCGAGTTCTCGCCGACGATCATGCCCTCGTACACCTCGGTGCCGGGGTCGGTGAACAGCACACCGCGCTCCTGGAGGTTCGTCATCGCGAAGGCGGTGACGGAGCCGGAGCGGTCGGCGACCAGCGAGCCGTTGTTGCGGGTCGTCAGCACGCCGAACCACGGCTCGTGGCCCTCGTGGATCGAGTGGGCGATACCCGTGCCGCGCGTGCCGGTCAGGAACTCGGTACGGAAGCCGATGAGGCCGCGGGACGGCACGACGAACTCCAGCCGGACCCAGCCCGAGCCGTGGTTCGACATGTTGTCCATCCGGCCCTTGCGGACGCCCATGAGCTGCGTGACCGCGCCCATGTGCTCCTCGGGCACGTCGATCGTCATGCGCTCGACCGGCTCGTGCACCTTGCCGTCGATGACCTGCGTGACCACCTGCGGCTTGCCGATGGTCAGCTCGAAGCCCTCACGGCGCATCTGCTCGACCAGGATGGCCAGCGCCAGCTCACCGCGGCCCTGCACCTCCCAGGTGTCCGGGCGCTCGGTGTCCAGGACGCGCAGCGAGACGTTGCCGATCAGCTCACGGTCGAGGCGGTCCTTGACCTGGCGGGCGGTCACCTTACGGTCCTTGACCACGGCCTTGGCGTCCGCGCCCTTGCCGGTGGCACCGCGGCCGACCATCGGGGAGTTGTTCGTACCGATGGTCATCGAGATCGCCGGTTCGTCGACCGTGATGAGCGGCAGCGCGATCGGGTTCTCGGGGTCGGCGAGGGTCTCGCCGATCATGATGTCCGGGATACCGGCGACGGCACAGATGTCACCGGGGCCCGCCTTCTCGGCGGGCTTGCGGGTGAGCGCCTCGGTCATCAGCAGCTCGGTGATGCGCACGTTCGACATGGTGCCGTCACGCTTGATCCACGTGACCGTCTGGCCCTTGCGCAGCTCGCCCTCCTCGACGCGCAGGAGCGCGATACGGCCGAGGAAGTTGTCGGCATCCAGGTTGGTGACGTGCGCCTGGAGCGGGGCGTCCTCGTCGTAGGACGGGGCCGGGACGTGCGACAGGATCGTGGAGAAGAAGGGCTCCAGGCTGTCGCTGTCGGCCGGGACGGTGCCGTCCGCCGGCTTGGTCAGCGAGGCCACGCCGTCCCGCGCACACGCGTAGACGATGGGGAACTCGATCTGCTCCTCGTCCGCGTCCAGGTCCAGGAAGAGGTCGTAGGTCTCGTTGACGACCTCGTCGATCCGGGAGTCCGGGCGGTCCGTCTTGTTGATGCACAGGATGACCGGCAGGCGCTGCTGGAGGGCCTTGCGCAGCACGAAGCGGGTCTGGGGCAGCGGGCCCTCGGAGGCGTCGACCAGGAGGACGACCGCGTCCACCATCGACAGACCGCGCTCGACCTCACCACCGAAGTCGGCGTGGCCGGGGGTGTCGATGATGTTGATGGTGATGACGTCGCCGCCATCCTTCGGGTGGTACTTCACCGCCGTGTTCTTGGCCAGGATCGTGATGCCCTTCTCACGTTCCAGGTCGTTCGAGTCCATCATGCGGTCGTCGAGCGACTCGGCGGCGTGCGCGGCGAAGGCACCGGCCTGCTTGAGCATGGCGTCGACCAGGGTGGTCTTGCCGTGGTCGACGTGGGCGACGATGGCTACGTTGCGAATGTCGTGGCGCGTGGCCATATTGAGGCGCTTCTCCCGGAGTGAGTTGACGGCCATCCGCTGCGCGGGGCCCTGCCGGGCTGAAACGTGCCACGGCCTTACCCCATCGTACGGGCCCGCAACCGCATGGGCCCGACGGGGCTCCGGCCGGTGCCCGCAATGCGGGCCTGTGAGGGCTTGCCGCGCCCCGCGCCGAAGCCGCGAACGGCACGGCCCCGCACCCCTTACGGGGCCGGGGCCGGGGGGCTCACCTGCGGTTTTCGGACTTCTTCAGGAAACCGATGTCCTCGTAGGCGGGGGTCTGGAAACCGAAGGCGCCCGCGTTGGCCAGATCTGTGCGGGCCGCTGCCAGCTGGGGGCGCTGGTAGAGGGGGATCGAGGCCGCGGCGGCCCAGATGCGGGCGTCCGCCTTGCGGACCAGGGAGCGGGACTCGTCCGCGTCCAGTTCGGCGATGGCCTGGTCGAAGAGCTGGTCCACCTGGTCGGTGCCGACCCGGGTGAAGTTCTGCTCGACGTTCAGGGAGCCGTCCGCCGCCGGGACCGGCTTGGCGTAGATGGGGCGGGCGTCGGTCGCGGGGAACGCGGACGCGGGCCAGGAGTACAGCGCCAGGTCGTACTGGCCCGAGGCGATGTGGTCCTTGAAGTAGCTGTCGTCGGCGACCTTGGAGACCTCCGTACGGATGCCGACGCGGTCCAGCATCCGGGCGATCCGGTCCCCGACCGCCCGCAGCGACTGGGATCCGGGGCCCGCGGGGAGCACGAACCGCAGCGACAGCGGTTTGCCGTTCTTGGCGAGCGGTCCCGCGGCCGCGGGGCCCGGGGCGCGGGTACCCCTGGGCGCGTACGCCCCCGGGGCGCCGCCGGGCTTCAGCTGCTGCTGTCCGTCCTGGGCGAGGTGCTTCTCCGCCCCGCCCGCCCCGCCCGCCCCGTCCCGCGACCCGGGCGCGAGCACGGTGGGGCTCGGCTCGTCGGCGCGCTTGTCGTCCGTACCCCCGACGATGTACGTGCCGTCGTCCCCGGAGCCGTCCGCGTCCGTGAGGTCCTTGGAGACCCTGGAGTCCTTGGAGTCCTTGGAGTCCTTGGAGACCCTGGAGTCCCTGGCGGCCTTCGATGCCTCGGCGCCGGCCGCCTTCTTGGGCTTCTTCCCCTTCTCGACGGAGCCGCCCACCACCCAGCCGGCGTCGGAGAGCAGGGCCTGCGCCTCCCGGGTGTCCTGGTCGCCGAGCGCTCCGCTGTTGTCGGCGTACGCGCGCTGTCCGGCCAGCGCGAGGTGGCTGCCGACCGGCTCGGCGGGCAGGCCGAGCGGCTCCAGCACGGCCTTGGCGAGCTCCTCGCGGTCGAGGGCGCGGGCTACGGCCCGGCGGACCCGTTCGTCGGCGAGCGGGCCCTGAGAGCCGTTCAGCGCGAGCTGGGTGAAGGCCGGTTCGAGGGACTTGCGGACCACGAAATCACGCAGGGCGGACTGCTGGCCGGCGTACTTCGCCACGGCCTTGGCGCGCTTCTCGCGGGCCGTGGTCTCCTCCTCGGCCGCCTCCTCGTCGGAGCCGTGCGCGATCGCCCAGGACCGCAGCGCCCTGCCCGGCGTGAGGGCGGCGGCGGGGCCATGGGTGAGCGGAGCGCCCTTGCCGCCCGTGCCGCTACCGGCCTCCCGGTCGGCGGACGTGATGCGGTGGGCCTCGGACGCGTCGATCTCGGCCAGATCGAGCCGGCCGCCGGCGAGCGCGGCGGCACGCTTCTCCCGTGGCACGGCCCGCAGGACCAGTGCGGAGAGCTTGGCCGGCCGGCCCCACCACCGGGGGTTGCGCTTCAGGGTGACGTCGCCCGCCCTGCGGTCGACCGTGTCGACGGCGAAGGGGCCCGCGGTGACCTTCAGCCTGCGCCGTGCGCTGTCGTTGAAGGTGTCCGGGGTGCCCATGACGTCCTTCGGGTACAGCGGCGAGAACAGCGACTGCCAGTCCGCGTACGGCTTCTTGAACGTGACCCGCACCTCCAGGTCGTTCGCGCCGCGTTCGATCTTCTCGATGCGGTCGTAGCCGGCGTTGCGGGCGGTCCAGTACGCGGTGTCCCTGCCGGACAGGGCGCGCCACTGGGCGGAGAAGTCCGCGGCGCCGATCTCGCGGCCGTCGCTCCACACTGCCTGCTGGTTGAGCTTGTAGAGCACGACCTGCCGGGGCTCGCGCTCGACGACCTTCGCCGCCTCCAGGTAGTCGGGGTTGCGCTGGGCGCGGCCGTTCGCGTCGAGCCGGTACAGGGAGGGCAGTACGGCGCCGGCGACCCGGGAGGTGGCGGCGTCCGCGTCCGCCTGGAAGGTGTTGAGGGTCTCGGGGACGCTGTCCACGGCCCAGTGCAGGGTGCCGCCGTCGGCGACCCGATCGCGCTTCGCGGACGCGATGTCCTGGCCGGCGGCGGGCTTGCCGGCCTCGTCCTGCTCACTGCACCCGGCGAGCACGGGCACCGCGAGGACGCCCGCCGTGAGGAACGCTACCGAGCGCGTCACCGCGCGCAGTCCGACGCCGTCGTGGGACATGACTGGTACCTCCGGGGGGCCGCTCCACGGGTGAACACGGGTGGTCTGATCACGTTTGGCGGTATTTGGAGCTGATCAGATCTATGCGGCCACTGAAGAGGAAAGGTTCCGGCACCGGGCAGCGACACGGCGACGGGCCCGGGGAAGCCCACCCGTGCGGCGCAATGCCCCGGGCCCGCGCGCCGGAGCGGGATCTGTACCCGCACGCCCCCGGGAGGGCTTCTGCCGGATCTTCCCAATCCATGCACGTCCCTTCCCACCAGCCGGTGTGACGCGCGACACTCGCAGGCGCATGAACGTTGCCGCCTTGGACCGATGGGTCCGCGGAAGTGAGGGCAAGTCATGTCCGTGCACGACGAACTGACGTCAGTCCAGCGCTGCCTCGACGACCTGGTGAGGTCGGTGAAGCGCCTGGAACAGCAAGTGGACGGTGGCGGCCTGGAGATGCGCAGGGTGCGCACCGACGCCGATCACCTGCGCGAGAGCGTGGCGCTGCTGCGCGAGGCCGCACCCGGCATCGCCAGGACGACCCGCCCCGAGCTCGTGTCCATCCCCGACACCCCGTACGACACGACCCTGTGGACGGACTCGGACGACGAGGGTCTCGGCGCCCGCGACCGCCACGCACCCTGATCCCCGACCGGAGCTCTCCTTGGCCACTGGTACGGAACCCCAAATGAAGAGCGGCGGCGTACGGAACGGTACGCGCGCCGCGATCACCGCCCCGCATCTGCGGACCGACCGCTGGTGGCTGGCGCCCGCCGCGACCGCGGCCGGGCTGCTGGCCTTCGTCGTCTACTCGACGTGGCGGGCGTTCTCGAACAGCGACTACTACGCCGCCCCGTACGTCTCGCCGTTCTACTCGCCCTGTCTGGCGGAGAACTGCGAGCCCATGAGGAGCGGCCCGAACTGGGAGATCTTCGGCGGCTGGTGGGGCCTGTCCCCCGCCCTGCTCGTGCTGATCTTCCCGCTCGGCTTCCGGCTGACCTGCTACTACTACCGCAAGGCCTACTACCGGGGCTTCTGGGCCTCGCCGCCCGCCTGCGCGGTCGCCGAGCCGCACAAGAAGTACTCCGGCGAGACGCGCTTCCCGCTGATCCTGCAGAACATCCACCGCTACTTCTTCTACGCGGCGGTACCGGTCGCCGGGATCCTCACGTACGACACGGTTCTCGCCTTCCGGAACGAGGAGTACGAGTGGGGCCACATGGGGCTCGGCACGCTCGTGTTCCTCGTCAACATCGTGCTGATCTGGGCGTACACCCTCTCGTGCCACTCCTGTCGGCACATCGTCGGCGGCAAGCTCAAGCACTTCTCCAAGCACCCCGTGCGCTACCGGGCCTGGCAGCTGGTGGGCCGCCTCAACGCCCGCCACATGCAGCTCGCCTGGGCGTCGCTGGTGAGCGTGGCGGTCGCCGACTTCTACGTGTACCTGGTCGCGTCCGGCGCCTTCAGTGATCCGACCTTCTTCTAACAGACAAAAGGTGCTTCTGATGTCCGTGGTCGACCGGCAGGAGTGGGACGTCGTCGTGGTCGGTGCCGGAGGAGCCGGCCTGCGTGCGGCGATCGCGGCGCGGGAACGCGGCGCGCGTACGGCCGTCATCTGCAAGTCGCTGTTCGGCAAGGCGCACACCGTGATGGCCGAGGGCGGCATCGCGGCGGCCATGGGCAACGTCAACTCGGGCGACAACTGGCAGGTCCACTTCCGCGACACCCTGCGCGGGGGCAAGTTCCTCAACCAGTGGCGGATGGCCGAGCTGCACGCCCAGGAGGCCCCCGACCGCGTGTGGGAGCTGGAGACCTGGGGCGCCCTCTTCGACCGTACGGCGGACGGGCGCATCTCCCAGCGCAACTTCGGCGGACACGAGTACCCGAGACTCGCGCACGTCGGCGACCGTACGGGCCTGGAACTGATCCGCACGCTCCAGCAGAAGATCGTGTCGCTCCAGCAGGAGGACTTCAAGGAGACCGGTGACTACGAGTCACGCCTGAAGGTCTACCAGGAGTGCACGGTCACCCGGCTCCTCAAGGAGGACAGCCGCGTGTCCGGGGCCTTCTGCTACGCACGGGAGTCCGGCCGCTTCTTCGTGCTTGAGGCACCTTCGGTCGTGGTCGCCACCGGCGGTATCGGCAAGTCATTCAAGGTGACGTCGAACTCGTGGGAGTACACGGGCGACGGGCACGCGCTGGCGCTGCTCGCCGGGGCGCCGCTGCTGAACATGGAGTTCGTGCAGTTCCACCCGACGGGCATGGTCTGGCCGCCGTCCGTGAAGGGGATCCTCGTCACGGAGTCGGTGCGCGGGGACGGCGGGGTGCTCAGGAACTCCGAGGGCAAGCGGTTCATGTTCGAGTACATCCCGGACGTGTTCAAGGAGAAGTACGCGCAGTCCGAGGAGGAGGGCGACCGCTGGTACGAGGACCCGGACCACAATCGGCGCCCACCCGAACTGCTCCCCCGGGACGAGGTGGCACGGGCCATCAACTCCGAGGTGAAGGCGGGTCGCGGCTCGCCCCACGGCGGGGTGTTCCTGGACGTGTCGACCCGGATGCCCGCCGAGGTGATCCGGCGTCGGCTGCCGTCCATGTACCACCAGTTCAAGGAGCTCGCGGACGTCGACATCACCGCCGAGGCGATGGAGGTCGGGCCGACCTGCCACTACGTGATGGGCGGCATCGCGGTCGAGTCGGACACCGCGGCGGCCCGCGGGGTGCCCGGCCTCTTCGCGGCCGGTGAGGTCGCGGGCGGGATGCACGGTTCCAACCGGCTCGGCGGGAACTCGCTCTCCGACCTGCTGGTGTTCGGGCGGCGGGCCGGACTGCACGCCGCGGAGTACGCCACCGGGCTCACCGGACCCGCCGGCGGGCGCCCCCTCGTGGACGACGCCCAGGTCGACGCGGCCGCCGCCGAGGCGTTGCGGCCCTTCTCGGCCGAGGGGCCCGCGCCCGGCGAGGAGGCCGGCCGGCCGCCGGAGAACCCGTACACCCTCCACCAGGAGCTCCAGCAGGCGATGAACGACCTCGTCGGCATCATCCGCCGGGAGGCGGAGATGGAGGCGGCCCTGGAGAAACTCGCGGATCTGCGGGTACGGGCACGGCGGGCCGGCGTCGAGGGGCACCGGCAGTTCAACCCCGGCTGGCACCTCGCGCTCGACCTGCGGAACATGCTGCTCGTCAGCGAGTGCGTGGCGCGGGCCGCGCTGGAGCGCACCGAGTCACGCGGCGGCCACACCCGGGAGGACCACCCGGCGATGGACCGGGCCTGGCGGCGCGTGAACCTGCTCTGTCAGCTGACCGACCCCACCGGCGGCCTGGCGGCGACGGACCCGGTGCACGGTCAGATCGACCTCGTACGGGAGACCACCGAACCCATCCGACCCGACCTGCTCGCTCTCTTCGAGAAGGAAGAGCTGGTCAAGTACCTCGCCGAAGAGGAGCTCCACGAGTGAGCAGCTACGAGGCCCGCTTCAAGGTGTGGCGCGGGGACGTCGAGGGCGGCGGCCTGCAGGACTTCGGGGTCGAGGTGAACGACGGCGAGGTGGTCCTCGACATCATCCACCGGCTCCAGGCGACCCGGGCCCCGGACCTCGCCGTGCGCTGGAACTGCAAGGCGGGCAAATGCGGTTCGTGTTCGGCGGAGATCAACGGCCGGCCCCGGCTGCTGTGCATGACCCGGATGTCGGTGTTCACCCGGGAGGAGACGATCACCGTCACTCCCCTGCGGGCCTTCCCGGTGATCCGCGACCTCGTGACCGACGTCGGCTTCAACTACACGAAGGCGCGGGAGGTGCCCGCCTTCGTGCCGCCGGAAGGCGTCGGGCCGGGTGAGTACCGGATGATGCAGGAGGACGTGGACCGGTCGCAGGAGTTCCGCAAGTGCATCGAGTGCTTCCTGTGCCAGGACACCTGCCATGTGGTGCGCGACCACGAGGAGAACAAGGCCGCCTTCGCCGGTCCGCGCTTCCTGATGCGGGTGGCCGAGCTGGACATGCATCCGCTGGACGCGGCCGACGAGAACGGCCTCGACCGCAGGAGGACCGCCCAGGACGAGCACGGACTCGGCTACTGCAACATCACCAAGTGCTGCACCGAGGTCTGCCCCGAGGGCATCAAGATCACGGACAACGCCCTGATCCCCCTGAAGGAACGCGCGATCGACCGCAAGTACGACCCGCTGGTCTGGCTGGGTTCGAAGATCGGCAGGCGTTCTTCAGGAGGGTGAGAGGGGCGGCGGGGTCAGAACAGGCTCAGCAGGGCCGCCGCGGGGTCCGTGAGGGGCTTTCCGGCGTGGGGCAGGGGGAGTTCGAACCACACCGTCTTCCCGCGGGGTGTGCGGCGGGAGCCCCAGGAGGTGCTGAGGAGCCCCACCAGCTGGAGTCCGCGGCCGCCCTCGTCCGTGTCGCGGGCCCGGCGGCGGCGGGGCTGGACGAGACCGGCGTCCCAGACCTCGCAGACCAGGGTGCGGTCGAGGAGGAGACGGAGGCGGATCTCGCCCTCGCCGTAGCGCAGGGCGTTGGTGACGAGTTCACTGACGAGCAGTTCGGCCGTGTCGACGAGCGGTTCCAGGTCCCAGCCGACCAGTTGGTTCCTGGCGAACTCGCGTGCGCGGCCCACACTGCGCGGCTCGCGCGGCAGCGTCCAGTCGCCCACCGAGTCGGCGGGCAGCCCCTGGACACGTGCCATCAACAACGCGATGTCGTCCTCGCCGTGGTGCGTGTCGAGGGTGCTGAGGACGTGGTCGCAGACGTCCTCCAGCAGGCTGGAGGGGTCGGTGAGGGCGCCCACGAAGGCCTGCAGGCCCTCATCGAGGGGGTGGTCGCGGGATTCGACCAGTCCGTCCGTGTAGAGCGCCAGGAGGGCCCCTTCCGGGAGTTCGACCTCCACCTCCTCGAACGGCTCGCCACCGACGCCGAGCGGTATTCCCGGCGGTACGTCGAGCATGAGCGCGCTCTCGCCCGGTTCGACGAGGACCGGCGGAAGGTGGCCGGCGTTGGCGAACGTACAGCGGCGGGTCACGGAGTCGTAGACCGCGTACACACAGGTGGCGAGGTACACCTCGGAGAGGTCGGCGTCCCGGGACTGGCGGGCACCGCGCGTAGATTGCTGGGTGCCGCCCGGCGTGCCCAGGCCCCGGGCGACCTCGTCCAACGCGGAGAGCACCTCGGCCGGTTCGAGGTCGAGAAGGGCCAGGGTGCGTACGGCCGTGCGGAGTTCACCCATCGCGACAGCCGCGCGAAGACCGCGGCCCATGACGTCGCCCACGACCAACGCCGTGCGGTGACCCGGCAGTTCGATGACGTCGAACCAGTCGCCGCCGACCTCCGTGGCCGCGTTCCCCGGGAGGTAGCGGCAGGCGATGTCCAGGCCGGAGGCCTCCGGGTCGCCCGGGGGCAGCAGGGAGCGCTGGAGGATCAGGGCGCGTTCGTGCTCGCGGCGGTACAGGCGCGCGTTGTCCATACAGACGGCGGCCCGTGCGGCCAGCTCGACCGCCAGCGCCCGGTCGCGCTCCCCGAACGGCTCGCTGCCCTTCGTACGGGAGAACTGGACGATGCCGACGACCGTGTCGTGGGCGACCATCGGCACCGCGAGCGTGGACTGGATCAGCCCGCCCTCCTCCGCGGCGACGAACTGCGGCTTGGCGGTGCGCAGGGCGTCCGCGCAGGAGGAGTTGAAGGCGAAGTGGTGGACCGCGCCGACGCTCACGGGCTTGCGGCCGCCGACGAAGGGCGCGTCGGACACGGCGCTGGCGTAGGCGACCCGGCGCAGTTCGGCGCTGCCGTCGGCGAGGCCCGGCGGGGTCTCGTCACCGGCGAGCAGACCTTGGTAGAGGTCGACGGCGGCCAGGTCGCAGAAGCCGGGGACGGCCACGTCGAGGAGTTCGCGGGCCGTGGTCTCCAGATCGAGCGAGTTCCCTATACGCGCTCCCGCCTCGTTCAGGAGGGCGAGATTGCGCCGGGCCTGCGCGGCCTCACGGGCGGCGGCGCGGCGCGCGGTGATGTCGGTACCCAGCCACGCGACGCCGATCGGACGGCCCGAACCGCCGTGTACGCGATAGAGGTTGATGGACCAGTGGCGGCGCTCGGTGGAACCGGGGACGGTGCCCGTGACCAGCATCTCGGTGACGGAGTCGCCCGTCTCCAGGACCCGGCGCAGTATCGCCGAGACGCGGTCGGTCTCGCCCGGCGACAGATAGTCCTTGACCGTGCGGCCGCGGTGGTCGTCGACGGTGCCACCGAAGGTCGAGGCGAACCGCTGGTTGGCGCGGCGAATCCGCAGGTCCGGGTCGATCAGGAGGAAACCGAAGGGAGATTGGCCGAAAATTGCCTGCGAGGCGGCGAGGTCCGTTTCGATACTGCGGAGCGTGCGTACGTCCACGACGATGCACACGGCGGCCCGTTCGCCCTCCTCGGTCCGCGTCGGCATGACGTAGACCTCGGCGAGCCCCTCGATGACCCGGCCGCTGCCCTCGGGGTCGGGCAGCCGGAAGGGGACCACACCGGTCCACTCCCTGCCGTCGAGGACTTCGGCCATCTTCCGCTGGCCGACGTCGCGCCTGTCCTCCGCCACGAAGGCCTCGATGGGGTCCAGGCCCACGGCGCGGTCGGCCGGGATGCCGAAGAGCTGCTCGGCGCGCAGGCTCCACTGGTCGACGAGGCCGTCGGGGCCGATCGAGAACGAGGCGACCTTGATGTAGTCGTAGATCGAACCGGGCGGACTGCTCTGCCACACGACCTCACCGGACGTGTCGCCCGACGCTTCGTCCGGCGCTGCGCCGAGCACTCCGTCCGACGTTCCGTCCAACGCTCCGGCCGTCGTCCTGCCCGCCGCGGGCGTGGCGTCATCGCCTGTCGTCGCATCAGCCATCGCGCCGCCCGACGGGTCCTCGGACTCCGTGGCCTTCGCTGGTATCTCGCTCACGCGAACCGTCCCCTCCAGCTCACCGCGCCCGGCACCGGTCACCGAAAGCGGCTGCCCGCAGTATCCAGCACTACGGAGCCGCACAACACGGTGTTCACGATCACAGCACGGTCCCGATGCTTTTAGGACCGGCTGCGACAAACACTCCCAGTCTTCTAACCACGTGACACCCCCTCGAACCACCGACCCGGTCCGTCTCTGTGGCCGAGACGGGCCGGACCGCTCGCGGACCTCACCGAAGAGCGGGCGATCAGCCGGGGAGGGCCAGCTCGAACCACACCGTCTTACCCGTTTCGCCTGGTCTGGTGCCCCAGCGGCGCGCGGAGTCCGCCACCAGCTGGAGCCCTCTACCGGTCTCGTCGTCGGGCTGGGCGGAGCGCTGCCGGGGCGGGTCGGGCAGCGGGTCGGAAACCTCCACCAGCAGGGCGCCCAGCAGACCCGAGGGACGTACGAGGCGGACGCCGATGGGGCCGGTCGCATGCCGCAGGGAGTTGGTCACCAGCTCGCTGACCAGCAACGCCGTCACATCACTCAGGGGATCGAGGCCCCAGGCGCGCAGTTGGCCGCGGACCACGGCACGGGCGGTTCCGACGGCGCCAGGCTCCGCAGGGAAGGTCCACTCGGCGACATCGCCCTCGGCGTGAATCACGCAGCTCACTCCCAGGCCTGCAGCGGACCGTGTCCGGTTTCACGGGGTTAATGGGCACATACCCGATATCCCGGGCGAAGTACCGTGTGTGAGGGCGTGCCGTGCCACGAACGGCGTACTCCGAGCCCGCATCACTCTCCACACGCGCCCCGCGAGAGCGAGCGTCCCACGTACGACGCGCGTATCGCACCCCCGCACGACGTTGTTCTGTGCCACGGCTCCCGCTTATGGGGCTGCCGCCCCCATACCCCCGCAATCGCGCTGCGCGCTCGTCCTCACACGCCGGACGGGCTAACCGACAGCCCTTCCGGCGTTTAAGGAGCGGGGGTTCGGGGGCGGAGCCCCTGAGTAGGTGACACCCCACACCACCCGCGCGACCTCGGCGACAGCCGGCACGTCCTGGTCCAACCAGTCGACGTGCCACAACTCGTCCGCAGTCAACCAGCGCAGCTCGTCGTGGTCCTGGAGGGCGAGGGGCTCAGGCGAACCGGGCAGCAGGCGAACCGTCCACACCCGCAGCACATGAGGCGACCGCAGGGCATACTCCCCCGGTACCCGCCCCACCAGTTCCGCCTCGACCCCCAGCTCCTCCCGGAGCTCCCGCACCAGCGCCCGCTCAGGGCTCTCCCCGGGTTCGACCTTCCCCCCGGGAAGCTCCCAGCGCCCGGCCAACTCCACAGGCGCACTGCGACGCGCGGCGAGCAGGCGCCCGTCACTCAGCACGGCGGCCCCCACCACCACGATCAGTTCGGTCATGCGCGGGAGCCTACGGGAGCTGCGGGAACCGTCAGGCGCCGATCACCCGGCGGCCGTCACCTGGCGCCGTTCTGCGCGATGCGCTCGACCCAGTACAGCTGCTTGTGCCCCCGGTCGTCGAGGCTGTCCGCGATCTTCTGGGCCTCGGCCCTGGTCGCGTACCTGCCGACGCGATAGCGATTGCCGTTGTCGTCCTGTCGGACGACGAGCCAGGGAAGTGTGATCGTGCCGTCGTTCATCGCGTCCCTCCACTCCCCGCCCCCGGTTCGCGCTCAGCGCCGTTCCATAAGGAAACCGCAATCCGCATATGCCGGAGCCTACGCCTAACCTTCACGCAGCGAATACGGCTTTACACAAAGAGGTACGCACGGCGTAAGCAACCGGCCAGCACGGAAAGGGCACATCCTCGTGGATACGCCCCCTGACACCCCCTGCCACCCCCGATGCGCCCCGCCGACGGGGCGCGGACCGGCCCCGGCCCCGCCGTCAGAACGACCGGATTGCACCGGCGGACCGCCCGACGGACGGCTGACGGCTGACGGCTGACGGCTGACGGCTGACGGCTGACGGCTGACGGCAGGACCTACTTCACCGGCAGGTGGTAGGCGATCCGGTACCGGTCCGCCGGCACGACCACGTCCGCCGTCTCGACCGGGCGGCCCGACGCGTAGTACGTGCGCTGGATGACGAGCACGACATGGCCCGGCACTCCGCCCAGCGCCGACAACTCCTCGGCGAGGCCGGGCCGGGCGCCCACCTCCTCCGTGACGTTGTCCACGACCACGTCGATGGCGGCCATGCGCTCGACCACGCCCATCCCGCCGAGGGGCCCCTCCTCGGGGAGCATCACCGGAGTGCGGCCCGTGACGGCGAGGGGCTCCCAGGAGGTGGAGAGCATCATCGCCTCGCCCGCGTCCCGGAAGACGTACTTCGTGCACATCACCCGCTCGCCGGCCTCGACGCCGAGCCGCTCGGCGACGGCGACGCTCGCCTCCGTCTGCGCGCTGTGCGACTCCCACGTACCGCGCGCGGCCGGGTCGGCCTGCTCCTGGCGGAACGGGGTCGAGCCGCTGTCCGCGCGGTATCCGGAGCGGGCGACACGGCGGGGCACCGGGCGCGCGCGCACATACGTACCGGACCCGGAGCGGCCCTCGACCAGCCCCTCGGCCATCAGCACCTTGCGGGCCTCCAGGGCGACCGTGTCGGAGACCCCGTACTCCTCGCGGATTCTGGCCTGCGACGGGAGTCTGGTGTGCGGTGGCAGCGATCCGTCGACGATCTTCTTGCGAAGATCGCCGGCGACGCGCAGATACGCCGGCTGCTCACCGAATGTCACTGGCCACTCCCTCAGGTTGTACAGACAGCAACAGGGTGGCAACCGTGGGATGTACCAGGCAAGTAAAGGCCAGAGAATCACTCGATGTGATGATTTAGGGCCTTCGGGGGCTTTACGCAGGCACTTTCTTTCCGCTACAGCCGGTTTCACACCTCGGCGCCGCCGCCTCCCGAGCCCTCGTCGTCGCTGCTGCCGTCCTCACCGTTGCCGTCCTCGTAGGCGGGCGGCGGGGTCGACTCAAGCCCCAGGGCCTTGCGTGTCGTGACGGACTTCTTCGCGTCGGTCAGGTCCAGCGCCCTGCCGTAGTGCTCGTAGAAGGTGTCCACGTCGGAGGTCTTCGCCGCGTCGGCCCACTCCTTCTTCGCGGACTCCAGGTGCCCGGCGAGTGTGGCGACCGGCTTCTCGGCGTCGGCGGGCCACTGGTGCGTGCGCAGCAGGCCGACCTGCTCGGTGAGAGCGTCCGAGACCCGGGTCGCCCACGCCTTGTGACCGGGCAGGTCGTCCTCGACGTACTCCTCCTCGGGCGCCGAGTCCATCGCCTCGTTGAGGACCTCCGCCGCCTCCAGGTAGGCGACCTGGTCGGCGTCGAGGGTCGTCGCGTCCTGGCGCAGGGAGCCGGTCAGGGTGCTCTTCTCGTCCATGTTGCCGAAGACGCAGCTGATCTCGCGGTCCCCGAAGCCCCAGCTGTCGCGCGTGGGCGTGAAGTAGTAGATGTCGACGTCGTCCGGGACGGCCCAGGAGTCCATCGCGTAGGCGTACTGGAGCGAGTAGCACTTGTCGTCGGCGGCCTCGGTGACGGCGTCGTCGCCCGGGTACCCGCCGTCCTGCATCGGGAAGTTCGCGAAGACCTCTCCGTCGTGCTCACCCTCGCAGGGCACCGTGTCGACGTCGTAGGCCATGCCCTCCAGGGAACCGCCCTGCGTGTCGAAGCACTGGCCCTTCTCCAGCGAGAAGACGGCGCCGCTGCCACCCGCGTCGCGCGCGCCTTCCTTGAAGCCCTCCCAGAAACCGGCCGCGCCGCCGGTGGCGAGCGCGAGCGCGAGGATCGCGGTGCCGAGGCCGGACAGGACGATCCCGGCGATCGCCATGCCCTTGCCGCGTTCGCCCTTCCTCTTGATCTGCCCCAGCGCGACGAGCCCGAGAACCAGCCCGACCAGCGGCAGGAAGCAGAGGACGCCGAGCACCAGCGCGGAGATGGCGAGGCCGTTGACGGGCGCCGGGGTGTTGTACGGGGAGTAGCCGTGCCCCCAGGGCTGATACCCGTACGGGGCGGGTCCCTGCGGCGGGTACGGCCCCTGGCCCGGGTACGGGGCCTGCGGTTGCTGCTGCCCGTACCCGGGCGGGGGTATCTCCACTTGTGCTGTGCTCCTCGTCCGAGTGGAACCGTGTGCGACAAAGCGCATGGTAAGCGGGGTGCGGGCGAGGCGGAACAGCGTTTTCTTCCGCCGGCCGCATGGGGGCTCCGCCCCCTCGCCCCCGTGTCGCGCTTCGCGCTCGTCCTCGAACGCCGGACGGGCTGGAACGTATTCAGCCCGTCCGGCGTTCGAGGACCGGGGGTTCGGGGGCAGCGCCCCCGAGTCAGTGACGGGAAGGGTAGGGGCGGCGGGGGCGGAAAGACGGGGCCCGGGTCAGAACTGCAGAGCCCACGAGTTGACGTACCCCGTGTCGAGCGACGCGTTGTCACTCACCCGCAACGTCCACGTCCCGTTGGCGACCTCGGCCGACGCGTTCACCGTGTACGCGGTGTTGATGTTGTCCGTGGAGCCACCCGTCCCGTACGCCTTCAGCGTGTAGGCAGTCCCGTCGGGAGCGACCAACTGGACCTGGAGGTCACCGATGTACGTGTGGACGATGTTCACCGGCACGCTGAGCGCCGCGGGCGCGTTGCCCGTGACCCCGCTCACCGTCACGGACGAGTTCACGGTGGAGTTGTCGGCGATCGCGTAGTCCGCCGTGTTCTCGAAGTACGAACCGGTCGGCGGCGGCGTACCCCCGTCGCCGACCCGCAGCAGCCGGTTCGGCGACCCGGTGCCGGGACTGGTGACGACCCCGGTCGTGGCCGCGGCGACCAGCGCGCTCTGCACGGCGGCCGGCGCGGCGGTGGGATTGTCCGCCAGGTAGAGCGAGGCGGCCCCGGCGACATGCGGGGTCGCCATCGACGTTCCGGAGATGGTGTTGGTCGCGCTGTCGCCCGTGCCCCAGGCGGAGGTGATGGACGAGCCGGGGGCGAAGAGGTCGAGGACGGCGCCGTAGTTGGAGTAGCTCGCCCTGGCGTCGGTGCTGGTGGTGGCGCCGACCGTGATGGCCTCGGTGACCCGGGCGGGCGAGCGGGTGGAGGCGTTGGTGCTCTCGTTGCCGGCCGCGACGGCGTAGGTGATGCCGGAGGCTATGGAGTTGCGTACGGCGGTGTCGATCGCCGTGTCGACGGTGCCGCCGAGGCTCATGTTGGCGACGGCCGGTTTGACGGCGTTGGACGTCACCCAGTCAATGCCCGCGACGACCTGGGCGGTGGTTCCGGAGCCCGCGTTGTTGAGCACCCGTACGCCGACGATCCTCGCCTTCTTGGCGACGCCGTACGACGTGCCGCCGACCGTGCCGGCGACGTGCGTGCCGTGGCCGTGGCCGTCCTGTGCGGTGTTGTCGTTGTCGACGGCGTCGTAGCCGTAGGAGGCCCGGCCGCCGAAGTCGGTGTGGCTGATACGGACACCGGTGTCGATGATGTACGCGGTGACACCCTCGCCCGCGGTGTCGTCGTAGGTGTAGCTCTGGTTCAGCGGCAGGGCCGCCTGGTCGATACGGTCCAGGCCCCAGGAGGGCGGGTTGGGCTGGGTCGTCAGAATCGAGAAGACGCGGTTCTGGACGACGGAGTCGACGGCCGGGTCGGCGGCGAACCTCTTCGCCTCGGCCGCGCTCGCCTCGACGGCGTAACCGTTCAGCGCCTTCTTGTACGTACGCTCGACGGTGGCGCCGTACTTCTGGGCCAGGGCCCTGCCCTCGGCCGAGCCGGCCTTCGCGACGTCCGCGTGGAGCGTCACGATGTAGCTGTCCGCGATCGCGCCGGGCGCGCCCGCGTACTGGATGAAGCCTTCGGGGCCCGCGGCCTGGGCCGGGAGCGCGGAGACGAGGCTGCCGACAAGAGCCGCCGAGCCGATACCGAGAGCGATACCGGCACATCTTCCACCGGCAAGTCTTCGCCGGGCATGACGCATCACTGCCATCTGAGGGATCCTCCTCGATCGGTGGTGCGCTGACGGTGCACTGGTGGTGCAGTGGTGGTGCGGCGCTGAGAGGGGTGCGGTCGTGCACTCACAAGGTGGTGCGGGTCGCACGGGCGCGCCCGAGGCAGGTTCACTCCGGCTTGTTCAGCACGCCGAACCATGCGCTCAGCCAGAAAGATTGCGGCTCCCACAGGAAATGCACAAGAGTCCTGCGCCGACGCAACGGGGCTGACATATGCCCGCCATGACAGACCGTCATCAAGCGGGGCATCTAACCTGCGGGGATGACTCCCTTGCCGGATTGTTTCTGCCCGGTGGACGGCACACGCGTCCCCACGGACTCCCTCGCGTGGTGCTGCCCGGTCTGCCGCGGCCCGCTCGACCTGGACTTCGCACCGACGCCCGCGACCCTCAAATCCCTGACGGGCAGGGTGAACTCACTCTGGCGGTACACGGAGTGCCTGCCGCTGCCGGCCCCCTCGGTGTCGTTGGGCGAGGGCCGCACCCCGCTGGTCCCGCTCCGGGAGGGCGTCACGGCCAAACTGGACTTCCTCATGCCGACGCTCTCCTTCAAGGACCGCGGGGCCGTCATGCTCGCCGAGCTGGCCCTGCGGCTGCGGCCCCGGCGGGTCGTCGCGGACAGCAGCGGCAACGCGGGCACGGCCGTCGCCGCGTACTGCGCCCGGGCCCGGCTGTCGTGCACGGTGTACGTCCCCGAGGGCACGTCCGCCAAGAAACTGGAGCAGATCGCGGCGCACGGGGCCCGGCTTGAGATGGTTGCGGGCGACCGTGAGGCGACCGCGTGGGCGGCCCGGAAGGCGGCGGACGAGGAGGGCACGTTCTACGCCTCGCACGTCTTCAACCCGTACTTCCTGCACGGCACGAAGACGTACGTCCACGAGGTGTGGGAGGAGCTCGGCGGACGGCTCCCCGAGGTGCTGGTCGTACCCGTCGGGAACGGCACGCTCCTGCTCGGCGCGGCACTCGCCGTCGCCGAACTGCACGCGGCGGGTCTGATCGACCGCAGACCCGCGCTGTACGCGGTCCAGTCCGCCGCGGTCGCCCCGCTCGCCCGCGCCTGGCACGACGGGGCGGACGACCTGGTCGGGGTCACCCCGGCCGCCCCCACGTTCGCCGAGGGCATCGCGATCCCCCGCCCGCCGAGGGCCCGCCAGATCCTGCGGGCGGCACGCGAGTCGGGCGGCACGTTCCTCACCGTGACGGAGGACCAGATCCGCCACGCCCAGACCGACCTGGCCTCCCAGGGCCTGTACGTGGAATCGACAGGGGCCGCGTGCTGGGCAGCGGCCCGAGAAGGCGCCCTGGGCCCCCGCACAGCAGTAATCCCCCTATGCGGCGCAGGCCTGAAATCAGGCCCGGCAACCCCCGCCACTTAGGGACACGGAGAACGGCGCAATCTTTCGCCTTTCGCCCTCCAGGGGCGCGGGGAACGGCGCAGTCTTTCGCCTTTCGCCTTTCGCCTTTAAGGGGCGCGGGGAACGGCGCAGTCTTTTGTCTTGAGGGGCGCGGGGAACGGCGCAATCTTCAGGGCGCCGAAAACGGCGCACCCCCTCAAGCGCGGGGCGCAAAAGCCAACCGCTCCTGCTCCTCCTCCACTATCCGCCGAGCTATCGCCCCGTCAGACACATCAACCGCATCAGGCGAAGCCTCAGCCACATCACTACGCCGGGCGTACGCATCGAAAAGCCGCGCCTTGCTCTCAAGAATTCGCAACAACCGATCGTCCACACTGTCCGTCGCGAGCAACCGATGCACCTGAACCGACCGCACCTGCCCCATCCGATGCGCCCGCGCGACAGCCTGATGCTCCAGCGTCGGCTTGACCTGCGGTTCACACAGAATCACCACGGACGCGGCCTGCAGATTGAGCCCGATCCCGCCCGCCTCGATCTGACAGAGCAGCACCGCGTGCCCGGCCGCGTCCGTGAACTCGTCGACGAGCTGCTGCCGACGCACCGCCGGCACACCCCCGGCGAGCGGCCCCAGCACAACGCCGGCTCCTGCGCCCGCGCCGACGCCAACACCTCCCAGAGCCTGCTGCACAGCGGCGAGCACGTCACGGAAGTACGAGAAGACGACCACCTTCATTTCGTTCGCGGCCGCCTCGGTCACCAGCTCACGCAATCGCTGAAGCTTCGCCGACTTCTCCGCGTGCGCGTACGCGGCCCTGCGCATCGCCATGAAATTCCCCGCGGCGACCGCCTCCCGGTAAGCGTCCTCGTCGGCCGCGCTGAACTCCTCCCATTCGTCGACCTGCACCAGCGCGGGCAGTTCGGTCAGCACGTCCTGCTGGTTGCGCCGCAGATAGGCGGGGGCGACGGACCTGCGGAACGTGTGCGGCCCCGCGACGGCGTCACTGCCCTGGATCCTCGGCACCAGGTCGGGCTGGAGGTAGCGGACGAGCGTACGGAACTCCTCCACGCGGTTCTCCATGGGCGTACCCGTGAGAAACAGGACGCGCTCGCAGCGGTCGGTCCAGCGCGCGACGGCACGGGAGCGGCGGGCCTCGGGATTCTTCACGTAGTGGGCCTCGTCGACGACGAGCGCGGCGGGCGCGTCCAGCGGGTTCTTCTCGGCCTTCTTCGGATCCGGCAGGCTGTGCAGCACGTCGAAGGTGGTGACGGCGACCCCACCGCGCTCACGCCACTCGGCGTACGCGTCCAGCCGTTCCGGGCCGTGCACGGGCACCGCGCGCAGGGTGCTGCGGGCGCCGATCTCCCGCGTCCAGTTGATCAGCACGCTCGCCGGGCACACCACCAGGAAGTGCCGGTGCCCGTCGGCGGCGAGGTGCGCGAGGACCGCGATGGCCTGGATGGTCTTGCCGAGCCCCATCTCGTCGCCGAGGACCACCCGCCGCTGGGCCAGCGCGAACCGCGCGCCGAAGGACTGGTAGCCGCGCAACGAGACCCGGCGGTGGGTGTCGTCGAGCCCCTGAGCGTGCACCCGGTCGGCGACCTCCGCCGGCAGAAAGCCCTCGGACGCCTCGACGTCGGGCGCGCTGCCGGCGATCTCGGCGAGCTGGCTGTAGTACTCCGCGGACCGCAGCTCGAAGTCCACCCACGCCCCGGCGTCGGACGAGGACTCCCGCAGCAGGTCGGTGGAGGCCTGGGTGAGCAGCATCGGTACGCCCTTGGAGACGGCTTCGGCGACGAGCGTGCGCAGCTCGGCCACCGCCGCGAGTACGCTCTCCCGCCCTGCCCTGCCCATCAGCGCCATCCGCAGACGTCCGCCGGCCGGCCGCGCCGCCGGAAGGAGGGCCGCGAGCTGTCGCTGCAGTCCCCGGGCCGCGTCCACGGCCCTGCGCAGGTCGGGCCCCGCCTCGACGATCCGCCGCAGCGCGATGACGAGGGCGGTGGTCCGCGGCTCCGGGTGGTCCACGTCGATCCGTACGGACACGGTCTCTTCCAGGGCGCGGGCGATCTGCCGGGCGGCGGCGAGCGCCTGGTCGGCGGTCTGCGCGCCGACTCCCGGAATCTGCCGCAGTTCGTACCGACTCGCCTCGAACACCGGGCGTACGCTGCCGAATCCGGCGCTCTCCAGGGCCCCGAGCCGCAGCCGCCCCTCGGTGACGTCCTTCAGCCGGGAGACGGGGATGCCCTCCAGTTCCTGGGCGACCAGCTCGGCGAGGAGAGGGGCGAGGGCGGCCCGTACCTGCTCCACCGCCCGGACGTGGTCGGCGAGCACGTTCCGTACGAGCCCGCCCAGCCGCTCGCCCCGCGCGAGGACCTCCCGCGCCTTGCGCCCCGCCGCCACGGGACTGCCGACAGCCCTCTCACCCTCCGCCATGACGCCCCTCATACCCCGCTGACCCCGATCGAGCGGTCATCCTTGCACGGGGGTCCGACAACCGAGCCGGACCGTGAACCGGGCTGGGCCGTGAATTGCGCGGCCCCTGCACCGCACGGGCCGGCCGCGAACGCGCGGTCAGTCCCGGCCGGGGTTCTCCAGGAGCCGCCCGCACTGTGCCGCGAGTCCCGCCATGCCGTAGGCCCGTGCGCTGCGCAGGGCCTCCTGCAGAAGGCTCCGCGCCTCGGCCTCGTTGCCGGCGCCGCCGACGCCGCGCAGCGCACGGGCCCGGGCCAGCCGGAGCCTGGCGAGTTCCGGCTGCGACGAACGGGCGGGTACGGCGCCCTGCCGGAAGTGGCCGAGTGCGGTTTCCGGCTCCCCCGCGGCCAGTGCCAGCAGACCACGGGCCCGCGCGGTCGAGCCGACCAGCACGGTGGGCCAGCCGGCGAGCGCGATCTGCTGTCCGTCGTGCGGCGCCAACCGCTCGCGCAGTCCCGGCAGAAGCTCCCTCAGCCGGCTCTCGTAGCCGCCCTGGATGTCCAGGGCCGCGCAGGCCTCGGCGAGTACGACGAGGGTGGGCACCGCCCAGCCGGAGGGCGGGAACCGGCTGAAGGCGACGGTGTCGGCGGCGAAGCCCACCAGCAGGTCCGCCGCCTCGGCGTGCTGCCCGGTCTCGCAGAGGGCGAGTGCGAGGCCGGCCCGCCAGATGGGGAAGTAGGCGTGCCGTTCGACGTCCTCGGCCAGGTCCGAGGTGAACAGCTCCGCCATCCGGCCCTGTTCGCGCAGCAGCCAGAAGGCCTGGCCCACGCGGGTCTGGCGCAGGGTGTCGGCGGGGACCGCGAGATCGGCGTGCAGTGACTCGATGTACTTCGGCGCCTCGCCGAGGATCCAGTCGGCCGCCGCGTCGAACCTGCCGTGCCACAGGTCGAGCAGGGCGTCCAGGGTGTGCCGCTGCCAGGTGGCGAGGACGCTGCGGGTGTCGGCGGCGTACTTGCGGTACTGGCTCGCGGTGGCCAGCGCGCTGTAGACCCTGCCGGTGCGCAACTGGTCGATGACGAGGGCCATGAGCGCCTCGCCGTGGAAGTAGGGGGAGTCGAGCCGGACCGCGGCGTCGTGCAGTTGCCGGGACAGCGCCAGGGCGTCGGCCGCCGGTGTGAAGTCGTAGCGCGCCCAGCGGCATTCGGTGAGCACTTCACAGCGCACCTCGTCGTCCCGAGCGCCGCTGCCGTCTCTGCCGTCTCTGCCGTCCCTGCCGTCCCTGCCGTCCCTGCCGTCCGCCGATAATCGGCTCAGTGTGTCGTCGGCGAGTCCGGCCCCTTCCTCGGGGCCCACCCGGCCGGTCGCGGTGTCCTCGCTGACCGCCATAGACACCTTCTTCGCCAGGTGTGCGGTGAGGCGCAGCCGCAGGCCCACGGCCTCGGCCCCGCCGTCGCCCTGTAACTCGGCCAGACTGTTCCTGATCAGATGCAGCAGTTCGTGGTCGACCTGTCCGGGGTCCGACCAGCGCCGGGCCATCCGGATCACGGCCTCGGCCTGTGCCCGGGGGTCCCCCGCGGCACCGTGGAGCGCGGCCCGGTAGAGACGGTCGGCCTCCCGCATGTCACCGGTGGTGTGGCTCAGGTCGCCGCGTCTGAGCAGCCGGTCGAACTCGTGGTTCCGCTGGGCGCCGGCCCGGAGTGCGCCGCCTCCGGCCGGTTTGGCCGCCCGTCTTCCGGACCCGGTCCCGACCGGCCTCGGTAAGGAGTCGAGGCTCGGTGGGGCCAGAGCGGTCAACGCCCCCCTGGCGTCCAGCACCTGCTCACACAGCTGTGCCAGCTCCACGGACGCCCGTCGCTGACCGGTCTCGACCCGGCTCAGGAAACTGCGGCTGCAGTGCACCTTGTGGGCCAGTTCACTGAGCGACAGTCCTGCTGCGACGCGGCGGCGGCGCAGTTCGGCACCCAAGGCGTTGTCCTCGATCGTCATCCCCCCAACAGTCCGCTGCCCGCCCCGTGTTGCCAAACACGCGCTGGCAACAGCAGACCACTCCACATCACCGCGGATATGCACGAACCTGTCCGTGCGGAGCCTATCGGGAGCAAGGGCTTGGTCACCGGCAGACAGGAGCACTGGCCACCGCGCGGCACCAACGTGTCCGCACGGCGTCGCCCCGGCCTTGTCGCAGGGTGCCGGTGACCCGCGCAGGTGCGGTCTGCCCGGACGGGCCGCACGAGTTCGTCGCCGACGGGCGCTCTTTGGGGGAAGAGGCTCGTCGGCGACGTCCTGTCCAACCTGGAGTCGGGGCAGGGCGCGTTCGGTCCGGGACGCACGAGGGGGCGCTCCGGACCGGCTCGCACACCCGGGCCGTACGCGGCCGGTGCCCGTACGCCGGGTATACGCGCATGCATCGGCTATACGCGTATTCGGGCGTCCCGAGGGCGGCGGAACGCGAAGGCCGCGAACACCCCGCCCAGCAGCCCGAAGAGATGCCCCTGCCAGCTGACTCCGGTCGCCGTCGGCAGGACGCCCCACAGGATCGAGCCGTACACCGCGCCGACGAGGAGTCCCACGACCACGTCACCGATGCGGCGGTCCACGAAGCCCCGTACCAGCAGATGGCCGAAGAGGCCGAACACGACGCCGGACGCGCCCGCGGTCAGGGAGTCGGCGGGTGCGGTGAGCCAGACGCCCAGGCCGCTGACGAGGATCGTCACGGTGACGACGGCGAGAAAGCGGCGGATGCCGGACACCGCGGTGAGGAAGCCGAGGACGAGCAGCGGCAGGCTGTTCGCCGCGAGATGGTCGAAGCCGAAGTGCAGGAAGGCCGCGGGCACGACGTCACGCAGCTCGCCGAACTCGCGCGGGGTGATGCCGAACGTGTCCAGGGCATGACCGCTCACCGCGTCGACACCTTCGAGCACCCAGAGCAGCGCGACCCAGCCGGCGGTCAGCAGGGCCGCGCTCCTCGCCCGCTCACCCCGGGACATCGGGGCGGTAAGGCTCACGCCCTGCCGCTCGTACGCCATGGAAGCCCCCGTCGGTCACCTGCCGGTCCCTGTGTACCGTCCAACGCGCGAAGGGCACGGGCCGGTTCCCGCCGCGGGGCGGGAGAAGGCGCGTCCGCCGGCCGCGCGGGTCTGTCCCCCGTCCGAGCTACGCGCAGGTGTCCACCGGACGGTGACGATTCCCGGCCGCCGCGTCCATAGCGTTCTGCACAGCCCGCGGCGCTCGGCCGCGGCTCTGGTGCAGGAGCCCTCATGAGGTTCGTATGGCAACTCGTGGCCGTCGCCGCGGTCGCTTTCGTCGGTGGTCAGGGAGTCACGGCGGCGGAGGGCAGACCGTGGCTTCAACTGCTCGTCGGCGTACCGACGGCCGTGCTCGCGGTGTTCGTCTACCGGTGGGTGGTGGGGCGGACCGAGCGGCGCCCGGTCACCGAACTGGCTCGGGAAGGAGCCCCCGCCACGCTGGGCCGCGGAGCCCTGATGGGCGTCGCGCTGTTCGGGGCCGTCATCGCCAACCTCTTCACCGCCGGGTACTACGAGGTCGACGGCATCGACTCGGTGACGGGCGCGGTGGGCCTGCTCGGCTTCATGGCCGCCGCCGCGGTGACGGAGGAACTGATCTTCCGCGGCGTCCTGTTCCGTATTGCCGAGGAGCGCATCGGCACCTGGATCGCACTGGTGCTGACCGGCACCCTGTTCGGCCTGTCACACCTGCTCAACCCGAACGCCACCGCGTGGGGCGCCGCCGCCGTCGCCGTCGAGGCGGGCGGCATGCTCACCGCCGCGTACGTCGCCACCCGCTCGCTGTGGCTGCCCATCGGCCTGCACTTCGGCTGGAACTTCGCCGCGTCCGGCCTCTTCGGTACCGAGGTCTCGGGCAACGACACCCCTCCGGGGCTGCTGGACTCCTCGATGTCGGGCCCCTCGCTGCTCACCGGCGGCGACTTCGGGCCGGAGGGAAGTGTGTACTCGGTGCTGTTCTGCGTGCTGGCGACGATCGCGTTCATGTGGCTGGCCCACCGGCGCGGGCGTGTGGTGCCGCGTCACAGGCGTACCGAACGCGCCGATGCCACCGCTAAACTCCCCCGGTGATCGGGATGGTCGGACCGCGGCGGGCCCTTGAGCGGTGGCCCGCCTTGATCCGGCGGCGGGCCCCGCAGTGGTGGCGACGATCCGATGTCACCGTCCGGGACCTTCCGCTCGGGCTGCTGTTTCTCGCCGCCTCGTTCCTGCCGGAGTCCCACGGAACGCAGATCGGCGGCCTGCCGACCCGTCCCCTCGACGCCCTGGCCCTCCTGGTGATCGCCCTCCAGAGCCTGCCGCTCGCCGTGCGCCGCCGCTGGCCGGCCGTCTGCCTCGCCCTGGTGTCGGTGGGGTTCGCCGTGGACCAACTCCGCGGCTACCACTCGTTCGCGGGCACCGCGCTGCCGATCGCGCTGCTGAGCGTGGGGGCCCACCTGGAACGGCACCGGCGTACCGTCGCGATCGTCTTCTCCGTGGCGTACGTGCCGGTGGCGGTCGCGTTCGCCCGGCTCGATCCGGGAGAGCCACCGAGCGAACTCGTCACCTTCTATCTGGCGATGGTCCTGGCGTGGGGCATCGGGGCGTGGCTGCGCTCGACCCGGGTCGCGGACGCCGAGCACCGGCTCCGTATCGCCGAGGACACCCGGACCACCGAACGCACCCGTATCGCCCGGGAGTTGCACGACGTCGTGACCCATCATGTGACGGCGATGGTCGTGCAGGCCGAGGCGGCGCGCTATCTCACCGCCTCGCCCGACCGCCTGGACCAGTCCCTGACCGCCGTCACGGACACCGGCCGGCGGGCCATCGCCGATCTGCGGCACCTGCTCGACCTGCTCAACCCCGACCACGGCACGGGCCACGGCACCGACCGGGGGGCAGGTGAGGCGACCGGCCGGGCCACCGAGCCGCGGACGCCTTCCGGTGGCAGGCTACTCACGCTCGTGGAACAGACGCGGCGGGCCGGGCAGCCGGTGGAGTTCGCCGAGGAGGGCACCCCGGCGCAGTCGACCGGCAGCGCCGAACTCGTGGCCTACCGGGTCGTGCAGGAGGCCCTGACCAACGCCCTCAAATACGCTCACGGCAGCCGGACCGCGGTTCGGGTACGGCACGCCGAAAGGGAGATCACCGTGGAGGTCAGTACGGACGGCACCGGCTCGGGGGCCGGGTCCCCGGGCGGGAGCGGGCGGGGCCTCGCCGGCCTCCGCGAGCGGGTGGACGTCCTGGGCGGCGACTTCAGCGCGGGCCGGCGGACGGCCGGCGGCTTCGTCGTACGGGCGCGCATACCCGCCGGGAGCCCTTCGTGACCGCGCCCGTGACCGCGCCCGTGACCGCGCCGATCCGGGTCCTGGTCTGCGACGACCAGGTGCTGATCCGCACCGGCCTGGTGACGATCATCGACGCCCAGCCCGACCTGGAGGTGGTGGGCGAGTGCGGGGACGGGCAGGCCGCGGTCGACCTCGTCGCCCGGGTGCGCCCGGACGTCGTGGTGATGGACGTACGCATGCCGGTGCTCGACGGCATCGAGGCCACCCGCCTGCTGGCCGGCGCCGGGGTGCCGCACCCCGTCAAGGTGCTCGTGGTGACCACGTTCAACCTCGACGAGTACGTGTACGAGGCGCTGCGCGCGGGGGCGAGCGGTTTCCTGCTCAAGGACGCGCCGCCGGCCCAACTCCTGCACGGGATCAGGATCGTGGGTGCGGGCGCGGCCCTGCTGGACCCCGAGGTGACACGCCGTCTCGTGGGCCGTTACGCCGCCCGCATCCGCCCCGTCGACAGCGGCACCGCGCACGACATCCCGCTGACGCCCCGCGAGTTGCAGGTCCTGCGCCTCATCGCGAACGGCTTCTCCAACAGCGAGATCGCCGCGACCCTCGTGATCAGCCCCGAGACGGTCAAGACCTTCGTCTCCCGCATCCTCGCGAAGCTCAATCTGCGCGACCGGGTCCAGGCGGTGGTGTACGCGTACCGCCAGGGACTGGTGACCTGACCCGAACGCCCGGACCGGACTCCCAACCCGGACGCCAGACCCGGACGCCAGATTCGGACGCCCAGAGGCAGGAGCACCTACCGACTTCCGGATTCCGCAGGCGCTCTTCGTCCGGCGGGGCCGGTTGTCCTGGCCCCGGCCGGTGGTCAGGACGAGGCGGGCGTCCCCGCGGACCGGAGCCGGCGGCGGGGGTGGAGGCGGCCCCGGCGCTTGGCCATGCGCAGGAACACGACCGTGGGGACGGTGCAGACCAGGATGGCGAAGATGCCGGCCTCCGGGCCGAAGTCACCGCCGGTGATCGCCTCGGGACCGGACAGCACACCGCGGAGCAGGCCGGTGGGCATGTCGTCGTTGCCGGAGACCGTGACGCCGAAGATGCCGCTCAGAGCGAAGTTCCAGCCGAAGTGCAGGCCGATCGGCATCCACAGGGTGCGGGTGGCCGCGTAGACGGCGCCGAGCATCAGGCCGGCCTCGATGGCGATGGCCAGCGCGCCCCACACGGTGGCACCGGGGTTGACCAGGTGCAGGCCTCCGAACAGCACGCCCGAGACCACCATCGCGCCCCGCGTACCGGTGAGTTCCTCGACGAGGCGGAAGACGATGCCGCGGAAGAGGAGTTCCTCGACGACCGCGACCCCGGCCATCATCCCGAGAACGGTCAGGGCGCCGCCGACGGACACCCCGCCCTTCGTGCCGTATCCGCCGAACAGGGCGATCAGCGCGAGCGTCGCGACGAAGAGTCCGAGGCCGACGGCGACGCCGACGCGCAGGCCGGGCCCGGCGGCGGTGGTGTCCAGCTCGGTCGCGGGGCGCTGTTCGAGGAACCGTACCGCCGCCGCGTAGACCGTCAGGGCGATCACCGCGGCTGCCGCGCCGAACAGCAGGGACAGCACCGGGTTGTCACCCGCCACGCTCCTCATCCCCGCGGCGAGGCCCGTCACCAGGACGAACAGCACCACCATCGCCGCCAGCCGCACCCCGGCCGGCCATACCCGGCGTGTGGGCTCGACGTGCGACTGCGCGTACTGGTGCTTGACCCACCGCACGGCCCGCGTGTTCCAGAGCGACATCAGATCTTCCCCTCCTCGACCGGCGGCCGGGCCGCCCCTGCATCGAGAGGAACGCTATGAGGAGGGGGTACCTCGCAACGTCCCGCCGGGGTGGGCATTGCTTGTCGCTCACGTGGGGGACAACGTGGCTCTCGGGGAGCCGGGGAGGGCGGGCGTCGCGTCCGTCAGATCTGGTTCTCGCCGCCGTCGACGTAGAGGTTGGCCCCGAGAATGAAGCCGCTCTGCTCGGAGGCGAGGAAGGCCACCGCGTCCGCGACCTCGTCCGGGCGCCCGATCCGGCCGAGCGGGACGGCCGCGGCGAACTGCGACTTGGTGACGGGTGCGTCCGCTGTGCCGGACGCACCCGCCGCACCCGACGCGTCCGCTGTGTCCGGCGTGTCCGGCGTGTCCGGCGTGTCCGGCGTGGCGACGACGGCGTCGAGCCCGGGAGTGTCGATCGTGCCCGGGGAGATCGCGTTGACCCGGATACCTCGCCCCTTGAGCTCATTGGCCCAGGTCCGGGCGAAGGACCGGATCGCCGCCTTGGAAGCCGCGTACACGCCGAACGCGGCGACGCCGTCATCGGCGCGCACCGAGGAGTTGAGGATCACCGAGGCGCCGTCGTTGAGCAGCGGCAGCGCCTTCTGCACCGTGAAGACCGTGCCCCGGACGTTGACGCCGAAGATCCGGTCGAAGTGCTCCTCGGTGATCTGCTCCAGCGTCGCGAACGACGCGGTGCCGGCGTTGGCGAAGACCACGTCCAGGCCCCGGCCCCGGGCGCGGACCGCGTCGTAGAGCCGGTCCAGGTCGGCCGGCTCGGAGATGTCACCCGCCACCGCGGTGGCCCTCGCCGGACCGATGGCCTCGACGGCCTCGTCCAGCTCGGCCCTGCGCCGACCGGTGACGAACACGTGCGCACCCTCGGCCGCCAGCCGCACGGCGGTGGCCAGGCCGATCCCGGTGCTGCCGCCGGTGACGACGGCGGTCTTGCCTTCGAGCTGCCCCATACGAATGACCTCCAGAAACATCAGTACCGATCGGTACCGATTGACACCGAGTGAGGACCGTAACACATCTGCACCGACCGGTACGGAAAGGTAGGGTGGGTCGCATGGAGACGCGACAGAAGGCAGCGATCGGCCGACCGAGAGGCTTCGACGCCGAAGAGGCCCTTGAGCGTGCGATGCGGGTCTTCTGGGAGCAGGGCTACGAGGGCGCCAGCCTCACCGAGCTGACCAGCGCCATGGGCATCACGCGTACGAGCATGTACGCGGCCTTCGGCAACAAGGAGGACCTGTTCCGCAAGGCGCTTGAGCGTTACACCGAGGGGCCGGCCTCATACGGCGTCCGGGCCACGCGGGAGCCGACCGCACGGCAGGTGGCCACCGCGTTCCTCGGCGGTTCCGTCCGGGCGAGCACCCAGCCCGGCTGCCCCGCCGGATGCCTCGGCGTCCAGGGCGCCCTCGCCGCCGGCGATCCGGGACGCAACGCCCGGGATGCCCTCGTCACCTGGCGCAACGAGGGCATCACCCTCCTCCGCGACCGCTTCCGGCGGGCCGTCGACGAAGGCGACCTGTCGTCGGACCTCGATCCCGGCCTGCTCGCCCGCTACCTCATGACCGTCGCGAACGGCATCGCCGTCCAGGCGGCCGGCGGCGCCACCCGCGAGGACCTCCGACTGGTCGCGGACATGGCGCTGAGCGGCTGGCCGTCGGCCTGACGCAACCGACACGGGAGATCTCGTGCCGCGCCGGTGCGTCGGCGCCCGCCGACTCGCCCATGTCCCGCACTCCCCGCCTCTCGCCCACTTTCTTCACCATGACCTTTCACGATGACGTGCACGATGACGGCGGCTCGACGGTGGTGTGCCAGCCGAACACCCGGTACCGCAGCGCTTCCACGGTGATCGACAGGCCTGAATCCCTGACGCCCTCGCAGACCGCGTCCAGCAGCGCGCTCAAGGCGGCGGGCCCCGACCGGCGGTGGCGTGCGGCACCGGCCAGCGGGCTCAGGTCCATTTCACGATCACCGACCAGCAGCAGCACACTCTCCGGACGCCTGCCCTCGGCCGGTACGTCCTCGGGCCACCAGATGTCCACCGGTGCGGACTGCCATACGAACTCACCGGCCTGTCCTCCAACGTCCGCGCCAGCGCGGCCGTGAACAGGCCCTGCCGCTCGTTCTCGTAGGCGACGCCCAGTCTCTGGCACGCGACCAGCCGCACCACGTCCGGATCGGACAGGCGTGATGCGGTGGCGAGCCCGACCGACCGTTCCACACCCGCCTCGACGGGGACTTCGTATCTCACCGATCTGATCCGCCGACCGCCCGGGGCACGAACCATTCCGCCGGAGTGGCAGCGGTCGAGGATGCGGGTGACGTTGGGGGTGATCGTCGTCAGAGACCGCAGTACGGCGGTGAGTTCCTCGGCCAGGTAGCCGCGGAAGTCGGTCGCGGTCCCGGCCTCGTGGTCGCTGGGCACCAGATACTGGAGGTGGGCGGGCCTGCCGGGGTGGAGCTCCCGCAGGGCCGGGGGCAGCGGGAGGAGCGCGCCGTGGCCCGAGTAGTGGACGACGACCGCGTCGCCCGTCTCCGTCTCCGTCTCCTCGGCCAGTCTCGCCAATGCCTCCTTCATGCCGTGGTAGCCCGTCTCCGCGGCCTCCCGGCAGACACGCATATCCGTGAAACCCACGGTCGGCCAGCAGCCGTTCCATGACGGTCACGTCCTCGGCCACGCCGGTCAGGTCGTAGGACTGGGCTCCGATCAGCAGGGCACGCATCACCATGACGGTCTCCTCACCTCTCCGTTGCGGGTTGCCGCTCCTCAGACGCCCACGTGGATGAAGGACGCCCAGTGGAACGGATGGTGCCGGTCGGTCACGGCAGCGACGAGGCGGGGGCCGCTGTCACGGACCCGCACCCGTCGGCCGGTGCGACCGGCCGGCACGTCGGCACCCTCGGCGAGGCGGGCGTACTCCTCCTCCCGCTCCTCCGGGGCAGCCCCGCGGACCTCGCGCTGGGCTCGGGCCAGTGCGGTACCCACCGTCACACGGTCCGCCGACGTCAGGTGCCGGTACATCCGGGTGATCACCGGACAGCCCGTCACGTCATCGACCGGCCAGAGCGACACCACCGCGTGCCGAGCCCCGCTGATGACGGCCGTACGGGTCAGCCCGAGCACCTCACCACCGGCGGTCGCGGTGCCCGGCCGGTCTCGCAGGCGGACAGCACGAGGAGGTCGGGAGTGAGGTCCGGGCTCAGCAGGTCGTCCACGCCGAGGTGGTCCCGACCGGCGAGCGCCAGGCGGCTGAGGTATGAGGTAAGGGGTCAACTCCTGGATGTCGCCGTGGGTGGCCAGATGCGGTACGGACCGACCCGCGGCCTGTCCAGGACCGTCGCCCGGTCGGCGTCGAGGCCGGTGAGCACCCGGCACCGGGGCAGCCGCCGCATGCTTCTGTCCCTATGAACGGTGCCGCCGACCGATACCGATCACCTCGCTACGGCCCGCACCGGAGCCCGCCCCTCTCACCTCGATCGTTCCGCCACGACGCACGGCCCCGGACAGCAAAAAGCCCCTGGCCTGCGTCCGTGCAGACCGAGGGGCGATTCGAATCGGGACTAGACGTTGAAGCGGAACATTCAACACAGAGCCCCCACCTGCAAAAACGTTCCTTCAAGTGATCGTATCCAGCATCGATCCAGCACCGTCGGGACCGATCCAGCACATCCAGCACGTCAAGCCGCGGAGACAGATTCCTCCGATTCCTCGACCGCCGGGCGCATGGCGTTCTGCATGATGTCTCGACAACGATCCCACGCCTCTGGGACAAGGTGACCGTAGATGTCCACGGTGGTCTTGATCGACTTGTGGCCGAGCCAGCGCGAGACTTCGCGGATCGGTACACCGTTCGCCAACGCGGTCGAGGCGAAGAAGTGCCGCAGACTGCCGGGCGTGTACTTGGCCTTGCCGTCCACATCGACCAGGCCGGCCGACACGCACGCCTTCTTGAAGTGGTAGCCATAGGTGGAGGCGGTGGGCATCACGCCTTTGCCACGCTGGCGCGGGGCGAAGAAGACCTCCAGTCGCCGTCGTCTGCCCCGCTGACCGGTGAAGGCCATGGGCACCGGCTCCCACCGCGACAGGTGGTCGTCGATCTCCTGCTCGACCAACGGAGCGGCCGGGACGTCCCGGTACTCACCCTCCGCACGGTGCTTGAGCGGCACGAAGACCGTGCGGCAGGCATCGCGGCGAGCCTTGGCGCTGACCTGCCAGCGGACCCTGACGAAGCCAGACCGTCGACACTCGGTGGAGAAGGCCAGGGCCTCGCTGGGGCGCTGGCCGGTACCCGACTGAAGGTAGACCGCGAGCCGGTACTGCGGGGCGATGCGCTCCGCGATCAGATCGACCTCGCCCAGCGTCGGAATCTCGTCCTCGTCCACCGCGCACGGGGCCGCCCGGGATATCCGGACGCCGCGCGCGGGGTTGTCCGGGATGCGTTTGTCAACGACGGCCGCCTCCAACATGGCGGCCACCATCACCATCCGGTCATTGACCGTGGAGACTGCCAACCCTGCACCCGAGGCATGCACGTCCTTGGCGAACTCCTCGAAGTCGCGCCCTGCCAGCCCGGCCAGCATCTTCCGCCCGAGGCGCGGCACGAGATGGATACGGATGAACCCTTCGTAGTTGCAGCGCGTCGACTCACCGATAACCCGCCGCTCCAGCCACTCCCGAGCCCAGACCCGCAATGGCACGAGCCCACGCGCAGGATCGAAGCGAATGCCGGCCTTCTTGTCGTTCTCGACCTTGTCGGCGAAAGCGTCCGCACCATCCGAACCCACCCGACGGGGAAACGACCTCTCCCGTTGCCGTCCACGCCTACCGCCCGCCTCCCGGTACCGCACCGTCCACCCATGCCGACACCGCGAACGATCACAGGGGAAGTTCCGGTCCCGGACATCCCTCTTGCACCTCTGAAAAACGCTCGCCACCCAGCCCTCGATCCTCCGCCTGGCCCGTGCTCGAAACCGTGCACCGCCACCTCACGTCCGAGCAAGACATCCATCACCAATCCGCTCTTTCTGGCGAATGTGGACCCAACCTCACCCGCAGCCCCGCGGGCCATCGAGCCCTTCTCGCTGGATGCGCTTACGCCCTCCGCGCTCGTCGGCACGTGATTCGCACATCAGCATCGACGGCCATACCGCGCTATGGTTAATGTATGGCTACCAAGAAGGTGACTATCACTCTCGACGAATCACTGGTCGAAGCCCTGGCCGGAGCCGCCGAGGAAGAAGGCATCCCACTCTCCCGACTCGTCGCCGGAGCAGCAGAACGCGAGCTGCGCCTGCGGGCCGCCCGGGCCGTCATTCAGGAGTGGCAGGCCGAACACGGCGCCTTCACCCCTGAAGAGCTCGCCACCGCCCGCGCGGACCTGGCCGACGCCGACGCCGAATACCTCAGCAGCCCGGGAGCCTCGGCCGCGTGAACATCCCCTACCTGTACGACGCCGGGGTACTCATCGCCATCGACAACAACGACCGACGTATGTGGGCCCGGCATAGCCTCGCCGTCGACGACGGACGCGACATCCACGTCCCGTCCGTCGTCGTCAGCCAGGCATGGCGGGACTCCCGCCGCCAGGTCAGACTCGGCAAGTTCCTCGCCGGGTGCCACGTCGTACCCGTCGGCCTCGAAACCGCCAAAGCCGCAGGCATCCTCTGCGGCAAGGCCGGCACCTCCGACATCGTCGACGCCACCGTCGTCACCATGGCAGCCAGCCTCGGCGCCATCATCTGGACCTCGGACCCGAACGACATCCGCACCCTCATCGACGCCCAGGGCATCAAACCCGCCCCTGTCATCCGCACCGTCTAACGATGGTGTCCCGCCGAGTGACCGCCGAGTGGCATAGCAGCGATCTCTGCGTAGCCCCTGGCCCAGCGGATCCCGCAGGAACTCATCGAGTCCGAGGCCCCGGCCCGGATCGGATCGGTGCCGAGCCCGGCGAGCACACCGAGACACGCACGACGATGCGCAACGGGCACAGGGAGAAAACTGCCGACAACGCAGGCCGGAGACCTGGACCTCGACAAGCTCACACCGCCCGAAGCAGCTGAGGAGTCAGCAACATGGCAGCACGGGAACGCAAAAGGGGGCCTGACTCAGCAGAGTCCGACCCCCTTCCGACCTGCAATATGATCAGTAGTGGTAGCGGGCGGTGAGGATGACGATCTCTTTGTCTGTAACCACGTAGACGAGCCGGTGCTCGTCGTCAATCCGCCGCGACCACGCCCCGGGCAAGTGGTACTTCAGCGGCTCGGGCTTGCCGATCCCTGTGAAGGGGTCACGCTTGACGTCCTCGATGAGCTTGTTGATCCGGGCGAGCATCTTGCGGTCGTTCTTGAGCCACGACGTGTAGTCCTCCCCACCCTGGCTCGTCGAGCAGTTGAACACCATTCTCAGCACTCCAGAGTTGTGGGAGGTGACAGCTCGCCCGAACGCGTTGGGCCGGTTCGACGGCCGCGTCGTCGACATCTTCTATGACGGCCTTGAGTCATCCCAGGTCGACTTCGTCCAGTTGAGGCAGGATGCGTTGCCACTGCCGAGCGATGATGACGGTTATCGAACGGTTCTACTGCTCGGCACCACGGGTGCCGGAAAGACCACTGTCGTCCGTCAGATCCTTGGTACCGACCCGACGACCGAGCGTTTCCCATCGACATCAACCGCTAAAACCACTGTCGCCGACACCGAGCTGATCACGACTGAAGACAGTTCGTACCGGGCTGTCGTCACCTTCGTTCCCCGAGACGAGGTCATCGACTATCTGACGGAGAACGTGTCCGAGGCGGCTCTGGCTGTCCTTCGCAAGCGGTCCGAAGACGAGATCCGCCGCCGACTGCTCGACCACGTCAACCAGCGCTTCCGCTTCAGCTACGTCCTCGGTCGGGGAGTGCTCAAGGACGATGACCTCGATCTGGCCGATGACGACGAGGAGGAGGAGTTCGCTGACATCGACCCCGCTGATTACGGCTCCGTCGACTTGACGGCCACGAACACTGTCGTCGCCGCAGCAGTCGAGGCGGTGAAGTCGGTCGTCGAACGGCACTCGAGCGCCACCGCCGAGGCGTTCAAGGAGATCGAGGACGATGAGCGCGTCGTGGAGGAGCTCATCGAGGAGAGCCTCGACAGCGACCTGCGGCAGTCCGGCGAGTTCCACGCGATCGTGGACTCTTTGATCGACGAGATCGAGAAGCGATTCTCGACGCTGGAAGTCGGCGAGCTGCGGCGCAATCGTCAGGGCTGGCCGACCACGTGGTCGTGGGAGTCTGACGACCGTGCAGCGTTCCTCAAGATGGTGACCCGCTTCTCCAGCAATTTCGCCCCGCTGTTCGGACGCCTGGTCAACGGCCTCCGTGTCAGCGGTCCCTTCCAGCCAGGCTGGGCATCGGAGCCGGTCCATCTGGTGCTCGTGGACGGCGAGGGGTTGGGACACACGCCGAAGTCCGTCGCAGCACTCTCGACCCATGTCGCGACGCAGCTGCAGAATGTCGACGCCATCGTGTTGGTGGACAACGCCGCTCAGCCGATGCAGGCGGCGCCGGTCGCGGCGCTCAAGGGGATCGCGGTTTCCGGCAACGCCGGGAAGCTGCACGTCGTCTTCACGCACTTCGACCAGGTCAAGGGCCCCAACCTGCCCACCTTCGGTGACCGCGAGCAGCACGTCCTCGCGTCCGTCGAGAACGTCCTGAAGTCGATCGGCGACGAGCTTGGACCTGCCGCCGAGCGGGTCCTGTATCGACGTATTGATCAAGCTCGGTTCTTCGTCGGCGGGATTCAGGGCCAGCTTGATGCAAAGAAGCAGGCCGGCTCACGCACGATCGATCAGCTCGACGCGTTCCTGACGTTGCTCGCTCACCCCGAGCGCGCCACGGAGACCGGCCCGAGCCGCCCGGTGTTCAATCGCATGAACCTCTCCTTGGCAGTCATGGAAGCCGCCAAGACCTTCCACACCCGCTGGCGCGGAACCCTCGGTCTCGACAACAACCCCGATGCGCCGAAGGCGCACTGGACCCGGATCAAGGCGCTCACCCGGCGCCTGGCTACCGAGGGATGGGCTGACGAGTACGACGACCTCAAACCGGTCGCCGAACTTCGCTACTACCTGCAGACACAGATCCTTCTGATGCTGCAACGCCCCGAACGCTGGTCCGGTGACGAGCCCGGTGAGGACGAGAAGCAGGCGATCCTGGACGCGTTGTTGAACTCGGTCACCAACCGCCTCGTCGAACTGACCCAGCGCCGACTTCGGGACGAGGTGCGGCGCGGCTGGCAGAACGCATACCTGCAGAAAGGCCCCGGATCGACGTTTGTGCGGGCGCGGATCATCGCCAGCGAGGTCTACGAACGCGGTGCCCCGATCCCGACCGTGACCGCCTCGCCCGACCAGAACCGGTTCCTGCGCGACGTGGCCGAGGCCGTCGACGAGGTCGTCCGAGAATTCGGCGGCGATCTCGAATGACCGCTCTGCCAGACCTTCGGTTCCGGCTCGCCGTTGGGTGGATCCCCGCTGGACGAAGGGGCCGAGCTCACGAGAGGGCTCGACCCCGAGACCGCACGCCAAAAGAAGTCGACTCCAGTCACGGCAAGGAACACGCGGAGACCAACGGAGAACAGAAGAGGCAACGGGCAACCCCGCCGAACCCCGATTCTTGAGGCGCACCTCGTGCCAAACTCCTCTCGGATGCGAAGCGAACCGACTCCGTCACCACGGGTGTTCATCGCCGGTCTTCGTGTCAGCCAGTGAACGTCGAACACAAAGTTCGTGAAGGCGCACGGCCCTCACAATCGCTGTTCAAGGGGAGGTCAATGGTGAGTGCAAATTTATGTTTCGGCCCGGAACTTCGCCGTTTACGACAGGAAGCGGGGCTCACTCTGACCGAGTTCTCCGTGGCGCTCAGCTACGACAAGGGGCACCTCAGCAAGGTCGAGCGCGGAGAGCGTCCCGCATCCCCTGAACTGGCCCGGCGGTGCGACGCCTTCCTCGGCGCGAACGGCGAGCTGCAGCGCCTGGTCGTCCGCCTCGAGACCGACTCGCACACCACCGAAATCCCTGCTACCCCGAGCCTCGGGCTCGTCGGGCGCCGGGCGGTCCTCGCGGCGGGTACGGGGGCGCTGATCGACCTCGGACTGAGTCTCGGCGGTCAGGTGTCCTCTGCCGCCGACTCCCTCCTCTCCTCCTTCCTCGCACAGTTCGACCAGCTACGAAAGCTCGGCCAGTCCACTGCGCCGAAGGTCCTGCTTCCCCTTCTGGAGACGCAGACGCGCACGGTCGCAGGGCTGGCCGCCGACACCCCGTCCTCCACTCGGGCCCCCGCACTCCTGCTCGCGTCGCGGTTCGCGGAGTTCACCGGCTGGATGGCCCAGGAGGCCGGGGACAGCGACGCAGCGCTCGGCTGGACCGGTGAGGCCGCCGAACTTGCGCGCGCCGGGGGCGATCCGTACCTCGGTTCCTACGCGCTCGTGCGCCGCGCCCTGGTCACGCTCTACGACGGGGACGCCGCAGGCACCGTCGCCCTGGCCCGCCGGGCCCAGAGCGACGAACTCCCGCCGCGCATCCGGGGACTCGCCGCCCAGCGGGAGGCACAGGGACACGCGCTCGTCGGAGACGAACGCGACTGCCTCCGCAGCCTCGACAGGGCGCAGGAGCTGCTCGACAGTGACGACGCCCGCAGCGGCGCCGAGCCCGTGATCGGCACCACCCACGTGAGCGATCCGGCGGCGATGACGACCGGCTGGTGCCTGCATGACCTCGGTCGCCCCAAGGCCGCCGCCGAGGTCCTCGACCGGGAGTACCGCCGCCTCCCGCCGCACGCGTTGCGCACCCGCGCCCGGTACGGCTTCCGCAGGTCCTTGGCCCACGCCGCCTCCGGAGAGGTCGAGCACGCGTGCACGATCGCCGGAGAGCTCTTGGGGGTGATGCCGGCCGTGCCGTCGGCGACGGTGAACAGCGACGTCCGCCGTCTCGCGCGAGAACTCTCCCGGTTCCGGAGCAGCCAGCCCGTACGCGATCTGCAGCCAGCCCTGGCACGGGTACTCGCCCCCGCGCACGATTGACACCGGCTCCACGACCGACACCGGCTCGAGCCGCCCGGCTCGCCGGACTTCGCGGCCCTCCAGATCCCACGATCCCCGGCGGGCCCCTCTGCTCCCCGCCCGACGCCTAGTACCGCGCCCCGGCTTCTTCGGGCTGCCCGCGACCAGTGACGCGCCAGGCGGCGCACCGCCATCCGCCCCCGTGGACCCGCCATGCCGTAACACGGTCGGGACCTCATGGCCCGGGCTAACCGGGGCCTCGGAGCCCGGGTCGGCAGCCCCCGCGCTTGTACCCATTCACCCCCGTCTTCCTCTCGCGAAGGGAACCTTCATGTCCGACGTCTTCGTCAACTACCGCACAGGCGACGAGGAATCCGTGGCGACCATGATCGCTCGGGAGCTCACTCGGCGGTTCGGCGGCGAGCGGATCTTCTTCGCCAGCAACTCGATCGAGCTTGGACACCGCTTCCCGGTGGAACTGGCCAGGGCGGTGGAGGAGTGCAAGGCGCTCCTCGCCGTGATCGGCCCGCGCTGGGCGGAGGTGCGGGGGGCCAACGGCCGCCCCGCCCTCGAGGCCGAGCAGGACTGGACCCGTCGTGAGATCCAGACCGCGCTCGACCGCGGAATCCTGGTGATTCCCGTGCTCGTCGGAAAGGCCACGCGGATCGACCACGCTGTCCTCCCGGGCGATCTGCGGGAGTTGGCGGACTGCCAGTACAGGCGGTTCGATCACCGCAACGCCGAGTCTGACCTGATTGCGCTCGGCGACGCCCTCGCCCGGCTGCTGCCCGAGCTGGGCGCGGTGGACCGCGACGCCCGTGCGGCGCGGGAGCGAGCGGAGACGAAGTCCCGCAAGAAGTCGGTCCAGGACGCCGAGCCCACCAGGATACGGACGCGCGACGTCGAGCAGCGCGTGCGGGGCGGCATCGGAAACCTCAACGGAGACCTGTCCGGCACCTTCGTCAACGAGCCGCAGGGGTCCGTGAACACCGGTCGGGGACACCAGTACAACGCGCCCCACTTCCAGGGTGACAACACCGGGGTCCAGTTCACGGCGGGCGACAACAGCGGTACGGTCCACCAGCACTTCGAGCGCGAGCGCCGGCGCTCGGACGACGGACGATGACCGAGCAGGACCACGTCACCGTCAATGATCCGCGCGGCCCGGTGAACAACGGCGAGGGGCACCAGTACGTCTTCTACGGCGTCGGCGCAGACTGGATGATCCGCAAAGGGGTCGAGTCCCTCCAGATCACCCGTGAGGACCGGGTGCGCCTGGCCGACCGGTTCGTTCGGCCGGTGGGTTTCCGCGTCGCCGCCGACCGCCTGGCGAAGCCCGGATCGGTGGTGCTGCTGACTGCTCCGCCCGGCAGCGGCCGCCGCGCCGCGGCGATCATGCTGCTGCACGGCCTCGGTGAGGAGGGGGGCGCCGACGAGGAGGGTGCCCGGTTCGAGGAGCTTCCCGCCACGGACAAGGACGAGACCCCTCTCGCCCCCGGTGAGGGCGACCGTTTCCTCCTCGACCTCTCCGGGATCGCCGACGAAGAGGCGTACGCCAAGGCCCAGCGCCTCCTGGCCATGCGCCGGTCGCAGGTCCAGAAGGCGGAGGCCCACATGGTCGTCGTCCTGCCGTCCGGCCTGGAGCACACCCATGCGCCCGACCTCGAACCGCACACGGTGACGCTGGGGCGCCCGCGGGGCGTCGCCGTCGTCACCCGGTACCTCCGCATGGACCGGATGGCCTTCCGCTCCGCCGACTTGGGGAGCGCCGACCTCCAGCGCCTGTGCGACCGCTCCCCGATGCGGGAACTGGCGCGACTCGCGGGGCTGGTGAGGGCCGCTCGCGATAGCGGCCGGTTCGGCGCCGACTTCGCAGGTTGGCTCGACCAGGCGATACACGCGGTGACCGACCGTGCCGATGAGGCGGGTCGACAGGTGGCCATGGTCCGCTCCGCGCCCGAGCGGGCTCTCCTACTCGCGACGGCGGTGTTCGAGGAGGCCCGCGCCGACACCGTCTACGAGGCGTGGCACGGCCTGATGAGGACGGTGCGGCACGCGGAAGAGGAGACGACCGAGCTCGCGCGGACGGATTTCGGGGAACGGCTGGCGGCGCTCGGGATCGAGCGGGGCCCGGACGGTCGGCTCCGCTTCGGACGGCTGGCCTACGCCGACGCGGTACGGACGTACTTCTGGGCGAACTTCCCCGGGGTGCGCGACGACCTCAGGGACTGGATCGGTCATGCCACCGGACTGCGCGGTCTGACCACCGACGACCGAGTGAACGTCATCGTCCGCTTCGGCGAGCGGTCCTTGGCCGTCGGGCGCCCCGACCACCTCTTCGACCTCGTGGTGCGCTGGGCTGACCGCGCGGCCGGGGCGTCCATCGACCCGCGAGCCGTGGCTGCCCTCGAACTCGGTCTCAGCCACGAGAGGTTCGGGGGATGGTTCCGCAGACGGATGTACGAATGCGCGAGATCCGGCCCTTTGTCGGACGGTCTCGCCCGCGTCCTGACCGCCGCCTGTCTCCAGACTCTCGGCGCGTCGCACCCGGATCAGGCGATGGTGCGGCTCCACTACCTCGCCGTACGGAAGGGGATGGCAGCGGGTGAGGCCCGGGAGGCACTTCTCGACCTGGCCGGCCGTGACCGTCGGCTCTACCGGCTGCTGATCGACCGCCTCCGGGACCGGACGCGTGGGCAGCCGCACGCGGCGGAGCCTCAGCTCCGGCTGCTCACGGAGCTGTTGAGGAGCGACCGGGCACCGGACCCCCCGCCGTGGCCGGACCTGTTCCTGGGCTGGGAGACGGTTTTCTTCCAGCCGCCCACGGAGCTCTGGATCCCGCTGGTGAGTAGTTGGCTGAACGCCGTGGCGGGCGACAGTACGCGGGAGATGGCGCTGGACGTGATGGTCGGGGCGACGCACTGCCGCGCGGCCGCTCTCCACCGCCTCTACGCCATCGCCTGCGGCTGGGCGGGGGGCTCGCACCACTCCTCCCGAGCGGCCGTCGCCGCCCTCTTCTGGCAGCACATCGACCATGCGCAGTATGCCCGTACGGAGAGTACGGGCGCCGGACCACGGACCACGGAAGAGGCACGATGAAACACCGCATTTCCAGCCTGCTGTTCGTCGCCCTCTGCGGCCTCGCACCGGCTGTGCTCGGAAACCTCCTGCACTGGTCGGCGTTGCTGTGGGGCTTCATGTCCATGGTCACGGCCTCGGGCTCCCTACTGCTCGTGATGACGGTCCTCAGCGGTGGCCGCGCGTCGGCCGACCCGTACGAGCCCAGGGAACCCGAACCGCCCGCAGCGCCGACGGAGCGGCCGTACCAGGAGACACGGGTGGAAGACGCGGCGCTGCCGAGCGCGGCGGACGGCTACGACTTCCTGTTCTCCGCCACTGTGTTGTGGAGGTCTGTCTCCAGTCACGCCGACCGGTCCGATGATGCCTCCCCGGCTCTCGCCGTCTCCTCGGTCGTCAGCCGGGCCGTGGAGGTCGTCCGCCGCGAGCAGCCCGGCCGGGCGAGCTTCGCGCGGTATCTCCTGGAGGGGGACCTGGGCGTCCCGCTCCCGAACCGGAGCGGCCGGGTGACGGCCATGGCGGCCGATGTGACGCTGACCCTCACCCCAGCCGACCGTGAGCGCCTGCGGAAGTTGAACGACCTTCGCAAGGACGAGGAGATCTGGGAGTACGAGCGTCAGCACGAGCGCAACAAGCGGCGCTATCTCGGTGACGACGTGCTCAAGAGCGCGGGCAGCGCGGTGGTGTGGTGGTTGGCCCGTCACGAGAACGAAATCGAGAAGGCGGTCGACATGATCGGCCCGCTCGCCCAGATCGCGGCGGCGGCCAACGACAAGGAGGTGCCCGAGCTCTTCCGCCACCTGCTCGTCCCGCCCGTGGGCGCGCGGAGCGAAGCTACCGTCGGGGACCCGCTGTGGGGCGGGGACGGCCGGAGCGGAGGGATACTCGACCGCGAGGAGGAAGTAGGGGTCTCGGATCGGCTGCTCCTGCTGCTAGCGGCACTGGGCCTGAAGCCGGACATGGACGAGTACACGGTGTTCGTGCACCGTGTGGTGCGGAGCCTGGAAGCGGCAGGATTGGATGAGGCTGCCGAGGAGATTAGGCGGACACTTCTCCCGATGCCCGACAAGGGCGAGGGCGAGGGGCCGGAAGATGGGCCTTCGGACAGGGGGGAGACCTCGGGGCCCTGGTCATCGGGCTTCCCCGCCCCCGAGGGCTCACCGTTCACCGACGCGACCGCAGGCACGTTCACTCCGGGGGCGGCGGAGAGCGGCGCAGGCGAACGGAACCAAGACTGGCGGGAGACGAGCGAGGACGACGTGACGCCTCCGTACTTCTGGGACACCTCGCACAGCCCGCACCGGCCCGCCGCACCTCGCGCACGGGACGAGGACGGGGACGGGAGCTGATCCGGTACGCGGTCGGCTCTCCGAGGCTCCCCTTCACCGCACACCGCGGCGGGGGAGTCCTTTCCTGCCCCGAGACCAGGGCAAGACCATCACTCGCTGGGACGCTGACGACTCTGTTTCCCAATTCGCCGTGGCTGCTCTACGTTCTCGGCCTCGGAAGCCAGCGTGACAGGCCGACGAAGGCAAGGCTAGTCCTTCCCTACGCCTTCCACGATGGACATACGACCGAGAACAAGCCCCTGTGACAGCGAAGGATGGCCAAGGGGGGCTGGGACGAACCGTCCCAGCCCCCCTTGGCCACTTGTACTTCTGCGTTGAACTCCACCACGTCAGCGACGTGGTGGAGTTCAGTTGTTGAAGCGGAACTCCACCACGTCCCCGTCCTGCATCACATAGTCCTTGCCCTCCATCCGCGCCTTGCCCTTGGCGCGGGATTCCGCGACCGAGCCCATCTCGACGAGGTCCTCGAAGGAGATGACCTCCGCCTTGATGAAGCCCTTCTGGAAGTCGGTGTGGATGACTCCGGCGGCCTCGGGGGCGGTCGCGCCCTTCTTGATGGTCCAGGCGCGGGATTCCTTCGGGCCTGCCGTGAGGTAGGTCTGCAGACCGAGGGTGTTGAAGCCGACGTGCGCGAGCCTGGCCAGGCCCGGCTCCTCGACTCCGACCGACTGGAGGAGTTCCATGGCCTCCTCGTCGTCGAGCTCGGCGAGGTCCGACTCCAGCTTGGCGTTGAGGAAGATCGCCTCGGCGGGGGCGACCAGGGCGCTCTGCTCGGCCTTGAACGCGTCGTCGGTCAGTTCGTCCTCGTCGACGTTGAAGACGTACAGGAACGGCTTGACCGTGAGCAGGTGCAGGTCGTGGAGCAGGGCCTCCTGGTCCGAGCCCTGGGTGATGCCCGCCGCGAACAGCGTCTGCCCCGCGTCCAGGATCTCCTTGGCCGCCTCGATCGCGGTCACCTTCGCCACGACGTCCTTCTTGATCCGCGACTCCCGCTGGAGGCGCGGCAGGACCTTCTCGATGGTCTGCAGGTCCGCGAGGATCAGCTCGGTGTTGATCGTCTCGATGTCGTCCTTCGGCGAGACCTTGCCGTCCACGTGCACGACGTTCTCGTCCTTGAAGGCCCGGATCACCTGGCAGATCGCGTCCGACTCGCGGATGTTCGCGAGGAACTTGTTGCCCAGGCCCTCGCCCTCGCTCGCGCCGCGCACGATGCCCGCGATGTCGACGAAGTCCACGGTGGCGGGCAGGATCTTCTGCGAGCCGAAGATCTCCGCCAGCTTGGTCAGCCGGGCGTCGGGGACACCGACCACGCCCACGTTCGGCTCGATCGTGGCGAACGGGTAGTTGGCCGCCAGCACGTCGTTCTTGGTCAGGGCGTTGAAAAGGGTCGACTTGCCGACATTCGGCAGACCGACGATTCCGATCGTGAGCGACACGTTGCGACTTCCCGTACGTGAGGGTGTGGGGCGAGGACTGGGCCAGGAGGATGCTCGGGCCGATCCACCAGTCTACGGCGTGCCGCGCCTCGCACCGGCGACGTATCGAACGCTTGGCCAAGCTCGGCCAAAGCGCGTGTCTAGAGGGTCATTCCGCACATAACCCGACCTAAGTTGTCCCAGTGGAGCAACACAGGACACGTCCTCCCCAGTCACAGCCATCACGAGGCGGCACTCCCCTTCCCCCGCAGGCCAGGCGGGGCGGTGCCCGTACGACCCGGCAGGCCGGGGCCGGTGTCCCGCGTGCCCCCCGTACCGCACTGCCCGGCTCACCGCTCGTCCAGGCCGTACGCCGGTTTCCCAACCCCCGGCTCACCGGGCTGGGCAGCGGACTGTTCTGCACCGCGTCGATGTTCGCGCTGGCCTGTCTGATCCAGCTGCTGTTCGGGGCGTCGCTCGTCGTTTACGGAGTGCTGTTCCTGCCGGTCTGCGTGCTGACCGCGGTGTGGGTGCGGCGGGCCGACCTCGTCACCGCGGTCGTCGCCGTGCCGATCGCCTTCGCCGTCGGGCTGCTCCCGATCGCCGACAGCGACGGCGGCTTCGGCGGCCGGCTACTGGGTCTCGTCACCGCACTCGCGATGCACGCCGGGTGGCTGTACGGGGGCACCCTGCTGGCCGGGGTCATCGTGACCGTGCGCAAGGCGCGGATGATGACCCGCAAGGCCGCACAGCGACGCCGGGCGGTCTGAGCGCCCGGCTGGGCGATCTGGCTGCCCGGCTGGCCGACGGTGACGAAGTTGCGGTTCGGTGGGGGCGGCCGCGCGGTTCCCCGCGCCCCCGGAAAGCGCCCGGGACGGGGGCGGGCCGGGCACTCAGTCCGTCTGGGCCGCCCGCATCGCCGCGCCCACGATCCCCGCGTTGTTCTGCAACTGGGCCGGCACGATCTCCGCCTTGATGCCCTCGATCAGCGGCAGGAACTTCTGCGACTTGCGGCTGACTCCGCCGCCGATGATGAACAGCTCGGGCGAGAAGAGCATCTCCACGTGGGCGAGGTACTTCTGGACGCGGTGCGCCCAGTGCTCCCAGGAGAGGTCGTGGTCCTCCTTGGCCTTCGTGGAGGCGTGCTTCTCCGCGTCGTGGCCGTTCAGTTCGAGGTGGCCCAGTTCCGTGTTCGGGACGAGGGTGCCGTTCACGAAGAGGGCGCTGCCGATCCCCGTACCGAACGTGAGGAGGAAGACCGTGCCCTTGCGGCCCTTGCCTGCGCCGAACTGCATCTCGGCGACGCCCGCCGCGTCCGCGTCGTTCAGGACGGTCACCGGCAGCCCGCCCAGCCGGTCGCCGAGCAGGGCGCGCGCGTCGGTGTCGATCCAGTCCTTGTCCACGTTGGCCGCCGTGCGGATGGTGGAGCCTCCGGTGACCACCCCCGGGAAGGTGATGCCGACCGGGCCCGTCCAGCCGAAGTGACCGACGACCTCCTTCACACCGTCCGCCACCGCGTCGGGTGTCGCCGGATGCGGCGTGAGCACCTTGTAGCGCTCCTCCGCCAGGTCGCCCTTGTCCAGGTCCACGGGAGCGCCCTTGATCCCTGAACCGCCGATGTCCACGCCGAAGATCTGCATGGCTCTACGTTACGTCGTGGGACGGACAGTCACTCGGCCGAGGGGGTGGTTCCGGTGCGCTGCGCCACCAGGGCCGCCGCCTCCGCGCGCAGGTCGCGGCGCAGCTCCTTGGGCAGCGAGAACGTGATGGACTCCTCGGCCGCCTTCACGAGCTCGACGTCCTCGTAACCGTGGGTCGTGAGGTACTCCAGGACCTGCTCGACGAGGATCTCCGGCACCGAGGCCCCGGAGGTGACGCCCACCGTCGAGACGCCCTCGAACCAGCTGTCGTCGATCTCGTCGGCGAAGTCCACGAGGTACGCCTCCCGCGCGCCCGCGAGCTTGGCGACCTCGACGAGCCGTACGGAGTTGGACGAGTTGCGCGAGCCGACCACGATGACCAGCTCGGCCTGCTCGCCCATCTGCTTCACCGCGAGCTGGCGGTTCTGCGTGGCGTAGCAGATGTCGTCGCTCGGCGGGGAGATGAGCTGCGGGAACTTCTGCTTGAGGGCGTCCACCGTCTCCATGGTCTCGTCGACCGACAGGGTCGTCTGGGAGAGCCAGACGACCCTGGAGGGGTCGCGGACCTCGACCTTCGCCACGTCACCGGGGCCGTCGACCAGCGTGATGTGGTCGGGCGCCTCTCCTGACGTGCCGATGACCTCCTCGTGGCCCTCGTGGCCGATGAGCAGGATGTCGTAGTCGTCGTCCGCGAACCGGACGGCTTCCTTGTGGACCTTGGTGACCAGCGGGCACGTCGCGTCGATGGTGGCGAGCTTCCCGGCCGCGGCCTCGTCGTGGACCACGGGGGCGACGCCGTGCGCCGAGAACATGACGATGGACCCCTCGGGGACCTCCGCGGTCCGCTCGACGAAGATCGCGCCCTTCTTCTCCAGGGTCTGCACGACGTACTTGTTGTGGACGATCTCGTGGCGGACGTAGATCGGTGCCCCGTACTGCTCCAGGGCTTTCTCGACGGCGATCACGGCACGGTCGACACCCGCGCAGTAGCCACGGGGAGCGGCGAGCAGGACACGGCGGCCAGTCGAAGCAGTCATGCGTCCCATCGTAAGGCCGCGCCCGGCAGGTCAGGGATCACCCCTTTGGGGAGACTGGTCGAAGGCTGGGGAGCCGGGAGGGGGCGCAGGCGGCACGACTCTCGGGAGGCATGGATGTCCGGTACGGATTCACCGGCCCGCACGGCCGACGGCGAACAGGGCCTGCGGCGCAGTCTCGGCTTCCGCGACCTGGTCGTGTACGGGCTGCTGTTCATCGCCCCGATGGCGCCGGTCGGTGTCTACGGAACCCTCGACGCCAGATCGCACGGGGCGGTCGCGCTGGTCTACCTGGTCGCCACGGTCGCGATGGCGTTCACCGCGTTCAGCTACGCGCAGATGGTGCGGGTCGTCCCCCAGGCGGGTTCGGTGTTCGCCTACGCGCGCGTGGGGCTCGGGAAGGAGGCCGGGTTCGTCGCCGGGTGGATGGCGATGCTGGACTACCTCCTCATCCCGGCGGTGGCGTACCTCTTCTCCGGGATCGCCATGAACTCCCTGGTCCCGGGCGTCTCACGATGGGTGTGGACGGCGCTCGCGGTCGTCGTGACGACGCTGCTGAACCTGTGGGGCGTACGGGCCGCCGCGCGCGTCGGTTTTCTGGTGCTCGCGATGGAGATCGTGGTCCTCCTTGTCTTCTTCGTGTCGGCGATCGTCGTCCTCGCGCGCGACGGGGCGCAGCGGGGCTGGCTGTCGCCGTTCTCCGGAGACGGCTCGCAGGGGGCGTTCGCGCTGTCCGCGGTCCTCGGAGCGGTGTCGATCGCGGTGCTGTCGTATCTCGGCTTCGACGCGATCGCCTCCTTCGCGGAGGAGGTCACCGGCAGCTCGGAGAAGGTCGCCAGGGCGGTGCTGTTCTGTCTCGCCCTCGCCGGTGTGCTGTTCATCGCACAGACGTATCTCGTCGCTCTCCTGGAGCCGATGTCGTCGGCGCGGCTCGCCGACGATCCGGTCAAGCAGGGGTCGGCCTTCTACGACGCCGTGGACACCTCCGTCGGCGCCTGGCTGCACGACCTGGTGGCCGTGAGCAAGGCCATCGGGGCGGCGTTCGCGGCGCTGGCCGGGCAGGCGGCGGCGGGGCGGCTGCTGTTCGCGATGTCACGTGAACGGCGGCTGCCGCGCGCCCTGTCGAAGACGGACTCCGGGGTGCCGCGGGTCGCGCTGCTGTGCGCGGCCGTCATCACGCTGGTCGCCGCGGTGTGGGCGGCGCGGCGCGACGACGGGATGGACCATCTGGTGTCGGTGGTCGACGTGGGCGCGCTGACCGCCTTCACGCTGCTGCACGCGAGCGTGGTGGGGTGGTTCGCCGTGCGGCGGCGGGGTGGGCCAGTCGTGTGGTGGCGGCATGTGGTGGTGCCGGTGGTGGGGGCGGCGATCACCGTGCTGGTGATCTTCGAGGCGTCCGGGGCGGCGCAGGTGGTGGGGGGCGTGTGGTTCTTGGTGGGGGTCGGAGTGCTGGTGGCTCAGCGGGGGCGGGCACCTGCGTCCGGCTGAGCTTGTGCGTTCTCACCCCTGGGCCTGCGCCCCGTGCGCCGATGTTCGTCTGCGGGGCCGGTGAGGGCTGATCGCGCGGTTCCCCGCGCCCCTCGGGGAGGGGCTGCGCCCCGTCCCGCCCAGGGGCGCGGGGAACGGCGCAGTCTTTCGTCTTCGAGGGGCGCGGGGAACGGCGCGAGCAACCCCCACCCGGCCGCACCCTGCCACGACCGACGAGCGGCCATGTCAGAGGGTGCCGCTACGCTCGGCGTATGGCTCTCAACACGTCCGCCGACGCCCCCCTCCCCGTCGGTGAGGTGTCGCGGCTCATCGGGGGATGGATCGACCGGCTGGGCGCGGTGTGGGTCGAGGGGCAGATCACCCAGCTGTCGCGCCGGCCGGGCGCCGGCGTCGTCTTCCTGACGCTGCGCGACCCGTCGCACGACATCTCCGTGGGCGTGACCTGCTACCGGCAGGTGTTCGACGCCATCGCCGACGTGGTGAGCGAGGGCGCCCGCGTCGTCGTCCACGCGAAGCCCGAGTGGTACGCGCCGCGCGGACAACTGTCGCTGAGGGCCGTCGAGATCAAGCCGGTGGGCGTCGGCGAACTGCTCGCCAGGCTGGAGCAGTTGAAGAAGTCCCTGGCCGCGGAAGGGCTGTTCGCCGCCGAGCGCAAGAAGCCGCTCCCGTTCCTGCCCCAGCTCGTCGGACTGGTCACCGGCCGCGCCTCCGCCGCCGAGCGGGACGTCCTGGAGAACGCGCGCCACCGCTGGCCGGCCGTCCGCTTCGAGGTGCGCAACGTCGCCGTACAGGGCGTTCACGCGGTTCCGCAGGTCGTCCAGGCGGTGAAGGAGCTGGACGCGCTCGCCGACGTCGACGTGATCGTCGTGGCGCGCGGCGGCGGCAGCGTGGAGGACCTGCTCCCGTTCTCGGACGAGCAGCTCGTACGGGCGGTCGCGGCCTGCCGTACGCCTGTCGTGTCGGCCATCGGTCACGAGCCCGACAACCCCCTCCTGGACCACGTGGCCGACCTGCGCGCCTCCACCCCGACCGACGCCGCGAAGAAGGTCGTACCGGACGTCGGTGAGGAGTACGAGCGGGTCCGGTTCCTGCGGGACCGTGCGCGCCGGTGCGTCGGGTCCTTCATCGAGCGCGAGGAGCGGGGGCTCGCGCACGCGCTGGCCCGCCCCTCGATAGAGGATCCGCACCGGATGGTGGACGAGCGGGCCGACCACGTCGCCGCGCTCCTGGACCGCGGTCGCCGCACGCTCGGCCATCTCCTCGACCGGGCCGACTCGGAGCTGACCCACACCCACGCGCGCGTGGTGGCCCTTTCCCCCGCCGCGACCCTGAAGCGGGGGTACGCGGTCCTGCAGAAGTCCGACGGCCACGCCGTCCGGTCCCCGGACGAGGTGACGGCGGACGAGAGTCTGCGGGCGCGGGTCGCCGAGGGCGAGTTCACGGTACGAGTCGATGTCTGAGGCAGACCCTAGGGTGGACGCATGACCAGCAGGACCGGTACGGCCGGCACGACGGACGAGGCGCTCGGGTACGAGCAGGCGCGGGACGAACTCATCGAGGTCGTGCGCCGCCTGGAGACGGGCGGTACGACGCTTGAGGAGTCGCTCGCCCTGTGGGAGCGCGGTGAGGAGCTGGCCAAGGTGTGCCGGCGATGGCTGGACGGGGCCCGCGCCCGCCTCGACGCGGCGCTGGCGGAGGAAGAGAAGGCGGAGCCGGCTGCGGACGCCGGCTCCGAGTAGACGTCTGGACGTCGACTACGAGCGGCGTGGGGCCAGAGCCGTCCCCGTCCGCCCTGACCCGCCTCACCCTGTCCCCGCCTCGCCCTGTCCCCGTCTCGCCTCATCCCGCCCTGTCCCTTCCCGTCCCAAAGTGATTGGTCTGGCCATGCAAATTGTGAAGCGGATCACCCTGGTCCACTTTTGATTGAATCTTAAACCTAACCGGCGTAGCGTCAGACCCGCCAGCCGATCCCCCGGGATCCGACGCACGCTCCGAGAAGGTTTTGCTTCATGTCTCTCGTTCTTGACCCCGCCGCCCAGGACCTGCTGTTCCGCGAGGCCCGCACCGCCAACGCCTTCACCGACGAGCCGGTGACCGACGAGCAGGTGCAGGCGATCTACGACCTGGTCAAGTACGGCCCGACCGCCTTCAACCAGTCGCCGCTGCGCATCACCCTGGTCCGCTCCGCCGAGGCCCGTGAGCGCCTGGTGCGGCACATGGCCGAGGGCAACCAGCCGAAGACGGCCGCCGCCCCGCTCGTCGCGATCCTCTCCGCGGACAACGAGTTCCACGAGGAGCTGCCGCACCTTCTGCCGCACTTCCCGCAGGCCAAGGACCTCTTCTTCGCCGAGCGCCCGGCCCGCGAGGGTGCCGCGGCGCTCAACGCCGCGCTGCAGGCCGCGTACTTCGTCATCGGTGTCCGCGCCGCGGGTCTGGCCGCCGGCCCGATGACGGGCTTCGACTTCGCGGGCGTCCAGAAGGAGTTCCTCGACGGTGACCACACCCCGCTGATGGTGGTCAACATCGGCCGGCCCGCCGAGGACGCCTGGTTCCCGCGCTCCCCGCGCCTTGCGGCCGACCAGGTCATCACGACGGTCTGAGCCGGACAGGACCCCCGGACAGTACCCCCGGACGTGGGGGGGGGGGGGGGGGGGGGGGGGGGGGGGGGGGGGGGGGGGGGGGGGGCCGCCCCCCCCCCCCCCCCCCCCCCGGCCGGGGGGGGGGGGGGGCGCCCCGGGGGGGGGGCCCCCCCCCCCCCCCACGTCCGCCCGTACTCACGACGTCCTGAGCGACTCCGCCATCTTCGTCAGCTTCGCGAACGACGCCGTGCCGGTGACCACGGTCGTGGAGTTCTTCTCCTGGAGCACCAGGGCGTCGTACTTCCCGCCCTGGTACCGCTTCCAGGACTTGTCGCCGATGCGCTGCGTGACGTTCGTCTCCCGGGCGCCCTGGCTGGCGTCCTCGATGAACGTGACGGGCTTCTGAGTCGACTGCTCGATCGCCACGTACTCCCCGTCGGGGTCGTGGAAGCCTAGGTGCCACGCGTCGAAGTCAACTCCACGGAACCGCACCGAGGTCGCCTTCCACTCCGTGGACAGCCCCTCGGGCGCCGCCACCGGATAGGTGGCCGCACGGCGTGCCGTGAGGAGCTCCACGCGGTAGTCGACCCGTTCGAGAGGGGGCTCCGAGTCGTCCTTCGGGATGAAGACGTAGATGAAGCCCGCGACGATGCCGATCAGGCCCAGGGACAGCACCATGTCCCGGACCGACTGCTTGCCTTTTCTGCCTGCCACTCCCCCATCGTCGCAGGTGCACTGCCCCGCTCATCCGTGGGGCCCCCTGCTCATTTTGTCGGACTGAGGATAGAGTCGGCCCGAACCCTCATCCGGCCGTCGCCGTGTCAGAAAGGTGCGCTCCGATGACCGAGCATCACTTGCCGTCCGAACTAGAGGTCCCCTCCGAGGCCCCCGACCGCAACCTCGCCCTTGAACTCGTCCGGGTCACCGAGGCCGCCGCGATGGCCGCGGGCCGCTGGGTCGGCCGCGGCGACAAGAACGGCGCCGACGGCGCCGCCGTCCGGGCCATGCGGACCCTCGTCTCCACCGTCTCGATGAACGGCGTCGTCGTCATCGGGGAGGGCGAGAAGGACGAGGCCCCGATGCTCTACAACGGAGAGCGCGTCGGGGACGGGACGGGTCCCGAGTGCGACATCGCCGTCGACCCCATCGACGGGACCACGCTCACCGCGGCGGGCATGACCAACGCGATCGCCGTGCTGGCCGCCGCCGACCGCGGCACCATGTTCGACCCGTCCGCGGTCTTCTACATGGACAAGCTGGTCACCGGGCCCGAGGCCGCCGACTTCGTCGACATCAACGCCCCGGTATCCGTGAACATCCGCCGGGTCGCCAAGGCCAAGCGCGTCACGCCCGAGGACGTCACGGTCGTCATCCTCGACCGGCCGCGGCACGACGGGATCATCAAGGAGATCCGGGAGACCGGCGCGCGCATCAAGCTCATCTCCGACGGTGATGTCGCCGGCTCGATCCTGGCGCTGCGCGAGGGCACCGGCATCGACCTGCTGCTCGGCATCGGCGGTACGCCCGAGGGCATCATCTCGGCCTGCGCCGTGAAGTGCCTCGGCGGCACCATCCAGGGCAAGCTGTGGCCCAAGGACGACGAGGAGCGGGCGCGCGCCGTGAATGCGGGGCACGACCTGGACCGGGTGCTGCTCACCGATGACCTGGTGTCCGGGGAGAACGTGTTCTTCGTGGCGACGGGGATCACTGACGGGGAGCTGCTGCGGGGAGTTCGGTACCGGCCCGAGACCGCTACCACCGACTCGATCGTGATGCGGTCGAAGTCGGGGACGGTTCGGCAGATCAGCTCGGAGCATCGGCTGGAGAAGCTGCGCGCGTACAGCGCGATCGACTTCGACAGGGCGAAGTAGACCGCCGTTCGGGCGAGCGGTGCGGGCCGGGGGATCTGCGGGTACGTCGTGGCCGGCCGCGCGGTTCCCCGCGCCCCTGACGGGGCGCGTGCCGGGGGTGCGGGGGCTCGGTCGTGATCGCGTACGTCGATGGGGCGTCCCTTGTGCGGAGGGGCGCCCCATCGCTCGTGTCGGGCTAGCCCGCCGCGGCTATCGGGCCCGGGGCCCGGGCTGTTTTCTGGAGGTCCAGGTCGCGGCGGCGGCGCCGGGCCAGGACCACGCGGCGCTCGGCGGCGGTGAGGCCGCCCCAGACGCCGTACGGCTCGGGTTGCAGCAGTGCGTGTTCCCGGCACTCGATCATCACCGGACAGCGCGCGCAGACCCGCTTCGCCGCTTCCTCGCGGGACAGCCGGGCCGCGGTGGGTTCCTTCGAGGGTGCGAAGAACAGCCCGGCCTCGTCGCGGCGGCACACGGCCTCCGTGTGCCAGGGGGCGTCCTGGTCCCTCTCGCGCACCGGCACCGGCTGGGGCGGAACGGCAGCGACCTGCAGGGACTGACGCGGCGGATGCAGCACGGTCTACTCCTGACGACGGCTTCGCGAGCGAGAGACGATGCAGCAAGGCCTACCCGCTGTACGCGCGCCTATGCACTCAGTTGGCAAGCGTCGAAGATCCCGGCCGGTACCGGGCCGGGCACGGAGCCCTCGCTCCGGACCGCGTCCTTCCGGTCGTCGTGGATTCGCGACCGTCAATGTCCCAGATGTTTGCGCAACTTGGCGTTCACCTTGCCGGTGACCCGGTCGAGGATGTCCTCGATCAGCTTGCCCCGCTTGGGTTTGGCCTCGATGCTCCCCAGTACGGCCAGCCCGTCCACGTACACCACGGGGGCGTCCTGTTCGCCCGAGTCCAGGGTGTCCACCTCGAAGCTGCCGAGGACTCCGCCGCCGCTGCCGCGCAACGACACGTTCTCCGGGACGCGGACCTCGACGCTGCCGAACACCGATATCGCCTTGATCACGACCTGCTGGTGCTCGAAGATCGCCTCGCTGAGGTCTATCTCCACGCTGCCGAAGATCGCGTACGCGTGCGTGCGGCGGCCCACGCGCCAGCGGCCCCTGCGCACCGCCGCGCTGAACACCGCCACCACGTTCTCGTCGGCGAACGGCGGGATCGCGCCCGGGGCGGGCCGGCTGGGGGCCGTCGCGAACGCGGCCGACGGGCGGGGGCGGTGGGCCGCGGGCAGGTCCCGCACCAGCGGTTCCAGTTCGCCCACGGTCTTCGCGCGGAAGACCTCCTCGACCCGCTCCGCGTGCTCCTCCGCGGTGAGGCGGCCCTCGGCGTGGGCGTCGCGCAGCATGTCCGCTATCCGGTCACGGTCCGCGTCGGACGCGCGGAGGTCGGTGTGCTTCCGAAGGTCGGGCTCGGTGTGCTTCTGAAGGTCCACGGCAGCAGCGTACCCAAACGCGATAGATCGCGACTAGAGGGTGTGGACGGCGGGTGTGGACGACGAACTGAGCCTTACCTCACAAGCTAGATGTCCGAGGCAGGTTCTACGCTGGTGGCGCCGCCAACGGAGGCCGGCCGCTGTCTGTCGATGAAGGATTTGGCGAGATGCCTGAGTTCGCGTACACCGATCTGCTCCCCCAGGGAGAGGACACCACCCCGTACCGGCTGGTGACCACCGAGGGTGTGTCCACCTTCGAGGCCGACGGGCGCACGTTCCTCAAGGTGGAGCCGGAGGCGCTGCGTACGCTCGCGGCCGAGGCGATCCACGACATCCAGCACTATCTGCGGCCCGCACACCTCGCTCAGCTGCGGCGCATCATCGACGACCCCGAGGCGTCGGGAAACGACAAGTTCGTCGCGCTCGATCTCCTGAAGAACGCGAACATCGCGGCCGCCGGCGTGCTGCCGATGTGCCAGGACACCGGCACGGCGATCGTGATGGGCAAGCGCGGCCAGAACGTGCTGACGGCGGGAGGCGATGAGGCGGCCCTCTCCCACGGCATCTACGACGCGTATCTGAACCTGAACCTGCGCTACTCGCAGATGGCCCCGCTCACCATGTGGGACGAGAAGAACACCGGCTCGAACCTCCCCGCCCAGATCGAGCTGTACGCGGCCGACGGCGGTGCCTACAAGTTCCTCTTCATGGCCAAGGGCGGCGGCTCGGCCAACAAGTCGTTCCTCTACCAGGAGACGAAGGCCGTCCTGAACGAGGCCTCCATGATGAAGTTCCTGGAGGAGAAGATCCGCTCGCTCGGTACGGCCGCCTGCCCGCCGTACCACCTCGCGATCGTCGTCGGCGGCACGTCCGCCGAGTACGCCCTGAAGACCGCGAAATACGCGTCCGCGCACTACCTGGACGAGATTCCGGCCGAGGGTTCCGAGCTGGGCCACGGCTTCCGTGACAAGGACCTGGAGGAGAAGGTCTTCGAGCTGACGCAGCGGATCGGGATCGGCGCGCAGTTCGGCGGCAAGTACTTCTGCCACGACGTGCGCGTGGTGCGTCTGCCCCGGCACGGCGCGTCCTGCCCGGTCGCCATCGCCGTCTCCTGCTCGGCCGACCGCCAGGCCGTCGCGAAGATCACCGCGGAGGGCGTCTTCCTGGAGCAGCTGGAGACCGACCCGGCGCGGTTCCTGCCCGACACCACCGACGAGCACCTGGACGAGGCCGGTGACGTCGTGCGCATCGACCTGAACCGGCCGATGGACGACATCCTCGCCGAGCTGACGAAGTACCCGGTGAAGACCAGGCTGTCGCTCTCCGGGCCGCTCGTCGTGGCCCGTGACATCGCGCACGCGAAGATCAAGGAGCGGCTCGACGCGGGCGAGGAGATGCCGCAGTACCTGAAGGACCACCCCGTGTACTACGCCGGGCCCGCGAAGACGCCCCAGGGGTACGCGTCCGGGTCGTTCGGGCCGACCACGGCCGGGCGCATGGACTCCTATGTGGAGCAGTTCCAGGCGGCGGGCGGGTCTCGGGTGATGCTGGCGAAGGGGAACCGGTCGCAGCAGGTCACCGACGCGTGCGGGACACACGGCGGCTTCTACCTGGGCTCGATCGGTGGTCCTGCCGCGCGGCTGGCCCAGGACTGCATCAAGAAGGTCGAGGTCGTCGAGTACGAGGAGCTCGGGATGGAGGCCGTGTGGAAGATCGAGGTGGAGGACTTTCCGGCGTTCGTCGTGGTCGACGACAAGGGCAACGACTTCTTCAAGGACCCGGCGCCGGCTCCTACGTTCACGTCGATTCCGGTGCGAGGGCCCGGGCTCTGAGTTTTTCGCCCCCGCCGCCCCTTCCCGTCCCGTCCACTGCATGGGGGCTGCGCCCCCTCGCTCCCGCTGTCGCGCTGCGCGCTCGTCCTCAAACGCCGGACGGGCTAGGAGATAGCCCGTCCGGCGTTTGAGGACAACGGGGGTTCGGGGGCAGCGCCCCCGAGGCAGGGGTGGGAATGGTTGCGGGCGGTGGGGGCGATATACCTGCTATGACCGACTACCGCATCGAACACGACTCCATGGGCGAGGTCCGCGTCCCCGCGGACGCCAAGTGGCGGGCCCAGACCCAGCGCGCCGTCGAGAACTTCCCGATCTCCGGGCAGCATCTGGAGCGCGCCCACATCGAGGCCCTGGCCAGGATCAAGGCGGCCGCGGCCAAGGTGAACGCGGGTCTGGGCGTGCTGGACAAGGACGTCGCGGAGGCCATCCAGGAGGCGGCGGCCGAGGTCGCGGACGGGAAGTGGGACGCGCACTTCCCCGTGGACGTCTTCCAGACCGGTTCCGGCACGTCGTCCAACATGAACACGAACGAGGTCGTCGCCACGCTGGCGACGGAACGGCTCGGCAGGGACGTACACCCGAACGACCATGTGAACGCCTCACAGTCCAGCAACGACGTCTTCCCGTCCTCCATCCACATCGCCGCGACCGCCGCCGTCACCCGTGATCTGGTTCCCGCGCTCGACCACCTCGCCGCCTCGCTGAGCCGCAAGTCCGAGGAGTTCGCCGATGTGGTGAAGTCCGGGCGGACCCATCTCATGGACGCCACGCCGGTGACCCTCGGCCAGGAGTTCGGCGGGTACGCGGCCCAGGTGCGGTACGGGATCGAGCGGCTGGAGGCCTCACTGCCGCGGCTCGCCGAGCTGCCGCTCGGGGGGACGGCCGTCGGGACCGGGATCAATACGCCGCCCGGATTCTCCGGAGCCGTGATCGCCGAGGTCGCCCGCACCACCGGGCTGCCGCTCACCGAGGCGCGCGACCACTTCGAGGCGCAGGGCGCGCGGGACGGGATCGTCGAGACCAGCGGGCAGCTGCGGACCATCGCCGTGGGGCTCACGAAGATCGCGAACGATCTGCGGTGGATGGCCTCCGGGCCGCGGACAGGGCTCGCGGAGATCAATCTGCCCGATCTGCAGCCGGGTTCGTCGATCATGCCCGGCAAGGTGAACCCCGTCATCCCCGAGGCCGTGCTGATGGTGGCCGCGCAGGTGACCGGGAACGATGCCACGATCGCCGCCGCCGGCGCCTCCGGCAACTTCGAGCTGAACGTGATGCTGCCGGTCATCGCGAAGAACGTGCTGGAGTCCGTGCGGCTGCTCGCCAACGTCTCCCGGCTGCTCGCCGACCGGACCGTGGACGGCATCACGGCCAACCGCGAGCGGGCCCGCGAGTACGCCGAGTCGTCGCCGTCGGTCGTGACCCCGCTGAACAAGTACATCGGGTACGAGGAGGCCGCCAAGGTCGCCAAGAAGGCCCTGGCCGAGCGGAGGACCATCCGCGAGGTCGTCCTGGAGTCGGGGTACGTCGAGCGCGGCGACCTCACCCGGGAGCAGCTGGACGAGGCCCTGGATGTCCTGCGGATGACAAGGCCGTAACGTCGTCCGGCGAGCAGGCGAACCCTGGCGCTTACCGCAGCGTCGTATGCCCCGGGCACCTAATATCTGTTCATGGCAGAGGGCGGAGCGGTGACACACGTGGAAGCGGGCGGTTCGGCGGCGTACTGGAACCCCGGAAGTCAGATCCTGTGGCGCTACCGGGAGAACGCCGGCGATCGCTTCCACATCGCGCGCCCCGTGACCGTCGTGCGGGACGACGGCGACCTGCTCGCCGTCTGGCTTGCCCCGGGTACGGAGTGCGTGAGGCCCGTCCTCACGGACGGTACGCCGGTGCACGCGGAGCCGCTGGAGTCCCGCTACACCAAGCCGCGGACCGTGCAGCGCGACCGCTGGTTCGGCACGGGTGTCCTGAAACTGGCGCGGCCCGGCGAGCCCTGGTCGGTGTGGCTGTTCTGGGAACCGGGCTGGCAGTTCAAGAACTGGTACGTCAACCTGGAGGAGCCGCTGGCCAGATGGGACGGCGGGGTCGACTCCGAGGACCACTTCCTCGACATCTCGGTGCACCCGGACCGGACTTGGGGCTGGCGCGACGAGGACGAGTTCGCGCAGGCCCAGCGGGACGGCCTGATGGACGAACGGCTGGCCGCGCGCGTGGCGGAGGCCGGGCGCGCCGCGGTCGATGTGATCCGGCGCTGGGGCCCGCCGTTCTCGGACGGCTGGCAGCGTTGGCGCCCCGATCCGGCCTGGTCCGTACCGTCCCTGCCCGACGACTGGGATCGCACGCCCGCGCACGTGTCCACATGAGACCCTTGATGCGCCCCCGTGGTAGAACCGTAGGATCGTCCTCCGCAACGGAGAAGAACGAACAGTCAGAGTCGGTGCGCGACACCGTCGTTGAGGAGTGGTGGTCGGACGGCGGGCGGGTGCGCTACGACAACTCCCGCACAAGGCGCTGAGCTTGACTGAACGTCACCGAGGGGCGGCAGGACGTGAGCGTGGGGTACGAGGGTCACAGCGGTACGACCCGGAGTCGGCGAATCAGACTGTTCCCGCCGGTGTCCGAAGGTCATTCTTCTGAGAGGCTGTCTGATCACGCGGGGATTCCGTTCCTGGGGCACGCATTCCGGGTATCGGGCTCTCTGCGGGACGAACTGCACGCACGGCGCGCAGCACCGGACGGATGGATTCGACACGCGTGACGGAGCACCCCACCTCCCATGAGCGCCGACAGCCCAGCGCTGCCAGGCCCACGGCCCCCGCGGACCCTCGCGGGGCGCTTCTGCGTACCTCGGAGCCGCCACCACAGGGCTCACCCGGCTTACCGGCGCAGGGACGGCCTGACGACACCCCCGACTCCCCGGGGGCCGTCGGCATGCCCGTCCCCGACGGCCAGGGCCCGGTCGGCACGCCCGTGACCGCGGACGCGCAGGCCGCCGCCACGGGTGCGCCCGCCGGTTCCGGGCCCGAGCACTCCCAGCCGTCGGCCACCGAACCCGATCCGCACCGGCCGCGGCCCGAGTCCCTGGGCGCCGGGTCCGGCGCGGAGCCTGCCGTCCACCTGGGCGGCAAGGACCGTCGTACGGGACAGGGCACGGCGCCCGGCGCGCCCATGCCCATGCGCCGGGACGGCGACCGGCTGCGCTTCGTGGGCGCCGCCACCCGGCGGATCGCCCGCGGCATCGACCTCGACGAGATCGTGATGGGGCTGTGCCGGGCCACCGTGCCGACCTTCTCGGACGCGATCCTCGTCTATCTGCGCGACCCGCTGCCGGTGGGCGACGAGCGGCCCACCGGGCCCGTCGTGCTGCGGCTGCGGCGCACGGACCGCATCCCGGAGGACCGGGACACCGAGGGCTTCCTGCTGCCCGCGCTCCAGCCCGAGCCCGACGTCGGCGTCACCGCCGAGCTGTGCACCGTACGGCCCGGGGGCGCGCTGAACGAGGTGCTGCGCGGCGTGCGGCCCGTCTTCGCGGACGCGCCCGCCGCCCGGGCCGCCCTGCCCGAGCTGATCGGCGACGACCTGACCGTGCCCGGCGGCCAGCGCGCGATCCTCGCGCCGCTGCGCGGCCGGCGCCGGGTGATCGGGGCCGCGCTGTTCCTGCGCCGCCCCGACCGGCCCGCCTTCGAGACCGACGACCTGCTGGTCGCGGCGCAGCTCGCCACGCACAGCGCGCTCGGCATCGACAAGGCCGTGCTGTACGGGCGCGAGGCGTACATCGCCGACGAACTGCAGCGCACGATGCTGCCCGAGACACTGCCCCGGCCGACCGGTGTGCGGCTGGCGTCCCGGTATCTCCCGGCCGCCGAGACCGCGCGGGTCGGCGGCGACTGGTACGACGCGATCCCGCTGCCCGGCAGCCGGGTCGCCCTCGTCGTCGGTGACGTCATGGGCCACTCCATGACCTCGGCGGCGATCATGGGCCAGTTGCGCACGACCGCGCAGACCCTCGCCGGGCTCGACCTGCCGCCGCAGGAGGTCCTGCACCACCTGGACGAGCAGGCCCAGCGCCTGGGCACCGACCGCATGGCGACCTGCCTGTACGCGGTCTACGACCCGGTCGCGCACCGCATCACCATCGCCAACGCGGGCCATCCCCCGCCCGTACTGCTGCATCTGGGCGGGCGTGCCGAGGTTCTGCGCGTACCGCCGGGTGCTCCCATCGGCGTAGGGGGCGTGGACTTCGAGGCGGTCGAGCTGGACGCGCCCGCGGGCGCCACGCTGCTGCTGTACACCGACGGGCTGGTCGAGTCGCGGCTGCGTGACGTGTGGACCGGGATAGAGCAGTTGCGGGAGCGGATCGCGGCCACCGCGGCGTTGACCGGTCCGGACCATCCGCCGCCCCTTGAGGCGCTGTGCGACGAGGTGCTCGACATGCTCGGTCCGGGTGACCGGGACGACGACATCGCGCTGCTCGCCGCCCGTTTCGACGGGATCGCGCCGAGCGATGTCGCGCTCTGGCACCTGGACCCCGAGGACGCGGCGCCCGGCCGGGCCCGCCGGCTGGCCCGCAAGGCGCTGTCCCGCTGGGACCTGGAGGAGCTCACGGACTCCGTGGAGCTGCTCGTCAGCGAGGTCGTCACCAACGCCGTGCGGTACGCCACCAAGCCCGTCACGCTGCGTCTGCTGCGTACCGACGTGCTGCGCTGCGAGGTCGGCGACGACGTCCCGCAGCTGCCGCGGCTGCGTCAGGCACGCGCCACGGACGAGGGCGGACGCGGTCTCTACCTGGTGAACAAGCTGGCCAGGCGGTGGGGCGCGACCCGGCTCAGCACGGGAAAGGTCGTGTGGTTCGAGCTGAACCACAACAGCTGAGGGACGACCACGCGCCGCGTCCCCCGATGGCCCCCGGGCGCTCGTGCCGATGGGGAGCTGCGGGCCCGTCGTGGCTGAGCGCGCAGTTCCCCGCGCCCCTGACGGGGCGCCCCTGACGGGGCGCCCCTGACGGGGCGGCCCTGGCGGGGGTCCCGTCAGTCCTCCGACTGCGGATCGTCCGGGTCCGGGGGGAGTTCTATGTCGCCCGGTGAGGACGGGGCGCTCGTCGTCGGGGTGGGTTCCTCCTCCGACGGTGTCTCCTCGGGAGAGGACTCCGGTGGTGAGGTGCTCGTCGGCGGTTCCGTCGTCGGGTCCTCGGTGGAGGGTTCCGCGGACGGGGTCGTCGGTGTGGGTGTGACCGTGGGCGTCGGGGTGGGCCTGACGGCCGCGCCCTGCTTCGTTTCCAGGTCGAACCTGGTCACCTCGCCCATCGCGTCGAAGGTGTACGCCGCCCAGATCTGCGCGGGATAGCCACCGCCGTTGACGCGGCCCTTGCCGGGCAGGAGGCCGGTGGCACCCTGCATCGTCACCTGCGCGTGGGTCTTCGCGTCCTCGCCGAACATCCCGACCGAGGTGACCAGGTCGGGGGTGTAACCGGTGAACCAGGCCGACCTGTTGAAGTCGGACGTGCCGGTCTTGCCCGCGACCTGCTGGCCGTCCCGGGCCGGGTTGTCACGTACCGACGTCCTGGCCGTACCGTCGTCGACCACGCCCGTCAGGATCGAGGTGACGGTGTCGGCGGCCTCGCGGCTGATGACCTGCTCGCCGATCGCGTCCGGGAACTTGACCGCGCGGTCCTTGTGCTCGACCGACTTGATGACGGCCGGGGTGACCTTCTTGCCGTGGTTGTCGAGGGTCGCGTAGACGCCGGCCATCTCCAGCGGGCTCGCGCCCATCGTGCCGAGGGTCTGGGCGGGCACCGACTTGACGCCCTCGACGTCCATGCCCAGCTCGCCCGCGGTCTTCATGACCTGGTCCATGCCCACATCGACGCCCATCTGCGCGAAGACGGAGTTGATGGACTTGTTCATCGCGGTCTGGACGTCGACGTCGCCGTAGTCGACGTCGTCCTCGTTCGGCGGGGAGAAACCGACCTTCGTGCCGTCGTCGAGGACGGGACGCTTGCTGGTGCCGTCGTAGATCGTGTTCGCCGTGATCGGGTCGTCGTCCTGGGTCGTGGCGTCCTTGTCGACGGCCGCGGCCAGGATGACGGGCTTGAAGGTCGAGGCGGGCTGGTAGTCGCGGCGCGTCGCGTTGTTCGTGAAGTGCTTCACGTAGTCCACGCCGCCGTACATCGCGAGGACCCGGCCCGTCTTCGGGTCGACGGAGGCGGCGCCGGCCTGGACGTCGGCGTCCACGTCCCGCTTCTTCCCGTCGAGCTTGCTGGTCAGCCTGGCCTTGACGGCCTTCTCCAGCTGGGCCTGCTTCTTCTTGTCGATGTTCAGCGTGATGGTCCAGCCGCCCGCCTTGACCAGCGTCGCGGCCTCGTCCATGTCGGAGGCCGTGCCCTCCTCGACGAGCTGCTTCTCCAGCGTCGAGTTGGCGGCCTCCACCAGGTAGCCCGCCTGGCCCTCCAGGCCGGGTGCGCCCTTGGGGTCCTTCGGCACGGGGAACGTCATGTCGTCGCGCTTGGCCGAGTCCAGCCAGTTCTCCTCGACCATGTTGTCCAGGACGTAGTTCCAGCGGTTCTTGACGAGCTCCTTGCTGGTGTCGCTCGCCACCGCCCAGTCGTACTGGCTCGGGGCCTGGAGCAGGGCGGCGAGATACGCGCCCTGGGCGACGGTGAGCTTGTCCGCGTCGACCCGGTAGTACGCCTGCGCGGCGGCCTGGATGCCCCACGCGTTACGGCCGTAGTAGCTGGTGTTGATGTACCCCGCGAGGATGGCGTCCTTGGACTGCTGGCGGTCCACCTTCAGCGAGATGACCAGTTCCTTCAGCTTGCGCGTGACGGTCTGGTCCTGCGTGAGGTAGTAGTTCTTGACGTACTGCTGGGTGATCGTCGAACCGCCCTGCTTGCCCTTGCCGGACAGGGTGTTGAGCAGACCTCGGGCCGTGCCCCGCATGTCGACGCCGGAGTCCTTGTAGAAGGACTTGTTCTCGGCGGCGACGAAGGTCATCCGGACGCCCTTGGAGACCTGGTCCAGGTCGACCAGCTCGCGGTTGACCTCACCGTCACGGGCGAGCGTGTCGCCGTTGGCGTACTTGTAGATGTTGCTCTGCTGCACCGCTGCCGCGTTCCCCTTGGGAACGTCGATCATCAGGTAGAGCCCGACGAAGGCGGCCATCACGAGCAGGCAGAGACCGAAGAACGTACCGAGGATCTTCTTCCAGGTGAAGAAACGGCGTATACCGCTCTTGCCGCTCCTGCCCTCCGCCTTGGACGAGCGTTTCGGCGCGCCGCGGTGTCCACCGCGCTGCCGCGCTCGTCTCTCATCCGCTCGTCCCATGGATACGTCCGCTCCGCTTCCGTCTCTCGTGTCTCACAGGTTCATCGCTCAGGTCAGCTCAGCAAACTAACACCGCAGCTGCGGACAAACGCCTGTCGATCCGGCCTTTTACGGACGTGAGAATCAGCACCCACCCCTATGGAACCGACGATTCGCGGGAGTGGAAGGTTGCTGTGACGGGTAAAGTGATATCACTTAGATAGATCGAGTCAGGCGTCCGCACGCAGGTCGACGGCACCGAACGCACCATTGAACGCGCCACTGAACGCACCAACGAAGGCACCGCCGAAAGCACCAGGAAACGGGGAACACCCATGTCCGCACACGGCTCTCCGGGCCACGACGCCCAGGACATCGCCGACGTACCCGAGATGCCCGCTCCGCGCGTACGGGAGGTCACCGCGCACAGCATCGGCGGCGGGCTCGCCCTGCTGCTCGGGCTCGTCGGACTGCTGCTGGGCGCCGCGATGGTCGTCTCCGCCACCGCGGTGGACGCCACCGGCGGCAAGGCCGTACTCATCGTGGCCGGCATCCTGATCGGGATCGCGGCCTTCGTCGCCATGTGCGGTCTGAACATGGTGGCGCCCGGCGAGGCCCGCGTCGTCCAGCTCTTCGGCCGCTACCGCGGCACGATCCGCGAGGACGGGCTGCGCTGGGTCAACCCCCTCACGTCCCGTACGAAGATCTCGACGCGGGTACGCAATCACGAGACGGCCGTCCTCAAGGTCAACGACGCCTACGGGAACCCGATCGAGCTCGCCGCCGTCGTGGTGTGGCGGGTCGAGGACACCGCACAGGCCAGCTTCGAGGTGGACGACTTCCTGGAGTTCGTCGCCACCCAGACCGAGGCGGCCGTGCGGCACATCGCCATCGAGTACCCGTACGACGCACACGAGGAGGAGGGCCTGTCGCTGCGGGGCAACGCGGAGGAGATCACCGAGAAGCTCGCGGTCGAGCTGCGTGCGCGCGTGGACGCGGCGGGCGTGCAGATCATCGAGTCCCGCTTCACGCATCTCGCGTACGCGCCCGAGATCGCCTCGGCGATGCTCCAGCGGCAGCAGGCGGGTGCGGTCGTCGCCGCGCGGCGCCAGATCGTGGACGGCGCGGTCGGCATGGTCGAGGCCGCGCTCGCCCAACTCTCCGAGCGGGACATCGTCGAGCTGGACTCCGAGCGGAAGGCGGCGATGGTGTCGAACCTGCTGGTGGTCCTGTGCGGCGACCGTGCTCCGCAGCCCGTCCTGAACACGGGGTCCCTCTACCAGTGAGCTCATCTCCTGAGGGCGCCCCTCCGACTCCCCCTGATCCGCCTCGGCGGCGGCCGCCGCAGCAGCGCAAGCAGGTGTTGTTGCGGCTGGATCCGCTGGTGTACGAGGCGTTGGCCCGGTGGGCCGGGGATGAGCTGCGCTCGGCCAACGCGCAGATCGAGTTTCTGTTGCGGCGGGCGCTCGGGGAGGCGGGCCGCCTGCCCGGCGGGGCCGGTCCGATGCCCCGGCGGGGACGGCCTCCCCTCTCCGAGGAGGGGGAGGAGTAGGCGCCGGCGCCCGTTTTCGGGCGCGGGCTGGGTGACGCCGTTCGCGCCGTTCCCCGCGCCCCTCAAAGATTGCGCCGTTCCCCGCGCCCCTGAAAAGCAAAGGCAGGGGCGCGGGGAACTGCGCGATCCGGCCCCGTGCGGGCAGTCGCAGAACCGTGACAATCGGGTCTGAGCTGCGGGGACACCCGGCCCTGGCGCAGGTATGCACAGTGCGTATACACGGCGTGTATACGCACTGTGTAGAGTGCTCCGCATGTCCATCGGTCACACGCTCCTAGGACTCCTGGAGTCCGGGCCCCGTCACGGTTACGACCTGAAGCGGGCCTTCGACGAGAAGTTCGGTCACGACCGGCCGCTCCACTACGGCCAGGTCTATTCGACGATGTCCCGGCTGCTGAAGAACGGCCTCGTGGAGGTCGACGGGATAGAGGCGGGCGACGGCCCCGAGCGCAAGCGGTACGCGATCACCGAGGCGGGCGTCACCGACGTCCAGCGGTGGCTCGCGACGCCGGAGAAGCCGGAGCCGTATCTCCAGTCGACCCTTTACACGAAGGTCGTCCTCGCCCTCCTGACGCACCGCGACGCGTCCGAGATCCTCGACACCCAGCGCTCGGAACACCTGCGCATGATGCGCATCCTCACCGACCGCAAACGCAGGGGCGATCTCGCCGACCAGCTGATCTGCGACCACGCCCTCTTCCATCTTGAGGCCGACCTGCGGTGGCTCGAACTCACCGCGGCGCGCCTCGGCAAACTCGCTGAGGCGGTGACCCGATGACCCCCGCAGGCTCCCTGCTCGTGGCCCACGACCTGCGCAAGGCGTACGGCCCCACCAACGCCCTCGACGGCGCCGAGTTCTCCATCCACCCGGGCGAGGTCGTCGCCGTGATGGGCCCCTCGGGCTCCGGCAAGTCGACCCTCCTGCACTGCCTCGCCGGCATCGTGACGCCCGACTCGGGCTCGATCACGTACAACGGCCACGAGATGGCGACGATGAACGACTCCCGGCGCAGCGCGCTGCGGCGCTCGCAGTTCGGGTTCGTCTTCCAGTTCGGCCAGCTGGTGCCGGAGCTGACCTGCGTGGAGAACGTGGCCCTGCCGCTGCGCCTCAACGGCACCTCCCGCAAGGAGGCCGAGCGCACCGCCCTGTCGTGGATGGAGCGCTTGGAGGTCGACGACCTGGCGGGCAAGCGGCCCGGCGAGGTCTCCGGCGGCCAGGGTCAGCGCGTCGCCGTGGCCCGCTCCCTGGTCACGAGCCCGCGGGTGCTGTTCGCCGACGAACCCACCGGCGCCCTCGACTCGCTCAACGGCGAGCGCGTGATGGAGCTGCTCACGGACGCCGCTCGGTCCGCCAACGCCGCCGTCGTCCTCGTCACGCACGAGACCCGGGTGGCCGCGTACTCGGACCGCGAGATCGTCGTACGCGACGGGAAGTCTCGGGACATGGAGCGCGTCGTATGAGCGCCCGCGCGTCGACCGCCGCCGCCCCGCCCGAGGCTCCCCCGGAGCCGCCCGCCTGGGACGATCCGCGCCACCGGACCTCCATGCTGCGGCAGTGGTCCAGGGACCTCGCCATGGGCGTCAAGTTCGCGTTCAACGGCGGTCGCGAGGGCTGGGTACGGGTCCTGCTCACCGGTGTCGGCGTGGGGCTCGGCGTGGCGCTGCTGCTGCTCACCACCGCCATCCCGAGCGCGCTGCAGGCACGGTCCGACCGTGAGTACGCCCGGATGGACCTGGTGATGAACGGTGTCGAACCGGCCAAGTCCGACAACACGGTGCTCGTCGCGAACGTCGACACCGAGTTCCGCGGCCTGGACGTGCGGGGCCGCCAGTTGGAACCCGAGGGCCTGCGGGCACCGCTGCCGCCCGGGATCGAGAAGTTCCCCGCGCCGGGCGAGATGGCCGTGTCCCCCGCGCTGAAGGAACTGCTGGACTCCAAGGACGCCGATCTGCTGCGCGACCGGCTGCCGTACCGCGTCACGGGAACCATCGCCGAGAGCGGCCTGATCGGCTCGGCCGAACTCGCCTACTACACGGGCGGCCAGGACCTGGCCGAGTTCGACGAAGGCTCCCGCATCACGCGCCTCAGCACCTTCGGCGCGACGAAGGGGCCCTCGGAGGAGATGGACCCGGTCCTTCTCCTGCTCGTCCTCACGGTCTTCGTGGTGCTGCTGATGCCGGTCGGCGTCTTCATCGCCGCGGCCGTACGCTTCGGCGGCGAGCGACGCGACCGCAGGCTCGCCGCACTGCGGCTGGTCGGCGCCGACGGCCGGATGACCCGCCGGATCGCCGCGGGCGAGGCGCTCGCCGGAGCCCTGCTCGGGCTGCTCTTCGGCATCGGCTTCTTCCTGATCGGCCGCCAGATCGCCGGTTCCCTGGAGCTCTTCGGGATCAGTGTCTTCCCGAGTTACCTCAACCCGACGCCCGTACTCGCCTTCCTGATCGCTGTCGCAGTCCCGGCCGCCGCGGTGGCGGTGACGCTCCTCGCCCTGCGCGGGGTGGTCATCGAGCCGCTCGGCGTGGTGCGTACGGCCAGGCCCGCGCGGCGCCGGCTGTGGTGGCGGCTGCTGCTGCCGCTGGGCGGCCTCGGTCTGCTCACCCCGATGATCGGCAAGGGCAACAACAACGGCGACTTCAACGAGTACATGGTGACCGGCGGTGTCATCCTGCTCCTCGTCGGCATCACCGCGCTGCTGCCGTGGATCGTGGAAGCCGTCGTCGCCCGTCTGAACTCGGGACCGGTCTCCTGGCAACTGGCAGTTCGCCGGCTGCAGTTGAGCAGTGGCACCGCGGCCCGCATGGTCAACGGCATCGCGGTGGCGGTGGCCGGCGCGATCGCCCTGCAGATGCTGTTCGCCGGTGTCCAGGACGACTTCACGAAGTCCACCGGCCAGGACCTCTCGCGTGCCCAGATGGAGATCTCCGTACCGAAGTCCGTCCCCCTCGCCGACGCCCGGCAGAAGCTCGCGGACACCCGCGGTGTGCGCGGCGCCGTCGCGCTGTCCGACACCATCCTGAGCGAGCGGGCGAAGAACCCCGACACGTCCTCGCTGATCACGGTCGGCGACTGCGCCGCCCTGCGCGAGGTGGCGAAGCTGCCCTCGTGCCGCGAGGGCGATGTGTTCGCCGTGCGGGGTGCCGAGTACGACTCGGAGACCGCGAAGTTCGCCGATCCCGGCCACAAGCTCGTCATCGACCCCTCCTACGACGACCTCACGAAGGGTACGGAGGTGGCCTGGACCGTGCCGAAGGACATCAAGAAGGCCGATCCGCGCAAGGACCCGACGGGTTGGGAGCGGGGCGGTTTCCTGTTCACCACGAGTGCGCTGCCCGCCGCCGCGGTCCCGGCCGCCAGCGGGACGGTCTACCTCAAGCTCGACGCGACGGTCCCGGACGGGAGGGAGCTCGTGCGCAACACCGCGGCACGGATCAGCCCGCTCGCGGACTCCATGGCGTACACGGGGAGCGAGCGGTCGGACCGCTTCGACTCCATCCGCACCGGGCTGTTCGTCGGCGCGGCCTGTGTCCTCGCGCTGATCGGGGCGAGCCTGCTGGTCTCCCAGCTGGAGCAGTTGCGCGAGCGCAAGAAGCTGCTCTCGGCGCTGGTCGCCTTCGGCACCCGGCGCCGCACGCTGAGCCTGTCGGTCCTGTGGCAGACCGCGATCCCGGTCGCGCTGGGCCTGGCCCTCGCCTCGGCGGTGGGCCTCACCCTGGGCACGGTCCTCCTGAAGATGACGGACACGACGGTGACGGTGGACTGGCTGAGCGTCCTGGCCATGACAGGCATCGGCGCGGCGGTCGTCCTGCTGGTAACGGCCCTGAGCGTCCCCCCACTACTACGCCTGATGCGCCCGGACGGCTTGCGCACGGAGTAGCCCCGAGGGGGCGCCCCACAGGGGCGCGGACTCTTCAGGGGCGCGGGGAACGGCGCAGTCTCTTAGGGGCGCGGGGAACGGCGCAATCTTTTAGGGGCGCGGGGAACGGCGCGACCAGCCACAACGGCGCCGCACCGTCCCCACCCCCTGGGGCCCAAGGCCCAAGGCCCAAGCCGTTGCCGGTACAGGTGTCACAACACCCGTACCGGCAACGGCTTCAGCGCTTCCCGAAGCGCCCCGGCCAACTCCCCGTACTCCCCCGCCCGCGCAGCCCCACCCCGCATGGCGAGCGCGACCCGCCGCGTAGGAGCGGGCTCCGCGAAGAACCCGGTGAGCAGCTGACTGCTACGAGCCGTCTCGACCGTGACGGCCGTACGCGGCAACAGCGTCACCCCCAGACCGCCCGCGACCAGTTGCACCAGAGTGGAAAGCCCCGCCGCGGTCGTGGTGACCGGCGCGTCCGCCCGCCCGGCCTCCCGGCAGATGTCGAGCGCCTGGTCACGAAGACAGTGCCCCTCGTCCAGGAGCAGCAGATTCAGCTCGCGCAGCGCCTCGCGCGCAATGCCCTCCCTGCCGCCCAGCCGGTGGTCCAGCGGGGTGACCAGCACGAAGTCCTCGTCGTACAGCGGAAGTTCGACGACCCCGGGCACTCCGAGGGGTACCGCGAGCAGCAGCAGATCGAGCCGGCCCGTGGTGAGCCCTTCCAGGAGGCTCGACGTCTGCTCCTCGTGGACCTGGAGGTCGAGCGCCGGATAGCGGTCGTGGACGAGCCGCAGGACGGTCGGCAGCAGATACGGCGCCACCGTCGGGATCACCCCGAGCCGCAGCACCCCGGTGAACGGCGCCCGTACCGCCTCGGCCTCCTCCAGCAGGGCACCCACCGCGTCGAGCACCGCCTTGGCCCGTACGGCCAGCCGCTCGCCCGCCGGTGACAGGAGCACCTTGCGGGTCGTGCGCTCCAGCAGCGTCACGCCAAGGGTCTCCTCCAGCGCCGAGACCGCGCCGGACAGCGCGGGCTGGCTCATGCCGAGGGCGGCGGCGGCGTCCCTGAAGTGCAGATGCTCGGCCACCGCGGCGAAGGCGCGCAGTTGCGAGAGGCTGGGCTGCCTCCTCCTGACGGGGGGCACGGGGGGCACGGGGCTCCTTTCGCTCATCTGTCCACCTAGGCATACACGCGCACTCGTACACACCGCTCACGTGCACTGATAGGCATTTCCGATCAACATGACCGAGTGTAGCTATTTCCCGAATCAATACACCCTGTGCCACGATCATGGACGCCCAACCCATGAGAAAACCCCTTAAAAGGTGGTTTTCTTCGCAGTAAGGAGAGCCCGTGCTCACTGTCGGTGACAAGTTCCCCGAGTTCGATCTGACTGCCTGTGTCTCGCTGGAGAAGGGCAAGGAGTTCGAGCAGATCAACCACAAGACGTACGAAGGTCAGTGGAAGATCGTCTTCGCGTGGCCCAAGGACTTCACCTTCGTGTGCCCGACCGAGATCGCGGCCTTCGGGAAGCTCAACGACGAGTTCGCCGACCGTGACGCCCAGGTCCTCGGCTTCTCCGGTGACTCCGAGTTCGTGCACCATGCCTGGCGCAAGGACCACCCGGACCTGACCGACCTGCCCTTCCCGATGATGGCCGACTCGCGGCACGAGCTCATGCGCGACCTCGGCATCGAGGGCGAGGACGGCTTCGCCAAGCGTGCCGTCTTCGTCGTCGACCAGAACAACGAGATCCAGTTCTCCATGGTGACCGCCGGCTCCGTCGGCCGTAACCCCAAGGAGGTCCTGCGGGTCCTGGACGCGCTGCAGACCGACGAGCTGTGCCCCTGCAACTGGACCAAGGGCGAGACCACTCTCGACCCGGTCAAGCTGCTGGCCGGTGAGTGACCCATGTCCCTCGACGCGCTGAAGTCCGCGATTCCGGACTACGCCAAGGACCTCCGGCTGAACCTCGGTTCGGTCATCGGCAACTCCGGCCTTCCGCAGCAGCAGCTGTGGGGCACGGTGCTCGCCTGCGCCATCGCCTCGCGGTCGCCGCGGGTGCTGCGCGAGCTGGAGGAGGAGGCCAACGCGAAGCTCTCGCCCGAGGCCTACACGGCGGCGAAGTCCGCCGCGGCGGTCATGGCGATGAACAACGTCTTCTACCGCACGCGGCATCTGCTCTCCGACCCGGAGTACGGGACGCTGCGGGCCGGGCTCCGGATGAACGTGATCGGGAACCCCGGTGTGGAGAAGGTCGACTTCGAGCTGTGGTCGCTCGCCGTGTCCGCGATCAACGGGTGCGGGCAGTGTCTCGACTCGCATGAGCAGGTGCTTCGTAAGGCGGGTGTCGACCGGGAGACCGTCCAGGAGGCCTTCAAGATCGCGGCGGTGGTGCAGGCGGTGGCGGTCACGCTGGACGCCGAGGCGATCCTGACCCAGTAGCTCCGCGGGGTCCCGTCACGTACGCAGGGGCTGCAAGACATCTTTCAGCCCGTCCGGCGTTTGAGGACGAGCGCGCAGCGCGATTGCGGGGGCGAGGGGGCGCAGCCCCCATGTGGTGACGGGACAACGCCCTACGCCGGCGGCGGCGCGTCCACCGGGGGCGGGGCGGCAGCCGCCGCCGTCGACCCGTGCGGCCCCGGCGAGTGCCGCAGCGCCACCTCGCGGGAGTGGGAACGCAGATACCCCACCACCGTGTTGGTCACCGCGACGAGCGGCACAGCGACCACCGCACCACCGATCCCCGCGACCATCCCACCCGCCGCCACGGACAGGACGACGGCCAGCGGATGCACCCGCACCGCCCGCCCGAGGATGAACGGCTGCAGGATGTGGCCCTCGATCTGCTGGACGGCCAGCACCACGGCAAGGGTCATGACCGCCGTGAAGACGCCCTGGGTCACGAGGGCGACGACCACGGCCAGCGCCCCGGAGATGACGGCACCGACGAGCGGGATGAAGGCGCCGAGGAAGATGAAGACGGCGAGCGGGACGGCCATCGGGACGTCGAGGAAGAAGATGCCGAGACCGATGAAGGTGGCGTCGATCAGGGCGACTATCACCGTGCCGCGGACGTACGCGGTGAGGGTGCGCCAGGCCCGCGGTCCCGCTCCCGCAACTCCTGGACGCGCCGCCGCCGGGACCAGCTTGAGCGTCCACTCCCAGATGCGCTTGCCGTCGTAGAGGAGGAAGAGCGTGGAGAACATCGTCAGGAGGATGCCGGTGAGCGCCTCGACGATGACGGTGACGCCTTCGAGCCCCGCGGACGTGATCTCCTCGGTGTTCGCCCCGACCGCCTCGCGCAGGCTCTTGGCGATGTCCTTGATCTGGTCCTCGGTGACGTGGAACGGGCTGTTCAGCAGCCAGCGCTGCAGCTCGTCGATGCCGTCCTGGATCTGGTCGGCGAGGTTGTTGATGTTCTCCATGACCTGCCAGACCACGAACCATCCGACCAGCCCCATGATGACGAAGCCGAGGATCGCGGTGAGCGCGGTGGCGAGGCCGCGCGGGAACCCGTATCCGCGCAGCCGGGCGACCGTGGGCTGGAGCAGGGCGGTGATGAGCAGCGCGGAGACGAAGGCCAGGACGACCAGTTGTACGGCGCTGATGACGCGCATCAGCACCCAGACGGTGCCCGCGAGGACGAGCAGCCGCCAGCCGGCCTCGGCGGCGACCCGCATCCCCCACGGAACGGCGGTGGCGGGATCGGGGCGGACGTGATCGACCGTGCCCGCGGGCGACGCCCCTGAGGGAGACGACTGAGAGGCGTCCGTACCGACCGCTTCGTCCTTGTCGTCGATCTCGTCGTCCTTCTCGGCTGCCGCGCGGCGCGCGTCCAGCCTTTCTCCCACTTCGGTGAGCCCGGCACCGATCCGGCCGAACCAACCTGGCACTCGCGACATGACCCGTCCTCTTCCCCCGTTGCTTCCCACCACTCCTCCCTGGAGCCCCTGGGGTCCCTGGAGTCGTCGGCATCGACCGTACATGGCAGAAGCCCCTCACCGTAGGACGGTGAAGGGCTCCGCGGGGTTGAGCCGTCGGCGGCTCAGTAGTAGTTGTTGGCCTGCCAGAAGTCCCAGGCGCCGCACGGGCTGCCGTAGCGGCCGTCCATGTAGCTCAGGCCCCACTTGATCTGCGTCGCCGGGTTGGTCGCCCAGTCGGCACCGGCCGAGGACATCTTCGAACCCGGCAGGGCCTGCATGAGGCCGAACGCGTCGGAGGTGGGGTTGTCCGCCTGGTAGTTCCAGCTGGACTCGTGGTCGACGATCCGGCTGAAGCACGCGAACTGGTCCGCCGGAACGAGCTGGCGGGCCATCTCCTGGACCTCGGCGGCGGTGTACGACGCCTTGACCGTGAAGCTGGAGGCGTCACGCGTGGCGGAACGGCTGGCGACCTTCTTGGCCTCCTTGCGCTCCTTCGCCTCCTGCTCGGCCTTCTCAGCGGCCTTCTCGGCGGCCTCCTGCTTGGCGACCGCGTCCTTGGCCGCCTGCTTGCGCGCGGCTGCTTCGGCGTCCTTCTTGGCTGTCGCGTCCGCCGCGATGGCCTGGGAGTCGGCCTGCTGAGTCAGAGAGGCGGTCTGCACCTGCGCTTGCGCGCCCGCGGGTATGTCCGCGAGGAGCGTCGCGCCGCTCGCCGTTGCCTCGGCGTCGTCGCTCGCCGGTGCGGTGCTGCCCGAGGCAACACCCGTAACAGCGCCGACGGCGGTGACTGCGGTGGCCGAGGCCACTGCGAGCCCACGGACCGAAATCCGGCTCACACGGTTTCCTTCCAGCATCGACCGCTACAGGTGACCCTCGCGGACGCAATCTTGCCCCTGGCACTGGCCTCCCAACTGCGGGGTCACGGGAGGCACGGGCCCGGTGGGCAACTCCCCTGCGGGGGAGCGCCGCTTGGTGCGCGGGCGGCATACGACGGCGTTATGGAGTTCTGAGGTTCTTGCTGTGCTGTGCCGCTGGGGGTACAGCTGTGTCGTATGCGGGGCCTGACAGGAGTGAGACTCTGCCGTAACCCGGCGCCGGGAGGCAATTCTGTACCGGGTGTGAAAGCTCACACCTCGTTTGCCTCAGAAGTTTTTCGGAAACGAGCGCGCATGACGACGCCGCCCGGCTAGGCTCTTCGCCTTTGCCGGACGGCGCCAACTACCGTGCAGCCACCACCTGTCGGACAGACCGGGACGGGTGAGGGCAGCCGGGATCAGATCTGTCCGTCCTCCAGCATTTCGGTCACAAGGGCGGCAATCTGGGACCGCTCGGACCTGGTGAGTGTGATGTGCGCGAAGAGCGGATGCCCCTTCAGTTTCTCGACGACGGCCACCACTCCGTCGTACCGGCCGACCCTGAGGTTGTCCCGCTGGGCCACGTCATGGGTCAGGATCACCCGTGAATTCGAGCCGATTCGGGACAGAACGGTCAACAGGACGTTCCGTTCCAGGGATTGCGCCTCGTCCACGATCACGAACGCGTCGTGGAGGGAGCGGCCGCGGATGTGCGTGAGCGGCAGGACCTCCAGCATGCCGCGCGCGGTGATCTCCTCGATGACCTCGCGGCTGGTGACCGCGGAGAGCGTGTCGAAGACCGCCTGGGCCCAGGGGCCCATCTTCTCGGACTCGGAACCGGGCAGATAGCCCAGCTCCTGCCCGCCGACCGCGTACAGCGGCCGGAAGACCATCACCTTCTGGTGCTGGCGCCGTTCGAGCACGGCCTCCAGGCCCGCGCACAGGGCGAGCGCCGACTTTCCGGTGCCGGCCCGCCCGCCCATCGACACGATCCCGATGTCCGGGTCGAGCAGCAGATCCAGCGCGATGCGCTGCTCCGCGCTGCGGCCCTTGATACCGAAGGCCTCCCTGTCACCGCGTACGACCCGGACGTTGCCCTCGGCCGTCACACGTCCCAGCGCCTTGCCGCGCTCGGACTGGATCATCAGACCCGTGTGGACGGGGAAGTCGGACGCCTCGGGGACGTACAGGCTCTCCTGGTCGAAGAGGAGGTCCACCTGCTCGCCGGAGAGCGTCAGTTCGGACATTCCGGTCCAGCCGGAGGAGCCCGTGATGGCGAGTTCCGCCCGGTACTCCTCGGCGAGGAGCCCGACCGAGGAGGCCTTGATCCTCAGCGGAAGGTCCTTCGACACGACCGTGACGTCGAAACCCTCCGCCTGCAGATTGCGGGCGACCGCGAGGATGCGGGAGTCGTTGTCCCCCAGGCGATAGCCGCTCGGCAGCACGCTGGGGTCCGAGTGATTGAGCTCGACACGGACCGTTCCACCCAACTCCCCGGTGGGGATGGGTGCGTCGAGACGGCCATATTTCACCCGGAACTCGTCGAGCAGACGCAGGGCCTGCCGGGCGAAGTAGCCGAGTTCGGGATGGTGCCGCTTGGCCTCCAATTCCGTGACCACGACGATCGGCAGCACTACTTCGTGCTCGTCGAAGCGGTTCATGGCGTGCGGGTCGGCCAGCAGGACGCTGGTGTCGAGAACATAGGTGCGCCGGTCTGGCATACGGCGCTTTGTGCTGGTCACCACGGAAGGACGTACCCCCTCGGATGAGGTCGGGGAGCGACGGAGGAGAGGTGGACCGGTTTCCGGCACCGATGCACGGGCCGTGAACCGGCCCTCCGTCTCGTCCGTACTGACCGCACGGTCGCGCTGGTGCAAAGGGCCTCCCGGGCGGACGGCCCCGTGCCGTCCGCTGAGATCCGACACCCGTGATTCGGGCGTCGACCTGGAGGCTTTATGCCCTCGAACGAGCCATGCCATGCCAGCACACATGGCGGCGCCCTGGTGAACTCCTCATTACTCCCACCCCAAAGGACCAATCCCCGGTCCCGCGGCAGCCCTTGGCGACGGGGCCGCCTCAGTCCCTCATCCGCCGTAGCGCCGGTGGCGGGCCGCGTAGTCGCGCAGGGCGCGCAGGAAGTCGACCTTGCGGAAGGCCGGCCAGAAGACCTCGCAGAAGTAGTACTCGGAGTGGGCCGTCTGCCAGAGCATGAATCCGGACAGCCGCTGCTCGCCGCTCGTACGGATCACGAGGTCGGGGTCGGGCTGGTCGCTGGTGTAGAGGTGCTTGCCGATCATGTCGACGCTGACGTCCTCGGCGAGTTTCTCCAACGAGGTGCCCTTGTCGGCATGGTCGAGGATCATCGAGCGCACGGCGTCGGCGATCTCCTGACGGCCGCCGTAGCCGATGGCGACGTTGACCAGTATCCCGCCGACGTGCGCGGTGGACTCCTCGGCCTCCTTCAGGACGGTCTGCATCCGCGGGGGCAGGATGTCGGGCGTGCCGACGTGGTGCACGCGCCAGCGGCCGTCGGCGGCGAGGGAACTCACGACGTTCTCGATGATGCCGAGCAGCGGTACGAGTTCTTCCTCCGGGCGGTCGAAGTTGTCCGTGGACAACAGCCAGAGGGTGACGACCTCGACGTCGGTCTCGGAGCACCAGCCGAGGAATTCCTCGATCTTGTGGGCTCCGGCCCGGTGCCCCTGGGCGGCGGTGCTGCCGGCGGCCTTCGCCCAGCGCCGGTTGCCGTCCATGATGACCCCGATGTGCTTGGGCACCTGGTCGTGGTCAAGGTGGCCTTCCACCCTGCGTGCATAGAACCTGACCAGCAAGCGGCGCAGGTTGTCGCGCAGGTTCACGTTTTCGTCAGCCCCTCCGTGCAGATGGCAGTCCCCGAGGGCGACACCCTACCCCCGCCGGATCGCCCCTCCCCTAGGGGTACAAGGCCTCCGGCCGCTGGACGGACCGGGAGCGAGGGCGCCCGGCTCCGCACGACTGCGGCTCTGGGGCGTACGCCCGGCGCGGGCCGGCGCACAAAAAAACGGGCCGGTCCGTGGGGGGGAGACGGACCGGCCCGAGGGGGGGTTTCCACCATAACCCTTCGTAAGTGATGTCGCGCGCATCGGCGTGCCACAACTACTCTCCGGAGTCGACTGGCAACGTCTGAGTGGGAGTGGAGGCGTTCATTCAGAGGCAGATCATGGCCGATTCCCAGCGAATTCGAAGGAGATCGAGGAGAATCCGAAGAGAACCAGGGGGTTCGCACGAGGATATGAGGCGTTGACCCATCCGCCTCGGACGTACGCCCCAAGAGTGACGCGGCCGGGTGACGACTGCCCCCGCCCCCGGAAATCAAGGGGAGTGGCGGGCACCGCGCAGCCCCCTCCGCAGCGCGGTGCCGTCCCGCGCAGCTTTGCTGACGCGAATTGCCTTGGTCCGAACTTACGGGACCTCGAAGAGCGGAATGAGCCAAACGGCATAACGATGTGGAAACTCTGTGAGCGTTTCAGGGATTTTTGCAGCCGCCCTCAACCCGGACCGAGACGTTATTGCTGCTCTTTGCTGCTCCTTGAGTGTTTACATCAGGCAATTTCCACCGAATCCTCATCATGCGTGGATTGATCACCTTTAGCTCGCATACGGCTTGAGCCGGGACGGCCGACGGCAGCAAGCGGACAGGATCTGACCTAGTTCACCTCTAGCGTCGCCGCCATGACATCGAGGAGCACGAGGGTCACCTGGGACGAGGCCGGCGCGCGGCGCTACGGGCGTCAGCTGCTGCACCTGCCCGCACGGTCCGGGACACCTCTCGCCGAGGTCGCGTCCACGCTGCTCGCCGTGCACGCCCAGGTCCTGTCGGCGGCCGAGCTCTCCCTGGCCCTGCGACGCGGCGGCGCGACCCGCCAGGACGTGCGGTCGGCGCTGTGGGACGAGCGGAGCCTGGTGAAGACGTACGGCCCGCGGGGGACGATCCATCTCCTCGCCGCCGACGAGCTCCCCTTCTGGTCCGCCGCCCTGACCGCCGTGCCGAGCGGTACGAGCCCGAACCCGGCGGTGCGCATGACCGCCGACCAGGAGGAGCAGGTCGTCGCCGCGGTCGGCGACGCCCTCGACGGACGGCGGCTGACCATCGACGAGCTGTCCGAGGAGGTCGTGTCCCGCACCGGACCGTGGGCCGGGGATCCGGTGATGGAGGCGTTCCAGGGCAAGTGGCCGCGCTGGCGCCAGGTGATGCACCGCGCGGGCCAGTCCGGCGCCCTGTGCTTCGCCCCGAACCGGGGCCGCAAGGCGACGTACACCCGCCCACCGCGCTTCGACCCGCTCCCCGCCGACGAGGCCCTCGCCACCCTCGTACGCCACTATCTCCACGCGTACGGTCCCGCGACGCCGCGGCACTTCGCCAAGTGGGCCGCCGCGCCCCGGGGTTGGGCCGCCACCCTATTCTCGTCCCTGGCGGCCTCCGGCGGGATCGAGGAGGTCGACTTCGAGGGGACGCCCGCCTGGGTGGCGGCGGGCGACACCGCCTTCCCCACCGAGGCCGTACGGGGCGTGCGGCTCCTCCCCTACTTCGACGCGTACGCCGTCGCCGCCCAGCCGCGTGAGCGGATGTTCCCCGGCGCCGCCTACGCGCGGGCACTGGCCGGCGGGCAGGCGGGGAACTTTCCCGTGCTGCTCGTCGACGGGGTGGTCGCGGGGGTCTGGCACCAGCGGCGGCGGGGGAAGCGGACGACGGTGACGGTGGAGCCGCTGGGGCGGCTGACCGGCGCGCAGCACGCGGAGTTGGGCGAACAGGTCGAGCGGGTGGGCGAGATCCTGGAGGCGGAGCCGGAACTGGTGGTGGGAGAGGTGACGGCCGGGGCGCACGCCTGACCGGCTCGGGCTCCTCAGCCGGTCTACGGGGTCCCATGCGAGGAAGGGGTCCCATGCGAGGAAGTGGTCGTGGGCCTACTCGCGCCAGGCGCTCTCCCGCAGCAGACGCAGGCCGTTGAGCCCGACCAGGATCGTGGAGCCCTCGTGGCCGGCGACGCCGAGGGGCAGCGGCAGGTGGCCCGCCAGGTCCCAGACGACCAGGACGCCGATGAACGCCCCCGCCAGGCACAGGTTCTGCACGACCAGGCGCCGGGCGCGACGGGAGAGGGCGACCGCCTTGGGCACGGCGGTGAGGTCGTCGTGGACGAGTACGGCGTCGGCGGTCTCCAGGGCCAGGTCCGAGCCCGCCCGGCCCATCGCGATGCCGGTGTGGGCGGCGGCCAGGGCGGGGGCGTCGTTCACCCCGTCGCCGAGGAAGAGCAGCCGGCCGCCCAGATCCCGTACCGCTTCGGCCTTCTCGTGCGGGAGCAGGCCGGCGCGTACGCCGTCGGAGGGGATGCCGGTGCGCTCGGCCACCGCGTGGGCGGCCCGGGGGTTGTCGCCGGTGAGGAGCGCGGGCGGGGCGGTGGTGAGGCGGTTCAGCGCGGTGACGGCGGCGGGGGCGCCGGGGCGGATCCGGTCGGCCAGGAGCAGCCAGCCCGCGCGTACGCCGTCCACGCGCACCACGACCGCCGTGCCGTCGGTGTCGGGGACCGCCGCCCCCTCGCCGAGACGCTCGGGCGAACCGACCGCCACCTCGCGTCCGGCGACGGTCGCGGTCACTCCGCACCCGGGCGCGGACCGGAAGTCGTACGCCTCCTGGAGCGCGTTCGCGAGGGGGTGCCCGTGAGCGTTCTCGTGCGGAAGGTCCTGGGCGGCGGCCACGATCGCGCGGGCCAGCGGGTGCTCGCTGCGGTGCTCGGCGGAGGCCGCGAGGGAGAGCAGCTCGTTCTCCGAGAAGCCCGGTTCGGGGAGGATCTTGGTGAGGTGGGGCGTGCCTTCGGTCAGCGTGCCGGTCTTGTCGTAGGCGATCCGGTCGGTCTGCCCGAGGCGTTCCATCACGACGGCGGACTTGATGAGCACGCCGTGGCGGCCCGCGTTGGCGATGGCCGACAGGAGCGGCGGCATCGTCGCCAGGACCACCGCGCACGGCGAGGCGACGATCATGAAGGTCATGGCGCGCAGGAGCGCCCCGGTGAGGTCGGCGCCGAAGGCGAGCGGGACGGCGAAGACGAGGACGGTCGCGGCCACCATGCCGAGCGCGTAGCGGTGTTCGATCCGCTCGACGAAGAGCTGTGTCGGGGCCTTCGTGCGGGACGCCTCCTCGACGAGGGCGACGACCCGCGCGATGACCGTGTCGGAGGGGTCGCGCTCGACGCGGACGCGCAGGGCGCCGGTCCCGTTCAGGGTCCCGGCGAAGACCTCGTCGCCCACTGCCTTCGGTACGGGCAGGGGTTCCCCGGTGATGGTCGCCTGGTCGATGTCGCTCGCACCGTCGAGGACGCGGCCGTCGGCTCCGACGCGCTCTCCAGGGCGTACGAGGATCACGTCCCCGACGGCGAGCGCGCCCGCCGCGACGGTCTCCTCCCTCTCCCCCTCCGCGCCGCTCATGGGGCGCAGCCGGGTGGCCGTCGGGGGTGCCAGACCGAGGAGACCGCGGACGCTGTCCTCAGTGCGGGCGGTGGCCAGGGCCTCCATCGCGCCCGAGGTGGCGAAGATGACGATGAGCAGCGCGCCGTCCATGACCTGGCCGATCGAGGCCGCGCCGAGCGCCGCGACGATCATCAGCAGGTCGACGTCGAGAGTCTTCCCGCGCAGCGCCCTGAGCCCTTCGAGCGCGGGCTCCCAGCCGCCGGCCAGATACGCGGCGGCGTACAGCGGACCCCACAGCCAGGCGGTCGCGCCGAGCAGTTGGAGCGGGAGCGCGAGCAGGAAGGCCGCCGTGGAGACGGCGGCCCAGCGGGCTTCGGGCAGGGCGAGGAGACGGGTGTCGGCTGGCTGCACGAGCGCCACCATACAGGAACACATGAATACGTCTTCATTTATGCGGCCGATCCGACGGATTCCGATGGCCGGGGCGGTCGCCTCGCTACGATGACGGCATGGGCCATGGAGTCGATGCGAAGAGCAGCGTCCGCGACCGTCTGGACGCCGTCGGCGCCGCGGACGTCGCGGCGACGCTCCAGGCCCTGGCCACGCCTTCCCGGCTGCGCATCCTGGCGCGCCTGCGGGAGGGCCCGTGCGCGGTCGGTGAACTCGCCGAGGCGGCGGACCTGGAACAGTCGGCGTGCTCGCACCAGCTGCGGCTGCTGCGGAACCTGGGGCTCGTCTCAGGAGAGCGGCGTGGACGGTCGATCGTGTACGCGCTGTACGACCACCATGTGGCGGAGCTGCTGGAGCAGGCGCTGCATCACGTGGAGCATCTGCGGCTGGGGCTGCGGGACGAGACGTGACCGCAGCCTGAAGGTGCGGTGGGCGGCGGTCGCGCGGGTGCGGTGGGCGGCGGTCGCGCAGGTGCGGTGGGCGGGTGCGGTGGGCGGGTGCGGTGGGCGGGTGCGGTGGGCGGCGGTCGCGCAGGTGCGGTGGGCGGGTGCGGTGGGCGGCGGTCGCGCAGGTGCGGTGGGCGGGTGCGGTGGGCGGCGGTCGCGCAGGTGCGGCGGTCGCGCGGGTGCGGTGGGCGGCGGTCAGGCGGCGGGTTTGCGGGCCTCGAAGAGGTGGCGGGTGCTGTGGGCGACGAACGGGCCCTCGATCTCGATCCGTTCGTGCAGGCTCAGCAGCCGGGTCCGGTACCGCTCGACGGTGAAGCCGGGCACCATCCACACCACCTTCCGCAGGAAGTGCACGACGGCCCCGATGTCGTGGAACTCCATCCGCAGCCGCGCCGCCCGCAGGTCGACGATCCGCAGGCCGGCCGCCTCGGCGCCGGCGCGCTCGCGGTCGGGGTGACGGTCGCCGCGCCCGGCTTCCGGCTGCGGGCCGAGGAAGTACTCGATGAGCTCGAAGACGCTGCCGGGGCCCACGTGCTGGGCGAAGTACGTACCGCCCGGCTTGAGGACGCGGGCGATCTCCGTCCAGTGCGGCGACACCGGGTGCCGGCTCACGACGAGGTCGAAGACCTGGTCGCCGAACGGCAGCGGGGCGTCCTCCGGGGCGGCGACGACGACCGCGCCGAGCGGATGGAGCAGGGCGGTGGCCTTGGCGACGTTCGGGGGCCAGCCCTCGGTGGCGACGGTGAGCCTCGGCAACTTCCGCGCGGAGGCCAGCACTTCGCCGCCGCCGGTCTGGAGGTCGAGAGCGGCGTCCGCGTCGGCGAGGCGCTCTCCCATGGCGCGCGCGTAGCCCCAGGAGGGGCGTTCCTCGGTGGCCCGCCCCTCGAACCACGAGAAGTCCCACCCGTCGTTGGGGACGGCCTCGGCTTCGGCGACGAGTTCATGGAAGGACCTCATCGGGCGATGGTGACAGGAGGTGCGTACGTGTCGCGACAGGTTTCCCGCCGGGCTGCTGCTCGGCCGGGGCCTCATCGTGTGAAGAGTCCATCGGCTACCGGGTCCTCGTCGAGTACGAGGAGGGTGTGGACGTCGTCGCCGTGCCGGACCGTGCCCGCCGGGCGGAAGCCGTGCCGTTCCAGGAGGCGCACCGAGGCGGTGTTCCCGGCGAACGGGTCGGCGTAGAGGGGGCGGGTGCCCTCCTCGCGGAGGAAGAGCGCGAGGGCTTCGGTGCCGATGCCTCTGCCCCAGTGGGAGCGACCGAGCCAGTACCCGATGAAACGCCGCCGCGTCTCCCCTTCTCCGTCCCCCTCCTCTTCCCACCAGGTGACGACGTGGCCGGCCGGGGCGCCGTCCACGTCGACCGTCCGTACGAGGACGGTGTCGTCGCCGAGGATGCGGGTGGCCCAGTGGGTCATGAAGCGCCCGCGCGGCCGGGCGGTGAACCTCGACCGGCGGGTCGCCTCGGTGTCCTGCTCCTGCTCGAAGAACGCCTCCAGGTCGGCTTTCGCCACGTTCCTCAGCCGTACGTCCGCTTGTGCGTGCGCGTGGTCGCTCATACCGAGGGAGTCTGGCAGCGGGCACTGACAGTCGTCGGGCCGTTGCCGTCGCAGCCGTCGCAGCCGTCGCTCAGGGCACGAGGGGGCGTACCTTTTCGGCGGTGAAGCGGATGAAGCCCTCGGGGTCCGGTTCGTCGGCGGTGGGCTGGAGGATGACGGTGTCGGCGCCCGCCTCCGTGAGGCGCCGCACGGCCTTGGCGACAGCGCCGGCGTCCCCGGCGACACCGAGGTCCGGGACCGACGCCACGCCCTCGACCTCCAGCTCGGCGTGGAGCCGGGCGGCGGCGCCGGGGCCGGTGGCGGTGAGGAGGTAGACGACGACGGTGTGCGGGGCGTCGGTACGGGAGGCCGATGCCCGTCCCTCGTCGATGAGCTGTCGGGCCTTCCGTACGCCGTCGGGTGGCGTACTGGCCGTGAGGATGGTGCCGTCCGCGGCCTCTCCCGAGAGCTTGAGCGAACGGGGGCCGGTGGCTCCGGCGAGGATCGGCACGGGCGCGGACGGGGGCCAGTCGAGGGCGACGTCGTCGAGCTTCACGTACCGGCCGTCGGTGGTGACGCGCTCACCGGCGAGCAGGGCGCGCAGGGCGGCGAGGTACTCGCGCAGGAGCGTCACGGGTGACTCGGCCCGCGCGCCGACCTGCCCCATCCAGTCCTGTACGCCGTGGCCGACGCCCAGGACGGGCCGGCCCGGGAAGAGCCGGTGCAGGGTGGCGGCCTCCATGGCGGTGACGGCCACGTTGCGCAGCGGCACGGGGAGGAGGCCGACTCCGACGCGGAGCCGGTCGGTCCAGGCGAGGGCGGCCGCCGCGGCGGAGATGCCCCCTTCGAGGAAGCAGTCCTCCCACAGCCAGAGCTCCTCCAGCCCCGCGTCGTCCGCTGCGCGGGCCAGGTCTCGCAGGCGTTCTGGTGGCAGTTGGGGCCGAAAGACAGCACCGAGTGAGGTCATGGCCTGTGTCTACCCGGGGGACGGGCGGGGCTCAACCTGTTTGTTCGGATCACTCCGGCAGCGGATCGGCGACGAAGGCGCCCTTGCCGTGGACGGTGACGATGAGCTGCCGCTTTCGCAGCCCCTGGGCGGCGCGGCGTCAGGCACAAGGCGTGGGCCCTGCGGGCCGAAGTCTGGGAACCTGGGTCGGTTACTCATCCACGCATCGAGCTACCCCACCACGCGATGTCATGTGCCCTGACCTGGCGAGGTCTCGTCGTCCTCGGATGCGGCCTGTTGCGAGGCGACGTACGTCCCTCGTTGCGGAACGGTGAAGACGAGTCCCTCTTCCACGATCACCGCGATCGCACGACGGACCGTCGTGCGTGCGAGCCCGTACTGCTGCACGAGCTGGGTCTCACTGGAGATGGGCCTGTTCGGCTGCCATTCGCCCCGCGCGATCCGGGCGCGCAGGATGCCCGCCAACTGCCGGTAGGGCGTGACCGGCCCCTCGTGATCGATTTCAGCGTCCGGCTGGAAGTCCATGATCAGGAAGCTACTCGTACAGATTGGGCTTCTGAAGGAACGGGACAAGGTCGAGGTCCTGGTACGTGGCGGCGTGCTGCCGGTGTCGCTCACGTCGGCGTTCCCGCCGTGCGGGTGTCCTCGGTGCCGGGCGGTGTGGTGCGCACCCCTCACGCCTCCTTCGGGAAGGTGACCTCCACCCTGCGGTTCTTGCGGCGGCCCTGATCCGAGGTGTTGTCGGCGATCGGGTAGTCCTCGCTGTAGCCGCGGACCACGAAGGTGACGTTCATTCCGCCGAGGTTCGAGGCCAGTTCCTCGTGGACGACCTCCGCCCGCCTCTTGGAGAGGGTGAGGCCATGGGCGTACGAGCCGAGGTTGTCCGTGAAACCGAACACGCGGACGTTCGTGGCGTTCTGGGACTTGATCTCGTTCGCGATCGCCGCGATGCGCGCGTTCGCCTCCGGGTTGAGCTTCGAGCTGTCCTTCGGGAAAAGGACCTCCGCCTGGAGCGCGAACGTCACGTTCTCGTTCGTGTCCTCGCGCCGCTCCTCCCCGCCGAGGTCCTCGACGACCGACTTGATGTCGAGCACCCGCGCGGCGGCGAGCGTCGCGCCATCTGCCAGCTTCAGCCCCGGGCTGTTCGCGTCCACCTCGGGTGGCGGGGACGTGGTGACGCTGCCCGGCGGGGCGCTCGGGTCCTCGTCGTCCGCATGGGCCGAGGACAGCGGCGTCATGAAGACGAGGGTGGTGAGGGCGGTGAGGGTGATCGACGTGGCGCGGAGGGTGAGGGGCATGGTCACTCGCCCTCGGAGATCTCTACGGAGGCGGGGGGCATCGACCCGACCTGGAAGGAGACCTTGGTGGCGTCTTCGGGTGGGGCGGGGAACTGGGCGAACCACTCTGTGGTCTCGCCCGACTGCACGCCACCGGTGAACCTGGTGCAGAGGCAGCGTCCCTCTGTGTCGCGCAGCACGAGGTACTTCTTCTTCCCGGTCTGGTCGACCAGGCTGGCCCCCGCGATGGACCCGCCGTTCCCGGCCAGCTCCCGTTCGTCGCCCCGCCAGTCCGCCGCCACCCACGACTTTCCGCTGTTGTTGGTCACCGTCCCCCCGACGGTGACGAAGCCGCCGTCGTCCCTCTTCACCGAGGTGACAGCCAGTGTCAGGCCGCCGCTCTTCACTTCGGCCAGGACCTGCTGCGCAGAGGGTGACTCGGAGCTCTCCTTGTCGTCGCCCCCATCGTTCTTCGCCGGCGAGGAGGACGACGTGTTCTTGTCCGAACCCTCCTCGTCTCCACCCCCGCCGCAGCCGGCCACCGTGAGGACCAGCCCAGTCGTGATCGCCACGGCGGTCAGTACCGTGCGGCCCTTCGTGGTGCGCCGAATGTTCATCGGTACGGCTTCCTTTCACTCGGCCAGTTGCACAGAGAACAGCACGGACGCGTCGGGAAGGTCGTCCAAATCGAAATCTTCGGGGTCGATATCCAAAAGTTCGCCGTCACAATCCAGTTCGACGACGTCCTTCGGATCGTCGGGCACATCGAAGTCGCAGCGGGGCTTGATGACGGCTGCGGCATCGGCATTCGCCCGCATGCCCTCCGTGCCCGGAATGATCGAGTCCCCGACCGTGTAGTTGGTTTGGATCTCCACCTGGTAACCGGGGTAGCCGGCCGCCGTGTAGTTCCCGAACCCCGTTACGGTCGCGTCGTTCTCGGCGGCCAACTCGCTCGCTGCGGCTGCGGCTCCAACGCCGTCGAACCCATCGCCGTCGAGCCAGTCCAGCCAGCCGTCCTCCACGCCGATGGCGCCTACCAGGCCTTCCATCAGCTCGTCCCTGGCGTCCTGTGCGGCCGCCAACGCGGCGGCGTCCGCCGCGGACTGTGCTCCGTTCCGGGCGGACGCCGCTTGGGCGAACGCGAAGAAGGCGAATGCGGCGAAGAGCAGAATTCCCGTCAGCCAGATGGAGATGGGGAGTGTCGACCCTCGGTCACCGCGCAGTTGTGCGGGAGTCAGCCGCCGATGACCTGATTGACCGCGTCCAGGATCGCGCCGGAGATCAGTCCGTCGAGACCGAGCCCGTCGATCAGTGTGAAGATCCCGGCGATGAGGATCATCAGGCCCGCGTACTCGACGAACCCCGCTCCCGCGTCCCGGTCCCGTCCACGCATCCGGGAGGCCACGGTCCGGACCCGTCCGCGAAGCGCTCGCCTCGCCCGCGTGGACCTCTCCGGCTCCAGGTTGTTGGTCACAGCGATCCCTTCCCTCCCACCCAAAACCACTACCGTCCCGCGCACCGTACGTGAGAACCCGCCTACTGCGGGTGGGTCCAGGGGCCCAACTTGTCCTTGTCGGAGTCACCTGTTCCACCTCCCGTGGGCCGTGCCCAGCCAACAGGCGATCGCTTCGCTGCGCGAAGAGCTGTGCAGCTTCGCGAAGATGCGGTTGATGTGATTCTTCACCGTCTTCTCGCTGATGAAGCACGTGGCGGCGATCTGCTGGTTGCTCATGCCGGCCGCGATGAGATCCATGACCTCCACCTCCCGTGAACTCAAGTTGTGCTTTGGGCGGTTGTGGCCGCGGCGGTGGAGTCCCGTCGCGTAGGCGGGGCGAGCCGCCCACGACTGTGCCACAACAGATTGCAGCTGCGAAGAGTTTTGGTTCGGTTCGTACGAAACACCGAGCGAATCCGAGACATCTACGGCGGACGAGGTGAAGGTCGCCGTTCCGTCGCCCAGGTCCCGTACCGCGGTGATCAGTTCGTCCGCGGTGAACTCCCCGTGCACGAGGTAGCCGACCGCGCCCCGGCCCAACGCCTCGGCCACCACCGCGGGTTCGCGGCTGTACGTCAGCATCATCACCGGTGCCAGCCGGGCCAGCCGGGGAAGGGCGGTCAGACCGTCGGTGCCGGGCATGCGTACGTCCAGGAGGATCACGTCGGGGCGGTGACAGGTCGCGGCAGCGATCGCCTCCGCGCCGTCGGCCGCCTGGGCCGCGACCCGGATGTCGGGGTGGGCGTTCAGCAGGGCCGTGAGACCTGCCCGCACGACAGGGTTGTCGTCGGCCACCAGCACTCGCAGGAGCGGGCCGGGAAGTGCCTGGTCAGGCATGTGCCGCCTCCTCGTGGGGAGAGCGTGAGGGAGGTTCGGGGACGGTGGAGGCGCAGGGGAGGGTCAGCATGACCTCCGTGCCTCCGTGTTCGGTGCTGCGCAGCCGGAGCTCCGCGGCCACCGATGCCGCGCGTTCCTGCATTCCCAGCAGGCCGAAATGGCCGGTATTCGCCAGGACGTGTACGTCGTCCAGGGAGACGGCCGTGCCCGTGCCGTCGTCCCGCACCGTCAGGCGCAGGGCGGACCGGGAGAACTCCAGAGTGACTCGCACGTGCGTCGCGTCCGCGTGGCGGTGGGTGTTCTCCAGTGCCTCCGAGACGATCGCCAGGAATTGGCGGGGTGCCCCCGGGGGGAGGGGGAGGGCCGGCCCCGGCCGGTGGGCGAAGGTTGCCTCGATGCCCGTGCGGGACTCGAAGTCCCGAACCCGCGCGTCCAGTTCCGTCACCAAGCTCATCGGCGGGTTGGACATCGCCGTGTGGGCCCGTAGGTCCGTCAGGAGTTCTCTGGACTCCGTCGCCGCCCGGCGTGCCGCTCCCGCCACCGCGGTCGCCTGGGACTTGAGGGTCTGGGGGTTCCTCTCGTTGTCCGCCGCCACTGCCAGGGCCTCCGCCGACAGGGCGAGGCCGTGCAGGGTCTTCGCCACGGAGTCGTGCATCTCCCGGGCCAGACGGGCGCGTTCGGATTCGACGGCCTCCGCGACCGCCAGGCGGGAGTTCGCCTCCGCGAGCGCATGGCCGGCCGTACCGAAGCGGAACATCAGGTTTCGCAGGGTGACCCCGATGACGCCCGCCGCGACGCAGAAGCCCGCGATCAGGAGGGTGCTCGCGCCGGCGCCCGGGCGGTGTTCCCACGCCCTGAACACCGTGAGCAGAACCACCAGTTGCAGTCCGGTGAACACCCCGGAGCCGCGCCATCCGTACAGCAGGCCCGAGAGGAGCGGGGTACAGACCGCCGCGTACGCGAGGGGGGACGCGGGGGACGCCGTGAGCAGCAGTATCGCGCCGAAGACCAGGTCCACCGCCATGAGGGTCGGGTGGGCCAGGAGCTGGGGCGCGCATCTGTCCCAGTCCCTGAGCATGGCGTACGAGCCCATCACGCCCAGGACCGCGGCGGTGAGGACGGCGTGGCGGGGGAAGCCGTCGGCGGCGTTCGCCGTTGCGAAGGGGGCGCCTATCGCGATCAGGGTGAGGCGTATGGCGAAGGCCTGGCGGCACAGGGCTTGTAGCGCGTTGAGTTGGAGGCGGATGCCGCCGGGGGCTGTGGCGTCGTCGGCGAAGTAGCCGGTGCCTCCGGCGGGGAGGGGAGTCCGCACTCTGCGGGTGCGTCGTGGCTGGGCGCGCCCCGCGGCGGAGCCGCCGGATGTCGCAACCCCGCGCCCTTTACGGGGCCACCCCTGTGTCCAGCTGCCGGCCCTCATCTCAGCGCCCCAGGATCGAGCCGAAGTTCGTGCCGGAGCCCAGGAACATGCCCGTGGCGATGAGGATCATCGTGGCCGGGAGCATGAAGACCAGCGTGACCATCGTTGCCTTGGGGATCGTCTTCGCCGCCCGGCGGCGGGAGTTCTGGGCGTCGGTGCGGCGCATGTCCGTGGCGAGCTGGATCAGGGTGTCCGCGATCGGGGAGCCCAGCTCCTCGCCCTGCTGCAGCGCCGAGACGAACTGGGCCACCTGCTCGGAGGAGTTGCGCCTGCGCAGTTCGTCGAAGGCCTGGCGGCGGCTGACGCCCATGTCCATCTGGCGGAGCGTGATGCGCAGCTCGTCCGCCCATGGGCCCTCGTAGTGGTCGGCAACCCGTTCCAGGGCCTGCCGGAAGCCCAGGCCCGCCGACACCACGACCGCCAGGACGTCCAGGAAGTCGGGGAGGGTGCGGTCGATGACCTCCTTGCGTTCACGGATCGCCTGCCAGATCAGGGCGTCGGCGGCCAACAGGCCGAACGCCAGGGCCAGCAGGGCGAAGAGCGTCCGGCCGTTGCTCAGGAAGATCAGGAAGAGCAGGGCACCGAAGACTCCGTACACCGCCCGGCGGGCCGCGTAGCGGTTCAGGGTCAGGCCGCCGGGGTTGCCCGCCATGTCTATGCGGCGCCGTTTGGCGTCGACCCGGCGGGGGCCCATCAGGCGCAGTACGAGCGGGGCGAAGCGCATGCCGAGGCGGTCGACGGCCGAGTCCGCCTTCGAGACGCGGGTTCCGCCGACCTCCAGCGCGAGGGCCATGTCGCCGGGGAGTTTGGCCTCCGCGCGGTACATGCGGATGCCGAGGAGGAAGCCTCCGACGGCCAGGCCCATCAGCGCGGCGAGCAGCAGAGCGATCATCCTGGTCCCCTCCTCATAGTTCCCTCACGGTTCCCTCACACTTCGATCTTGCCGAGGCGGCGGATCACGAAGAAGCCGATCGTGTAGAGGCCCATGGCGATCAGTACCAGGGTCTGGCCCAGTGGGGAGCCGGTCACCTTCGCCAGGGCGCCCTCGTTCGAGGAGTTGACGAGGAGGAGGGAGCCGAGGCCGAGGAGCGGCACTGTGAAGGCCGTCGCGTTGACCTCGGAGAGCATCGTGCGGACCTCGCGGCGGGTTTCCTTGCGGTCCTCCAGGGTCTTGGTGAGGTTCCGCAGGGAGTTGACGACCGTGCCGCCCGCCTTGTTGGACAGGACCAGGGTGGTGACCAGGACGACGAGTTCGCGGGACGGAAGGCGTTCGGCCAGTTCACCGAGGGCGTCGTCGACCGAGCGGCCCAGGGTCAGCTGGTCCGCGACCCGGGCCAGCTCCTCCCCCGCCGGAGCCTCCAGTTCCTCCGCCGCCATCGCCAGGGCCGTGCGCAGGGCGAGGCCCGCCGCCGCCGCGTTGGCCAGCAGGCGGGCCACGTCCGGGAGCTGGTTGATGAAGGCCTCGATGCGCTTCTGGCGCTGCCAGTTGAGGAAGATCGCGGCACTCCAGACGCCGACCAGGCCCGCGATGGGGCCGAAGAACGGGGCCAGGGCCGCGGCCGCGATCAGCCAGAGCGCCACGACCACGACGGCGACGTACGTGAAGAACTCGCCCGGCGTCACGTCGAGTCCCGTCGCCGACAGGCGCAGCTGGATCGTGCGGCCGAGGCGGGTGCGGCGCAGCCGGCGGTCGACGGCGGCGAAGCGGCGGGCCCGGCCGGCGGCGGTGCGCAGGGGGCCGCCGCCGGAGAGGCGGTCGACGAGGGCCTGGCGCTGGGCGCGGCCGGACGCGTACGTGTGTACGCCCGCGACGGCCAGCGTGCCGCACAGCATCGTGGCGCCGAGGGCGAGGGGGACCGCGTTGTTCACGGCTCGCTCCTCTCGGTCGGGACTGCGACGGCCGCGATGGCGGCGACGGCTCCAGCCACTCCAGTCGCTCCCGTGGCTGCGGTCACTCCCGTGGTTGCGGTCACTCCCGTAGTTGCAGTCGCTCCCGTGGTTCCAGTCGCTCCCGTGGTTCCAGTCGCTCCGGTGGGTGTCATCCGATCGCCTGCCGGGTGTTGAGGACGTCCATCGCCTCCGCCACCCCGAAGGCGGGCGGCAGCGGCTCGTTGGCCACGTACAGCTTCTCCGCGATCGAGCGTGGCAGCGGAAGGTGTTCGAAGTGGCCGTGGACGACCCGGTCGGGGCCCGTGGGGCGCGGGACGAAGCGGGTCACGGGCACGACGCGGAACTGTTCGCGGCCGTGCGAGACCAGCAGCGCGATCTCGGTGACCTTGCGGGAGCCGTCGGCGTGCCGGGTGAGCTGGACGACGACGTCGACCGCGGAGTTGATCTGGTCCTTGAGCGCCTCGAACGGGATCTGCACCTCGGACATCGAGCCGAGGGTCTGCAGGCGCATCAGGGCGTCCTCGGCGGAGTTCGAGTGGACGGTCGCGAGGGAGCCGTCGTGGCCCGTCGACATGGCCTGCAGCATGTCGAGGGTCTCGCCGCCGCGGACCTCACCGACGATGATGCGGTCGGGGCGCATGCGCAGGGAGTTGCGGACCAGGTCGCGGATGGTGATCTGGCCCTTGCCCTCCACGTTCGGGGGGCGGGATTCGAGGCGGATCACATGCTCCTGCTGAAGTTGCAGTTCCGCGGAGTCCTCGATGGTGATGATGCGCTCATGGGACGGGACGAGTCCGGAGAGGGCGTTGAGGAGCGTGGTCTTGCCCGAGCCCGTACCGCCGCTGACGATGACGTTGAAACGGGCCCGGACGAACGCGGCGAGCAGCATCAGCATCTGCTCGTCGAGCGAGCCGAGACCGATGAGTTCGGGGAGCGTGTACGCGCGGGGGAAGCGGCGGATCGTGAGGGTGGGGCCGGTGAGGGCGAGCGGCGGGATGATGACGTTGACGCGCTCTCCGGTGGGGAGGCGGGCGTCGACCATCGGGTTCGACTCGTCCACACGGCGGTTGACCGTGGAGACGATGCGCTCGATGGTCTGCATCAGCTGCTCGTTCGAGGCGAAGCGGAGCGGGAGCTGCTCCACGCGTCCGGCGCGCTCGACGAAGATGGAGTCCGGGCCGTTGACCATGATCTCGGTGATCGACGGGTCGGCGAGGAGCGGTTCCAGGACGCCGAGGCCCAAAGCCTCGTCGACGACCCTGCGGATCAGCTGGGAGCGCTCGGTGGTCGACAGGACCGGGCCCTCGCGGCTGATGATGTGCCCGAGGACGCGCTCCAGGCGTATGCGCCGTTCGGCGGCCGCGAGGCTCGACATCTCCGCGAGGTCGATCTCCTCCAGCAGCTTGGCACGGTAGACGGCGACGAGGTGTCCGTCCTCGCGACCGGCTCCGCCCTCCTCGGGTGCGGCGATACGGGCTCGCAGGCTCATGTCTTCAACTCCTCTCGGTCGGGCGGTGGTGCGGTCGTGCGGTCGGTGGTGCGGTCGTGCGGTCAGTCGTCGGTGGGCATCGTGGCGTGGCGTTCCACCGTCACGCTCGGCAGGAGGGGGATGACGGCGGGGACCTGGAGCGTGACCGTCGCGGTGGTGAGGTCGGCGCCCTCGGGCGCGGACACGTTCGGGTTGAGCCAGCCACTCACCGCCGCCTGGCCCGCCGCGGCGCCGTCGTCGCCCTGCGAGGCGGCCCGTGCCGCGGCCCGCGCCGCCGAACCGGCCTGGTTGATGCCGTAGCCGATCAGGCCCAGCTGGATGGCGGCCATCCCGACCAGCAGCAGGATCGGCAGGAAGCCGGCGAACTCCAGCATGGATACGCCCCGGTCGCCCCGCAGACGCCCACAGCGGCCTTTCAGGAAGTTCCACGGGAAGTTCCTCGGGCGGCTCTTCGGGCGGCTCTTCGGGCGGCGCTTCATCCGTCGTCCCCTTCCAGTGCGGCCCCCGCCTCTCCCTCGACCGTCCAGCCCGCGTCGAACCCCGGGAAGAACAGGGGCACCTGAGCGGTCACCGTGGCCTTCATGACCGGGCCCTCCACGCCGCAGCCGATCCCGGCGCCGTCCCAGGCGCCCGGCAGGTGCTCCCCGCCGGCCGCGGCGCAGGCGCCCGCGACGTCGCCGTCGACCGCGTACGCCGCCGTCGCCGCCCGTGCCGCCTCGTCCGCCGCGTTCCCGACGAGGGAGTAGGTGTAGCCGTACAGCGCGCACTGCCACAGGATCGTCATCACGACCAGCAGGATCGGGAACATGCCGGCGAATTCGAGGGTGACCGCGCCCCGGTCACCGCCCTTGCGGCGCAGGGAGAGGGAGCCCCTGTCCTTGTCCGGGGAGGCTCTGCGGCGACGGCCGCCACCGCCTCCTGCGGGCTGCTCGGCCATCAGCCCCAGCTCGCCCGCCAGGGCCCACAGTGCCTGCTTGACCGTGGAGCGGGCGTCCAGGTCCTGCATGCGGCCGGCGTCCACGACGGACTGGAGTTCCTTGTAGGAGGCCGGGATCGTGGTGCGGACGACCTTGGTGCCGGTGACGCGTTCGACCAGGGACGGCTGGATCTCCGTACCGCGGGCGAAGCGGTTGACGACCGTGCGGGTCTCCTCGGCCTTGCGGATCTGGAGGCGGTCCCACATGCGGACCATGCGTTTGGCGGCGCGGACGGCGACGACGTCGGGGGTGACCAGGAGCAGGGCCTGGTCGGCGAGTTCGACGGCGGCGGCGTTCGCGGCGTTCAGCTGGGCGCCGCAGTCGACGACCACGAGGTCGTAGCGGGAGCGCAGGGCGCCCAGGACCTGCCGGGCGACCCGGTCGGTGATCTCCTCGCCGCGTTCGCCCTCGGCGGGGGCGAGGAGCAGGCCGAGGCCGGTGTCGTGGGCGTAGACGGCGTCCTGGAGCACGCGCGGGTTGATGTCGCTGATCGCGGCGAGGTCGGCGATGGAGCGGCGGAACTGCACGTCCAGGTACGAGGCCACGTCGCCGGACTGGAGGTCCAGGTCGAGCAGGGCGACCGAGCGGCCCGAGGACTGGGCGGCCAGGGCGAGCTGGACGGCCGTGACCGTCGCGCCGACGCCCCCCTTGGCGCCGGTCACCGTGACGATCGTGCCGCCCGGTCCCGTGTACAGCTCGGGGGTGGCGCTGCCGCCCAGGTGGCGGCGCATGCCGGTGGACCAGGCGGCGGCGGCCTGGACGCGTTCGGCGAGGGCCTCGTAGCCGAGCGGCAGGCCGACGATGCCGCGCGCGCCGCAGTCCATGGCGGCGGTCAGTACGCCGGTGCTGGTGTCGGCGGTGATGAGGACGACGCCGACGGCCGGGAAGCGCAGGACCAGGTCGCGGATGACGTCGAGCGCGGGGACCGGGCCGATCCGCTCATGGACGAGGACGACCTCGGGCAGTTCGTCGAGGGATTCGGCGGCCAGCCGGGCCAGGGTGTCCAGCAGGGCCGTGCTGTCGGGGACCGGCGGGGCGGGTTCGGCGTCGGCGAGCTGGCTCAGGAGGGTGCTGAGGGCGCGGGCGGAGTCGATGTCGCCGACGGCGGGCAGGATGCGGATGGTCATCGGCGTGACCTCGCGTGGGACAGCTTCGCGGATGCTGAGCGCATCACGGCCTCCTACTTGTCCTCGTCGAGGGTGTACGAGCGGTCGCCGGGGGCGACGGTGGCGTCGGCGCCGCCCGCGATCAGGGCGAGGCGGACGTGTTCGGCGAACGACTCGGCGTACGCGACGCGCTGGGCGTCGGCGGTGTCGAGGGCGAACGTGATCGGGACGGCCTCGTTGGCGGTGCGCCGGCGGTCGTTGCCGGACTGGCCGGGGTCGAGCGCGGTCAGTTTGCCGACGTCGATGACGCGGGCGTTCTGCACGATGACCTTCGACTGGTTCTTGCCGTTGTCGCTCTCGTCCTTGAACGTGGCGTAGATGTTGACCCGCGAGCCCGGGTTGATCTTGCCCGCCACACCGGTCGCCGCGTCGATCAGGATCGCGATCTCCTGCTGGCCCGCCTGCAGGGCGGGCCGGTCGACGATCATGTCCGTCTGGAGCAGCGAACCCTTCTTCAGCTGCGTGACGGCGATCTTGCCGCGGACCTGGGAGAGGCTGGTGACCGCGGTGGACGACAGCCACCGCTCGGGCATCGAGACCTTCTCGAACTGGTCGGCCGACAGCTCCTTGTAGGGCGCGATGTCGTCCTTCAGGCGGTATGCCGCGACCTCGGGGCCGACCTTCGAGTTCACGTCGCGGATCACCGAGAGCACTCCGGCGAAGGCGCCCACGGCGCACAGGACCGAGAGGACCAGCAGGATGACGCCGCGGCGCTGGCGCGAGTTCACTACATCTCACCTCGTGGGGGCGGTGCCGAGTTCAAGGGGTGTTCACCGGTACTGAGGGGTGTGCGGGGCTCACGTAGCCCCTCGGGGCAGGGCACGTACCGAAGAGGCTGCCCGCGCGACGGCCTTCGGAAGCTCGTTCGACGAGGGTGGCGGCAACGGCGCCGCACAGAAACCGCAGCGGTCACCGATGAGTTCGAGACCGCACCAGTGGCACTCCTCGCGCCGTACGGACGAGACCAGTTGGTAGAGCACGGACACGTCGTAGAGGCCCGCGGCGAACTCGGCGACCTTGCCCGTGCCCCACCAGCGGGCCGACTCGGCGGGCAGCGGCACGGTCGCGACACCCTGTACGTGCCAGGCGGGGGCGAGCGTTCCGGTGAGCCAGTCGGCGGGCAGCTGTCCGGCCGCGACGAGCATCCGCGTCCCGAACTCGGGCCCGGTCAGCTCCTCCTGCCCGACGCGCACCAGTTGGGGCCGCGGAGTGGCCAGTACGGCGAACTGGGCGCCCGGCATCCACGACTTGGCGTGCGAGGTGAGCGAGACCGGGATCCGGTCGAGTCTGGCGACCGAGTTCAGCAGGGCGCCCGAGTAGATGTAGTGGGCGAGCAGCCGCGCTGAAGAGGCCAGCACTCCGGGGCTGAAGTCGCAGACGGAGAGCTGGCGCAGTTGCTGGGCGAGCAGGGCGAGACCCAGCGGCGGCAGATCGAGGCCGAGCAGCGCGATGCGGTCGCTCTCCAGAACGGACCGCACCGCGTGCAGCCGCCGGATCACGCGGGCCGGCGCGGAGGACGGGTAGAGCGCGATCACATAGCCGTGCTGCTCGATGAGCGCGTGCATGGCCGTGATGGAGGCTTCGAGGCTGTCGAGGGGCTGGACGACGGCGGGCGGGGTCTGTCGGTCGTGCGGCGGGAGCACCAGATCGGAACTGGTGACGGCTATCGCGGTCGGCACGCTGCACACCACCCCGTTCACTGGGACGGGGTGGTCAACCGCGTCCCAGATCGCCCCTGTATCGCCTGATTATTGTCGTAAACGTTGTCGTGAGTGTCGCCATCAGTCCCGCACGGACGGACACAACTTGCCACTGTGGCGCCCTTCCGCAACTGCACCTTATCCACGGCGTGCGCCGCTCAACACCGGATCCTTGAGATCAATTCACGCAACGTACGACGTGATCCACACAGAGTGATCCGCGCACGCCTCAACTGCGCCGGTTGTCAGGGGCGTTGACCTCACCGAAGGTCTTGACAACCTGATTGGTCTGGACCAGTTTGGAGAGGCGACGGTGGCCACCGTGTCAGGACCTGTCCCACAGGCCCTTGTCCCCTCCCTCACCCCCACTCCCCCACCGGAGGTCCCAGTGGACCGCGTATCAGGCATACCCAGACGCAGACGGACATGGGCCGGTGCCCTCGCCGCCGTACTCGCCGCGTCCGCCCTCTCCCTGGCCGGTGCCGGCCAGGCCTCGGCCGCGGACGTCAACAACACGAAGAACGCCGGCTTCGAGTCGGGGCTCTCCAACTGGACCTGTTCGGCGGGCAGCGGCGCCGCCGTCTCCTCTCCCGTGCACGGGGGTGCGGCGGCCCTGAAGGCCACCCCGGCCGGGCAGGACAACGCCCGCTGCAGCCAGACCGTCGCGGTGAAGGCCAACTCGACGTACACGCTGAGCGCGTGGGTGCAGGGCGGGTACGCCTACCTCGGCGCGAGCGGCACGGGCACGACGGACGTGTCGGCATGGACCCCGGACTCCTCGTCCTGGAAGCAGCTGACGACGTCCTTCACGACGGGCGCGAACACCACGTCCGTGACGGTCTACACCCACGGCTGGTACGGGCAGGCGGCCTACTTCGCCGACGACGTGTCCGTGTTCGGGCCCGACGGGGGCGGCGGTGGCGACCCCGACCCGGTGGTCCCCACGACACCCGCCGGCCTGAACGTGGCCTCCACGACGTCCTCCGCCGTCTCCCTCGCCTGGAACCCGGTGTCGGGCGCGAGCGGCTACAACGTCTACCGCAGCGGTACGAAGGTCGCGGCGGTGACCGGCACTTCGGCCACGGTCACCGGGCTGGCCGCCTCCACCGCTTACTCCTTCCAGGTCACCGCGACGAACACGGCCGGTGAGTCGGCGAAGTCGACCGCGGTCACCGGGACCACCAAGGCGTCCTCGGGCGGCGGGGGCAACCTGCCCAAGCACGCGGTGACGGGCTACTGGCAGAACTTCAACAACGGCGCGGCCGTCCAGAAGATCTCCGACGTCCCGTCCCAGTACGACATCATCGCGGTGTCCTTCGCGGACGCCACGTCGACACCGGGCGCCGTGACCTTCAACCTCGACTCGGCCGGGCTCGGCGGCTACACCGTCGACCAGTTCAAGGCCGACGTCCAGGCCAAGAAGGCCGCGGGCAAGAAGGTGATCGTCTCGATCGGCGGCGAGCGCGGCACGGTCGCGGTGAACGACTCCGCCTCGGCGGCGAACTTCGCGAACTCCGTCCACTCCCTGATGCAGACGTACGGCTTCGACGGCGTCGACATCGACCTGGAGAACGGCCTCAACGCCACGTACATGACGCAGGCGCTGCGGTCCCTGTCGGCGAAGGCGGGCTCCTCACTGATCATCACGATGGCACCGCAGACCATCGACATGCAGTCCACGTCGAACACGTACTTCCAGACGGCCCTGAACATCAAGGACATCCTCACGGTCGTCAACATGCAGTACTACAACAGCGGTTCGATGCTCGGCTGCGACGGCAAGGTGTACTCGCAGGGCTCGGTTGACTTCCTGACCGCCCTCGCCTGCATCCAGCTGGAGGGCGGCCTCGCCCCGTCCCAGGTCGGCCTCGGCGTCCCGGCGTCGACGCGCGGCGCGGGCAGCGGATACGTCTCCCCGGCCATCGTGAACAACGCCCTGGACTGCCTCGCCAAGGGCACGAACTGCGGCTCCTTCAAGCCGTCCAGGACCTACCCGGACCTGCGCGGCGCGATGACCTGGTCCACGAACTGGGACGCCACGTCGGGCAACGCGTGGTCGAACGCGGTGGGGCCGCACGTGCACGCGCTGCCGTAGTGCCGTAGTGCCGTAGCGGCGGACACCTTCGGCTCCACCTTTTCGGCGCCGCACCGGTGTGTACGCACGGGTGCGGCGCCGCTTCACGTTCCGGCTGCGGCTCCGGTTGCGGCTGCGGCTGCGGCGCCTCCGGAACTAGAAGAAGTCCGCCCACGGCTGGTCCCAGATCTGCTTCACGCACAGGACGACGAAGAGCAGGCCCGCGGTCGTCAGCAGGGCGTTGCTCAGGAGGCCGTTGCGCCACTCGGGCGGTGTGCGGGAGGAGTTGAGGAGCCAGACCAGGGTGAGGGCCAGGAAGGGGAGGAAGGCCGCGCCCAGGACTCCGTAGAGGATGATCAGGCGGAAGGGCTGGCCCTCGAAGAGCAGGACCATGGGCGGGAAGGTCAGCCAGAGGAGGTAGGCGCGGAACGGCCAGGACTTCTCGTGGGCGCCGGATGCCACCTCCTCGCCGGAGGCCGGGGTCGGGGCCGGGGTCGAGGCCGGGTGCGGGGGCGCGTCGGCGTTCGCGGTCTTCGCCGCGGCCCTGTCCTTGCGGAAGCGTTCCACGAAGTCCGCGAACATCAGGCTCACGCCGTGCCAGACGCCGATGAGCGAGGTGAAGGACGTGGCGAAGAAGCCGATGAGGAAGAACTTGGCGGTCGCCGTGCCGTACTCGTCCTCCAGGATGTCGCCGAGCTGGATCAGGCCCTTGTCGCCGCTCGCGATCGCGATGTTGGAGGAGTGCAGGATCTCCGCCCCCACGAAGAGCATGGCGACGACGAAGATGCCCGTGGTGATGTAGGCGACGCGGTTGTCGAGCCGCATCACCTTCATCCAGCCGGTGTTCGTCCAGCCCTTCGCGTTGACCCAGTAGCCGTACGCGGCGAGCGTGATCGTGCCGCCGACTCCGCCGATCAGACCGAGCGTGTTGAGGATCGAGTCCTTCTCGTCCGGCAGGACCGGCAGCAGGCCCGCGAACGCCTCGCCCAGGTGGGGGGTGACGCGGATCGCCAGATAGACCGTGACGACGAACATGACGCCCACCAGGACGGTCATGACCTTCTCGAAGACCGCGTACTTGTTGAACCAGACGAAGACCAGACCCACCAGGCCGGTCAGGATCGCCCACCACTTGAGGTCCATGACGTCCGGGAACAGCGCCTGCAGGGGCAGACCCGACGAGGACATGGCCGCCGCCCCGTAGACGAAGCCCCAGATCACGACGTACACGACGAAGAACCATGACGTCCAGCGGCCGAGGCTCGCCCAGCCGTCGAACAGCGTCCGGCCGGTGGACAGGTGCCAGCGGCCCGCCGCCTCGGCGAGGGAGATCTTGACGAGGCAGCCGATCACGGCGGCCCACAGAAGGGTGTAGCCGAAGTTCGAGCCCGCGATCAGGGTGGCGACGAGGTCGCCCGCGCCCACGCCGGTCGCGGCGACCACGATGCCGGGGCCGATGTACTTCCAACTGGATTTACGAGGGGCGGACCCCTCTTTTCCCGATGATCCTGGTGCCGCTGTTCCTCCCGGGGGCCCCGCCGTGCTGCCCGAGCCCCTGGTGTCCGCGTGTCCCGAGGTGTCCGCCATGCCGATCAAGAAAGCGTAAAGAGATGCGGGGCACAAGAGGGCGTGCGCCGATTCCCACCTGATGTGCACAGCGGGAACCGCCTGTTCGAAAGGTGGTCGAGGGGCGGTCGAAGGGTGGTCGAGGGGCGGTCGAGGGGCGGTCGAGGGGCGGTTCGGCGGTGGGAGGGGTTCGATTTCGGCCTGATTCCGGTATCGACTTCCGAGATGACCTTGACCCGGACATGCCATAGCTCCACGATGAGCGCCACACCGCACAGCCATCCCCCGCTCCAATCCCCACATTTCCGGTGATCCCGGATCTCATGGAGAAAACAGGAGGATCAATGCGTATTCGTGACAGACATAAGCGGCGCAGCGCTGCTCTCGCCACGCTCCTCGCTCTGGCTCTCGCGGCGCCCGTCGCCGCCATGACCGACGCGGGAGCCGCCCCCGGCAGGGCTCCCGCCTCCGACACGGACGAGATCCGCCAGTACGAGATCCATGTGCACGGCAGCACCTCCGCCGTTCGTACGGCGATCGCGCGGACCGGTGTGTCGATCGACGAGGCCGACGAGGAGACGGTCGTCGTCTCGGGTCGCGCGTCCCAGGCGAAGGAACTGCGGCGGCTGGGGTACGAGGTCGCCTCCCTCGGCGCCGCCCCGGACCGGTCCGGGGCGGCCGACGCCGACGTCGGCGTCCTCGACTTCCCCTCCGCCGACTCGCGCTATCACAACTACGCCGAGATGAACACGGAGATCAACCAGCGGCTGGCCGCCTACCCGGGCATCATGAGCAAGCGCGTGATCGGGAAGTCGTACCAGGGCCGGGACATCATCGCCGTCAAGATCAGCGACAACGTCGCCACCGACGAGTCCGAGCCCGAGGTGCTGTTCACCCACCACCAGCACGCGCGCGAGCACCTCACCGTGGAGATGGCGCTCTACCTGATGCGGGAGCTGGGTGCCGGGTACGGTTCGGACTCCCGCGTCACCAACATGGTGAACAACCGGGAGATCTGGATCGTGCCGGATCTGAATCCTGACGGCGGCGAGTACGACATCGCCACCGGTGCCTATCGGTCGTGGCGGAAGAATCGGCAGCCCAACAGTGGTGCTACCGCTGTGGGGACCGATCTGAACCGCAACTGGAACTACCGGTGGGGGTGCTGTGGCGGGTCCTCCGGGTCCACCTCGTCCGAGACCTACCGGGGTCCGGCGCCCGAGTCGGCTCCCGAGGTGAAGGTCGTCGCCGACTTCGTCCGCAGCCGGGTCGTCGGCGGTACCCAGCAGATCAAGGCCGGCGTGGACTTCCACACGTACAGCGAGCTGGTGCTCTGGCCCTTCGGGTACACCACCGCGGACACCGCGACCGGGATGACGGCGGACGACCGCAACGCGTTCGCCACGGTCGGGCAGAAGATGGCCGCGAGCAACGGCTATACGCCGGAGCAGTCGAGCGACCTCTACATCACGGACGGGTCGATCGACGACTATCTGTGGGGCAGCCAGAAGATCTTCGGCTACACCTTCGAGATGTATCCGTCGTCCAGTGGCGGGGGCGGATTCTATCCGCCCGACGAGGTCATCGAGCGGGAGACCTCGCGGAACCGGGACGCGGTGCTGCAGTTGCTGGAGAACGCCGACTGCATGTACCGGTCCATCGGGAAGGAAGCGCAGTACTGCGCCTGACTTGCGTCTGGCTTGCGTCTGACCTGCGGTCGAGTTTGGCGGAGCCGGGGTGTGGGGGACCGCGGGGGTGTTGTGGCTGGGTCCGCGGTTCCCCACATCCTTACGGGGCGCTCGGCTCCGGGGCTTCCTCGGTGTCCTCGAAGTAGGCGTCCAGGACGTCGTCCAGCTCCGTTTCCCAGCTCTTGAAGTCGGAGCGTGACTTCGCCTCGATCTCCAGGGGGTACCAGCGGCGGTCGGGCGTATGCACCGTGATGGTGAAACGCTTCCCGAAGCGCGGGGACTCCGTCTCCACCGCGCCGATCTCGTCCCAGCGGAACTCGGCCTCCTGGTCGTCCAGGGTCAGCCGTACGCCGCGGTGGTCGGCGACCACCTTCGCGCGGCGGTCGGATGCCTCGAAGACCGGGGCGCCTTCCGGGGCCTGGGCCTCCTCGGGCTCCTCGGGTTCGCCGTGCTCCTCGGGCTCCTCGGGTTCTTCATCCGAGGAGCCCTTGCCGGAAGGCCCGTTGTCGGGGGCCTCCGCGGCGGAAGGTTCGTGTTCCTCCTTCGTCGCCTTCGGTCCGGCGGTGCCGGGTTCGGTGGCGGCGGGCTCGGCGGGGCGCGGGCCCGTGATGCCGGGCACGGCCGCCGGGTCGACCGCGGCACCTTGCAGGGGCTGGATGTTGGGTCCTATGCGCTGCTCCACAGCGGGCAGTATGGTCGAAGATCCTGTGCCAGGAACAGTCGGACTCCGGTTCGTCCCGCTACATCGTTATATGAAGACGCTCAGCGTCGCCGCCATCGCGAAGCCCGCCACCGACAGCACCGTCTCCAGAACCGTCCATGACTTGAGGGTGTCGCGTTCGGAGATGCCGAAGTACTTGGCGACGATCCAGAAGCCGCCGTCGTTGACGTGCGAGGCGAAGATCGAGCCGGCCGAGATCGCCATGATGATCAGTGCCAGGTGTGCCTGGGAGAGGTCCTGGCCCTCGACCAGCGGGACCACGATGCCGGCTGTGGTGACGATGGCCACCGTTGCCGAGCCCTGGGCCACTCGCAGGACGACCGAGATCAAGTAGGCCAGCACGATGATCGGCAGGCCCACGTCGTTGAAGGTGTCCGCGAGTGCGTCCGCGATGCCCGAGCCCTTCAGTACGGCGCCGAAGACTCCGCCCGCGCCCACCACCAGCAGGATGTTGCCCACCGGCTTGAGGGACGAGGTGGAGACCGTCTCCAGGGACTTGCGGGACCAGCCCCGCCTGATGCCCAGCAGGTAGTACGCCATCAGCAGCGCGATCGTCAGCGCGACGAAGGGGTGCCCGAAGAACTCGATGACCGAGCGGAAGGTCGAGGGGTCCAGCGCGATGGAGGAGAACGTCGCCGCCAGGATCAGCAGCAGGGGTGTGCCGATGATGAGGAAGACGGTGGGGAGGGGGACCGGCTGCTCCGCGTAGTCCTCGGAGTTCGGGGTGGTTGCGAGGGGTGCGGAGCCCTTGCCGGTGCCCGTGTCGTCGGGCGCTCCTGTGGAGCGGGCTGCCGCTCGGCGTGCCGCGCGCTCCTCGGCCACCGCCGCCTTCGCTTCGTCCGCCGCCTCCAGCATGTCCTGCGGTACGGGGACGAAGAGGCGCTTGCCGATCCAGGCCGCGTACGCCCAGGCCGCGAGTACCGCCGGGATGCCTACGACGACGCCCATCAGGATGACCCAGCCGAGGTCCACCTTGAACAGTCCGGCGGCTGCCACCGGGCCGGGGTGCGGGGGCAGGAACGCGTGCGTCATCGACAGGCCCGCGAGCAGGGGCATGCAGTAGAGAAGGATCGACTTGCCCGAGCGCTTGGCCGCGGCGTAGACGATCGGTGCGAGGACGAAGATGCCCACGTCGAAGAAGACCGGGATGCCGAAGATGAGGCCGGTGAGGCCCATGGCGAGCGGGGCGCGCTTCTCGCCGAAGAGGTTCAGCAGGCGGGTCGAGAGTGCCTCGGCTCCGCCCGACACCTCCAGGATCGCGCCCAGCATCGTGCCGAGGCCGATGATGATCGCCACGTGGCCGAGGATGCCGCCCATGCCCGACTCGATCATCGAGACGGAGGCCGATCTCTGGACCGTGCCGAAGAGTTCCGTGACGGAGAGGCCGGCCGAGAGGCCGACGGCTATGGAGACCGCCAGCAGTGCGACGAACGGCTGGAGTCTGACCTTGATGATCAGGACCAGCAGAAGAATGATGCCGAGGGCCGCGACGGTCAGGAGTCCTGCCGTGCCGTCCAGGAGGAGGAGCAGGCCTCCTGTGTGGGGTGGGGTTTCTGCGGCTGGTGGGGCTGCTGCGAGGAGCGGTGTCATGGGGAGGGCCTCGTTTTCGGAGCATGCTGTTTTTGGGCAGGGGGTATCGCCGTACGTGGTGCGGGGTTTGTGGGGGGGGGGGTGGAGGGCCGGCGGGGTGGGGGCAAGCCCCTAGGCGGTCAGTACCGCCAGTGCGTCGATCTCGATGAGTAGGCCTGCGGGGAGGCCCACGTAGACCGTGGTGCGGGCCGCCGGCGGTGCGGTGAGGTTCTGCTCTTCGAAGTACGCGTTGTAGATGGCGTTCATCTCGGAGAAGTGGTCCACGTCCGTGAGGTAGACGCGGATCATCATCGCGTCGTCCCAGGAGGCGCCGCCCTCTTCGAGGATGGCCTTGACGTTGGCGAGCGTCTGGAGGGTCTGCTCGCGCAGGGTGGGGCCCGCGGGGGTCGGCGGCCGGCCCTCCACCGCGGGCAGGAAGCCGACCTGGCCCGCGACCTGGAGGATGTTCCCCTTCCTGACGCCGTGCGAGAACTTGGCGGGCGGGGTGGTGTGGGTCTTCGGGGTGAGGGCGGTCTTGTCGGTCATGAGCTGGGTTCCTTCGTCGGGTTCTTGCCTGAGTACTCGGCGCTGATGGCCTCCGCGGTGCGGCGGACCAGGGGGAGCAGTGTGAGGAGTTCTTCCGCGGTGACCACTACGTTCGGGGCGGAGACGGACATGGCTGCGACTACGCGTCCGTCGGTGCCCCGGATGGGGGCGGCTACGCAGTTGATGGACTCCTCGTGGCCTCCGAGGTCGGTGGCCCAGCCCTGTTCTCCGACCTTGTCCAGCTCCCGCAGGAAGGCGGGGGCGCTGGGGGTCGAACGGGACGTGTACATGGGGTAGTCGAGCTTCTCCGCGAAGGTGCGGCGCTCGGGGGTGGGGAGGTCGGCGAGGAGTAGTTTCGCCACGGCGGCCACGGTGATGGCTACCGGTTTGCCGATGCGGGAGTACATGCGGACCGGGTAGCGGCTGTCGACCTTGTCGATGTACAGGACTTCGCCGTCCTCGTGCACGGCCAGGTGGACCGTGTGGCCGCAGTTCTCGTTGAGGCGTACGAGATGGGGGTGGGCGATCTCGCGGACGTCGAGGTTCTCCACGGCCTCCTGGGCGAGCGCGAAGAGGCGGGCGCCCAGGCGGTAGCGCTGGTCGGACTGGCGGTATACCAGGCCGTGTTCGTGGAGGGTGCGCAGGAGCCGCAGGGCGGTGGATTTGTGGACGTCCAGGCGGTCGGCGACCTGTCCTAGGTCGGCGGGGCCCTCGGCGAGCAGCGGCAGGATGCTCAGCGCTCGGTCGACTGTCTGGCTCATGGGGTCGGTACCTCCTCCTGGGCCCGGTCTGCGGTGTTCGTCCAGCCGGGGCCGAGTCGAAGTCTCCCCCACGCTGTGTCGTCCAGGGCGGCGAGGCGGTCGGCGTGGTCGCGGGAGGGGGGTGCGCCCAGGTCTCCGGGGACGGTGAGGGCCGCGGCGGCCATGAGGTGGCCGTGGCGGAGGCGGTGTTCTGGGGGGAGGCCGCGGAGGGTCGCCGAGAGGAAGCCTGCCGCGAAGGCGTCGCCTGCGCCCACCGTCGCCACCACGTCCACCCTGAGGGCGGGGGCGGCGGTCACTGTGTCGCTCCCGGGGGTGGGGTGGGACGGGGACGTACCGGGGGGTGTCCGTCCTCGGTCCGGTGCGGAACAGGGGGCTTTGGAGGGGAGGGCGGTTGACGCACCGGCGCCTGCGGGCGAACACCCCCCGGTACGCCCCCTCGCTTCCGTACGCGGGTGCGTGGGGGGTGTCGATGACTCGAAGACCGTGGCGCCCTGGCTGCCGTTCTTGATCACCAGGACGTGGGGTTCCGGGAGGGCCTCGCGGATGGCTGTCGGGCCGCCTGTGATGCCCCAGGCCTCCTCGGCCTCGTCCTCGCCCACGAAGACCAGGTCCGCGCCTCGGGCCAGGGTGAGGAGGGTGTTGCCCGCCGTGGTCGCGTCCGGCCAGAGGCCTTCCCGGTAGTTGACATCGAAGGAGATCAGAGGGCGGCCGGTGGCGTGGTCCGGGTGGGGCGCCGTGAGGGTTGTCAGAAGTGACAGGCAGGTGGTGGAGAGGGCTGCCGTGATGCCGGAGAGGTGGAGGATCTCCGTTGAGTGGAGTGCTTCCAGGGCGACGGTGGTGGGGGACATCGCCGAGGCTGCGGAGCCCGTGCGGTAGTACGCCACCTCGTGGGCGTGAGTGGATCTGTCGCCGGCCGTGCGGAAGTAGATGCCTGTGGGGCGGGAGGGGTCCCGTTGTACGGCGGAGGTGTCCACGCCGTAGGACGCGATCGTCTCCAGGAGGTGGTCGCCGAAGCCGTCCGCGCCGACCCTGCTGACCCATCGCGTGGTGTGGCCCGCGGCTGCCAGTACGCATGCCACGTTGGATTCCGCGCCGCCGATCGCGCGCTCGAAGGACGGTACGTCGGCGAGGCGGCCTGGGCGGGAGGGCAGGAACGTGACCATGGACTCGCCGAGGGTGACGACCTCCGCTGCGGCCGGGGGGCGCTGGGCGTCGTCGCGTTCGGGCGGTCCGGTGCGGGTCACGGCGGTGGGGGCTCCTGTCTCTGCCGTGGGTCTGGGCGGCTCCGTTGACCCGGCGTTGGCCGAGATGTTAGACAGCAGTAAGCGCGATACGCAATGGTCGTTGCGGAGGATGCAATGGCTCTCTATGAGGGAGGCTTTATGGCCGCCGACTCCGGCTCTGCCCGCGGTACGGAACGTCTTGCCGCGCTCGCCGACGAGCCTGTCGACCATCGGTTCAAGGGCCTTCCGCCCGATGCCGAGGGGCTGACCGTCGGCGAGCTGGCCGCCGAGCGCCGCAATCTGTTCAGCGGTGGTTTCACCACGCCGCTGCTCGCCCTCTCCGCCGAGCGGCTTGAGCACAATCTGCGGCTCATGGAGACGTATGCGGAGCGTCATGGTCTTGTTTTCGCTCCGCACGGCAAGACGTCCATGGCTCCGCAGCTTTTCTGGCGGCAGATCGAGCACGGGGCTTGGGGCATCACGCTCGCCGTGCCGCATCAGGTGCGGGTGGCCCGCGCCTTCGGTGTCCAGCGTGTCTTTCTGGCCAATGAGCTGGTCGATGCGGCTGCCCTCGCCTGGGTCGCCGCGCAGCTCGCCGCCGACCCCGGTTTTCGGTTCGTGTGTTACGTCGACTCCGTGCGGGGTGTCGAGTTGATGGACGCCGCGTTGCGGGGGGTCTCCTCGCGTCCGGTGGACGTCGTCGTCGAGCTGGCGGCGGGTGAGGCTGCTCGGACCGGGGTGCGGACCGAGGCCGAGTGCGGGGTCGTCGCCGATGCCGTGGCCGGTGTGGAGACTCTTCGCCTGGTGGGGGTCGCGGGGTACGAGGGTGAGGTGCCGGACGCCGATCCCGAGCGGGTGCGGGCCTGGCTGCGGCGGCTCACCGCTCTGGCCGTGGACTTCGACAAGGCGGGGCGGTTCGCCGGGGGGCTGGACGAGATCGTGGTGAGCGCGGGGGGCAGTGCCTGGTTCGACGCGGTGGCCGACGTCTTCGCCGAGCTGCCCGAACTGTCGCTGCCCGCACTGAAGCTGCTGCGTTCGGGTGCCTACGTCTCGCATGATGACGGGCACTACCGGGAAGTGACGCCATTCGTGCGGGTTCCTGAGGAAGGGGCTCTGCAGCCTGCCTTCCGGCTCTGGGCGCAGGTCGTCTCCCGGCCCTCGGCCGAGCAGGCCTTCGCCAACGCCGGCAAGCGCGATGCCGCGTACGACCTGGATCTGCCCGTGGTGCAGGTGGTGCGGGGGGAGAAGGGAGAGGGTGGTGAGCGGCCGGCTGATGGCATCAGCGTTGCTTCTCTGTCCGACCAGCATGCTTGGATCCGTACGGCCGAGGGGGCTGAGTTGCAGGTCGGTGACTGGGTGGGCATGGGCCTCTCGCATCCCTGCACCTCGTTCGACAAGTGGCAGCTGATCCCTGTGGTGGAGCAGGACGGCACCGTCGTCGACTACGTCCGCACCTACTTCTAGGAGCTCGCCATGCTGGATCTCGTCATCCGTGACGTGGACGTCGTGGACGGCAGCGGAGGCCCGTCCTTCCGGGCCGACGTGGGTATCGAGGGCGGCCGGATCACGACCGTGGTGCAGGAGGCGGCTGCCGCTGGATGTCTGCGGCCCGTCGCTCGTCGGGTGGTGGATGCCGAGGGGCTTGTACTGGCTCCGGGCTTCATCGACATGCACGCCCATAGCGATCTCGCTCTGCTGCGGGACCCCGATCACAGCGCGAAGGTCGCCCAGGGGGTCACGCTGGAGGTCATCGGGCAGGACGGGCTGTCGTACGCCCCCGTGGACGACCGCACGCTCGCCGAGGTGCGCCGCGCGATCACCGGCTGGAACGGCGACGGGGAGGACATCGACTTCAGTTGGCGGTCGGTGGGTGAGTATCTGGATCGTCTGGACTTCGGGTTCGGGGGTGAGGGCATCGCCGTCAACGCCGCCTATCTGATTCCGCAGGGTGCTGTGCGGATGCTCGCCGTCGGCTGGGACGACCGGGAGGCGACGCCTGAAGAGCTGCGGCGGATGCGACAGTTGGTCGCCGACGGGATGCGTGAGGGCGCGGTCGGCATGTCGTCCGGGCTCACGTACACCCCCGGCATGTACGCCAAGGACGCCGAGCTGACCGAACTGTGCCGGGTGGTGGCCGAGTACGGCGGCTACTACTGCCCGCACCACCGCTCGTACGGCGCCGGCGCCCTGGAGGCGTACCGGGAGATGGTGGAACTGACGCGTGAGGCCGGGTGCTCACTCCATCTCGCGCACGCCACCATGAACTTCGGCGTCAACAAGGGGAAAGGGCCTGAGCTGTTGGTTCTCCTCGATGAGGCGCTGGCCGGGGGGGCGGACATCAGTCTCGACACGTACCCGTACACGCCTGGTTGTACGACTCTGGTGGCGATGCTGCCCAGTTGGGCGAGTGAGGGCGGGCCGGAGGCGATCCTCACCCGGCTGAGGGACGACGGGGACGGAGGGGCGGCCGAGCGGATTCGGCACCACATGGAGGTGGTGGGCTCGGACGGGTGTCATGGCGTGCCCATCGAATGGGACACCATCGAGATCTCCGGTGTCGCCGATCCGGCGCTCGGGTCCTATGTGGGGCGGACGGTCCAGGAGTCCGCGGACGCGCGTGGCGAGGCGCCTTGGACCACCGCGCGTCGGCTGCTGCTCGACGACGGTCTCGGATCGACGATCCTGCAGCACGTGGGGCACGAGGAGAACGTGCGGACGATCATGCGGCACCGTGTTCACACCGGTGGCTCGGACGGCATTCTGCGCGGGGAAAAGCCGCATCCGCGGGCGTACGGCACGTTCCCGCAGTACCTCGGGCGGTATGTGCGGGAGTTGGGTGTTCTGAGTCTGGAGGAGTGTGTCGCCCATCTGACGTCGCGTCCGGCGGCGCGGCTGCGGCTGGCCGACCGCGGGCTGGTGCGGGAGGGGTACCGGGCGGATCTGGTTCTCTTCGACCCCGAGACGGTCGCCGCGGGGTCGACCTTCGACGCGCCGCGTACGCTGCCGACCGGCATCCCGCATGTCCTGATCGACGGGCGGTTCGTCGTCGAGGACGGGCGGCGGACGGATGTGCTGGCGGGGCGGGCGGTCCGCCGGACCACTGGCTGACCGCCCGCCGGCCGACTGGTTACGGCTTGGGCAGGGTGCAGCCGCCGGCGTTCAGGTCGAGCTTGCTGTCGAGGCCGAAGCAGGCGGGTATCTGATAGGTCTCCTGGCCGTAGTTGATGCCCGCGCGGACGGTGACGGTGCCGTTCTCGTCCACCTCGCACGGGTTGTTGTCGGTGCAGCGTCCGCCGTCCTCGTTGCCCGTGTTGTTGACGGCGACGACGTTGCCGGTGGCGTTGTCGATCACGGGCGAGCCCGACGTACCGCCGATGGTCTGGCAGGCGGAGGTGTAGCGGACCGAGTCCTTCCAGGTCCAGGCGCCCTCCTTGAGTCGGTAGGCGAAGCCGTCGACGTTGCAGGCGTACGTGCGCTTCCAGTAGCCGGAGACGACCGTGATCGCGGTGCCGGCGACCGGGTGCGTGTCGTTGAGTGTCAGCGGGCTGATGCCGTACGCGGTCCTGATCGCCCCGTAGGTGGTGGTGAGCTGGTAGAGCGAGACGTCCGTGTCGGTCATGGTGGCGTATGCGATCTTGCTGGCGCGCAGGGTGGCGACGCGGGTGCCTGCGGAGTTCAGCAGGCCGAAGGTGCGGGTGGAGGCCTGGTCGACGATGACCTCGCCGGCCGCGGGGAAACCGGTCTCCAGGCAGTGGCCGTTCGACATCACCAGCGCCGGGTCGTCGTCCTCGGAGTCGGGGAAGCGCATGACGGAGCCGGAGCAGTTGCTGAGCGAGACCGTGCCGGCGAAGGTGACGGCCTGGATGGCCGCGGGTGCGCTGGTGGCGGTCTTCGTCTCCGTGGCGGCCACCGCCGGTGCTGCCAGGCCCGTCCCCGCGATCATCAGGGCGCCGAGCGCGGCAAGGAGAGGCTTTTTCATGTGGGGGGTCCCCTCTTGTGACGTGAGCGACCGAAGATCTTCCGGCCACTTCCCGTTTTTGTCATGCGCATTCTTAGTCCCCTCCCGCACCCCGACAAGAACCCATTTCCAGCCGCGAGCACTCATCTCCCGCCGCACGACGAACGAACACCGACAGCGGCGGGGCGCGGGTGCGGGGTGCGGGGCGGGGGGCGCGGGTGCGGCGCGCGGGGCACGGAGTGCGAGGCGCGGGTGCGGCGCGCGGGGCACGGAGTGCGGGGTCCGGAGTGCACATGTCTGCGGCCGAGTGGGGGTCGCCCGCGCAGTTCCCCGCGCCCCTGACCGAGCCGGCCCTTAGGGGCGCGAGGAACTGCGCGGCCAACCCTCACCGCCCCGCACGCACACCACACCCCCCACCGACACCCCCCCAGGGGCGCGGGGAACCGCGCGGCCAACCCCCACCGCCCCGCACGCACACCACACCCCCCGAGACAGACGTCTCACGTGGCGGAAACACGGCGCGACAACCCCTACTCGCCCGTAAGCTCACGAACATGCAGGTGATCCAGTCGACCAAGCTCGCCAACGTCTGTTACGAGATCCGGGGCCCGGTCCTTGAGGAGGCGATGCGGCTGGAAGCGGCCGGCCACCGCATCCTCAAGCTGAACACCGGAAACCCCGCAGCGTTCGGCTTCGAGTGCCCGCCGGAGATCCTGGAGGACATCCTCCGCAACGTCTCGTCGGCGCACGGCTACGGCGACGCGAAGGGTCTGCTCGCGGCCCGCCGCGCCGTGGTCATGCACAACCAGACCCTCGGCATAGAGACGGACGTCGAGCACGTCTTCATCGGCAACGGCGTGTCCGAGCTGATCGTGATGGCGATGCAGGGCCTGCTGGACGACGGCGACGAGGTCCTCGTACCCGCGCCGGACTACCCCTTGTGGACCGCCGCCGTCTCCCTCTCCGGCGGCACCGCCGTCCACTACCGCTGCGACGAGCAGTCCGACTGGATGCCCGATCTCGCCGACGTGGAGCGGAAGGTCACCGACCGCACCAAGGCGATCGTGATCATCAACCCGAACAACCCGACGGGCGCGGTCTACGACGAGGCGATGCTGCGCGGGCTCACCGACATCGCCCGCCGCCACAACCTGCTGGTCTGCTCGGACGAGATCTACGACAAGATCCTGTACGACGAGGCCGTGCACACCCCGACCGCCAAGGTCGCCCCCGACCTGCTCACCCTCACGTTCAACGGCATGTCGAAGGCGTACCGCGTGGCCGGGTACCGGGTGGGCTGGATGGCGATCTCCGGGCCGCGGGCGCACGCCGACTCGTACATCGAGGGGCTGACGATCCTCGCCAACATGCGGCTCTGCGCGAACATGCCGGGTCAGCACGGTGTCGTCGCCGCTCTGAGTGGCCGGCAGACCATCAACGACCTCGTTCTGCCCGGCGGGCGGCTGCGCGAGCAGCGGGACGTGGCACACAGGCTGCTGACCCAGATCCCGGGTGTGACCTGCGTGAAACCCAGGGGCGCGCTCTACCTCTTCCCGCGCCTCGATCCGAAGGTCTACAAGATCAAGGACGACCGGCGGATGGTGCTCGACCTGCTGCGCACCGAGAAGATCATGGTCGTGCAGGGAACGGGCTTCAACTGGCCGGAACCCGACCACTTCCGGGTCGTCACCCTGCCGACCGCCCGGGATCTGACGGACGCGGTGACCCGGATCGGCAACTTCCTGGACGGGTACGGGCAGAGCTGACGGGCGAAACCGACGGGCAGAACTGACGCCTGGTCACCGTGCGTGGTCAGGCGGCTCCGCTTTCGGAGTCTGCTCAACTTTAGACGAAATCTAAGCTAGGATGGTTTCCTGTCAGAGCACAGGAGGCCATCTCCCATGTACGAACCGATCCGCACCAAGTCGGTCCACACGATGGCCGGCACCGCCGACTTTCCCCATCGGTCGCGCGAGGAAGAGCTGGACATCCAGCTCGCCGGTCATCTGGCGGCACTGCTCGCGGTCACGGACGAGCTCCGCGCCCTCGAACCGTCCACCTCCGCCGAGCTCGATGTCGCCGCGGAACGGTTGGCCGACCGGGTGACCCGGCTGCGCGGGGGGCGTCCGCCCGTCCGTGCGGCTGTCGCGTCCGCCACCGGTGGAGGCCGTGGGCCGCTGTCCGTCGGACTGCATCAGCGGGCACATGCCCTGGCGGGGCGCGCCCTTGTTGTCGCCGCCTCCCGGGCGGACACGGCGGGGGCGATTCTCGCCGCCGAGCGGATGGATGCGCACGCGGCTGCCGTCGCCGTCGCGGAGCCTGCGCTCACCGCTCGCTGAGCCACTCCCCCTGATCGGCCCCGGTCCGCGCGCACCCGCAGCGACGTGCGGACCGGGTGCCATGCATGTGTGAAGGGTCGCACCCTGAGGGTGCGACCCTTCTTTTCGCTGCGTGCGCGTCCGTCGGTTCAGGTCTGCGGCCGGTGAGGGCTTGTCGCGCGGTTCCCCGCGCCCCTGGAAAGCGGGGCTGCCCCTGCTGTCTTTCAGCCCGTCCGGCGTTTGAGGACCGGGGGTCCGCGGGGACTTCGGGAAGTTGCGGGCCCACCTCGCGGACGTCGAGCTGCCGCCCGCCGCCGGACGGCTCACCGAGCTGACCAGGGCCGGTCGGCCACAAGGGTCGGCCAGAGGGGTGGGCTCAGCCGGGGCCGAACTCCGCGAGCGCCCGGCCCACGATCGCCTCCAGTTGCTCGTGGTGCGCGCCCCGCCAGTACGCGCGACCACACCCCTCGCACCTCGCGAACACGTCGTACGACCGCCGCGTACCCCCTCGAAGCTGCTCGGCGACCTCGTCCTTCGAGGCCTCCGCGAGCAGTCCGTTGCATGCGGTGCAACGGCTCCAGGGCCGCAGTGCGGGTGCGAAACGGCCGAGTACGTCCCGTAGTTGCTCGTCCGGTCGGGTGCTGTACACGAATCCCCCGGCCCACAGCTCCCGGCGCCGCAGCAGGCCCCGGTCCCGGCTGAGCATCACCCGCCGCTCGGCCGCGGATCTCGCCGCGAGCGCCGGATCGCCGATGTCCAGTGACTCGTACGCGGTGTCGACACCGAGGAGCCGCAGCCTGCGCGCCAGCGTGCCGAGGTGGACGTCGAGCAGGAACCGCAGCGGAGCGCCCGGCACCGGCTGGGGGCGCTCGACCGCGCGCACCTCCACGGAGTCGGCCGGCGCCGGCGGATGCGAGACGGGCACCGGGCGGCCGTTCACCACGAGTTCCCCGACCTCGGTCAGCGGGACGCCGAGCGACTCGACGACATGGCCCAGCGTGGAGGAGCCGTCGGTGGCGACCGGCGTGGCCCCCGACCGGCGTCCGTGCGGGACGAACACGTGCAGTCGGGGGGCGAATTCGACGTGGATCTCCGGTCCGTTCACCGGCTCAGGATGACATGCGGGACGGGCCCGTGGCCTCAGGGTTTCCCCGGAGCGAGCCCTTGTTCCAGGACGTCCAGGGCCCGGTCGACGAGGACAGCGAGGTCGTCCTCGTGCCCGTGCTCGGCCCAGTACAGGGCCGCCTCCGTCAGACCGCCCACCAGGGACATCGCGAAGACGCGCACCTCCAGGCCGTCGGGTGCCCGGCCGGTGCGCTCGCCGATGACCTGGCAGAGCAGCCGACCGGTGCCGGCCATGCTACCCATCATCCGCGCACGCACGGCGGGCACCTCGACCATCAGCCGGGTCCGCAGCCTGGTCACCTCCGGTTCCTCCGAGGCGGAGGGCAAGTCCGAGGCCGGGGCCAGGTTCGGGGCGCCGAGGCCGATGCCCGCCCTGCACACGTGGCGGAGGGAGTCGAGCAACGGTTCGTCCGCCGGGCGGGCGCGCAGCTGTGCCACCAGGATCGGGGCGTACTCGTCCGTGAGGACGATGTCCTCCTTGGCCGGGAAGTAGCGGAGGACCGTGGACGGCGACACCTCGGCCCGCTCGGCGATCTGCTCGATCGTCGTCGCGTCGTACCCCTGCTCGCGGATCAGCCGGTACGTCGCGTCACGGATGGCCGTGCGCGTCTTGGTCTTCTTGCGCTCACGGAGTCCCGGCCGGGGGTGGGCGGCGGAGGCAGCGGGAGGCGGAGTACGTGCGGCCGTCATGGCGGTCATTGTCGGCCATCGGCCGGGGCCGTGTCCGGTCCCGGCCGCCGCGGAGAGCTGCCGTGGCTGTCCGTACTGGCTGTCCGTACTGGCTACCCGTACTGCTACCCGTACTGGTAGGCCACCATCGAGATGCCGATGTAGTGCGCGATGAACGCCGCGAGGGTGAGTGAGTGGAAGACCTCGTGGAAGCCGAACCAGCGCGGTGACGGGTTGGGGCGCTTGAGCGCGTAGATCACTCCGCCGGCGCTGTAGAGGAGCCCGCCCACGATCACCAGGACCAGGACGGCGATGCCTCCGGCCCGCATGAAGTCGGGGAGGAAGAAGACGGCGGCCCAGCCCATCGCGATGTAACAGGGGGTGTAGAGCCAGCGCGGGGCGCCGATCCAGAAGACCCGGAAGGCGATGCCCGCGATCGCCGCGCCCCAGATGCCCCACAGCAGCCACTTCCCCTTGCTCTCCGGGAGCAGCAGCATCGTCAGCGGTGTGTACGAGCCCGCGATGATCAGGAAGATGTTCGCGTGGTCGAGTCTGCGCAGCACACCGTCCATACGCGGACTCCACGTGCCGCGGTGGTAGATCGCGCTGACCCCGAACAGCAGGCAGGCCGTCAGGACGAAGATCGCGCAGGCCGCACGGGCGCGGGTCGAGCCGGCGAGGGCTGTCAGGACCAGGCCGGAGACGAGCACCGCCGGGAACATTCCGGCGTGCAGCCAGCCGCGCAGTCTTGGTTTGACGGGGTGCGGCAGGGAGAGCGCTTCGGCGACACGGTCGACGACCGGCGATTCCGCTGAGGCGTCGGGGCTGGGCGCAGTCATACGATCCATCGTACCTACGGAACCGTAAGTTACGTATCAGCCGACCGTCAGGAATGCGCCTAGTGGCCAGGGTCTCACGCGGATGCCGGACCGAAGTGCCAGGTGAGCCGGGAAAGGATTTCTTACGCGTACGGCGGCACGTGGCGATGCTCACGCTGCTCAGATGTACGGCCCTCTGGACATATGCGCGGAGCCGTCGGATGATCAAATGAGTGCGGTCGGCACCGGATGAGCGCCGGGAAGATCGATATCCACCGAAAAGATCGAAAAAAGTCCCTGAAGATCGGTGACGATCGATGACGATCGGTGAGTATCGATCACGTGAAGCATCCGGGTCGCGGCCCCCACGGGGCACAAAAAACAAAAACCCCTCATCTAGGAGCGATCGTGGCGCGCGACATCGCGGCTCCCTCTTCCGACACCGTCCCCACCAACCATCAGGAACTGATCTCGTGGGTCAACGAGATCGCCGAACTGACGCAACCGGACAGTGTGGTCTGGTGTGACGGCTCAGAGGCCGAATACGAGCGACTGAGCGAGGAGCTCGTCCGCAAGGGCACCTTCAAGAAGCTCGACCCGATCAAGCGCCCGAACTCCTACTACGCCGCCTCAGACCCGACCGATGTCGCCCGGGTCGAGGACCGGACGTTCATCTGCTCCGAGGACGAGGCGGACGCGGGCCCGACCAACCACTGGAAGGACCCCGCCGAGATGCGGGAGGTCTTCCAGGGCAAGGAGGGCAACGGGGGGATCTTCCGTGGCTCGATGCGCGGCCGGACGATGTACGTCGTCCCGTTCTGCATGGGCCCGCTCGGCTCCGACCTCTCCGCCATCGGGGTCGAGATCACCGACTCCGCGTACGTCGCCGTTTCGATGCGCACCATGACCCGGATGGGTCAGCCGGTCCTGGACGAACTCGGCTCCGACGGGTTCTTCGTGCGTGCTGTGCACACGCTCGGGGCGCCGCTGGAGGAGGGCGAGGCGGATGTGCCGTGGCCCTGCAACTCCACGAAGTACATCTCCCACTTCCCGGAGACCCGCGAGATCTGGTCGTACGGCTCCGGGTACGGCGGCAACGCGCTGCTCGGCAAGAAGTGCTACGCGCTGCGCATCGCCTCCGTCATGGCCCGTGACGAGGGCTGGCTGGCCGAGCACATGCTCATCCTGAAACTCACGCCTCCGCAGGGGGAGTCGAAGTACGTGGCCGCCGCGTTCCCGAGCGCCTGCGGCAAGACGAACCTCGCGATGCTGGAGCCGACGGTCCGCGGCTGGACCGTCGAGACCATCGGCGACGACATCGCCTGGATGCGCTTCGGCGAGGACGGGCGTCTGTACGCCATCAACCCCGAGGCCGGTTTCTTCGGCGTCGCGCCCGGCACCGGTGAGCACACCAACGCCAACGCGATGAAGACGCTGTGGGGCAACTCCGTCTTCACCAACGTCGCCCTGACCGACGACAACGACATCTGGTGGGAGGGCATGACGGAGGAGACTCCGGCCCACCTGACGGACTGGAAGGGCAACGACTGGACCCCCGAGTCCGGAGTGCCCGCCGCGCACCCCAACGCCCGCTTCACCGTGCCCGCCGCGCAGTGCCCGATCATCGCGCCCGAGTGGGAGGACCCGCGGGGCGTGCCGATCTCGGCGATCCTCTTCGGTGGGCGCCGGGCCACGGCCGTTCCGCTGGTGACGGAGTCCTTCGACTGGAACCACGGTGTGTTCCTCGGGGCGAACGTCGCCTCCGAGAAGACCGCCGCCGCCGAGGGCAAGGTCGGTGAGCTGCGCCGCGACCCGTTCGCCATGCTGCCGTTCTGCGGCTACAACATGGGCGACTACATGGGCCACTGGGTCGATGTCGCCAAGGGCAGGGACCAGGCGAAGCTCCCGAAGATCTACTACGTCAACTGGTTCCGGAAGAACGACGAGGGCAAGTTCGTGTGGCCCGGCTTCGGCGAGAACAGCCGGGTCCTGAAGTGGATCGTGGACCGGCTCGGCGGGCGGGCCGAGGGTGTCGAGACGCCGATCGGGGTGCTGCCGGCGAAGGGCGCGCTCGACACGGAGGGTCTCGACCTCTCCGAGTCCGACCTCGACTTCCTGCTCACGGTCGACAAGGAGGTCTGGCGCGAGGAGGCCGCGCTGGTGCCGGAGCACTTGAACACGTTCGGTGAGCACACGCCGGTGGAGCTCTGGGACGAGTACCGGGCGCTGGTGAAGCGCCTGGGCTGAGGCCCGCCGTTTGTCAGCGAGCGCCGGACGGGCTGAGAGATCAGCCCGTCCGGCGCTTGCGGCATATGGCCGGGCGCGGGTGCGTCGTGGCTGGGCGCGCAGTTCCCCGCGCCCCTGAAGGGCGGGCTGCGCCGCCCCTCACGGCGCGTCCGTGCTCAGCGCTTGGCGTCCCCCTTGCCGCAGGCCACGCCGTCCCCGTTGCGGTCGAGTCGCAGTGGGTCGTCCTTGCCGTTGATCTTCAGGGGGCCGTAGTCGTTGGACCTGAGCCAGGCACAACGAGCCGCCGTCGTCTTCTTGACCTCGGCCGGGAAGACCGTCGGGACGCAGACGTTGGCGGAGCCGTAGTGACGGTCGCAACCGGCGATGGTGGGGCTGACCTTCGCCGAGGCCCGCTTCTTGCCGGGCTCGGCGACCTTTCCTTCGAGGGAGTCCGCGAAGGAGTGGACGTGGCCCGAGGCCGTTTCCCCGGAGGCCGCGGCCGTCGCGGACGGGCCCTGGAGGTGGACCCACTTCGCCACCGACGGCACGCCGTTCGCGTCGACCGCGAAGAGCATGTACCAGCCGGGCGGGGCGAGGTTCGGGTTGCTCGTCACGTTCAGGTCGACGTTGTCGCCGTCGACGGAGAGCGGCAGGTCCACGAAGCGCTGGTTCGGGTCGGAGGAGTGCGTCACCGCGGCCGGGCGGATCAGTTCGGCCCTGGCGATGGGCCGGTCGACCGTGATGCGTTGCGTGTCGCCGTACGTCCACTCGTTGTCGATGAGTGAGGTGATGTTCGGGCGGGCGCCCTTGAGCAGGTACGGCGGGGTGTAGACGGACACGTTGTGGTTCCAGGAGCCGTTGCCCGGGTTGTCGCCGGTGGCCATCACGCGGCCGTCGGGGAGCAGGAACGCGGACGAGTGGTAGCCGCGGGCCTGCGGGTCGGCGGCCACCGGGTCGAAGGTGTTCGTCGCCGGGTCGTAGAGCGACGACTCGTGGACCGGATCGGCGCGGTTGTGCAGGGCGCCGCCGGTCTCCAGGACCTTCCCGTCGGGCAGCAGCACGGCGGAGACGTACATCTTGCCCTGGGCGCCGGTCTGCGGGACCTTGCCGTTGCCGAGGTCGACGGTGCCCTGCGGGAGCGGCGGTCCGGCGGTGTACGCCGGGTTGGCGGACTTGAGGTCGATGACGTCGGTCAGCCGGTTCGCGTCGGGGTTCGAGTCGATGTTGCCGCCGCCGATGGTGAGGACCTTCTGGTCCTGGGCCGGGGGCAGCAGCACACTGGCCGACTGGTCGCGTTCGTCCTTGCGCTGCAGGCCGGGCACCTGGGTGGTGGTGTTGGCGTCGTAGTCGTAGATCGCCGAGCCCGTACCGGGGATGTTGTTGCCGAAGGTGTGGCTGCCCGTGTAGAAGAGGCGGCCGTCCTGCATCAGGACCATCGTCGGGTACAGGCCCCAGTACGACCAGGTCTGGTTGACCTGCCACAGCGGCAGCCACTTGTTCTCGGCGTCCGACCAGCGCTCGGCCGCCACGGACCCGGTCGAGTCCTCCTTCAGCCCGCCGAAGGAGATCACGTCACCGTTGCCGAGGATCGTCGCCGACGGATACCAGTGCCCGTCGTTCATGTCGTTCGTCCTGCTGTACGTCTCGGTGACCGGGTCGAAGAGGTACGAGTCCTTGTAGCCCTGGTAGCCGATCGTGCCGTCGGCGGACGGGTAGCCCTTGTTGCCGCTCATGACCAGGACACGGCCGTCGTCCAGTTGCACGTGTCCCGCGCAGAACATGTCCTTGGGCGTGGGGATCTGCTTGTACGTGCCGGTCACCGGGTTGTAGACCGCGCTGGTGAACGTGCCCGCCTCGAACATCTCCTCGCTGTTGCCTGAGCCCGCGATCAGCAGCACCTTGCCGTTGTTGAGGACGACGGAGTGCATGGAGCGGACCGGGTTCTGCGTGGGCAGCACGTCCCAGCGGCCGTTGGCGCACTGTTCGGCCGTGCCGGTGCACACCGGGTCGGGTATCGGGTCGGCGACCTGGTCCATCGTGTAGTCGTCGGTGGTCGCGGAACCGGTGCCGTAGACGGAGACACCCCAGCTGATGCGGTCGGTGCCCGCGGGGACCTCGGACGTACGGACCGTCGCCTCGGACCAGTTCGCGCTGACCGGGAGCGTCTTGAGGTCGGTCCAGTACTGCCAGCCGGCGGTCGTGTCGTGCCGGAAGAGCGTGAGGGAGGTGTCCGGGGTGGTCGACTTGTACCAGAGCCCGAGGTCGTACTGCTTGCCGACGCTCACGACCGGAGCGCACTCGGCGGACTCGGTGATCAGCGCCTTGCGGTCGCCCTCGGTACGGCGGGTCAGCTCGACCTTCATGGCCTTGGAGCCGGTGTGGGCGCCGCCGACGGTGGAGAAGGTGAAGTCGTTGTCGCCCCAGCCGGACTTCTCCCAGCAGTACGGCATGCCGTCGCCGCCCGTGCCCGCCGTCTCGAAGCCCGGGTTCTTCACGAGGTTGGCGGCGGAGGCCGGCTGCGGGACCGAGAGGAGCAGCCCCGAGGTGAGGGCTCCGACGGCCAGCAGGGTCGTGGTACGGCGTCCGGGGCGGGCCGGGCGTCCGGACGTCGGAGCGGATCTGCGGAACATCAGCTGGATCTCCTTGCTGTGCGGCTCCTTGTGCGACGGCCCTGACCGGTCGCCGTATCCGTCGCGCGCCCTCCCTTGCGTGGTTTCGGCGGCTTGAGAGGCTTTCTCGGCTGTCGCGGCTTGCGCGCCGCCCGCGCCTTGCGTGGCAGATAGACCAGCGCCTCCGTGCCCGCGAACCGCAGGACGAAGGTGGTCACCAGGGCGAGTGCCGTGGCGGCGAGCGCGCTCATGCCGAACCGGCCCACGAGCAGCGCGATCAGCGGGATGCGCAGCACCAGGTCGGCGTTGGCGAGCAGCGCGAACCGGCCCGCCCTGTCCCACCAGCTCCGGTGCCGCCGTCGGTCCCGGAAGCAGAGGTGTTCGATGAGCAGGAAGTTCCAGGCGACGCCGAACTGGTTGGCGACGATCTCGGCGGGCAGATAGTGCATCCCGGCCGCCGTCAGCGCCCACAGGCCCAGGAGGTTGGGCAGGAAGCCCGTCGCACCGATCAGCCCGAAGACCACCATCCGGGCCACCGGCGAGGCCGTACGCAGTCCGGCGAGGTGCCGCAGGAAGCGGACGCCCTCCTGCGCGGTCGACTTGGACTCGCCAGCGAACCGGTCCTGGAAGACGAACGGCACCTCGGTGACCTGGCGAGGCCGGGCCCGTACGGCCATTTCCAGCAGGATCTTGTAGCCGAGGGGCTTCAGGACGTCCGCGGTGACCGCGCTGCGGCGGATCGCGAAGAAGCCGCTCATCGGGTCGCTGATACCGCGCAGCCGGTGCGGGAACAGCGTCTTCGTCAGCCAGGTGGCACCGCGCGAGACGGCGACGCGGTAGCCGCCCGCCAGCCCCTCGCGGCTGCCGCCCTTGAGGTAGCGGGAGGCGACGACGAGTCCGGCCGGGGCGCGTTCGCCCGCGGCCACCAGCTCCGGGACGAGGGAAGGTGGATGCTGCAGGTCGCCGTCCATGACGACGATCCAGTCGGAGGTCGCCGCCCGGATGCCCTCGACGACGGCCCCGCCGAGCCCGCCGACGGGGCTCTCGCGGTGCAGCACGGTCACCGGGTACGGGCAGTCCCGGGCGGCGTCCCGGATCACCTCGGGGGTGTCGTCGGTGGAGTCGTCCACGAAGACGACCTCGCAGGGCAGCCGCGCGTTCACCGACGCGGTGATCTGCCGCAGCAACTCGCGGATGTTCGCGGACTCGTTGAAGGTCGGCACGACGATGGTGACCGCGCCCGGCTCGGGGAGCGGTGAGGCCGCACGCAGTGCCGGGTCGCTCAACTCCCCCGGGACGATGGACTCGTACGTCATCGGTCGCCGCCTTCCGTGGCCGCGGCGTCCGCGGTGCCTGCCGTGCTCCGCCTGCTCGCCCTGCTCTCCTTGCCGCCGTTCTCGATCCGCCGGATCTCGACGCGGTCGGGGCCCTTGCCGAAGGTGGCGACCGGTGTCGAGTGCCGCATCGCCTGCTTGACGTTGGGCAGGTCGACGGCGTCGCGCCGCACGGTCGGGGAGGCGACGACGTAGTCGAGGTCGCGCCAGCCGCGCGGCATCGTCTTCGTCACGGCGGGGTCGAGGTCGGCCTTGTAGAACCAGATGACTCCGAGTCCGGGCCGGTAGCCGGCGTGCACGAGGTCCAGCCAGAGCGCGTCGTCGACCAGGACACGGGTGTCCTGCGGGTTGTCGACCTCGGTGGCCAGCCACTTCGAGGCGGCCCGGTAGGGGGCGTTGGCGTCGGTGGTGGCGGCGGTGCGGGCGCCGTCGTACCAGCGCGGCACGACGTACACGGCCGAGACCGCGACGAGCAGCGCCGCGACCGCGTACCGCCCGCGGGTGACGTACGTGCTCTCGCCGGCGGCGCGCCGTCTGCGCAGCACCCCGTGGGCGACGCTCGCCGTGCCTCCGGCGAGGACCAGCGCGAGGAACGGCAGGGCCTGGATGACGTACATGGCGGGCAGGTAGCCGTTCGGGCGCAGGGCGACCAGGGCGAGGACGGCGACGGTCAGGGCGGGTCCGGCGAGCGCCCGCGCGGTGACCGACCAGCGCCAGGTGACCAGCAGCAGCAGTGCTCCGGCCAGGCCGCCCAGCGGCAGGACGCGGTCGTAGTAGAGCCAGGACTGCAGGACCCCGTGGGAGCCGGAGCCCTCGTCGAGGATGAAGCCCGAACCGGGCCTGGTCAGCTGGTACTGGAGGCCGTCCCAGAGCGAGACGTGTCCGGCGCCCGGGAGGAGTTCGCCCTTGAGGAGGGCGAAGAGCGGGTACGACATGCCGATCAGGACGCAGGCCGTGACGGCTCCGGTGATCGCGAACTTACGGGTGTCCCGATGGCTGTGGCGCCACATGGTGACGAGCACGGCGGGCAGGACGAAGATCATTGTCTCTTTGGTCAGGACCGCCGCCGCGGCGGCGAGTCCCGCGCCGAAGTGGTGCCAGAGATGGCGGCTCGGAGAGGCGGCGAGGCAGAACGCGAGCAGCGTCCACATCACCGCGAGGTTGTCGAGGAAGATCTCGCGCTGGAGGACGACGGACAGCGGCGAGAGGCCGAACAGCAGCAGTGCGAGTGCCGCCGCCCAGCGGGGCAGGGACAGGCGGCGGGCCAGTACGTGGACGAGGACCGCGCTCACCGCGCTGACCAGGAGCATCACGATCCGCATCGAGCCGACCGTCATCGACTCGGGGCTGAGCAGGGACGGGATCCAGGTCAGTGCGGCTATCTGTATCCAGCCGAGGGGCGGGTGGTCGTACCAGTACGTGTAGTGGGCGAGGCCGTCGCCCTGCTGCACGGACCAGGCCTGGGCGAGGTAGGTGCCCTCGTCGTCGCTGAGGGTCGGGTAGTCGGCGATGTTCCAGCCCTGCACGGTCATGACGGCCGCGAGGAGTACGCCGCACAGGATCAGGTCGGCCTTCGAACGGCCCGGCCGGGGCGGGGTTGTTCGAGGAGCCGGACCGGTTGTGGGGACAGGAGTGCGCTGCGCGGGGACCTTGGACGTGGTCACCGCGGGGAGGGTGGAGGTCACGCAGGGACGTCCTCTCGGGACCCGCGGGCCGCGGCCGCGGCTTCGGTGGCGGCGTCGGCTTCGGCGCCGGTTGCCGTGGCGGTGGCGGTGGCGGTGTCACGGCCGGTGTCGGTGAGGTGTGCGCCGACGTGACTGGTCAGCTCCCAGTCGTTGCGGCCCCGCTGCTCGCGCCAGACGGCACGGACGGCCGCTCCGGCCAGGAGCACCTGGTAGAAGGGGCCGCCGGCGACGAGCTTGAGGTAGTGGACGAAGCGGACGCGCAGCCCGTACTGCTTGCCGAAGTCGTGCAGTCCGACCAGTTCGAAGACGAAGGTGACGAGCGCGGTGACGGCCGGCAGGAAGGTGATGAAGGCGATGCCGACAGGGACGTCGAGGAAGAGCGCGACGGCCACGTTGAGCGGGATGATCACGCCGGAGATCGCCTGGAGGTACGGCGTCATCAGGGTGTAGCGGGCGAGCAGCCGCTGGCCGAAGCCGGGCAGCTGCTTCCAGTCCTTCTTGCGGTAGACCTGGAGGAAGCCCTGGTTCCACCGGGTGCGCTGCTTGAGCAGCGACATCAGGCTGCCGGGGGTCTCCTCCTTGGTCACCATGTCGGAGTCGTACGCGACGACGACCTTCTTGCCGACGCTGGAGAGTCGTACTCCCAGGTCGCAGTCCTCGGCGAGGCAGTCGGGGTCCCAGCCGCCGGCTTCCCGCAGGACGTCCGTGCGGACGAAGACGGTGTTGCCGCCGAGCGGGATGAAACCTTTCTGCGCATGGAGGTGGAGCCGCGAGCGGAACCAGAAGAAGTACTCCAGGCAGTTGCGCAGGCTGTACCAGCTGGAGTGGAAGTTGATGAGCTGGACGCCGCCCTGGACGACGTCCGCGCCGGTGGTGCGGAAGGCGTGGTCGACGTGCGCGAGCAGCTCCGGATGGACCTGGTCCTCGGCGTCGAAGACTCCGACGACATCGCCGCGGCAGTGCGGCAGCGCCGTGTTCATGGCCTTCGGCTTGTTCTTCTTCTCGTGGGTGTCGACGATCACCCGTACACGCGGGTCGCGGGCCTCGGCGTGCCGGGCCACCGCGGTGGTGTCCGGGTCGTCGTGGCCGACGATCACGATGATCTCGAAGTCGGTGTGGCCGGATTCCAGCAGGCGCTGGATGGTGTGGTCGAGGACGGCCTGTTCGTGCCTCGCGGGCAGCAGCAGCGAGAAGGACACGTGCTCGCCCCCGTCCGGACTGCTGAACCGGGTGGAGGCGAGCACCTCGGGCGTACGCCACGCGTGCATCTGCCACCACAGGGTGAAAGCGGCCATCCAGAAAAGGGCGAGCGAAACGACAGCGATGAAAACAGACGCCAGCAAAAGATCCCCCCAGGATCCCCAGAACCCCCTGTCACGACAGCGAGTGACTCCTGTCGTGTCCGGGACAGAGACTATGGGGATTCTGTGAAGTCCGGGAGGTGTTCTGATAAATAGCGTGTTTCGGAATGCTCGGTCGACTAGTGGGACGTATCCGAACACCTGCGCACATCGGGCCTCGGCGTGCCGGGTGTTTCCCCTGCTCAGCGCCCCAGTGCCGCCCGGAGGCGGTCGACGTCGGTCGTCGGGGCGTCACAGGTGAAGTTACGGCAGACATACGCGGTCGGTTCATTGTCGACAAGTGATCGGTGTGCAAGGAGGGGCAGTTCGTCACTGTCCGCTGTGCCCACGGCGACGACCGCGCCGGGCGCGGTGGCGAGCAGGGCGGCGCGGTGCAGCTCCCTGGTGGCCGGATTGTCACCTGGTCCGACGACGGCCACCTCCCGAGGGCCGTCCAGCTGGGCCTCGGCGGTGGCCAGACCCCAGCCGATGAACCGCGGGGCGCGCGGCCCGAGCGCCTTCACCACGCCCAACGCCCGCTCGGCGGCACTCCGATGGGGCTCCGAGCCGGTCTGGGCCGCATAGCTCAGCAGGGCGCCGGCCGCCGCGCTCCAGCCGGAGGGCGTGGCGTTGTCGGTCGGGTCCTGCGGGCGCCGGATGAGCTTCTCGGCGTCGGCCGCCGTGTCGTACAGGGCCCCCGACTGCTCGTCGGTGAACTGCACGAGGACGTGGTCGAGCAGGAAGCCCGCGAACTGAAGCCAGACGCCCTCGCCGGTCACCGAGGCCAGCGCGAGGAACCCCTCCGCGACGTCCGCGTAGTCCTCCAGCACCCCCGCGTGCGCGCCGGCGCGACCGTCCTTGCTGGTACGGGCGAGGCGCGCGTGCTCGTCCAGGTGGAGCCGCACGAGGAGGTCGGCGGCCCCGAGCGCCGCGTCGACGAGGTCGGGCCGGTCGAAGTACGCGCCGGTCTCGGCCAGGGCGGCGATCGCGAGCCCGTTCCAGGCGGCGACGACCTTGTCGTCACGGCCGGGGGCGGGACGGCCGTCGCGCGCCTCCTTCAGCCGCGTCTTGACGGACTCGATCCGGTCGGCGTCGAACACGCCCTCGCTCTGCGGCAGTTGCAGAACGGAGGCGCCCTCCTCGAAGGTGCCTTCCTCGGTCACCCCGAAGTAGTCGGCGGCGAGGCTCGCATCCTCGTCGCCCAGCACGTCACGCAACTGCTGAGGGGTCCACGCGTAGTACGCGCCCTCGACGTGCTTCCCCGCGCCGTCGTCGCTGTCGGCGTCGAGCGCGGAGGCGAACCCGCCCTCGTTCGTCCGCAGTTCGCGGACCATGAAGTCGGCGGTCTCCAGGGCGACCCGGCGGGCGAGGTCCGAGCCGGTGCTCCGCCACAGGTGCGCGTACACGCGGCACAGCAGCGCGTTGTCGTACAGCATCTTCTCGAAGTGGGGCACGACCCACCCACGGTCGACGGAGTAGCGGGCGAAGCCGCCGCCGAGCTGGTCGTAGATACCACCGCGGGCCATGTGCTCGCAGGTGTCCGCGGCCATCTGGAGCGCGCCCTCGGACCCGGTGCGGGCGTGGTGGCGCAGCAGGAACTCGACGGCCATGGACGGCGGGAACTTGGGCGCCCCGCCGAAGCCGCCGTGGGTGGCGTCGTAGTCGCGGGTGAGCCCGAGCAGCGCCTGCGCGAGGTCGCCCTCGCCGGGCACCTGCGCGTCGCCGAAGCCGATCTCGCGGCCGGCGAGGTCGCGCACGATCTTCTGGGCGACCTCGGCGACCTCGTCCCGCCGGTCGGTCCACGCGCCGCGCACGCCTTCGAGGACCTGCTGGAACGAGGGGCTGCCGTGCCGGGGCCCGGGAGGGAAGTACGTGCCGAAGTAGAACGGCTCCCCGTCCGGCGTCATGAACACGGACATGGGCCAGCCGCCCTGCCCTGTGGCGGCCTGCACGGCCTCCATGTAGACGGCGTCCACGTCCGGCCGCTCTTCACGGTCCACCTTGACGGACACGAAGTGCTCGTTCATGTACGCGGCGGTGTCGTCGTCCTCGAAGGACTCATGTGCCATGACGTGGCACCAGTGGCACGCGCTGTAGCCGACGCTCAAGAACACGGGGACGTTGCGCCGCCGGGCTTCTTCGAACGCGCCGGCCTCCCATGGCCACCAGTCGACCGGGTTGTCCGCGTGCTGGAGGAGGTAGGGGGATGTGGCCTGCGCAAGTCGGTTTGGCATACCCCCATCCTTGCTCACCCCGCCTCCGCCCCGTCCATGCGCCACAGGGACAGCGCACGAACGGGGCCGAGGGGTGCCGGCTCAGTGCTCGCGCGGCCGGACCGGCTGGCGAGTGGCAGCGTTGCGCCGCCACGGTCCCCGCGCGCCCTGCTGACCGTCCAGGCCGCCTGCCCTTCTGTGGCTCAGCGACCGGGACGGGACCTGTCCTCCCACCCCTGCCGCCCCGCGCCGCCGCGATCACGGAAGGGATGGGAGACCTAGATGTGCAGCGTGAGCACCAAGCCCACGAGGACCCACGTCAGGAACTCAGCGAGGGCCGGCACCAGGGCGCGCGTCCGCCTCACTTGTGCTCGCTGTGGAAGGGGGATGGGGGCGGGTTGCTGCCGGGCGGGAAGTAGACCACCCCGGAGACCGGGTCCTGAGCCCCGCCCCGCTCCGTCCACCAACCCTCGGGAGAGTCCGCATACGGGCCCTCAGGGTCGTCCAGGAGGTTGACCAGCTCCGGGGCCGGTAACGGGCGCAGAGTGCGTCTGCGGAGTCTCGCGGGGGTCATCAGCGCCGCCGGTACGGCTCGGCGCACTTGCTGTGCCGGTAGTCCACGGCGGGCGGTCCCGACTGCCGTTCCACGGTTCCCCGGCGGCAGGGCTCAAGGGCCCCGATCGGCTTTCGGCATTCGGGGCACGTGCGTGCGTCGGTGTCGGTCGCCATCGTCACTGTCCCCTCACGTGGTCCGATGACGACCACGCCAGGAACCATGAACTCTCAACTGACAGCCAATTGAAGCCGATTGCAGCCGATTGCGCGCCGATTACATGAGTGAGTCACGCGCCCTGGCGAGTAGCGCACGGGCCTTGTCACCACCTCGCTGGGCTGCGTGATCGTGAGATAGCCGGAAACGAGTTCAACGTTCACTTGCACCTTGTCGAAGATCCAGAACCCTTCGACCGGCATACGTGTCCGGCCGAGATGGACAGGGATCACTCCGACGCTGACGTTGGGCAACGCGCCTACCGTCAGGAGGTGGTCAAGCTGCTCCGCCTGGGTGCCGGCGTCGCCCAGGCCGTTGCCCAACACGCCTTCTTCAACGAGGAACGCGAACCGTCGCTGTCCCTCGTACAGGACTGCTGACGCTCCATGCGGGCAGCCACAGCGTCGGCCACATCATCGACGGGAACCCGTCTCCGCTGGACAGCGCGCAACACATCCTCGGTGTGGCCGAACGTTTGCAGTAGGCCCGGGAAGAGACCCGGCGAGTAGGCACCGCCGGAGGTCGCGCTCTCCGCACACCGCGCACGCCACCGAGACGCCGAGATCGACGGCAGACGCTCCTCCCACTTCGGCCCGAGGGGTCCCGGCGATTCGCGCGTAAACAGGAGAGGACGCTGCCGGCGACATCCGAGGATCAAGGAGCTGGGGACGACATGAGATTCCTGGAACGTGAGCGCGCGGCCCTCGCCAAACTGCTGCCCGGGCTCGACGAAGGGCTGCGGGACCTGCCGCTCATGACGCTGGAAGGCGCCGACAGCCCCGGCATCGCGATGTTCCGGGAGAGCGGCGGCCCGGGACTGCTCGCCCCTACCAGCTTCCACGGCCGGGGCGCCACGGCCCTGGAGACGCTACGGGTGCAGCGCGCCCTGGGCAGCCGTTCGCCCTCGCTCGCGGTGGCGACGACCATGCACCACTTCTCGATGGCGACGCTGGTCGGCCTGAGCGACTCCGGTACGGGGCTGGAGTGGATGCTCGTCCAGGGCGTCGCGTCGGACAACCGCCTGATGGCGTCCGGCTTCGCCGAGGGACGCAGCGGCTCCGGCATCCTGTCGCCCTCCATGTCGGCCACGGTGACACCCGAGGGAGTACGGATCAGCGGCGTGAAACGGCCGTGCAGTCTGGCCCGTTCCATGGACCTGCTCACCGCCAGCGTGATGGTGCCGCGCGAGAAGGGCGAGGGACAGGAGCTGGCCGTGGCACTGGTCCCCGCCGACAGCGAAGGGCTGAGCGTCAGCGGCTTCTGGTCGAGCAGCTTCCTCGCGGGCGCCGAGAGCGACCAGGTCACCCTGGACAACGTACTGGTACCCAAGGAGCTGCTGGTACGCACGGCGACGCCTGCCGGCGCCCAACTCGACGCGGTGCAGACCGCCGGTCTGGTCTGGTTCGAGCTGCTGATGACCGGCAGCTATCTGGGCGCGGCGAGCGCCCTGGTGGAACGGGTGCTGCTCAACGACCGGGTGCCCGACTCCGAGCGGGTCAGGCTGCTCGTGGAGATCGAGGGCATGATGGCGGCAGCCGAGGGTCTCGCCCGGCGGGTGGACGAGGGCTCCCCCGACGAGTCCGCGCTCGCCGACTCGCTCTACGTGCGCTACACCGTCCAGGACGCCCTCGCCCGGATCGTCCCCCGCGCCGTCGAACTGCTCGGCGGCCTCAACTTCATGACGTCGGACGAGGTCGGTTACCTCGCCGCCTGTGCCAACGGCCTCGCCCTGCACCCGCCGTCCAGGACGCGGATGACCGGTCCGCTGTCCGCGTATCTCGCCGACGAGCCGCTGACCATCGCCTGACCCCCGCTCGGGTCGGCGCCGACCCATCCGCCCCGCCCGGTCCGGGCCGGCCCGAACGGCCCCCATCAGCCCGTGCCGTCCCGCACCGCCTTTTCCTGACACGTGTCATCTTCCGACCGGCGCCGCGGGTCCGCGGTGCCGCGACCACTCGACCGAGGGGAACACCACCATGCCTCCGTCCCGGAACAGCGCCCCGCCCGGCCCACTGCCGTCGTCACCTTCACCGTCCGCGAGGCGTCCCACGATCCTTCTCACCGGCGGCGCCGGAGTGCTGGGCAGGGCGCTCATCGATGAACTGGCGACGGACTTCCGGATCGTCTGCCTGCGCCACCACACCCCGATCGACGACCGCCGGGTCCGCGAGATCCGGGCCGATCTGCTGGAGCCCGGACTCGGTCTGTCGTCGGCGGACCTGGACCGGCTCGCCGCCGAGGTGGACCTGGTCGTGCACTCCGCCGCCGCGACCAACTGGAAGGCCGAGCCGGACGCGATCCGGCGCGCCAACCTCGACGGCACCGCCGCGATGCTCGCCCTCGCCGCCCGCGCCGAAGCACCGTTCTTCCACATGAGCACCGCCTTCGTCGCCAATCCGCTGGCGTCCGAGGAGCAGCGGCGCTTCCCCGGCGCCGCCGCGTACCTCGCCTCCAAGACCGCCGCCGAGCAGGTGGTGCGCGACGCTCCGGTACCGGGGGTGATCCTGCGTCCGTCGGTGGTGATGGGTGACTCGGTCACCGGCCGGATCGCCGGGATGCAGGGGCTGACGCGGGCGCTGGGGGCCATCGTGAAGGGACAGGTCCCGGTGCTTCCCGGAGCGCCCGAGGCCCGGATCGACATGGTGCCCCAGGACGTCGTGGCAGGTGCCGTCGGCGACCTGCTGCGGGCCGGCGTGACCGAGGGCGAGTACTGGCTGACGGCCGGCGCCGACGCACTGCTGCAGCGCGAAGTGGTGGACACGTGCCTGGAGTTCGCGGACCGGTACGGGCCCCGGCCGCATCCGCCGCGGCTGATCCCGGTGGAGTCCGTACACCGGCTGCTGCTGCCGCTGATCGAGGGCCCGACCTTCCCGGAGTCGCTGCGCCGCCGCTTCCACACGTACGCGGAACTGCTGCTCGTCTTCCAGCGGTCGCTGCCGTTCGAGTCGTCCCTGGGAACACCGCACTGCGGCTCCGCCCAGTCCAAGGCCGACCTGCGGCAGGCGCTGGTCCGCAACCTGACCGCCTGGTCCACCGGACGCGGCGGCATGCGGCCGGACCAACGCGGCCGCCGCACGCCGGATCCGCGGCCCGCGCCGCACCCGCAGACGCAGGAGCTGGCGTCATGACCGCAGCCCCGTCCACGGCGTCCGCCGCCCTGCCCTCGGCACCGCCCGATTGCGACCGGACCGATCCGGCGGGCGAGGGCGCGCACATCGCCCGCCTCTACCGCGAACACCTGTCCTCCGGCCGCGCCGTACTCGGCACGGTGATCGGCGGCATGGTGGAGACCGGTTCCGAGGGCGTCTGGGTGTTCACCGGGGACGGCCGCCGCTATCTCGACTTCGGCGGCTACGGAGTCTTCCTGCTGGGACACCGGCACCCGTCCGTGACCGCGGCCGTGCACCGCCAGGTGGACACGCATCCACTGGCGAGCCGGGTCTTCCTGGAGCCGGTCGCGGCCCGCGCGGCGCGGGCACTCGCCACCCGGACGCCGGCCGGCCTGGATCACGTGCACTTCGTCAACTCCGGTGCGGAGGCGACCGAGGCGGGCCTGAAACTGGCTCGCGCGCACGGCCACACCGCCCTCGTCAGCACGCTCGGCGGGTATCACGGCAAAACCCTCGGCGCGTTGAGCGCGACCGCCAACCCGAAGTACCAGGAGCCGTTCCGGCCGCTCCTGCCCGACAGCACGGCGGTTCCGTACGGCGACACCGACGCGATGGCGACGGCACTCGCCGCCCTCGGCAGCCGGGCCTGCGTGATCGTGGAGCCGGTGCAGGGAGAGGGCGGAGTGCGCGTTCCGCCGCCCGGATATCTGGCGGAGGTGAGCCGACTGTGCCGGACGCACGGGGCCTTCCTGATCGTCGACGAGATCCAGACGGGGCTGGGGCGGCTGGGGTCGTGGTGGGGCATGGACCTGGACGGCGCGCCGCGCCCTCAACACGCCGCCCCGGACGCCCTGTTGGTGGGCAAGGGTCTCAGCGGCGGGGTCGTGCCGGTCGCGGCCGTGGTCGCCACCGCGGCGGCCTACCGCCCCTTCTCCCGCGATCCCTATCTGCACACCTCGACCTTCGCCGCGTCCCCGCTCGCCTGTGCCGCCGCGCTGGCCGCCGTGGAGACGCTGGAGACCGAGGACCTGGTCAACCGCGCGGCGGTACTGGGCGACCGGCTGCTCGCGGGCGTCCGGACCGCCTGCGCCCCGTACACCGGAGGCATGGTGCGGGAGGTCCGGGGACGCGGGCTGCTGATCGGCCTGGAATTCGCCGAGGAGCAGGCCGTCGGTGAACTGATGCTCGAACTCGTCGGCCGAAGCGTCCTGGTGAACCACTCCCTCAACGCGACCCGCGTCCTGCGTCTGACTCCGCCGGCGATCGCCGACGAGGAACACGTAGGACTCTTCCTGGCCGCCCTGACCGAGGCTCTGCGCGTCGTCGCGACGCGCCTCGGCCGAACCGTCTGAACCCTTCATGGAAAGGCAATCCCCCATGCGTCACGTGACCGTACGGCTGACCGCCCACGACGTCGACCCCGAGACCGCGTACCGGCGGATCCGTGACTTCCGCCGCTATCCCACCGTCACCGATACCGTCCACGAGGTCGTGGTCCATCCACCTCATGCCGACGGCACGGTGGTGTCGGAGTGGACCGTCGGCTTCCGGAACGGGCTGATGCGCTGGTCGGAACGCGACAGCTTCACGCCACAGTCGCTGACCATCGGCTTCACTCAACTCAGCGGCGACTTCGAGACGTTCGACGGGACCTGGCAGTGCGGGTCCGACGAGGACGGCACGGTCGTGACCTTCGACGCCGACTTCGATCTGGGCATCCCGACACTGGCCGAACTCCTCGATCCGGTGGCGGAGTCGACGCTGCGCGCCAACATCGAGCGGATCCTGCGGGGACTGCTCGGCCGGGTCTCGCCCGCGCCGGTCCACTTCGCCGAGTCCGCCGCCCCCGCGCATGGCTGAACTGGCGCTGGCCGCCCAACAGGCGGCGCCGACACGGTCGTTCGCACCGGGCTGGGACACACTGCGGAACGAGCCGGGACCCGACACCGTCCGCTGTCTCGGGCTCTACGCCAAACTGACGGCCGGCGTCACGGTCGTCACGGCCCTGGACGGCGCCGGTGCGCCGACCGGCATGACGGTCTCGGCCCTCACCTCGCTCTCGGCCAAGCCACCACTGATCCTCGCCTGTCTGCGCGGTAGTTCCCGCACCCTGACCGCGCTGCGCGAGCACGGCGCTTTCGCCGTCAGCCTGTTGACGTCGCGACAGCGTCAGGTCGCCGAGCGTTTCGCTGACGCCTCCGTGCCGCCCGCGCGGCGTTTCACCGACAGTCCCGTACGGCGGGTACTCGGCCTTCCGGTGCTCGCCGACGCCCTCGCGTGGTCGGTGTGCCTGGTCGAGGACGTACGCCAGTACGGCGATCACCACGCCGTCGTCGGGCGGGTGCTCGCGGTCGAGGTGAACAGCGGACAGCCGCTGCTCTGGCACGACCGCGAGTTCCACGCGCTGCCCGGAGCGCGTGACGGCTGAGCACGCGGCGGGTCGCGACGGACGCCCGGTCGGGTATCTCCCCGACCGGGCCTCCCGCGTCTCGTTCTCCAAAGGCCGTGGGCCGCCGACCGACGACCGGCGGAGCCACCCTCGTGGCGCCGCGTCGGCAGCCGCCGTCCACAGCACCGGCCGCGACTCCGACACCCGTCCGTCCGTCCGTCCACAGTGCTGTCCGAAGCGCTGTCCGCAGTGCTGTCCGCAGTGCCGTTCCCACGCCATCGACAGAACAGAGAACCGCATTCCGCACACCTGGAGGTCCCATGTCCCTGCCCAAGATTCCCGGCGTGAACTCCGAAAACGCCGCCACCGAACTGTCGCAGACTCCTGAGCGGTCGGCCGGCAACGCGCAGAGCGCCGTCCACGGTGTCGGCGCCGCGCTCGACGCCGCCGCGGCCTCGGACGACTGGGGAAACGCGCCGGACGAGCAGCACCCCTACCCGGTCGTGCTCGTGCACGGCACGCTGGGCTCCCGCGAGACGACCTGGCCGCAGATGACACTCAAGCTCAAAGCTGCGGGCTACCGGGTCTTCAGCCTGAACTACGGCGCAATGCCCACGCTGCCGATGCTGCGCGGGCTGTACGGGCTGGGCGACATCAAGAAGTCGAGCCAGGAGCTCGCCGACTTCGTCGACCGGGTACTGGCGGACACCGGGGCCCAGCAGGTGGACATCGTCGGGCACTCCCAGGGCGGAATGACGCCGCACTACTACCTCAAGTTCCTCGGTGGCACCGGAAAGGTGCGGCGCCTCGTCGGTATCGCACCGAGCTGCCACGGCGTCACCGTGGACGGACTGCTCGCCCTGGTCCGCCAGTTGCCGGCGGTGCGAGAGGTCGTGGAGGCGGAAGTGCTCTTCCGGGTGAGCCCCGCGTTCACTCAGTTGCTGCACGACTCGGACTTCGTCGATGAGCTGGTGGCACCGGGCGACACCGTGAACGGGGTCGACTACACGGTCATCTGGTCGACCTACGACGAAGTGGTCAAACCGCCCGAATCCCAGCAGTTGACGCCGACGCACCCGGACGACCAGGTCACCAACCTGCGACTGCAGACGCTGGACCCGAAGCGCCGGACCAGGCACCTGTCCATGCCCTCCGACTCGGTCGTCCTGCGCGAGACGCTGAAGGCCCTGGCCGACTGAGCCGCGAACGACGAGGGGGTGGTGCGAGCCTCGGCCCGCACCACCCCTTCAGTCGTGCCCGCGGATCAGTAGTCCGTGCACCTGCCCTTCTCACCCTTCCAGAAGCACACCTGGCCGAAGACGTCGAAGCCGGCCACGCCCCTCGGGTTGATCTTGTCGTACCTGGGCCTGGGAATCTGCAGACCGTTGATCTCGTCGCCGGTCAGCGGCCCCTCCGTCACCTTCCGGTCCGGCACAGGGCTGCCCGTTTTGAGGTCGCCCTTGAAGTCGAGGCCGCCCCGATCCCCGGTGTTCCAGGTGCCCTTGCCGTGTCCCTGCACGGAGAAGGTCGGGGCGGGGACCGCGCCGAATCTGCCGGTGCCACGGACGTGGAAGTCGATGTCGGTGAGTTCCCGCGCGGCCCCGCTGGGCGAGCGGCAGTCGTGGTAGCCGATGACTCCGTACACGTCGGCGTTCCGGGCCGTCAGCCCCAGCGGCGGATCGAAGTTCACCTCTGCGTCGAGGCGGCAGACCAGGTCGGGCACCGGCGCCGCATCCGGGTCCGGGTCCGCGTGGGCGGTGGGGGCGATGAGCACCGCGCCCGCCGCGAGGACTGCGGCCAGGGCCGTCGCCCGCATCGTTCGCGCCGAGCGCGTGGACATCTTCGTCTTCGTTGAGCGGATCACTGTGGACCGTTCCTTTCCTCAGGCCGTGGCGGGGCCGCCACGGAGAACTTCGCTCGCGGAGCCGAGATGGTCCGCGAGGTCGCGGTACGACTCCAGGACCCCCGTCTCGACGTAGGGGATCCCCCGCTCGACACAGAACTGCTTGACGAGGGGGTACGCGCGGCGCAGTGCCGCGCGGGGCATACCGGGAAAGAGATGGTGCTCGATCTGGTAGTTGAGGCCGCCGTAGAAGAAATCCCCGGCATACCCGGTGGGCAGCGTGCGCGAGGTGAGGACCTGGCGCTCCAGCCAGCTCCACTCCTCGCCCATCCGGGTCGGCAGCCCCTTGTGGTTGACGGCGAAGGCCAGTCCGAGCAGGTACCCGAGAAGGCCCTGGTGCACCGTCAGGAAGAGCAGCACGGCCGGCCACGGGAGGATGACGAACAGGGCGCCGAAGAAGAGCACCATGTGCGCCACCATCAGCCCGCCCTCCACGAGGGGGCGGCGGATCGCCCGGCGGCGCAGCGCGATGACGCCCGCGATGCGCAGGACCAGGGCCTCAAGTCCGAGCAACGGGAAGAACAGGTACCGCTGGTTGGCTGCCAGGAAGCGGGCGAACCCCGTGCGGTGCTGAGCCTGTTCGGGTGCGAAGATCGCCACCCGGCGCAGGATGTCGGGGTCCAGCTCCAGGTGATTGGGGTGGTTGTGGTGCCGGTTGTGGTGCTGCACCCACCAGCCGAAGCAGACCCCGAGCATGAGGTTTCCGTGGATCATGCCCAGCACCTGGATGGATTTGCGGGAGCGGGTGATCTGGCGGTGCCCGGCGTCGTGCACGAGGAAGGCGAGCTGCTCGTGCCAGACGGCGAGCCAGACCGCCGTCAGGACCACCTTCCACCAGGTTCCGCCGGACAGCACCAGCGCCGCCCAGCCGACGGCGTTCATGAGCCAGATCACGACGATTCCCGTCACGTACTGGCCCTTTCGGGCGCGCATGAGTCCGGCGGCCTGCACGCGGCGGGTCAGTTCGCGAAAGTCCTCGTCCTGCGCGCCGGGTTCGAACGGTGAGGAGTTGACTGCCTGGCTGTCGGTCATCGGTGGACCACCGACCCCTTTTCCTGATGGACGTTGGCGGACGTGCGTACGGTGCTCACGAGGTCAGGCCCATGTCGGCGAGCCGTGCCTCCTGGGTGGCGCTCGCCCATTCGGCGGCGGCGAGCATGCGTTCCTCCGCGGTGGTGTCGACCAGCCGGCGGCCCGGCCACAGCTCGTAGTCGCCGGCCAGGTCGCGGTGCTGCTCCATGCCCTGCTGGTAGAGCTGCTCACGCCGCAGGGTCAGCTCCTGGACCGGCAGCCGGGACCACAACTCGACGCCTCTCGCGACGAGTTCGCGGATCCGGTTCAGCTCCTCCGGGTGGTCGCGGACATGCCGCCGTACGATGGTGGTGCCCACCGACAGATGCCGGATCTCATCGATGCCGGCCGCCCGCTCGATCTCGGCGGCGGGCGGGTCGAAGGGACGCCACTTGCGTTCGCTCAGTTCGGCGGTGGGCGCGAGTACCCCTTCGACCAGGACGGTCAGGGTGACGACGCCGCCGATGTAGTCGCGGTCCCGCTCCAGGACGGACAGCCCGAAGTCCTCCAGCGGCGCCAGGATCGCGTCCCGGTCGGCTCCGGCCAGCTTCTCCATGGTGGACGTCAGGTCTGCCTCGGGCGTGCCCAGTTCGAGCAGGTGACCGCGGAAGGCGTAGGCGTGGCGGGCCTCGTCCATCAGCTGGGAGGCGTAGAAGTCCATCCCGGCGAGGTCGGGGGCGTAGGCGACGAGGAAGGAGAGGGCGCGCGCCGCCTTCTCCTCCGCCATCGAACGGAAGGCGAGTTCCTGCATGACGGCCTGGCGCAGTGGTCCGTCGGCCCGCATGTGGTCGGGCACCGGTACGTCCGGCGAGCGGCCCATCGGATCGCCGCCGAGGGTGCCCTCGGGGACGGCGCGGAACCAGTAGCCGAGGTCGCAGCCCTCCGGCGTCAGATCGGTGTGCAGCGCTCCTTCCAGCAGGCTCGGGGCGTGGTGCCGGTCGGCCTCAGCCGGGATCCTGGACATGGACGTGGTCATCTCAGCCTTTCGGGTTCTCGGGAATTCCGGGTGGTCGCGCATGGGGGGCCGCGGTGTGGGCCGTCGGCCGCGCGCGGAGTCTCAAACGGACTTGGTGAGGCGCATCAGCCGCCAGACGGCGCCGGGGCTCACACCGCCCTGGAAAGCCAGGTACTCCGGTTCGACGAGCTGCGGGCGCCACTTGAGCTTGAAGGACTCCTGGGCGGCGGCGGGGTAGATCGCCTTCCCCTTGGCGCCCAGCAGTTCCACGCACCGGCGCAGCGGGCCGCTGCTCGGCCCGGGTGCGGCCGTGTCGAGGCCGAGCTGCACGAACGGGGTGAACCCGAGGTGCAGCCAGCCGCACTTCTCCTCCTGGAACCGGAGCAGGGCGGTGGCGAACATCAGCTCCACCGTGCCGGGCGGGGCGTCCGGCAGCCGCCGCGTCAGGTCGTACAGCCGGCCCGGCCGCTCGCCGAACACGGGCGAGTAGGAGACGTAGCCGACGGTGCGTCCTTCGTGGACGGCGGTGAACAGGCGCCGGTGCGGTGCGCCCGGTCCGCCGCGTTCGCCGATGAGGAACTCAAGTTCCTTGACGTGGCGTCCCTTCGCCCGCAACCAGCCGGCGTCCACCGCGTCGAGTGCCGTGCCGACCGCGGCCCCGTCCCGCTCTTCCGCCTCCACCTCGCAGACGGTGACGCCTTCCCTGCGGGCCCGGTTGACCATGTTGCGCACCTTGACCATGCGCTGGCCGCCGAGGCTGTATCCGTCGAGCGCGATGCTGAAAGAGGCACCGAACTGGTTGACCACGAAACCGTGCGCGGCGTGCAGTTCGGCCTGCGGGCGGGAGAGCTGCACGGCGGCCACCCGGCGTTTCTCCTGAGCGGCCCACCCGAGGAACGCCTCCAGCAGCCGGGGCTGCTCCTCGACGGCACATACGGGGCCGCCCAGCTGGAAGAGGTGCCGTCGCCCCGCCTCCCGGTAGGGGACGAACCCGTCGACTCCGCGCGTACGAAAGCGCCGGTTGCCGCTGTTCATCGCCAGGAAGGCACTGCTGTGGCTGCCGTGGCGGCGCACCATCTCGTACGCCTCCGTGTCGGCGAGCGCGGGCGGGGCGCTCACCGGGCCGCCGCCTCGTGCCAGGGCACGGTGGCGAAGTCGCGCAGCGCGCGCTGGACGGCGGGGTGCGGGACCGGCTCGAAGGAGACCGTGAACGACTTGGCGAAGTTGCCGAACAGGGCGCGGTCGCCGAAGAGATGGATCGGCAGCACCAGCAGGGCCCACTCCCAGCCGTGCACCAGGGCCCAGACGCCGAGGACGGTGCCCTGCACACTCAGGCTGTGCATGGTGTTGTAGAGCACGTAGTAGACGCGTGAGACCTTCTTGTCGGAGCTGCGGTGGTAGGCGACGGCCCCCGGCAGGTAGCCGATGACGTCCACGTAGGCGAACAGGACGACAGCGACCCACCAGCGCACCTCGCCCAGGTGGGCGAGGAAGAAACCGGCGGCGACCAGCAGCCCGAGCAGATACTCCAGGCGCAGCAGCCCGTAGGTGGTCGGGGTCTGGCAGAGGTTGTGCCCGTCCACGGTCACCGCCCGCCGGCAGGCATCGTGGCGGTGACCAGCATCATGCTGTCCGTGTTCATGCCCGGGAAGGCGGACAGATGCGGGGCGAACCGCTCGACGACGTACGGCAGCGCGAGCAGGTCGGCGACCTGGGCCTGCCAGCCGTGGCCGGCCCACCAGCGCTCGGCGTCCGCGAGATGCCAGATCCACGGTGTACCGGCGTCGGACAGCGCCTCCAGCCAGGGCTTCACGAAGGGCGATTCGGCGGTGGCGGCGTTCAGGCACTCGGCTCCCAGAGTGCTGCCCGGCGCGGACAGTTCGCTCACCGTCGCGATCAGGCGGTCGACCGCTCGCGGCTCCAGATAGAAGAGCAGGCCCTCGCACAGCCAGGCGGTGGGCAGTTGCGGGTCGAATCCGGCGGCGATCGCCGCGCTCCGCCAGTCCCCGAGCAGGTCGGCGGCGACCGGGACACGGTGCGCGGCGGCCGGGGTGCGGCCGGCCAGGATCTGCTCCTTGAAGCCCTGTACGGCGGGCAGGTCGACCTCGAAGATCCGGGTCCCGGCGGGCCAGTCGAGCCGGTACGCACGGGCGTCGAGTCCCGCCCCGAGGAGGACGACCTGTTGGCACCCGGCGCGCGTCGCGGCGAGGAGGTGGTCGTCGAAGAACCGGGTGCGGACGGCGAGCCAGTCGGGCAGCACCTGCTGCAGGACTCCGTCTCCCGGCGGCGCCCCGGCCGGTCCGGCGCCGGCCAGGAACTCCTCGGCCAGCGGGTCCGCGAAGAGCGCTTGCGTGCGGGCGGATTCGCGCGCCCGCATCCGGACGGTCCACAGGGCCGTCTCCGAGACGCCGTCCAGGGTGGCCTCCGCCGCTTGGGGCCGGCTGTCGTGCTGCTGCATGGGCATACGGGTTTCCTTTGTGGGCTGGTCTTCTGTCGGGACGTCGGGTGGGGGGCGGTTCAGCGGGGTGCGCGTCGGCGGTCGAGGAACAGGGCCGCCGCGCCGAGGGCCAGCAGGCCGCGCGAGGGCTTCCAGGTGCGCTGTCCGCCCATGGACCCGGGCGTGTGCGGTTCGTGCAGCTGGAGAGCGAGTTGCCGGTTGGCGGCGTCGGAGAGCAGACCGCGCCACTGTTCGGGGGCGGACGCCGCGGTCGACAGGAGGTCCATCGTGTTGCGGGCGACCTGGTCCCGGGTGAAGTACTCGCGGATCAGGGCCATGATGATTCCGCGTGCCTCCTCCTTGAAGACGTCGGCGAGTGCGATCTCCGGTGCCAGACAGCGCACCGAACCCTCCAGGTTCGCGAAGGACTTGCCGAGCAGGGAGATGGCGGGCGCCGAACCGATGCCCCGCTTGGTCGCCTTCTCCAGGACGGTGGTCAGGGACACCCCGAAGTTGAGGTCCTCCAGGGACGCGGTGGCGACCTTCGGCACCAGGGCGGCCATGTCGGCTGCGAACGCGGGCAGGTTCGACCAGGCGGTGACCCGCCCCATGTCCGCCCAGGCGTGGGCGAGTCCGTGGCCGTCGTTCTGGGCGATGGCCATGAGCAACGGCAACAGTTGCAGACTGGTCCGGCGGTCCAGCCGGCCCACCATGCCCCAGTCGATGAGCGTCGCCGGTCCGCCGGGCTGCGCGAAGATGTTCCCGGCGTGCGGATCGGCGTGGAACATGCGGTCGACGAAGTAGCCCCGGTACATGAACCGCAGCAGGTCCTTGCCGATCTCCGTGCGTTCCCGCTCGCTGAACGAGTCGCGGTCGACGTGGTTCACGGAGTCGCCGGCCGCCAGCGACTGGATGAGCACCTTGGGGGTGGAGTGCACGACCCTGGGCACTTCGAGCATCGGGTATCGCTTGATGTATCCGCGGGCCTCGTCCATGTTGCGGGCCTCGCCGGTGAAGTCCAGCTCCGGTTCCATCGCGTCGAAGATCGAACCGAGCATCGCCTCGACGTCGATCACCTCGTTGAAGCGGGGCGCGGTACGGGCCAGGATCTTGGACGCCTTGCGCATCAGCGCCATGTCGGAGCGGACGGTGTCCCGGATGCCGGGCCGTTGGATCTTCACCACCGCCGGGCGTCCGCCGGGCAGGGTGACCTTGTAGACCTGTGCGAGGGAGGCCGCGCCGAGCGGACGGACCGTCTCGATGTCGTCGAAACGGCGCTTCCAGTCCATCCCCAACTCCTCCTGGAGTACGGGTTCGAAGACCGAGAAGGGCTGGACGTCGACCTGGTCGTGCAGGTTCTGCAACTCGCCGATCATGGAGGCGGGCACCATGTCGGGGCGGGTGGACAGGATCTGGCCGAGCTTCACGTAGAACGGGCCGAGACTCTCCAGGGCGTGCCGCACCGCCTTCGCCCGGCGTGTTCCGTCCTGCGCCGGCCCGTCCCCGGCGGAGGCCTCCGCTTCCGCCGGGGACAGTGGGTCGCGCCTGGACCGCCGGCGTTCTCGCGTCACCTGTCCCAGCTCGTCGGCGACGAGGCTTCCCAGTACCTTCACAACCAGCCGGAGCCGACTGCCGAGCATGGCACTCATGTGTCACTACCTCCTGTGCCTGACGAGTTCTGTCAGTCGTGTGCGCGATCACCCACAGCGGTGGGTCAGGCGTCCCGGTCACTCACCGGGGGTGCGGTGATACGCGTCCGGTGGCGCCCGGCGGGGTCCGGAGTTACCGCTCAGACCCCCTTCCGCGCTGTCGGGGCACGGCCGGCGACGCCGACCGTCGCGCCGACCACGCCCTGTACGTTCTCCAGCGCGCCCACCAGGGAGCCGACGAGCTCGGAGAGTTGAGCGATCTGCTGGGGCAGCGCCGACAGTCCCTCCGCCGTGTCCGCCGCGCCGGACGCGGCCGATGCCGCTCCGCCGGACGCCTGACCGAGCGCGGCCAGCGGCTGATGGTTGGTTCCGGGCGCGGCGTTCGCGAGAACGGCCGCGGGGTTGGCCACACCATTGAGGGCGGAGAGCGCGGTGACCGTCCGCAGCACGTCGCCGGGCACCCCGTTCAGCGCCCCGTACGGGATGTCGGCGCTGAACCAGCTCTCGCAGTGCCGGTCGTAGTGGCCGTCGTGGTGCCTGCCGCGCCAGTCCCAGTTCCTGCCGCCGTGGTGCCTGTCCCAGTCCCTCCCGCGGTGCCTGCCGTGGCGGCAGTCCCGGTCCCAGTCGCGGTCGCGGTCCCTGTCCCAGTCGCGGTCCCGGTCCCAGTCCCGGTCCCGGTCCCGGTCCCGGTCCCAGCGGTCCCTTCGGTCGAGGATGTCGTCGAAGGCCCTCTTGGTGCTGTCGGCGATATCGCCGATATAATCCTTGATCGTGTCCTGTGCACTGTTCCTGCTCACGGTCACAACCTTTCCTGCTCCTCGGCACTCCCGGAATTCGGGAGCCGTTTTTCGTGCCCGTGGCGACCTGGGTCACCTGCGGGAAGAAGGCGGAAATCCGCGTTGAGGGGGTCCGTTCTGAATCGGCTCGATCAGGCCACTCCGTCCGGCGCCGCGTGTCGCGGGAGCGCCGTTCGCGCACCGGGCGCGATCGGGTCGTGCGGCAACGCGCCAAGGCGCCGTGCGGGCACTGCGAAGTCGGCCCGGCCCGAAAGGGACGCCCTAGGCCGCGACGCCGTCCAGGGCCCTGGCGCAGACGAGCCGCAGCCGTGCCCGCGCCCGCGTGAACGCGCCTTCGGCCGCCTTCACCGAGATCTGGTGCAGGCGCGCGAATTCCAGCGTGGAGATTCCATGGGCGCGGGCGAGGACGACCTGCCGCTCCCGGCCGCGCAACAGGTGGACCTGGGCGAGCAGCCAGCGCCCGAAGTCCTGGTCGCAGACGCCCTCGTCCGGCGGCTCGGGACCGCCCACGTCGGCCGCGCGGCGCAGCATCCGGCGTCTGCGCTCCAGTTCGCGGTAGTGGTCGGCGCACAGGCGCAGGGCGACCGAGGTCAGAAACGGTCCGATCCGCTCTCGGTCGAGGGTTCCGTGCGCGGCGGCCCTGAGCATCGCCTCCTGGACGCAGTCCTCGGCGTCCTGCGCGTTCGGAAGCCGGCGGCGGACCAGCCTCATCAGCCGCTCCCGGTGGCTCGCGATCACGTCCCAGGAGAATTCCGGTCGACTCTCCTCGTGCATTTCTTCAATTGCTCGGCCAAAAACTCGGTCGACAATTTGCAACTCATGTAAGCGGTCTACCGATTTCCTGTGATCCATGACCCCGAGATCGATCCGTCAGTGCGAATCACACTATTCGCACGGTCTGTCCACACCCGTCGCAGGGTTAATCTCCTGGACAAGCCGGGGACAAACCACCGGCGATCACAGCCCACTCGTCCGAATGGAAATGGGATCGTGCCACTCCAGACCTTTTTCCCTCGTGGTACACATCTCATGCCGGTTAGCACCACTTCTGACAAGCGAGGAAACGTCACTCCGCAACCGAGAACATCACCCTAGGTAAAGAAAGGTTCCCACGCGCCAGCGCACACGGCGCGAATACGCCACATTCCCGAGCCGGTGAAGCACAGGGGGCGCATTCGTTCCGGCGTCGCCCGGTTTCCGGAAAATACGATCGGCGAAAAGGGATAAGCGGATATCGGCGTGACCGTCCCTGCCGTCCCGAACTCCGCTCTCGACCCGGCGAAGACGCGCCGCCGCGTCCACCCCGTGCCGAGCGCCGCGTTCATGGCGAGATCGTTCGTCATGGAGTTTTCCGAGGTGGTTCGCCGTCGTCGTAGGGTCCGGTAGTCCGAACTACTCCGACAAGCCGCCGGATCCGGGTATGACCGAGCGGATCCCCGGCTCGGCGCCGCGGGCGCCCTCGGCGGGCTTCTCCCTGGCCTGTGCCGCTCTGGCGGGCGCCCTCCTGATCGCCGTGCCGCCGCTGATCACGGTGACCTCCAAGGAGGACAAGGAGGAGCCGAAGACCGTCGACAACGCGGGTACGGCCCGCGGATCATCCGGTTCCTCCGGGGGTAGGTACTGGGTCCGGGCTGCCCGGATGGGCGTGCGCATGCCAGGGAACGCGCCAGTGGGTCTCTCGCCTTCCCCGCTCATCCGCAGGACACTTGACCAGGAAAGCCGTTGTCGGCGGAGGGGGACGCGAATGCGGGACAGCCATCGGGCGGAGGCCGAACGGCTGTTGGTGCGGGCCGTCGAGGAGGAGGTCCGGCGGTCGGGCGGACGCGTCGAAGGCAGCGTACTGCTGTCGCGGGCGCGGGCCGCGCTGGACACCATGGCGAGGACGGCCGCCGAGGAGTACGAGGCCTACACGAAGGCGACGGACGAGGCGGAGGCCGGCCGGCTGACCTTCGGGCAGCGCTACGCGCGCGAGGGCGCCGGAACTCCCCTGCTGGTGGCGGCCGTCGCCGCCCTCGCGGCCGTGGTGGCGGACCTGGCGCTCGGCACCGGTGCGGGCCCGGCGGTGGGCGCCGGCGCGATCGTCGGCGTCGTGGCCGCCGCGACCACGGTGGCGAAGGTGACGGCCTCCCACCTGCCGGCCGCGAGCCGCCGGTCGGGAGCCCTGAGCCAGCCCGGTGGCCCCGAACAACTGCGCCTGACCTGGCTGACCGCCCTGGAGGTCCGGGGGATCCGCCCCTTCTTCGACCAGCAGCGCGTGTTCAACGCCTCCACCGGAGCGAAGAAGGGCGCGCCCCAGCTGCGGCGTACGGACAAGAGCGCGGCAGCCCGCCGGCGGAGTGTCCTGGAGCAGTCGTTCGGTCAACTGCCGGAGCCGGTCGGACCGTTCGCGGGCCGCCGCCAGGAGCTGCTGCGGATCGCGCAGTGGGTGCACGCGGCCCGCGCGAGCACCGAGACCAGGCCGACGGTGGTCGTCCTGCACGGCGCGCCGGGCTCCGGCCGCAGCACCCTGGCCGTCCGCGCGGCGCACGAGCTGAAGGACCAGTTCCGCGGCGCGTGCGTGGTGGACCTGCGGGGCGACAGCCCGGAGGAGCCGCCGCTGACCACCCGCGACGCGCTGCTCCACCTGCTCAACCGGCTGGGCGCGCCCCGCGAACAGCTCCTGTTCCGTGAGCGTTCCTCGCAGGACCAGCAGGTCAGGCGGCTCGCCGAGCTGTACCACCAGCATCTGACCGGCCTGCCGGTGACGATCGTGCTGGACGACGCGAGCGACCTGGAGCAGGTACGCACACTCGTGCCGGAGCGCTCCGACAGCCTGGTCGTCGTCACCACCCGCAAACCCCTGGACCTGCCCGCCGACCTGCCCGCCTGGGTGCACCAGCTCGCGGTGGAACCGCTGGCCGCGCCGGGCGCCGAGGAGCTGCTGAAGGCCACCGCCCAGGACGCCTCGGCTCCGTACGACGCCGAGGCCTGCGACGAGATCAGGGAGTTGTGCGGCGGGCTGCCCCTGGCGCTGCGCGTCGCCGGCTCGTCCCTCGGCCCGCGCACGCCGCGCCGGCTCGCCACCGACCTGGCGGCGTACGGCCCGGTCGAGCCGGTCGAACGGGTGCTGTGGCTGCGCTACACGGACCAGCCGGACCCGACGAGGCGGCTGCTGCGGCGACTGGCGCTGGCGGGTCGCGCCTCGCTGGGCGCCGCAGCGGCGGCGGCCCTCCTCGCGACGGACGAGCCGGAGGCGACCCGCCATCTGGAAGCGCTGTCCCGCGCGGGTCTGATCGACCACGTCCGCGGCAGCCGCTACCGCCTGCACGATCTCGTACGAGCCTTCGCGCAGGCCCGCCTCCTCGACGAGGAGGAACCGGCCGAGCGCACGGCCGCGCAGGAACGTCTCATCGTGAACTACGGGGAACTGGCCGACTCGGTGATCCGCCTGGTCGACGGCAAGACCTCCACGCGAGCCGACACGTCCTTCCAATCGAGCACGGTCGGTCCGCACGGCTTCACCTCGCTGGACGCGGCCCTGCGCTGGCTGGACGACGAGTCGAGCTTCATCACGGCGACTCTGCGGCACGCGGAGGGCGTGGACCAGGCGGCGGTGCTCAACCTCCTGGGCGCCCTGTGCGACTACTGCCTGCTGCGCGGCGACCTCTACCGCCTGGGCGAGATCAGCGAGTTGACGCAGGCCGTCGACCAGGGGCTGCTGGTGCGCTCGGTCCAGTGGCGCACGGGCATCGCGGCCCGTCAGCTCGGCGAACTCGACAAGGCCCGTACGACCCTGACCTCGGTGGTCGACCTCTACTTCGAGGCCCATCACGACGCGGGCGCCGCACGGGCGCTGTGCTCGCTCGGGATCACCCTGCACCACCAGGGCAACCTCACCGAGGCCGCCCTGAAACTCCAGGAGGCCCTGGATCTCCAGGCCTCCCCCGACCTCGCGGCCGACCGGGCCTGGACGATGCACGCGCTGGCGGCCGTGGAGCGGGACCGGGCGAGGCTGCGCGAGGCGCTCGACCTCCTCACGCGGGCCCTGGACCTGCACCGCGAGGGCGAGTCCGTGCACGGCGAGGCGTGGGCCCACTACCAGCTCGGCCAACTGGGCCTGCGCATGGGCGACGTACCGCGCGCCGAGTCCGAACTCCGCGACGCCCTCGACCTGTACCGGCGTACCCGCGACGCCCGTGGCGAGGCCTGGGCGCTGACCCAGCTGGCCCGGGCCCGGCTGGTCGACGGCGACCCGTCCGCCGCCTTGGACGGCCTGCGCCAGGCGGCCTCCCGCCACCGCGAGAACGAGGACTCCCGGGGCGAGGCCTGGACGGTGTACTACCTGGGCCAGTCCCTGGAGGAGACGGGCAACCTCGACCAGGCGGTCCGTGAACTGGAGCGGTCCCGGACGATGTTCTCGCGCATCCGCGACGTCTACGGATTGGCCTGCGCCCGCCACCACTCGGCACGGGTGACCCGCGACCAGCGCGCCGCGCAGACCGGCTCGCTGCGCAACTCCGGCTTCGCCCGGCAGCTCCTGGTGGACGCCCGCGCCGACTTCCAGCGGATCGGCGTCGCCCACGGGGAGGCCTGGACCTGCCTGGAACTGGCGGTGGTGGACGCGGGCAACGCCCGTACGCAGTCGGCGCTGGCCCTGTGCGACGAGGCGACCTCGCTCTTCGCCGCCTACGGCGACCGCCGCGGCGAGGACTGGGCCCGCTTCCTGCGCTGCACACTCCTGCCGTACGCCTCCCCCGGCGGCGTCGAGGTGGGCACCGCCGTGGCCCAGGAGGAGCTGTCCCAGCTCTCCCGCGCCGGCCACCCGACCCGCGACGGAAAACTGGACGACTACATCGAGGCGTACCAGCTCCTCCTGGAACGGGGAGCCGACCTGGAGGCCGGCTGGCAGGCCTGGCGCCTGGGAATGGTCCCGAACCGGCATGCGCGGGAGATCATGGGGGTGCCGGTTTCGGCACAGCGGACGTGACAGCGCCGTTCCCCGAGGGGCCCCGCGGGTGCGGCTGATCCGGCGATGCCGCCGGGCATCACCGGATCAGGGCGCCGACGCGGTCGCGTCCGGGGTCAGCCCTTGGCGGGCGAGGCCTCGCCCCCGGAACCGGTACCGGCCGAACCGGACGTCGCCTTCCCGGCGGGTTCCGCCTTCGGGTCGGCGTCCTCCTTGAAGTCGACCCTCGTCAGCTGCCGGTTCATGGACTTCATCAGGCCCCATACCGCCAGGGCCATCACCGCGAAGACGATGAAGCCGAGGACACCGGGGGTGACCTTGTTCTCGTCGACCTCCTTGGCGAGGGGGACGAGGTGCGTCAGTGCCAGGCTTGCGCTCATATCAGGCATTGTCGCGGATGCCCGCGAAGAGGTCGTCCTCGGGGAGGGATGTGTCGACGAGGGACTTCGCGAGCTCGTACTCCTCCGTCGGCCAGACCTCCTTCTGGAGCTCCATCGGGACGCGGAACCAGCCGCCCTCGGGGTCGATCTGCGTGGCGTGCGCGATGAGGGCCTTGTCGCGGATCTCGTAGAAGTCCGCGCACGGGACATGCGTGGTCAGCGTGCGCTCGGCGCGCTGGAACTCGTCCCACCGCTTGAGCCAGTCCCCGTACGGCGACTCCAGGCCCCGGTCCAGCATGGCGTGGTGCAGTGCCTCGGTGCGCGGGCGGTTGAAGCCCTGGTTGTAGTAGAGCTTCTGCGACTGGAAGGCCGGGCCGAACTCCGACTCCGGGTACTTCTCGGTGTCGGCCGCGCCCTCGAACGCCACCATCGAGATCTTGTGGGTCATGATGTGGTCCGGATGCGGATACCCGCCGTTCTCGTCGTAGGTGGTGATCACCTGCGGACGGAACGAGCGGATCTTGCGGACCAGTTCACCGGCGGCCTTGTCGACGTCCTCCAGGGCGAAGCACCCCTCGGGCAGCGGCGGCAGCGGGTCGCCCTCGGGCAGACCCGAGTCCACGAAGCCCAGCCATTCCTGCTTGACGCCGAGGATCTCGCGGGCCTCGTCCATCTCCTTCTTGCGCACCTCGTGGATGTTCTCCTCGACGTACTTGTCGCCCTGCAGCTTGGGGTTGAGAATGGAGCCGCGCTCCCCACCCGTGCAGGTCACGACCAGCACGTCCACCCCCTCGGACACGTACTTCGCCATGGTGGCCGCGCCCTTCGACGACTCGTCGTCGGGGTGGGCGTGCACGGCCATCAGTCGCAGCTGGTCAGTCAAGACTCAATCCTCAGTAAGTCGGCGCCCCAGTGTGTGACGGCGCAATCCATAGGGGTCGTCCCGCAGGGACGTCGATGAGGGACGTCGATGAGGGGCGGCGGTCGGGTGACGGGTGGGAGCTTCTATAGTGACCGAACCGGCGGGCAAAAAATTCCGGGCCCCGGCCCGGCGGACCCGCCCCGGAAAGGACGATCATGAGTACGGTGCAGCTGCCCGAGGGCCGGTACGGTCGCTCCGCGGACGTGCGCACCGACCGCAAACTCAAGATCATCGGTTCCGTGCTCGGAGTGGCGCTGCTCGCACTGATCGGCTATTTCGCCTTCCACTACGTGGCCGGCAACAAGATCAGCGCGGAGGTCATCAGTTTCGACGCCTCGGACTCCGCCGTGAAGGTACATCTTGAGGTCCGCAAGGACTCGGGTGTGAGGGGTTACTGCACGATCCGGTCCCAGGCGGAGGACGGCGCCGAGGTCGGCCGCGCGGACTTCCGGTTCGACCAGGACGCGACCCGCGTCGACAAGGTCCTCACGCTCCGCACGACGGCCCCCGGCACGACCGCGGAACTCCTCGGCTGCCACGCGGACTGAGCTGCGCACCGTGCGACTCCGTGGCCACGCCGGACCGCACGCGACACTGACGGATGCCACTCCCGATACCTCCTCACTGACCTGCGTGGACGTAATTCTGATGGCTTATGTCCTCCCCCTTCGGCCCGTGAATTGTTAGGCTCGTGGTTTCGCCCACCCGAGAAGGAACATCCTTCTGGGTAGGGCGATGCTTTGTATTCCCAGTACCTACGAGGAGCACCTGTGACCCAGACCAGCGAGAACGTCACCTGGCTGACCCAGGAGGCGTACAACCAGCTCAGGGCCGAGCTGGAGCACCTGTCTGGTCCTGCGCGCACGGAGATCGCAGCCAAGATCGCGGCCGCGCGCGAGGAGGGCGATCTGCGTGAGAACGGCGGGTATCACGCGGCCAAGGAGGAGCAGGGCAAGATGGAACTCCGGGTGCGCCAGCTGACCCAGCTCCTGGAGAACGCCAAGGTGGGCGAGGCTCCGTCGGCCGGTGGTGCGGTCGCGCCCGGCATGGTCGTCACCATCGCCTTCGACGGCGACGAGGACGACACGCTCACCTTCCTGCTCGCCTCGCGCGAGTACGCGAGCTCCGACATCGAGACCTATTCACCGCAGTCCCCGCTGGGGTCCGGTGTGAACGGCAAGAAGATCGGCGAGGACGCCCAGTACGAGCTGCCGAACGGGAAGCTCGCCTCGGTGAAGGTTCTCGAAGCCAAGCCGTACGCCGCGTAACCCCCGTCCACGGCGTCGCCCCCGGCGAGCCCCCGGTGCCTGCGCGCCGGGGGCTTCTCCGTGCCCGCTCAGCCGTCCGCCTTGCGGTACTTGCGTACCGCCAGGGTGCGGAAGAGGACGATGATCAGCACGGACCAGATCACCGAGGCCCAGACGGGATGCTGCATGGGCCAGGCGCTCGACTCCACCACGCCCGGGTTGCCGAACAGCACGCGGCACGCCTGCACCGTGGCACTGAACGGGTTCCACTCGGCGATGTGCCGCAGCCAGGGGGTCATCTGGCTGGAGTCCACGAAGGCGTTCGAGATGAACGTCACCGGGAACAGCCAGATGATCCCGCCCGAGGTCGCCGCCTCGGGGGTGCGCACGGACAGGCCGATCAGTGCGCCGATCCAGGTGAAGGCGTATCCCAGGAGGAGCAGCAGACCGAAGGCGGCCAGGACCCTGCCCGCGTTGGTCGGCTCCGCGGAACCGGTGCGCCAGCCCACGAGCAGCGCGACGACCGCGAGGACGAGCAGCGTGATGGCCGTCTGCACCAGGTCGGCGACGGTCCGGCCGGTCAGCACCGCGCCGCGGGCCATCGGCAGGGAGCGGAAACGGTCGACGAGCCCCTTCTGCATGTCGTCCGCGATACCGGCGGCCGATCCCGCGGTGGCGAACGTGACGGTCTGCGCGAAGATGCCCGCCATCAGGAAGTTCTTGTAGACGTCCGGGTCGGTGGTGCTCCCGATCTGCATCGAGCCGCCGAAGACGTACGTGAACATGACCACGAACATCACCGGCTGGATGATCCCGAACAGAATCATCTCGGGGATCCTGGTCATGCGGATCAGGTTGCGTTTGGCGACGACCAGGGAGTCCCGGACGGACTGCCCGAGGGAGCCTCCCGGGGCCACGGTCCGCACGGCATCGGTGACGGCGCTCACTTGTCGGCCTCCTTCTTGCGCTTGGACCCCTTGGACCTCTTGGATCCCTTGAGTCCCTCGGTGTCGGCGCTCTCGCCGTTCTCCGCTTCCTTCTGCTCGGCGAGGTGGCCGGTCAGGGACAGGAAGACGTCGTCGAGCGTGGGGCGGCGCAGACCGATGTCGTCGATCTCGATGCCGCGGGCGTCCAGCTCACGGATGACCTCCGCGAGGAGCTTCGCGCCGCCGGAGACGGGCACGGTGAGCCGGCGGGTGTGGTCCTCGACGGTTGTCTCGCCCTTGCCGAAGCCCCGCAGGACCTCGGTGGCGGTCGCGATGTGCTCGCGCTCGTGCACCACGACCTCCACGCGCTCGCCGCCGGTACGGGCCTTGAGCTGGTCGGAGGTGCCGCGGGCGATGACCTTGCCGTGGTCGACGACGCAGATGTCGTGCGCGAGGTGGTCGGCCTCTTCGAGGTACTGCGTGGTCAGCAGCAGCGTCGTACCACCGGAGACCAGCTGTTTGATGACCTCCCACAGCTGCTGGCGGTTGCGCGGGTCGAGGCCGGTCGTCGGTTCGTCCATGAACATGACCGGCGGCGAGACGACGAGCGCCGCCGCGAGGTCGAGCCGGCGGCGCATACCGCCGGAGTAGGTCTTCGCCGTCCGGTCGGCCGCCTCCGTGAGGTTGAACTGCTCCAGCAGCTCGACCGCGCGGGCCTTCGCCTGCTTGGCCCTCATCTGGTAGAGCTGGCCGACCATGTGGAGGTTCTCACGGCCCGTCAGATATTCGTCCACCGCGGCGAACTGACCGGACAGACCGATCGAGCGCCGTACCTCGTTCGGGTGCTTCAGTACGTCGATGCCCGCGACGACCGCTCTGCCGCTGTCGGGCCGGAGCAGGGTGGTGAGGCAGCGGACGGCGGTGGTCTTGCCCGCTCCGTTCGGCCCGAGGAGGCCCAGGACCGTGCCCTCCGGGACATCGAGATCGACGCCGTCCAGAGCCCTTACGTCGCCGAAGGTCTTCACCAGGCCTTCGGCGTAGATGGCGCCTGGCATGTGAGTCTCCCGAGTGGTTGGGGATCCAGTGAAAAGTGATGGGTGGGCGACTGTCTTTCGCCTGCTGTGCGCCTCCGGGCGAGCGAATATCGCACCTCACCCGGACTGCCTTGTGACGAGAGACACACCATAACGCGATGTATCGCGTTTCCTCAAGCGGTTTTCCCAGCCCGGTTCTCCCAGCCCGGTTCTCCCGGCGCGCCTCCCCCACCCGACCTCAGTCGATGACCGTGTAGCCCGCCCGACGCAGCGCCGAGTTCACCTCGGCACAGTGCTTCGGCCCCTTCGTCTCCAGGTGAAGCTCGACCTCCACCTCCGTGAGCCCGAGCCGCGGATCGGTCCGTACGTGACTCACATCGAGGACGTTAGCGTCCACCACTGACAACACCCCGAGAAGCGTGGCCAGGGCCCCGGGCCGGTCCGTCAGCCGCAGCGTGACCGCCAGGTAGCGGCCGTTCGCGGCCATGCCGTGCCGCAGGATGCGCTGCATCAGCAGCGGATCGACGTTCCCGCCGGACAGCAGCGCGACGACCGGACCCTCGAAGGCCTCCGGCTCGCTCATGATCGCCGCCACCGGGCTCGCCCCGGCCGGCTCGACGACCAGTTTCGCCCGCTCCAGGCAGAGCAGCAGCGCGCTGGACAGCGCGTCCTCGGAGACCGTACGGATCTCGTCGACCAGGTCGCCGATGATCCGGAACGGCACGTCCCCCGGCCGCCCGACCTTGATCCCGTCGGCCATCGTCGCCGGGTTCTCGACCGACACCGGACGCCCGGCCGCCAGCGAGGGCGGGTACGCGGCCGCGCCCGCCGCCTGCACACCCACGATCCGCACGTCCGGCCGCAGCGCCTTCACCGCGACCGCGATGCCCGCGGCGAGCCCGCCACCGCCGATCCCCACGACGATCGTGCGCACCTCGGGGCACTGCTCCAGGATCTCCAGGCCCACCGTGCCCTGCCCGGCGATGATGTCGGGGTGGTCGAAGGGGTGGATGAAGACGGCACCCGTCTCGGCCGCGTACTCCTGCGCGGCGGCCAGCGTCTCGTCCACCACCGTGCCGTGCGTACGCACCTCGGCGCCGTAGTGCATGGTCGCCGCGACCTTCGGCAGCGGGGCACCCGACGGCATGAACACCGTGGAGCGCACACCGAGCAGCGAGGAGGCCAGGGCGACCCCCTGCGCGTGGTTGCCCGCGCTGGCCGCGACCACCCCGGCGGCCCGCTCCTCGGGAAGGAGGCCGGCGATCCGCACGTACGCGCCGCGCAGTTTGAACGAACCGGTGCGCTGGAGGTTCTCGCACTTGAGGAGGACCGGCGCGCCCACCAGGCCGGACAGGTGCCTGCTGCCCTCCATGGCGGTCATCCGTGCCACGCCGGAGAGCATCTTCTGGGCGCCGCGCACATCGTCGAGGGTCACGGGCGGCAAGGGGTCGGCCGTGCGATAGCTCATGACCATCAGTCTCGCAGTTCACACCGCGCCACAGCGGGCGTGACCAACGTCCGAGACCGGTTTCCTCAGCGCCGGTACGGCCCGCCCCCCGTCCGCGTACTCTGTCCCCCAACCCAGCCCCACGCATGAATAGAGCCCCCGGCCATGCCCACAACACCTGAAATGTCGATGGACATGACGACCGTCGGTGACCCCGGTCTTCTCGAAACACTGCAGCACGAGGTCGCGGTGTTCGCCCGCCGTGCCGAACAGACCCGGCTCGGCGGAGTCGGGCAGGTGCGCAACTCGATGGACCGCGCCGCGTACCTGCTGCTCAACCGCCTCGACAAGGAAGGCCCGATGGGCGTCAAGGCGCTCGCCGCGAGCATGGGCATCGACTCGTCGACGGTCACCCGGCAGGTCGCCCCACTGGTCGACACCGGCCTCGTCAAGCGCACCTCCCACCCGGAGGACGGGCGGGCCGTGGTGCTCCAGCTGTCGCCGCGCGGACTCTCCCGTCTGGAGGAAGTCCGTTCCTCCAGGCGCCAGTTGATGGCGGAACTGACCCAGGAGTGGTCGCCCGAGGAGCGCGAGGCCTTCTGCACCCTGCTCACCCGCTTCAACGTCGCACTCTCCACCCGCATGGCCGCGTCGCCGTCCGCAGAGGCACCGGCAACCTCCTGACCGCCCGCCGCCCGCCACCACGCCGGGCCGCACCGGACCGATCCGGACCGATCCGGGCGTACCGTCTCGTGCCGGCCTCTTGACCGGGGGCCCACGCCTGGCCTCATATGAAGTCGGGTCCCGACGCACGCGGCTGTTCACGGCGTACGTCCCCAGGGCCCGGTTTTCCCACGGGGAGGCGCGGTGCGAGAGCGGCAGGCGTCCCGGAACGCCCGCCGTGCCCGGGAGTTCGAGGCGTTCGTCGCGGGCGCGGCAGGGCGGTTGCTGCATGCCGCCACGCTGCTCACCGCGGAGCCCACGGACGGCAACCCGCGCGCGCGGCGCCTGCTCACCGCGGCCCTGGCCCATACGTACGCCGTCTGGGACCGCCTGCACGGCGAGGACCCGTACGACCGGACCCGGCAGTATCTGGCTGTGCGCTTCGCGCGCGGGGCCTGGCACCAGTACGGCGGTATCGGCCGGCCGCACCCCCGTGGCCGCCCCGCCCCCGACAGCGCCCTGCGCCACCTCACCCCTCAGGAACGGCTGATCCTCGTGCTGCGCATGTACGAGGGCGTCGCCGAGGAACAGGCCGCCGCGCTGCTGGGGCTGCCCACGGAACGCGTACGGACGATCTGCGACCGTGCCATGGCCACACTGCTGCATCCGCCGCGGGAAGCCGCCCCGCCGATCGCGAAGGTGGTGCCTTCATGAGCCCTGTCAGCCGCAGGGAGGCCGACGTCCGGCGCATCCTGGAGAAGCCGCAGCCTCCCGTACCGCCCGCCCTGTACACGGAGGCCGTCCGCAGGGGCGGGCGCATGCTGCGCCGCCGGACGCTTGCCCGGCGGCTGATGTGGCTGGTGCTGTTAGCGGCGACCGTGGCCTTCGTGGTGTGGCTGTCGGTCGCCCAGCCGTGGGTGGAGCCGCCTTCGGAGACGACTCCACCGCTGACCGGCTGGTGAGAGGGCCTGCGGCGGCCTCTGGAGGGCCGCCGGGTACTACAGGACTGCAGCCGAGCCGGACGGGCCGAACCGGTCGGGCTATCCCAGGGCCTGCTTAAGGTCCTCAAGGAGGTCGTCGACGTTCTCGATGCCCACGGAGAGGCGTACGAGATCGGCGGGGACCTCCAGGAGGGACCCGGCCACGGACGCGTGCGTCATCCGCCCCGGGTGCTCGATCAGGGACTCGACGCCGCCCAGGGACTCGCCCAGGGTGAACACCTTGGCGCGGTTGCAGACCTCGACGGCCGCCTCCTCGCCCCCCTCGACCTGGAAGGAGACCATGCCGCCGAACGACCGCATCTGCTTGGCGGCGGTCTCGTGACCGGGGTGCTCCGGAAGGCCCGGGTACAGAACGCGCGTCACGCGCGCGTGCCGGGTGAGCATCTCGGCGACCTTGGTGGCGTTCTCGCTGTGCCGGTCCATACGGACGGCGAGCGTCTTGATGCCGCGCAGCACCAGCCAGGCGTCCATGGGACCGGCCACCGCGCCCATCGCGTTCTGGTGGTAGGCGAGCTCTTCGCCGAGCGCCTGGTCGGCGACCACGAGCGCACCGCCGACGACGTCGGAATGGCCGCCCATGTACTTGGTCAGCGAGTGCACGACGACGTCCGCGCCGAGCGCGAGCGGCTGCTGGAGGTAAGGGCTGGCGAAGGTGTTGTCGACGACCAGCTTCGCGCCGGCCTCACGCGCGACGTGCGAGAGCGCGGCGATGTCGGTGATGCCGAGGAGCGGGTTGGAGGGGGTCTCCACCCAGACGGCCTTGGTCCTGGGCGTGATGGCGGCCCGTACGGCCGCGGGGTCGCTGGTGTCGGCGACCGACCACTCCACCCCCCACCGCGAGACGACCTTCGCGAAGAGGCGGAACGTACCGCCGTACGCGTCGTTGGGGATGACCACGTGGTCGCCGGGACTGAGCAGCGTACGCAACAGGCAGTCCTCGGCCGCCAGTCCGGACGCGAACGCGAGCCCGCGGCGGCCGCCCTCCAGGGCCGCGAGGTTCTCCTCCAGGGCGGTCCTGGTCGGGTTGGCGCTGCGGCTGTACTCGTAGCCGCCGCGCAGACCGCCGACGCCGTCCTGTTTGTAGGTCGAAACCTGATAGATCGGCGGGACGACCGCGCCGGTGAGGGGATCGGCGGTGTTGCCCGCGTGGATCGCCACGGTTTCGAAGTGCTGGCTGATGTGCCTTTCGCTCATGGGAACCGAGGGTAGTGCGCTCGCGGACGTTGTGACGTCGGACGCCCCCCTCCTGGCCCGAGGCCGTCGCCGAGGGCTCTGGGGGAACTGCTCCCTGCGGCCCTCCGCGGAGGTTTTCCACAGGAGTCGCCGCCCTGGTTGGCCAATTGTCGGACCCGTCTGGTTCGCTTGTGGCATGGAAATTCTCTGGGTCCTGATGGCGCTGCTCATGATCGGGTTCGCCCTCGGACCGATCATGATGCGCAGGCGTGCCGGTGGTATCCAGCAGGTCGCTCCCGGCGACCCGGACGCCGCCGACCCGGCGAACTACGGCTTCCTGCGCCAGGAGGAGCTGGACATCCGCATGCCCGGCCCCGACCAGGACCTGCTGGAGGTCCTCGATCTGGTGCAACGCAGCCAGGACTACCGCGCCGCGTCACAGCTCCTCGCCGGTACGGAGGCAGAGGGCGAGCGGCGCTGGCAGCGCGTCCAGGCCTTCGCGGGGGCCGCGTCGCTGGAGCTGCAGCAGCGTCCGGGCGGGGTGAGCGAGAACCCCGGCGGGCAGTGGCTGCGGGTCTGGCGGACCGAGCAGCCCAAGGACGCGGGCGGCGCGGCGGTGCACGCGGAGTTCCTGGTGCAGCAGGCGTGGCGTACGTCGTCGCCGGGGACGGACGAGTTCCGGATCATCATGGAGGAGGCGCGGGCGGCCTGCGGTGACGCGGCGCTGCTGGCTCCGGGCGACCCGATCCCGTACATCATCGAGCTCTCCGTGGCCCGCGGGCTCGCCTACTCGCAGCCGGAGTTCGAGAAGCTCTGGCTGAAGATCCTGGACCGGGCGCCCGCGCACATGGGGGCGCATCTGGCGGCACTGCACTACTGGTGCGAGAAGTGGCACGGCTCGCGGGAGACGGCGTACTCGTTCGCGGAGGCGGCGGCGGCGCGGGCTCCCCGGGGTTCCCTGCTCGCCGCCATGCCGCTCTTCGCGGTCTTCGAGCACCTCCCCGAGGTGAATCTCGTCAGCGGTTTCTACCAGAGCGAGGTCGTGACCAAGGCGGTCCACGGCGCGCTCTTCGCGGTCCACGCGGCCCGCTCGGACGACCCGATGCTCGCCCATGTCCGCCATCTGCTGGTCTTCTTCCTGGTGCGCGGCGAGCGCTGGGCGGAGTCGATGAACCAGCTGGTGCGTGTCGACGGCCACGTGGGCGCCCTGCCCTGGACCCTGACGCCCGACCCGGCGGCGGACTACGCGGTGTACCGGGCCCTGTCGGTGGCGGGATACGAGGCGAACGGGGGAAGCCCGGTGACGCTGCCGCACTGAGCACACCCCTGGCAGCCCCGGCAGCCGCGGCCCTGCCCCCGGAATGCCGGAGACGGCTCCTACGTTCCTCTCGCTGGACGCCACCGCCACGAGGGGGCTTCTGGCATCGCCTCCATCTCCGCCATCTCCGCCATCGCCGAGGAGGGCCCGTGTTCCCGGGGCAGCGTAGGCTCGACGTGACCGGGGTGTCCTGCCCCATGGGTGTGGCCGTGGCAGCCGGGTAAGCCTCTTCCGCCGGGAGTCGCGGCGACATCGGGCGCACTGTCGGCCGGTGTCGAGTCGATCCGGTGAGTTCCTCGCGCCCGTGACGGGGCGGAACCGGGTGCGTTCGCACGCGCGGGCGTGTGGGGGCTGGTCGCACAGTTCCCGGTCAGCCGGTGTGGTTGCGGCTGCGTGACAGTCGACCTCGCGGTGGCGATGCGGCGGTCCCACCGACACCCGCACACCGAACTGTCAACGCGAACTCTTGCGAACTTTCGCCGTGCCGGGCCTCATGCTGCATGGCCGTCAAGACGGCGGCCGGAAGTCGACGGATCAGGATGCCCCGGGCGTGCGCTAACGTCTCGCCCTGTGTCCGACCCTCTTGAGCCTCCTGGCCTGCCAGCTCTCTCCGATGCGACCATCGACGCGATCGTCGGTCATGCCGGCCGCTCGACGCTGCCCTTCCAGCGGGCCAACCGGGAGGAGCGGCACGCAACGGCCTTCTGGTGCAACGAGCTTGTGGAGACGAGCGCCGACGGCGAGGTCGTCCGGCAGTTCCTCGTGACCGCCGGCGAACCGACCCGCGTCGCGATGGCCGAGTTCACCCTGCGCCCCGAGCTGTGCACCCCCGTGATGAGCGCGGACAAATTGCTGATGACCGATTTCGCGGAGGGCTGGACCCATCTCGGCGATCTGGGAGTGGCGGTCATGCCCACCACCGGCTTGCACGCCCACGGCGCTCGCAAGGGGTGGCGCTGGACCACCGACGAGATCACCGACGCCATCGCGGCCACGGAACAGGACATCGTCGACCTCGGTGACGGTCCGGTCGCGGCCTATCTACTGGGTCACGTCGCCGACGGGGACGGTACGCGGGAGCAGGCTGTCGTGGTCGGCGAGATTGCGCGCACCGGCAACGGCGGCATCCACTGGAACGGAGACCTGCCTCAAGGGTGCGTGGGCGCACCGGTCTTCATCGGCGCCCGTCTCGGCGGAGACGGGCACCGTTTCAAGCTGGTCTGCGTCGGGGTAGCCGTCGACGCCGACGGCCATCACGAGGTCGTCTCCTTCGACCGCGTCCGCACCGCCCTGGCCGCGTTCCACTCGGACAAGTCCACGGACAGGTCGACGGACGAAACCGCGCTGACGGTCGAACCCAGGCGGCGCTGGTGGCGGCGCAGCTGATGCCGCCCCGAAGCCGAGGGGGCGGAGCTGCGAGAGCGGCGGTGGTTCATCTTCGCGACGTACGGAGACCGGTCGGTTCATGGCGCACGGCGGACGGCGGCTTGCGCCGGGGCGAGGAGGCCCGTCAGTCACAGGTGGTGTGACCGGCGGGCCGCCCCGGCGGTCAGCCCTCCGCGCGGGCCGGCAGCCGCCACCCCGGGCGTGGGAAGTGGCAGGTGTAGCCGTCCGGGTAACGCTGCAGGTAGTCCTGGTGCTCGGGCTCGGCCTCCCAGAACGGGCCGACCGGCTCCACCTCGGTGACGACCTCGCCCGGCCACAGTCCGGAGGCGTTCACATCAGCGATCGTGTCCTCGGCGATCCGCTTCTGCTCGTCGTCCACGTAGTAGATCGCCGAGCGGTAGCTGAGACCGAGGTCGTTGCCCTGACGGTTCTTGGTGCTCGGGTCGTGGATCTGGAAGAAGAACTCCAGGATCGTACGGAAATCGGTCCCCGCGGGGTCGAAAAGGATCTCGATGGCCTCCGCGTGCGTGCCGTGGTTACGGTACGTCGCGTTCGGCACGTCGCCCCCGGTGTATCCGACCCGGGTCGCCGTCACGCCGGGGAGTCGGCGGATCAGGTCCTCCATCCCCCAGAAGCATCCGCCCGCCAGCACGGCCCTCTGTGTCTGCGCAGCCATTGCGGCCCTCCAAATTTCAGTCAGCTCGGTCACTCGGGCCGCTCGGCTCGCTCACCACCGGCATCCATACCCACTCCTCCCAACGCACGAGGGTTCCGAGCGATTCCGTACCCCGCCGAGCGGCTCGATGCCCGGCCGAACGGCTCCCTGCCCGGCCGCCGCGCTTCCCGCCGCTGTTCAGCTCTTCTCAGCTCATCTTCAACCCGTCACACGGTGGGCTTGTAGAAGGTGTAGGTGGCGGAGTAGGGGACGCTGACCTGGTCGTCGGTGCCGGCGCAGGCGGTGGTGGGGGCCACGCCGCCGTCGGTGGCGAGGCGCTGGATGTAGGAGACGTCGGCGAAGACGCCGGTGCCGCGAGTGGCGGTGGACTTGAGCAGGAGCTCGGGGATGGTGCCGGTCCTGGGCGAGGTGGCGACGGCTGCGGCGTTCACGGCGCTGCCGTCCACCGTGGACACCCAGACGGGGCCTCGGGAGTGGAGGGCGACCGGGCGGTGGTGGCGGTCGCTCCTCACCGAGAGGGTGGCGGCGGGCTCCAGCAGCTTCCAGGCACCCTCGGTACAGGTGTAGGTCTGGACGCCGGTGGCGGCGAAGACACCGGTGAGCCGGTTTCCGTCCGGGACCTTGAGCGCGTCGGGAACGTCGACGCCGACACGTACGGGCTGCGAGACCGCCGCCTGATCGGCCGACGCGCCGGAGAGCGTGCCGGCGGTCACGGCGGCGAGTGCCGCGGTGGTGAGGACAAGACGCTTGGCGAGCTTCATGGGATGTGTCTCCAGGGTGATTCCGAACGAACGAGGTCACAGCCGCGGACGCTGACGCGGACGCGGACACCGTTCCGCCGTGCGGGAACCATTGCCGAGTCGACGGACCGGGCCGCCCGGCTGAGCGCGCGGCACGTGATGGAGCAACGCCTGATGGAGCAACACGTGATGGAGCAACACGTGATGGAGCAAGGAGTATCACCTGCCCTGTTCGCCCTGGCGAGGGTCTGGGGGGCATTCGGCCGGTCACGCCACGCCGGTCCCGGGGGACACTCCGCATGTCCCGTCACCTTCTCAAGAGACCTTTGGAACAGCGGAGTTGGGGTCCACGCCCGCGAACGCGAGGCCTATGACGAAGCCCGCGACCTCCTCCAGCTGGCGGACACGGTCCAGCGACCCCAGAGTCGCCGGGGCGCCGCCGACGTCACTCACCAGCTCGCCGACGATCCGCAGGGCCGTCGGATCGTCGCCGCACATCGCCACGGTCGCCCGGGGCCGGCCGTCGTCGACGGGGCTCGTCCACAGGCCGGCGGGGAAGAGATGGAACGCCTTCACCACGTGGGCGCCCGGTGCGAGCCCGGCGATCCGCATCGCCATCGACTCGCCGCGTCCGGTGAGCAGGTCGCCGACACCGTGCGCGACGGCGTTCGTAGGGTCGATCAGAGGCGTGCCCGCGAGTACGCCGTCGGACGCGCCCGCCAGTCCCAGCATGTCCCCGACGCCGTCCCAGGACACGGCGAGCAGCACCGCGTCGCGGCCCGTGACCGCCACTCGCGGTGGGGCGGCGAGTGCCCCGCGCCCCAGTCGCTCGGCCAGCTTGTCCGCCTTGACCTGCGACCGTCCGCCGATCCACACCTCGTGCCCTGCACGGAGCCAGCCCTCGCCCAGGGCCGCCGCCAGTGTTCCCGTTCCCAGAATCCCGATACGCATCGTCGCTGCTGCCTCTCGAACCGTCGTCTTCCACTGCCAGTTGGGTAGCCACGGTAGGGAGCGCGTCACGCACCGATCGGTGCGTGACCGACCCGCGATGATGACAATGAGACGGATGACAGAGACGGATGGCAGAGAGGCGGGTGAAGGGGTGATGACCGATGACGACGCGCACTGCTACGAGCTGGTGGCCGACTGCCGGCTGCGCGCCGCCGCCGATCTGTTCGCCCACACCTGGGACCCAGTCGTCCTGGCGGCTCTTCGCTCGGGACCGTGCCGGCGCCGCGATCTGCGGGCCGCGATCGGCGGTATCAGCGACAAGGTGCTGACCGACACGGTGCGCCGCCTCCTCGCCAACGGCCTGGTGGACCGCCGGGCCCATGCCGAGGCGCCGCCGCGCGTCGAGTACGCCCTGACCGGGTTGGGGCTGAGCCTGGTCGAGGGCCCCATGGCGGCACTCGGCCGCTGGGTGACCGAGCACGGCGACGAACTCCTCGAAGCCCAGGAGGCCCAGGAAATTCAGGAGACCCAGGAGTCCCAGGAGTCCCGTGAGCCCTGGGAGCCCCGGACCCGATAGCGGGTGTCCCCGCTGCTACTCCACCTCTATGCCGTGATCCTGCACGAGTTCCATGAGGCCGCCGGTGTAGCCCTTGCCGCCGAGGACGAAGTCCCAGTCGCCGCCCGCCCGTCGGCGGAAGGAGCCGAGCACCAGCGCCGTCTCGCGCGGGCGCCCGTCGGAGACCTCCAGCTGTCCCAGTTCGGACATCGCCGGGTCGAGCAGGCGGATCCGGGCGTCGGTGAACCCGGAGAGGTCGGCGTCCGGGTTGGCCTCCGGGTCGATCGCGGCCACGAGGACGAACCGGTCCGCCCGTTCCGGCAGCCCGTCGAAGGACACACAGATCGCGGCCTTGTCGGGCCCGGTGGCGGGAAGGGTGCGCACCGAACCGTCGGGCGTCCGCGGGTTGTTGAAGAAGACGAAGTGATCGTCGCTGAGGACGCGGTTGCCCGCGCAGACCAGCGCGCACACGTCCAGGGCCACGTTCCCGGACCACGACATGCCGAGGACGTTGTAGTCGTCGGGCAGCCGGGTGCCGGGGTCCTCCGGTGCCGGCCGCGCCGACCGCGTGGCCGACCGCGTGGCCGACCGCGCCTCGCCGCCTGCCGCCCGGTCGCCCTCGCCCAGCCGCCCCCGCAGCCCGTGCCGGTGCAGCAGATCGACGAGCTGGGGGCCCGAGACGAGTTCCAGCGGTTTGCCGTTGGCGAAGGTGTGCGAGCCGGGACCGAAGCCCGAAGTCGTCACCAGGACACCCTTATTGGCCCCGGCGTCCTGCACGGTGCCGTACAAGTCGCGTACGGCGGTGGGCGGAACGGTGTTGCGGTACCGCTTGACCTGTACGACGATCTTGCCGCCCCGGATCGGCGCCGGGTCCAGCGCGTCGACGTCCACGCCGCCGTCGCCCGAGCGCTGGGTCGTCACCGCCTGCATCCCCATGGCCCGGAAGAGTTCGGCGACGAGGTTCTCGAAGGCGATCGGATCCATGGCGTACAGGTCGGGTTCCTCGTCGCCGCCGTGGGCGACGACACGGTTCCCGACGTCCTGGGGCCGCCGTCCCGTCCGTACCGGAGTGAGCTGGTCCGGACGGGCCGAGAGCTGTCCCCGCAGCGCGTCGGACAGGCAGCTGCCCGCTTCCACCTGTGCGAGGTGCAGGTCGCGGAACGCCGAGCGGGAGGCCATGACGGTCGCGAGGAAGATCTGGCCCGGTCGGCCCGTCGTCGGGTCGTGTCCGTCCACGAACCCGTTCAGGGTCACCGATTCGAGTGCGCCCAGCTCGTCCGCGGCGAAGAGTTCGTGCAGGACGAGCAGCATGCACTGCGCGAGAACGTCCCGGTACAGCGCCCGCCGTTGACTCACGGGCCGCGGGGCCTCCTTGTCCTGGTCGGTCCCTGCCACGTAGCGGACGGACTTGACCTCGGGGACGATGCCGAAGTCGGGCAGTTCCCAGTCCAGCACCAGTTCCCGGGCCGCCGGGTCGTACGCTGCCGCGACCTGGCGCGGCAGATCCTCAGGCCACGCCTTGGAGGCGTAGAGAGCGGCGGAGAAGTACTCGATCACCGCGTCGGGATCCAGGCGCCGGACGCCCTCGGTGACCTCGGTGACGCCGGCGTTGTGACGGCGTACTTCGGCCAGCTGGGTGTCGGCCCATTGCTGGTACTGCCGCTGGTAGGCGGCCAGTTGCCGCTGCCGGTGCGCCTCCGCGGCCTGGGCGGCGTGCCAGTCGTGCTCGAAGCGCGCCCGTGCCTCGGCCTGCGCCTGGGCCCTACGGTTCGCGGTCCAGCCGCTCTGCACCTGGTACTGGCCGGCGTCCGGCATGCGTACCGGCTGGGCCAGTGGCCCCGGGGCGAAGGGCTCGACCTCCTCCGGCCGCAGGAGCGAGGACGCTCTGAAGGGGGGAGTCCGGCAGCCCGCGGCGAGGAGGCCCTGCAACGACGCGACCTGTGCGTCTAGTTCGTCGGTACGGCGTTGCGCCTCGGCCTGTCTGTACTGGCGGTGGCTCTGGGCCGCTCGCCGCTGGTAGGCGAGGGTCTGCTGTTCCGCTCGCCTCCGCTGCCTGGCTTCGACTTCCAGCTGGCGCTGCTGCTGCCGTTGCACTTCGGCCCACACGCCGACAAAACCAGTAGAGCGACGAGACATGTGCCGCAGGCCCTCCCCAGGACAATGGCAGCCGAAAAGCACATAGTAGGCGTGCCGGCCGCCTCGCCTACCCTCGCGCCCCGCTTCCATAAGGCCGGGTGAGGATCTCCAGACTGTGGCCGTTCGGATCCTCGAAGTACGTGCCGCGACCGCCGTCGTTCGTGTTGATCTCGCTGACGCGGCGGTGGTACGGGTCCGCCCAGTAGGTGAGCCCGGCATCCTGGACGCGGGCGAAGATCGTGTCGAAGTCGTCCTCCGAGACCAGGAACGCGTAGTGCTGGGGCGGGATGGAGCCGACGACGTCCATGTAGTCGAGGGTCACCCCGTTCGGAATCTGTACCGGGACGAAGGGGCCGTACGCGGAGCCCACCTCCAGACCCAGGATGTCGGCGAGGAAGCGGGCCGACGTCTTCTTGTCATGGGCGGCGACGATCGTGTGGTTCAGCTCGACGGTCATCGTGCGGACCTCCTCGGCTCGTCAGCGGCACCTTTCCGGTCCATGCCTGTCCATGCCTGTCCATGCCCACGCTAGGCGCCTACCCGGCGGGACGGCACCCCCGCAGCCCGCGCAGCTATGTCCAGGCGTGGGAGGGCTGGGGCGCACCCCCGCCCCTCAGGGGCGCGGGGAACTGCGCGACCAGCCCCCACCGCGCCCGCACCCAAACACAGACCGAGCCCCAGTCACCCCCGAGCGGAGCTAGATCGTGGCCGCGTCGATCACGAACCGGTACCGCACATCACTCGCGAGCACCCGCTCGTACGCCTCGTTGATCTCAGCCGCGCTGATCAGCTCGATCTCCGCGCCGAACCCGTGCTCCGCACAGAAGTCCAGCATCTCCTGCGTCTCCTGGATGCCACCGATCCCCGACCCGGCGAGGGTCTTGCGCCCACCGATCACGGAGAACAGGTTCAGGGAAACAGGCTCCTCGGGCGCGCCCACGTTGACGAAGGCGCCGTCCGTCCGGAGCAGGGACAGGAACTTGTCCAGGTCCAGCGGAGCGGAAACGGTCGAGAGGATCAGGTCGAACGAGCCACGCAGCTCCTCGAAGGTCTGCGGGTCACTGGTCGCGTAGTAGTGGTCGGCCCCCAGCTTCAGCCCGTCGTCCTTCTTCCGGAGCGACTGCGACAGCACGGTCACCTCGGCGCCGAGCGCGTGCGCGATCTTGACGCCCATGTGTCCGAGGCCGCCCATGCCGAGGATCGCGACCTTCTTGCCGGGACCCGCGTTCCAGTGCTTGAGCGGGGAGTACGTGGTGATGCCGGCGCACAGCAGCGGCGCGGCCTCGTCGAGGGCCAGACCCTCGGGGATACCGACGGTGAAGGCCTCGTCGACCACGATGTGGGTCGAGTAGCCGCCGTAGGTGACCTCGCCGCTCCTGTCGACGGCGTTGTACGTGCCGATGTTGCCCTCGGTGCAGTACTGCTCAAGGCCCGCCCTGCAGTTCTCGCACTCACGGCAGGAGTCGACCATGCAGCCGACGCCCACGCGGTCGCCGACGGCGAACTTGGTGACACCGGAGCCGACCTCGGTGACGACGCCGGCGATCTCGTGGCCGGGGACCATCGGGAAGATGGCCTCGCCCCAGCCCTCGCGGGCCTGGTGGATGTCGGAGTGACAGATACCGGCGAACTTGATCTCGATCAGGACGTCCTGCTCACCGACCGGGCGACGCTCAATGGTGGTGCGCTCCAGCGGAGCCTTGGCGGCGGGGGCGGCGTATGCGGCGACAGTGGTCATGCGGAGGGTTCTCCTAAAGAATGGAACTGCGCCCGGCCTGCCTTCCGGCCGGGTACGCCGTCCAGGCTGCCCCGTCTGCCGGCCTTCACCCAGACCACGGTGTTACGTACGTCCACTGGTCCTACTACTGGCGGGAGCACCTTCGTATGCGTACGACCGTGTGGCTCCGTGAATACTGGATGTATGGACGAACAGCCCGCTCAGGAGCCCACTGGTGGGGCCGGACAGGAACCGGGACGGCGGCTGGACCGGCGCGCCGAACTCAGCGAGTTCCTGCGCACCCGCCGGGCCCGGCTGAAGCCGGAGGACGTGGGGCTGCCGGACTTCGGGCGGCACCGCCGGGTGCCGGGGCTGCGCCGCGAGGAGCTGGCGCAGCTGGCCGGGGTGTCCGTGGCGTACTACACCCGCCTTGAGCAGGGCAACGGACGGAACGTGTCGGCGGAGGTCCTCGACGCGATCGCGCGCGCCCTGCGGCTGAGCGGCGCCGAGCACGCGCATCTGACGCATCTCGCGAAGCCCAAGCAGCACAAGAAGAAGGCGTCGGCCCGGCCGCAGCAGGTCCGGGGGGCGATGCGGCAGCTGATCGACACGTTCGACGGTGTGCCCGCGTACGTCGTGGGGCGGCGTTCGGACATCCTCGTGTGGAACCGGATGAGCGCGGCCGTCTTCGGGGACTGGTCCCAGATGCCGGCGCAGGAGCGGAACTGGGCGCGGATGGTGTTTCTGCGGCCCGAGTACCGCGAGCTGTTCGTGGAGTGGGAGCAGAAGGCGTCCGACATGGTGAGTTTCCTGCGGATGGACGCGGGCTGTCATCCGGACGATCCTCGGCTGTCGGCTCTCGTCGGGGAGCTGTCCGTGAAGAGCGAGGAGTTCCGGCGGCTGTGGGCGACGCACGACGTCAAGGAGAAGAGCCACGGGGTGAAGCGGTTGCACCATCCCCTGGTGGGTGAGCTGACGCTGTCCTTCGAGACGTTCAAGCTCGTCGACGACGAGGAGTTGTCGATGGTCACGTATCACCCGGAGCCGGGGTCGCCGTCGGCGGAGGCGCTCCGCTTGCTCGCGAGCTGGGGAACGGACGCGGTCCAGGCGGGTTCGTCGGCGCCGAGGCAGTAGCCGACCTCGGGGGCTCCGCCCCCGAACCCCCGCTCCTCGAACGCCGGAGGGGCTGAGATACCCAGGGGCGCGGGGAACTGCGCGACCGGCCCTCACCGGCCCGCAGCTGAAAACGAACCCCCTCAAGCCCGTCCGGCGTCTGAGGACAAGGACGAGGACGAGGACGAGGGGGCCTGATACGGCGGAGCCGAACCCCAGGACCACCGCGGAACCGGCTGCTCCCCCGGAGCCACCGCGTCCGGCCCGGAGAAGTGCACGGCAAGCCGAGTCCCCCACTCCGCGTACGCGACGAACGCGGACCGAAACTCCGCATCCGTCGGCAACCCCGCGTCGTCCGCCGCGTCCTGCAACAGATTGACCCACCGCCGCCGCTGCGTCTCGGTGATGCCCTTCCCCAGATGCTTCGCGACCATGTGCCCGTGCCCGCCCTGCGTCTCGGAGTACGCGGGCGGCCCCCCGAAGACCTCCCCGAACCAGGCCGCCACATGCTCCGCGTGCTCGGCGGCGAGCCCCTCGAAGACGGGGGCCAGGACGTCGTCCTTGAGGACCTTGTCGTAGAAGACCTCGGTGAGGCGGGTGAAGGCCTCGGCGCCCCCGGACCAGGCGTACAGCGTCGGTACGGCCGCCCCCGTACCCCGTACCGTCGTCGGCTTGTAGTGGCGTGTCTCCTCCACGAACCCGGTGAAGGGGCCGATCTCGGCGACGAAGTCGGTGAAGAGCTCGGACTCGCGGAAGCCCTCGACATGGTCCTCGGTGGACGTCCAGGTGATCCGGAGCACGTAGTGCTGGAAGTCCTCCTCGCTGCGGGCCAGCTCGTAGTCGACGCAGCTCGGGGCCGCCGCGAGGTGCGCGGCGGCCCGGGAGTAGGCGGCGAGGAACAGCGCCGACTGCTCCTCGGGAATGAGGTACCGGATGTATTCAACGGTGTGCGCGGTCATGTCCTCCCCCTACCCGAACGGCCCGCCGTCAGCTGTGCTTCCGGCGGGCCGTTCTCACGCGTTCTCACGCGTCCGTGCGTATCTCCGTGCGTATCTTCCTGCTTGTCTCTGTGCGTATCAGCGTTCAGCGAGCCTTTCGGTCACTTTCCGTAGTACGCGTTGTAGATCGAGATCGTCGACTTGTTCCCCTTCTTGTCGGCGATCTTGGCGTGGAACGAGATCCCCTTGCCCTTGGCCGGGTTGGTGACCTCGATCTTGCCGTTCTTGACGGTGACCTTCTTCCAGGTCTGGCCGTAGTCGTACGACACGTACACGGCGAGCGACTTCAGGTTCGAGCCCGCGGCCGAGCCCTGGACGGTCACCGGGACGGAGACCTTCTTGTCCGCCGGAGCCCTGCTGTCCAGGCCGACGGCCGCGTCGAAGCGGATCGAGGACGCGGGCAGCTTGGCCAGGTCGGCCTTCTTGGAGCGGAAGGTCCAGCTGGCGTCGACGCGGGTGGAGGCCGCGGCGACCTTGACGGTCCGCTTGACCGAGGTGGTCAGCTTGTACGCGGCGTCACCGGCCGGAACCTTGAAGATGTCGCCCCCGACCAGCGGGTCGCTGTTCGAGCCGACCTTGGCGCCGTTGCGGTAGAGGGTCGTGGTGACCGACGAGTAGAGCGAGGAACCGGAATGGGTCTTGCCGTCGGCGAACAGCGGCAGATAACCGTAGATGCCGTTGCCCTCGCGGTAGAGGCCGAAGGAGGAGCCGATGCGCGGTCCGAAGACCGCCGTGTTGAAGGTCTTCTCGTAGCTCTTGCCCGCCGCGAGGGTCTGCGGGGTGCCGAGCGTGTAGAAGGCCTCGACGATCGGCCAGCCCCATTCGTCGACTCCGCCGTGCTGCTCGAAGTCGAGGTTCCACTTGACCCCGCCCGCGGTGGACAGGTGCACCGTCCGTGTGCCGGGCAGCGTCTGCTGGATACCGATCGAGGAGGAGCCGGAGCTGCCGGGCAGCGAGCCCCAGGCGTTGAGCGCGCCCTTCTTGCCGCTCGCCGAGGCGCCCAGGCCGGTCTTCACCGTGGCCAGCTCGCTCGCCTTGTAGTGCTTGGTGTAGCCGGTGGCGACCTGCTTGACCTTGCCTCCGACGGTGGTGTCGTACTCCTCGGCGGGCTTGGCCCAGTGGCCGTCCCACTGCTGGTACAGCGTGCCGTCCGTGATCTGCGGACCGGCGTGCGCGGCACGGAAGTTGGTGTACGAGTTCAGCCACCAGCCGAACGAGTAGCTGCTGTTGCCGGCGTCCACCGTGTAGTCCGCCGAGGCGAACTCGGACTTCGCCGCCGCGTCGGGCACGGTGACGTCCACCGGCTTGGCGGTCCGCGCGTCCACCGTGATCGTGGCACTCCTGGTGACGTTCAGCTTCGGCTGGGCCACCCAGTCGGCGCCCTTGGCGAAGTCCTCCGGGTCGACGAAGAACGCCGAGTCGAGAATGTAACCGCCCTTGGGTACGCGGACCTTGACGGTGCCGGACCCGTCGTAGGGCGAGTACCACTTCTCCTTGGCGAGCCCGGAGACCCCGACGAGGTTGGCGTTGTAGTCCTTCGCCGGGTTGCCGTCACGGCCGACGAACTTGAGCGTGAGGTCGTACGACTCCACCTCGCGCTGCACCGCCGCCGCCGTGCGTACGCTCTGGCCGCCGCCGGTCGCCGTCACGTACGCGGAGTAGGCGCCGTCGAGCGTGCCGCCCAGCTTCGAGTTGGCCGTGAGGTCGGCGGAGGCCGTGCCGCCCGCCGGGACGGTCAGCGTCTTGGCGCCGAGCGTGAAGAAGCCGGCCGGGGCGGCCTGCCCCTTCGGGTCGGTGGCCGCCACCGCGAGGTTCAGCGTGACGTCGGCCGTCCCGAGGTTGCGGTACGTGACCTTCTTGGTGACCGGGGTGTCGTCGGTGTGCGGCCACTGCTGGACGCCGAAGCTCACCGACGACGGGTCGGCCACCACGCTCTGCTTGATGGCCTTGTCGACCTGGATCCGGCCCGAACCCTGCTGGAACGGCGTGTACTTGCCGCCCTTGGCGGAGCCGGTCAGCGCGCCCTTCAGCTCGGCGTACGTCCAGTCGGGGTGCTGCTGCTTCAGGATTGCCGCGGCGCCCGCGACATGCGGGGTCGCCATCGACGTACCCGAGATGCTCACATAGCCGGCCGGCTTCTCGCCGACCTCCTTGGCGATGACGCTGCCCGCAGCCGAGGCGGCCGTGATGTCCACGCCGGGCGCGGTCACGTCGGGCTTGATCTGCCCGTCGAGGCCGGGGCCCCGGCTGGAGAACGAGGCCAGCTTGTCCGTGTCGTCGACGGCGCCCACGGTGAGCGCGGCCTCCGCGCTGCCCGGGGAGCCGATCGTCTGCTCGCCGAAGTCGCCGTCGTTGCCCGCGGCGATGGCGAAGAGGATGCCCTTCTCCTTGGACAGCTTGTTGACCTGCGCTTCGAGCGGGTCGATGTCGGGGGTGTCCCCGCCGCCCAGGCTGAGGTTCACGACGTCGGCGCCCTGCTCGGCCGCCCAGTCCATACCGGCGAGGATGCCGGAGTCGTCGCCGTAGCCGTTGTCGTCGAGCACCTTGCCGTTGAGCAGCTTGGCTCCGGGCGCGACGCCCTTGTACTTGCCGGTCGACTTGGCGCCCGTACCGGCCACGATGGACGCGACGTGCGTGCCGTGGCCGTACTTGTCGGTCGCGTCGGCGGCGGCGGAGAAGTTCTTCTCGGCGACGACCTGGTTCTTGAGGTCGTCGTGGGTCGCGTCGACACCGGTGTCGAGGACGGCGACCTTGATGCCCTTGCCGTCGTATCCGGCGGCCCACGCCTTGTCGGCGCCGATCTGCGGGACGGACTTGTCGAGGCTGGCCTTGCGGACCCCGTCGAGCCATACGTGGGCGATGCCGGAGGCGGTGCTCGCGCCGCCTGACCGTGTGTCGGTGACCGCGGCCCACAGGTCGGGCGCGTCTCCCCTGGGCGTCAGCACCGCGTCCGCGTTCAGCGACTTCAGGGTCCTGCGGACCTTGGTGTCACCGGCCTCGCGGACGTCCGCCTTCGCCGCCGCGGCCGCGCCGCTGTAGCCGACGATCAGCTTGAGGCCCTGCTTCTGGGCCTTGCGGTTGGCCGACTTGTTGAGCTCGGTGACGTCGAAGAGCCGCTGGTCGAGCTTGCCGCCGGCTATCAGCCGTGCCGCGTCGGCCGGGACGACGAGGGTGTGCCCGTCGGCCTTGCGTATCTGGACGGGTATCCCCTCGCGGCCCTTGGCCCGCTCCAGGCCGATGACACGGCCCTTGGCGTCGACGACGACACGGTCGCCGGTGATCAGGGTGACGCGGTGCTTGGGCGTGGTCTGTACGGCCTGGTCGGCGGCCGTACGCTCGGCCTCCGCCGACGCCGGGCTGGTCATGCCCGCCGCCAGGGCCACGGCTGCCGCCGTGGCGATCGTGGCCGCGCACGCTCTCTTCACTTGTCTGCGCAAGTCTCCCCCTGGAGATCAGGTCCGGGATGAACCCCCGTTCACCCGGCCGGGGGACATCCCGTACGCATGATCGCGCGCAACCCCCCGGAATACTCAGTATGCCGGGGGGGTGAACTGGTGCTCAATAGTGTGGCTGCGGTCAAGAGTTGGCGTTTTCCCTGACGGTGATCTTCCCCTTCCGGATCGTGGCGACCCTCGGGGCCTTTTTCGCGAGCGCGGAATCGTGCGTAACCATGATGAAAGTGAGCCCGTGCTCCTTCCACATGGTTTCGAGTACGTCCATGATCTCGTCGCGCATCGACTCGTCGAGGTTGCCGGTCGGTTCGTCGGCGAGCAGCACCTTCGGCTGCTTGACCAGGGCACGGGCGATGGCGACGCGCTGCTGCTGACCGCCGGACAACTCGGCGGGCAGATGCCCGGCCCGCTCGGCGAGCCCGACGGACTCCAGCGCGGCGGCGGCCCTTTCCCGGCGTTCCCTCACCTTCACCTTCAGCGGTACGAGGGCGGTCTCCACGTTCTCCTGGGCGGTGAGGGTGGGAATGAGATTGAAGCTCTGGAAAACGAATCCGATGTTCTCGCTGCGTACGTTGGTCAGTTTGGTCTCGGACAGTTTGGCGAGATCTGTTCCGTCGAGTTCGATGCTTCCGGAGGTGGGGCGGTCGAGGCCGCCGAGCATCTGGAGGAGGGTGGATTTGCCGCCGCCGGTGGGGCCCTGGATGACCAGGCGGTCGCCGTCCGGGATGGTCAGGTCGACGCCGGCGAGGGCGTGGACGGTCTCCTTGCCCCGCTTGTACTGCTTGGTGATGCCTTTTAGCTCGTACACGTGTGACTCCTGGGCCGGTTCTTGAAGGTGCGGGCCGTCCGTGGCTGGTCGCGCGGTTCCCCGCGCCCCTGGAGGGGCGCCCCGGGAGGGCGCCCTTGGAGGGGCTTGGGGCGCGGGCTGCCTTGTGGGTGTCCGGGTTATTCGACCCGGCGCAACGCGTCCGCCGGGCGGAGGCGGGAGGCCCGCCAGCCGCCGAAGGCGCCGGCGATCAGGCCGCCGGCCACCGCGAGGCCCACCGCGATCGCGATCGTGTTGAGGGCGACCGGTGCCGTGAGGGTCACGTCGAGGGCCTTGGACGCCGCCTGGCGGGCCGGGCCGCCCATACCGCCGCCACCGGGGCCGCCACCGGCGCCGGGGCCGCCCATGCCCCCGCCCGTGGAGGCGAGTTCGGCCTGGAGGGTCGGGCTGATCGCGGTGACGGCGTACGCGCCGCCGAGGCCGAGGGCGATCCCGAGGACGCCACCGACCAGGCCGTTGACGACGGCCTCCCCGACGACCTGCCGGGTGACGCGGCCGGACTTCCAGCCGAGCGCCTTCAGCGTGCCGAACTCCCGTACGCGACGGGACACGGCGGAGGAGGTGAGCAGTCCCGCGACCAGGAACGCGGCCACGAGCACGGCGATCGACAGCCACTTGCCCACGTTCGAGGCGAGGTCGGACGCGGTGGACAGGGACCCGGACACCGTGTCCGCGAGGTCGGCCGAGGTCGTCACCGTCGTACCGTCGATGTTCTTCTGGATGGTCGACTTGACGCTGTCGATCTGCTGCGAGTCGGACGCCTTGACGTAGATCGTGGTGACCTTGTTCTTGGAGTCGCTGAGCGTCTGCGCCTGCTTGAGCGGGATGTAGAGGTTGGCCGCCGCGTCACCGCTGTCGGGCGTCGCGATGCCGATGACCTTGTACTTGACGCTCTTGACGGTGACCGTGTCACCGAGGGCGAGCTTCTTCTCCTTGGCGTAGGACTTGTCGGCGACGACGACCTTCGCGTCGGTCTCCGAGGTCTTGAACGTACGGCCGCTGGTGATCTTCGAGGAGGTCAGCGGGCCCAGATCGGGCTTGGTGACGTCCGTGCCGTAGACCGAGTAGTTGTTGACGTCGAAGTCGGCGCCACCGCCCTCGACACGGCCCTGCGGGGACTGCTGGGCGCCGGGGCCGCCACCCTGCTGGTCGCCACCGCCGCCGCCCTGCTGCTGGTCCTGCTGGAACTCGCCCCGCTGGAACTGGCCGCTGACCTTGATGACCTGGAGGCTGAGCCCGCCGACGGCGTCGGAGACCCCCTTCTGCGCGTCGACCTTGGAGACCGTGGTGGAGGCCAGGGTCTGGAAGCCCTGCACCATGACGCGGTCGCTGCTCTGCTCCTCGTCGGAGTCACCGTCCCGGGCGTCGAACTGGAAGCGCGGGCGCTCGCCCGTGCTCGACTGTGCCTGGGCCGCCTTGGTGACCGTCATGTCCGTGCCCAGCCCGTACAGCGACTGGAGGACCTTGCCCTGCGCCTTCTCCATGCCGGACGACACGGAGCTGACCACGATGACCAGGGCGATGCCCAGGGCGAGTCCGGAGGCGACGACGAGCGCCGCCTTTCTGCGGCGGCGCAGTTCGCGCCTCAGATAGGTGAAGAACATGGCCGCAAGCTAGGGACACCGTGTGATGGACGGATAAGCCCCGCATAAGAGAAGGATGAGAAGGCTGTGCAGAACCTCGGAAAGGCCCTCCAGCGGGCTGTGCGGGCCCCCAAAAGGCTGTGAAAACGCCAAGGGCGGCCCCCAAAGGCTGTGAGAACGCCGAGGGCGGCTGCTCGTGGTGAGCAACCGCCCTCGGCGCGAGGAGTGTTCGGGTCGGAGGGTCAGGCGGCCGAACCGGCCTTCCACGCCGCCCAGTCCAGGTTCCAGCCGTTGAGGCCGTTGTCCGGGGCGACGGTCTTGTCACCGGTGTTCCGCACGTCCACGACGTCGCCGACGATCGAGTGGCTGTAGAACCAGCCGCCCGGGGAGTTCGTGTCGTTGGCACCCTTGGTGTCCGACAGGCCCACGCAGCCGTGGCTGGTGTTCACGCTGCCGAAGATGGACTTGGCGCCCCAGTAGTTGCCGTGGATGAACGTGCCGGAGGTCGACAGGCGCATCGCGTGCGGTACGTCCTTGATGTCGTACTCGCCCTTGCCGTCTTCCTTGGTGAAGCCGACCGTCGAGCCGTCCATCCGGGTCTCCTTGAACTTCTCGGAGATCACCATCCGGCCCTCGTACGTCTTGTTCTCCGGAGCGCCCGCGGAGATCGGGATGGTCCTGATGGTCTTGCCGTCCTGCGTGACCTTCATCGTCTTCGTCTTGGCGTCGACGATGGAGACCTGGTTGCGGCCGATCTTGAAGGTGACCGTCTTCTGCTGCACGCCGTAGACGCCGTCGGCGCCCTGGACGCCGTCGAGCTTCAGCTTCAGGGTGACGGTCGAGTTGCCCTTCCAGTACTCCTCGGGGCGGAAGTCCAGGCGGTTGGCGCTGAACCAGTGCCCGACGACCTCCTGGCCGCTGGTGGAGGAGACGGTGATCGCCTTCTGGACGTCCGCCTTGTTCGTGATCGCCTTGTCGAAGTTGATCGAGACCGGCATGCCGACGCCGACGGTGGAACCGTCCTCGGGCGTGAAGTTGCCGATGAAGCTGTTGGCCGGGGAGACCGTCGTGAACGACGCGTTCTCGTGGGCGGCGCGGCCGTCCGAGTCCTTGGCCGTCGCGGCGATCTTGTAGGCGGTGGCGCGCTCCAGCTGGCCGCTGGGCTTCCAGCTCTTCTTGTCCGCGGATATCTCGCCCTCGACGGCGGCACCGGCCGCAGTCTTCATGGTCACTGCACTCAGTGTGCCCTTGGTCACAGTGACCGCGGCGGCGCTGTTGATGGAGGCGTTGTCGGAGCCGTCCTTGGGCGTGATCTTGATCTGGGCCTCGGAGGTCTCCTTGGCCGCGGCCTCGTCGACCTTGGACTGCGAGGAGCCGTCACCTTCGCTTTCGCCCTTGGGGTTGTCGCCGCCCCCTCCGCTGCACGCGGAGAGCATCAGCACCCCGCCGAGCAGTGCGGACGCGACCGTCAAGCCCTTGCGCCGCTTACTGACCGTCATCACACGCTTCTCCATCGTTGCCGAATCCCCTGAACCAAGAGAGTCCCCGTAACACCAATCAACGCTACGACCGGTTCGTCCCGTTCCACATCCGTCGAGGGTGTGGGGCATGCCACGTCGTTCCACAGGGATACGCCTGGTGCGGGGTCGGTCACTGCGTCCCTTGAGACGACAGAACCCCGGGTGGCGGTTGCCGCCCGGGGTCATGAATTCTCCCAAGCGGCGTCAGCCGGTCGCTTCTTCCTCGTCCGAGGCGTCATCATCCTCGTCCAGGTCCCAATCCGGCGAATCGGGGTCGTAGTCGATGTGCTCGCTGCTCCACGAGGCCTGGGCGAGTTCGACCCCGGGTACGTCCGCGACCAGGTCGAACGGGTCGACGAGGTACGCGAGGGCCTCGGCCGTGTTGTGCGTCACGGTGCTCTCGGCGTGGGCCCGCTCGTCGGCCGGGATCTCGGAATCCTCGGCCATGCGGCTCAGCGCCGCCTTGGTCAGTGCGTTCTCGTCGTCGACCTCGACGACCAATTCGACGTGCAACCGCACAAAACGTGATGTCTCAGGTGTGCTCATGCATGGGAGCGTACGACTCTTGGCCACCGTGACTTTCCCGTGACCCGCACCTTTCACTAACATCGCCCCACACGGCCAATTCGCCAGCGTCACAAGGGGATCGATATTCCGTGTCCGCACGTCGATCGTTGCTGACCGCCACCGCCGCGGGGACCCTCCTGGGTGCCCTGTGGTTCGTCCCGTCCGCCAAGGCGACGGACGACAAGCCGGCGGAGCACAGAACACGGACAACGACCACGACGGTGGTCCGCACCGCGGCGCACACGTCCACGGACACGTCCGCGGAGGCCGCCACCGACACTACAGACACGACTGATACGACCGACACGACCCAGACCCGTCTGGCCGACACGGGGAGCTTCGACACGACCCCGTACGTGGCGGGCGGCACGCTGTTCCTGGCCCTGGGGGCGGGGTTCGTCGTCTATTCGGTACGCAGGGAACGCATGACCGAGTTCTGACCGCCCCCGCCCGCCGAACGGAGCCGGGTCGCTCCCGGTCAGAGGAGGTGGTCCGCCTTGCCGGCTTTGATGTCGAGGATGAGGGTGCGAAGGGCCTCGCGGGTGTCGGTCAGAGGGGTGTCCTCGGCACCGGCCACGGCTATGTAGGCGTTGCCGTCGGGGTCGGTGCCAAGGCGGAAGCAGTTGTTGCCCTCGCCGCAGAAGGGGTCTTCCCAGGTGATGTGGTCGGTCACGACGTCTCCTACAGTTCGCGAGCAATCTTGCGGATGTGGTCGCGTGACGCTGTCGAGGTCATTGCCGCGCCGTCCATCCAGTCCAGATGGGCACGGTACTTCGTGAGCTGAGCCTCGGCGTGGGTGAATTCCGGTCCGTGTGCCGAGTCCAGTTGCACGGTGTCGAGACAGGGCACTGCCCCGTCCGCATAGAGCAACGCATGCCCTGCGCCCGGGAACCCGCCCACGGATGTGGGGATCACGCGGACCTCGATGTTGTCCCGCTCGGACTGGGCGCCCAGATGCCTGAGCTGTTGCCGGGTGGCCCCCGTGCCGCCGTACGGCATACGCAGAGCGGCTTCGTGGACGTGGGCGACGTACGGGAGCGGGTCCGGCCGCTCGAAGACCTGCTGACGCTCCATGCGATGCGCGACGCGGAGTTCGATTTCGAGGCGGGTCAGTGGCGGCAGTACGGCTGCGAAAACAGCGCGCGCGTACCCCTCGCTCTGGAGCAGTCCGGGCGCGTGCATGACCTGAGCGGTCCGGACACGGGTGGCGTGCCACTCCAGCTCGGCGATGTCCAGCAGGCCGGAGGGCAGCGTGCCGCGGTGGCGCTCCCACCACCCGCGTTCCTTGTCGACGGCCATGGCCACCAGAGCCTCGACGTAGCTTTCGTCCGTGCACGCGTAGTTGCATGCCAGGATGCGGACGCGTTCCGGCGAGAAGGGGCGGATGCCCGACTCCATGTTGGAGAGCCGCGTTCTGTCGATGCCGAGGAGACTCGCGGCGTACTCCGTGGTGGCATCCGCCGCCAGCCGCATCTTGCGCAGCTCGGAACCGAGTCGCTTCTGCCGTTGCGTCGGGGTGATTCTGGTTGACATGGCGACAGTCTGCCTGTGCCAGAGGTCGAGGTCCACACACGAAGGGGGTAATTATCTCCAGTAAGATGCACACAGTGACTCCATTTTCTCTACTTTCTGTAGTGCACCACTCACGCACGGCATAGCGGAAGTGCATGGCACGAGCCTGCCGGCGATGCTCCCGCCCCGGGAGGAGCGGCTCGCGCCAGAGAGACAGGCCACGGGCCGTGCGGCCTCGGAACTCACCACACGTACTGGAGTCCCCCATGCCCAAACCAACCTCCCTCTGCCCTGTGCCGCCCCTGCCCGCGCCCCCTCCCGTCGCCTGGGAGTGCCATCTGCACCTCACCAACGACCCCCGAGCGGCCCGCATCGCCCGCCAGACCATCCGCACAGTCCTCGTCGGCTACGGCTACGCATCCGAACTCGCGGATACCGCCGAGCTGTTGACCTCCGAGTTGGTCTCGAACGCGGTGAAGCACTCGGACGGTCCGGTGACCGTCAGACTCCGTACCCGCGACGGAGTCGTCCGCATCGGGGTCATGGACAACCACCCCGAACTCCCAGGCCCCCTGCCCTGCACCCCTGACCAGGACTTCGGCCGAGGCCTGTTCCTCGTCGAGGCTCTTGCCGACACCTGGGGCCGCTACCACCTCCCGGCCCGCTCCCGGACGGCCGGCTGGAAAGTGGTGTGGTTCGAACTGGCCGCCGTACGCGAGTGAGGCCCGGCAGCGATCGGCGTGTCCGAGCCAAGCCGCGCGTGCCCCCGGCGCTTCAAGCCCTTCACCACGAACGAGGCCCGGCAGTTCCTCCACGCCGCCAGCACCGACCGGCTCCACGCCCTGCACGAACTCACCCTGCGCACCGGCCTCCGCAAGGGCGAACTCCTTGGCCTGCACTGGGACGACCTCGACTTACCACCGGAACCGCCGCCATCCACCGCTCTCTCCAGCGCACCCGCACCGGCGGCCTGACCATCCTGCACACCAAGACCCGCGCCTCCGAACGCCGCATCGTCCCCCCACCGAATGCATCAACTCCCTCAAGATCCACCAGGAACGACAGCAGGAAGAGCGCCAGGCGGCCGGAACGAGCTGGACGTACAACGGGCTCGTCTTCATCACCCCCACCGGTAGACCGCTCGACCTCACCCGCCGATTCCGCCGACTCCTCCAGGGCACGCAGCTCCGGACCATCCGTTTCCACGACCTCCGACACTCGATGGCCACTCTGCTCCTGGAACAAGGCGTCGACCTCGTCGTCATCAAGGAACTCCTCAGGCATGCCCACATCGGCGTCACCGCCGGCGTCTACGCCCACGTCCGACTCCGCCTCCAACGCCAAGCCATCGACACCCTCGGGGGCGTCCTCGGATCAACCGACGACGCCCCCGACAACCCATCCGTCACAGCCGTCGTCCGCTGACGTTGCCGTCACCGTTGCCTTCAAACAGCCAAAGTGCCCCGCCGGAATTAATCCGGCGAGGCACTTTGGCTGTTTGAAATGCGCGGTCTTTCACGACCCCCTATGAGATTTAGGGGTCGTGGTTGACACCAATTCCCTCATTTGGACAAGGAAAGGCATACCTTCCCGTTCGGCGCGCATTGCAATATCACGGAACAGGAGCTGCTCGTCAGACTCATCAGCACCAGACAGGAGAGCGATATCCCGCACTTGCTGCCCGTAGTGAGTCATCAATCTGTCCCACGAAACATCACCTTCGGCGCCTGGACGTTCGGCCTCGCCTTCCGCCCAAACAGAATCAACCTCAAGAGCGCCAACAATGGCATTGAATGCGCCACTTCGCGATTCTTCGAGGTAGGCACGCAATGCCAGAGTCGCGGTAGAAATTGACTCCACAGCCAAAGCTTGGGCGAGGCCAAATTCATCAACCGTGTTGATCGACTCAAGGTCTGACTCTGCACTCCTGATCGCAGCCTCGAGTCTGGGAGCAAGTTCGATGGCAGAGGCGCCCGGCCTGGCGCGCAGAACTCGCCACGCCCCCACCAGGCCATCATGAACCAATCCGTATCCTTCCAGGTCAGCGTGGGCCTCGCTGTACACCTGATAGACGGGAAGAGTCCGGTGGGCTGCGGCCAGAGAGAGCACGAAGACTCTCTCGAGGGCCAGCTCGCCACACGCTGCCTCGATCCGGCCAATCTCTTCCTTTGTGAGCATTTGCACCCCTTCCGATGCCGCCACGATCGAGAGTTACCTTACGCCGGGCGGAAGCCAAAGAGCGGTCCTAGGGCTCACAAGTGTCGCACCCTGGTTTGTCAGGAACTGAGAACAAGCAGAACAGAAAGGCCTACTGGCTGCAATCCCACCAGGACTAAGACCTAGGTGCTGAGCTGCAGTTACTAGCTTCACTTCAGCATGCGCACCATTACTCATCGATATAGCCAGTTCTCCAGCGTCAAGAGAATCAGCCCTTTGAATCAGAGTGAGGTTACTCCTCGCCCCAACAGCAGACAGATCAATGCCTCCACCAACGCCGTCGGCGTGCAACACCCCGGTAGTCCTGTACCGCTGGCCGCCTGACGGAATCAGAGAATGCAAGTCGTCGGCTCTATCGGTCAGATGACCTAGGTCGGCAGCCCCGCCGCCGCAGTTGTGAACCAGGACCGGCGTAGCCCCCGCCAGCACATAGTACGTGTGCAGATCACTGACAGTGAGGTTGTGAACCGTGGCCGTCGGCGCCGTCCAGCGCTTGACCGCGCCGATCTGGACCCGGGCGCCCGAGCCGGTGCTCAGCCACTCCCCCGCTTTCAGCGCAGTGGCGTCGATCCACTCGCCGAGTTCCGGGACCCAGAACGGATGGCCGTCGGTCGCCGTGACCGAGGCGATCTTGTCGCCCTTCTTGCCGTCCGTGTCGATCGTGACCTTGACGAGGTGCTTGACGCCCTTGCCCTTGATCTCGGCGGTGACCGTCTCGGTGCTCGTCTCGCCCGTTTCCGGATCGGTGGCCCGGACCTTGTCGCCGATATCGACGTCCCTGATCGCCTTCGTCGTGCCGTCGGCCATCAGCACCCTGGTACCGGGTGTGAAGCTGTTCACCGAGCAGGATTCCGCCGCCGACGACGCGGCTCTGCTGGTTCTCTTCCAGTCCTTGAACGCTCCCCAGAGCTGTTTCCCGAGAGCGACTATGCGCTTGCCCAGCGCCCAAGCCTTGTCGACGCGATACCAGTACTTGGCGACCAGCCTGCCGATCGGACCGCCGCTGATGACCGACGAGACGACGTTGACGACTGTGGCCCCGCAGGCCCCCAGACTTCCCGTGGTGAAGCAGTCCAGGGCGTCGGTGAGTCCGAGTTCGTCCGCAATGATCTTGCCCAGTTCCTTGGCGACCGCGATCGCCCGCTGCTTGGCCGCGTCCGCCTCGCGCTGCTTGACCGCCGCGGCGGAGGAGTGGCCGATGGCCTGCGCAAGTGTGATCCCGGCGGCCGCAGCGTTGGCGGACACGCGCGGCGGGCCCGGTACCACCCCGGGGGTGGTGTTCTCACACTGGGCACACGGCCGGGTCGGGCAGTCGATCTCGGCGCACATACCGGTGGGGTCGGCGATCGTGACCGGGTTGTTGTTGCCGTACGCGTAGCCGTTGATCTGCTGCGGGTTGTCCACGTTCAGCACCGGGTCGGCCGAGACGAACCTGCCGATCGAGGCGTCGTACTCACGCGCCCCGAGTCTCACCAGGCCGGAGGTCTCGTCGTTGGTGCCGCCGACGAAGCCCTTGTCGTCCACCCATTTCGACAGGTCCGACGAGTCGGTGTCCCGGCCGTTGCCGAACGGGTCGAGGCGGCGGCGTTGCGTCTCGCCGGTGACGGCGTCGACGGCGAGTTGCGCGGTGCCGTGGTGATCGCCGGCCAGGAAGGTGACGCCGTCCGTGTCGCGGACCGCGACGGTCTGGCCGCCGATGGAGTAGTAGCGGGTGGCCTTCACCCCGCCCGCCGACTTGTCGAGGCGCAGTTCCATACCGGGCAGGTAGAACGTCGTCTCCGACGCCGACTTCCGCAGCACCCGGCTGCCCGAGGCGTCGTACACGTACGACGATTCGGTGCCGTCCGCGTTTGTCACCTTGGTCAGGTCGTTCTGCTTGTCCCAGGCGAGCGACTGGGTGTCGCCGCCCAGCACACGGGTCTCGGTGTTCCCCGCGGCGTCGTAGGAGTACGTGTTCTGCGAGGTGACGGCGGGCGTCGTGGACGTCGCCGTCGTTTCCGCGACGACCTTGGTCAGCTGGTGCGGACCCTCACCGTTCTCGCCGTACTTGTACGTCTTCGTCGATGTCGCCGTGTCACTGATGCCGTGCGCTGTCTCGGATGTGCGGTTGTTGAGCGCGTCGTAGCCGTAGCTGTGCCAGTAAGGAGCCGTTCCGCCGACCGTGGCCGACGACGGGGCGGAAGCGCAGGCGGTGTCCGCGCTGCCCGTGCCGACCTTGCCGTCGGGCGTCACCTTGGACGTCCAGTTCTCGGTCGTCCGGCGCAGGTTGTCGTAGGCGAAGCACTGCGCGTCGCGGGTACCGCCGGTCGGGTCGTCGACGATGGACAGGACGTTGCCCGCCGCGTCGTACGTGTAGTCGGCGTCGTAGGCCAACGACGACGCCCCCTCGACGACGACACGTGCGTTGGTGAGACGCTGGGTCCCCTGCTCGTACTGGTAGTGCAGCGAGGTCTTCTTGTCGGAGGAGCCGCCGGTCGTCAGCGACATCCCTTCGAGCTGGTTCGTGGGGGAGTACGAGACGGACGGCACGTAGGTACCGCCGCCGAGGGAGGTGTTCAGGGCCGTGGGACGCTGCAGGGAGTCGTACATGTAGGACACGGACTCGGCTGCGAGTCCCCCCGCGGCCGGGAAGTTCTGGCCCGAGACGGTGCCGTCGTCGTAGTACTGGGTGTTGAACTGGTAGGTGCCGCCCAGCTCCGGCTCGGCCGTCTTGGAGAGGAAGTAGCTCGTCTGGCTGGGCTTGTAGTCGTTGTTCTCCTCCAGGACCGGGTAGGTCACCGAGGAGTGGACCGCGCCGTCCTTGTAGGAGTAGACGCCGTACAGCACGCCCTTGGCTGCGGTGTCGTACCTGGTCACCGACAGTTTGGTGCCGGTGTCGGCGGCACCCTGCCAGGTGGAGACGGGCCGGCTCAGGCTGTCGTACACCGTCGTGGTGGTGTTCTTGCGCGAGTCCGTGACGGAGGTCAGGCGGTCCAGGTCGTCGTAGGCGGACGTCGCCTCCCCGGTGTCAGGGTCGACCGTTCTGACCTTGCGGTGGCGCTGGTCGTACTCGTACGTCCATGCGTTGCCTCCGCTGTCCTTCACCTCGGCCAGCTCACCGGCCGGGGTGTAGCGGTAGCTCGTAGCGGTGTAGTCCGCCGATGTGCCGGACGGCACGGGGGCGGCACCCTTGTACTGGCGCAGTTCGACCGTGCGCTGACGTGCGTCCGTGATGGTCGTCGTCGCGGTCTCACCGGTCGGCGGGTCCACGTGCACCCGGTCGCCGCCGTAGGCGTAGGTGGTGCGGTACTTCTCCACCTGGGCGACCTTGAAGACCGACGCCGTGGTGCGGCCCACGCCGTCGAACTCCGTGACCGTCTGGGCATCGATGTCCTCGCCCAGCGGTGCGAAAAGGGTCGGAGTCGGGGCCTCTTTCGCGTAGTAGGTGCCGTTCGACTTCACGATGCGGCCGGAACCGTCGTAGTACGTGTCGGCGATCAGACGGCCGCTGTTCTGGCCCTTGGCCTGGATCTGACGTGGTCGCAGCAGACCGTCGTACAGCGTGTACTCGCTGCCGTACGTGCCGCCGTTCTCCACTCTTTCCGTACGCACATAGCTCGGGTCGGTGGTGCGGATCCCGTACGCGTACTTGATCGACGGAGAGTAGGACGCCTTGGCCCGGTCGGGGAACCAGACGGACGTCAGCCGGCCCATGCCGTCGTAGGCGAGGTCCGTGCGCTTGTTGTTCACGTCCACCTGGGCGGATGCCCGGCCCCACTGAGGGGCGTACTCGGTCGTGGCGACCCAGCCCAGGTTGTTGGTCTCCTTCTTGGAGGTGGCGAGCCCGTAGGTGTCGGTGTAGGTGATGGTCTTGGGTGTGTCCTTGGCGTCCTTCAAAGTCAGCGGACGGCCGTACTTGTCGTACGTCGTGGTCGAGACCGTCTGATAGGTCGCCGCTGTGCCGCTGTGTGAGGAGAGCCGCTTGAGAACGGTCGGACTGCCCGAGGTGGGTTCGGTACCCACGCCGGTCGAGCCGTCATAGAGGGTCAGGTCGTCGGAGATGACGTTCTTGGAGCGGTCGGGGGTCGTGCCGCAGTCGACGGCGACCGTCTCGACACGGGAGACGTACGCGTACATGTGCTTGGCCGCGTTGTCCGCGTACTCACTGCGGATGCACTGGTTGTCGGCCACCCCGGTCTCGCCGTAGTCGGCGACCTGGGTGATGCGCCCCGTGGTGTCGTCGTAGCTGTTGCTGGTGGCCACCTGGCGCCAGCCGCCCGAAGCGAGGGCGGTGTAGACGTCCGTCCTCGCCGGGCGGATGAACCGGGCGGTGCGGGTACCCCAGTCCTTGACACGAGTGGCGGTGACCTTGCTCCAGACGGTGTTCACCGTCTTGGAGTCGACCTTGGTGCCGTCGTAGGTGAGCGTCTCCAGCTCCAGGCCGGACTTCCAGTCGGAGTCCGGGTGGCTGGTACCCGTCGAGTCGGTCACCGACGACGACTTGGTGCCGCCGTCAGGATCCGTGTCCCCGTCCAGTCCCTGGAAGAAAACGTGCTCGGCCCTGGTGTTGGAGGCGCTGGTGGAGCCGTCGGACGTCTCGACGCGGACCTTCTGGTAGCCCCGCCAGTCGCTCCAGGTCAGGTACTCGGTCTTGCTCAGGCCGTCGGGCTTGGCCTTGCGCCAGCCGGCGTCCCCGACATAGGTGTACGACGTCACCTGATCCGGACTCCCACCGACCAGGTCCGTCTCCACGACGGAGGCGACCACATATTTGTGGAACCAGTCGGAGATCGGATCGGTCACACCCGGCGGATGCCATTTCACCGGGTAGCAGGCAGCCGTGGACTTTCCGGGAGCAGGCAGGCTCGATGCCTTGCATTCCGCGTCGGCGTAGTTGACGGACAGAACGCCGCCGGACCCGTTCTCGACCGAGGACATCCGGAAGCGGATGAAGGGCTGAATGTTGTCTCCGGCCACATCGACCCGGTTGGCGAGCTGCTTGCCGTGAAGCTTCACCGAAGGGACCGACACGTCGGTGCCGACGAGCCCCGTGTGATCGATGGAGTCGAGCCACAGGGACTTCGAGGCGTCACCGTTGTCGGTGAAGAGGTGGCCCAGTGCCCAAGCGTCCACGTCCTCGTACGAGCTGTCGCCACTGCGGACCTGCGTCGTGATCTTCGCGAGCTGCTTGCGGGTCCAGAAGGTGGGGGAATTCTGCCCGACGCACTTCGTGTCGGCCTTGCAGTTACGGTCCCACGGCACGTCGGGCCAGTCGGCCGCCGTGGAGTCGGTGAGCGCGGCGACGGAGCAGTCCGTCAGGTCACCGATGCAGCGTTCCTCGGTGCCGAAGACGATACGGGCCGACGCCTTGGTCCCGTACACCTCGCCGGCGCGCTGACCGTAGTCGGCGCGCTTGAGGTATCCCCCACGGACGTAAGACTTTCCGTTCTCGCCGGTCTTCAGGCCCTGGGTGTAGTGGTTGGTCTCCTTGTTGTAGAAGTACGACATGGCGTTGCCCTGCGGGTCCACCACGTAGTCGAGGTTCCAGCGCCAGGCCTGCGTGCAGAAGGCATTGGCGAAGGTCGCGTCGTAGCAGGGTTCGCCCGAGTCGTCTCCGTAGACGGGGGCGGTCCAGGTGGAGTCGGTCTCCTCGTTGCCCGTGGCAAAACCGGGAAGCTGGTTGAGGCCGAAGTAGTACTGGGTTCCGTCGTCGGACGTGACCTTCCAGTGCTCACCGTTGTTGTCGCCGTTCGTCGCGTCCTTGAGCTCCTCGACCTTGCTGAAGTCGTCCGAGGCTATGCGCCACTCGCCGGTGGTGTCGTCCTTGACGAGTTCTCCCGAGGAACCGCTCGCCAGGGAGATGGTGGCGTTGGCGCCGCCCCAGCACTGGTCCCCGTTGGTGTCGTCGTGGCCGTCGTCGCTGCAGGGCTTATAGCGGCGTTCGATGAATCCGGGCTCGTAGGAGAAGCCCTGCCCGACCCAGGATCCCTGGTTATTGGTGGTCGCGGTCTGGCCGTCGATGGACTGCGAGGTGTAGCCGAGGGCCACCTGGGGGGCGAGGCCGCCCGGTACGGGTGGGGCCGTGATCGGGTACGACCAGTTGAAGGCACCGGAGGCGGTCGAGACGCTCCACTGCGAGGAGGGCTGCAGTGAGGTGGCGCCGAAGTCTCCGTGGTCACCGGAGGCGGCGGCGGTGGCGGCGAGGACCGTGACCGGGGAGTCTGCCGCCGTCGTGCCCAGCCGGGTGGGGAGGCCGGGACTGTCGGCCGCTGCGGCGACCCTGGCGGTCAGGGTCCGCTCCACCGCGTCGTTGGTGCTGTCGAGCGGTTCGGGCGTGGAACAGGCCTTCTTCAGCGGGGTGGTCAGTACGCAGGCCGGGAATCGGACCAGGCGCAGTCGGGAGCCGTATCCGGCCCCGTAGGCGTCGGCGAATCCGGTGTAGTCGAGGGCGATCCGGACCGGCGCCCTGCTCGCGGCGCCGTCCGCGCGCGCCACCGTGAGCAACACGCCGTCGACGCCCGCGGCTTGTGCCTTTTTGCGGTCGAGGACCGCGACACGCACCGAGTCGGGGCTGGTGGTACCGGTGGCGGCGATCTCGACCGGGAGACCGGCGGCCTTGACGGGTCTCTCTTTCACCGCGGGCAGACCGACCTCGTCCGAAGCGGCCTTCGGCCAGTCGGTCTCGGCCGCGGACTTCACGGCTGCTTTCGCCGCGGGGTCCGGTTTGCCGTACGCGCGCGCCTTTATGTCCTTGCCCCGGACAGGGTCGTCCGAGTTCGTCTGTGCTCCGGACCTGGTCCGGTCACCGTCCGAGGCGGCGGCTTCGGGAACGTACTGCGGCAGGAGGCCGATGGCCAGTGCGACACCGAGCGCGAGCACCGTGCTTCGCACGGGTGCCCGCAGTCGCGAGCGGAAGGGCGAGCGCATGACAACTCCGTGGGAGAGGAAGTGAAGGCGATGAAAGAGCAGCGCGCGAAGGGGACGGACGGGCGCCTCCCTCTGGTCCGGGCGACCAGGACAGGGGGAGGCGCCCCCGGGTCATGCCGTCACGTCACGGTCTCCTCGATGCTCGCGCCGGCCGGAAGTACGGCGACGGTGGGCACGATGCTCGCGTCGAGCGCGCCGCGGTACATCCGGAGTTCGTCGACCGCGCCTGCGAAGTAGCCCGCTCCTGTCGATCCGGTCAGCGTCCGGCCGACCTGGAGCGATGCGGTGGTGAAGTCCCACGCGTTGTCCCAGGGGGTCTGGGCAACAAGGGTGCCGTTGACATAGAGCAGGACATCGCCGAAGACCGCCGAGTAGACGAGCGCGAGATGGTCTCCGTCGCCTTCGCTGCTCGGCAGCACCCCGTTCGCGTTGACTTCGGTGGTGGTCGCGCCCGCCGCGTCCTTGTCCGTCATGGTGAGCTGCCACCGACTTGCCGAAGCCAGGTAACGCACGCTGATCGCACTGCTGTTGGCGCCTGCCAGCGCCAGGACCGTCTGGTCCCTCGTCGATCCGGCGGCGGCCAGGCGGGCACGGGCTGTGAGCGTGAAGCTGTCCTCCTTGGCCAGAAGACCGGCCGCTCGGCCGGCGTACGCGTCCGTACCGTTCAGAACCAGGTGCCCGTCACCCCACAGAGGTTCGGCGGGTGGCACGCAGTCCGGGTCCGCCCCGGGGTCGCAGGAGTCGTCCGGCAGATAGATCGCGGCGCCGCCGCCGAGCAACAGACCGTTACCTCCGCCCTCCTCCGGGGCGAGTCCTGTGGTGGCGCTGTCGACCTGCCAGTAGGCGAGCTGATTCGCGGAGATGCCGCCGAGTTCCTCTCCCTCGGACTCCGGCACCACCCGGTCGAAGACCTTGACGTCGGCGATGCGTCCCTTGAAGTTGCCGGTGTAGCCGTCCAGCGACAGCTTGCGGCCGATCTGGAGCCCGCCGGTCGCGTTCCAGGTCGTGCGGCGCTTCTGGACGTCACTCTCGATCAGGTCTCCGTTGACGAACAGGCTGAGCGTGCCGAGCTCGCCGTCGTACACGCCTATGAGATGGGTCCAGCTGCCGGGTACGGCCGTGGCTCCGGACACCTTCCAGGAGCCCATCGACTCCATGTCGTTGATCGGGGTGCGGAAGGTCCACGACTCCGTGTCCACGTCGTATCCGAGGTCGAAGCCAGGGCTCGCGGTGCCGTCCTGACTGACGACGGTGACGTCGTCGGCCGGCCGTTCGGGCAGGTTCACCCATGCGCTCACCGAGAACGTGCCGCTCGTGTCGACGGCGGGACTTCCGGCGTCCAGATAGGAATTCTCGGAGCCGTCGAGGGAAGCGGCGACGTCCGCGGCGCCGAGAGGCCCCTCCGCGCCGAAGGCCACGCCTGACCCCGGAACGGCGTTGGGCGCCCCGCTCATGCCCGTCGCGGAAGCCGATCCCCTGGCGTCGCCCAGTGCCCAGCCCGCAGCCGGGGCCCTGCCGTCGCTGACGAGGAACACGAACGAGTTCGCGGTCTTCTGCGCGTTGCCCGCTCCGTCGACGGCTTTGGCCTCCACGTACATCAGGCCTTCGTCAGGCGGCATCCAGCGCACGGTGGCCGGCCCGCCTGTGGATACGGCGTCCACCGTCGTCCAGTCACCGTCCTTGAAGCGGTACTTGTAGTGGGTGACGTCCGCGGACGGTGAGTCGAACGTGAAGCTGCCGTAGTCCCCGATGCCCGCGTGCCAGGCATCGTCGTTCGGGTACTCGGTGGAAGTGATCACCGGAGCCTTGGGGACCGTGGAGTCGTGGATGAACTCGCAACGCGTCGCGTCTCCGGCAGTACTCCAGGGGCCCCATCCGGTGCCGTCGAAGCCGCGTACCGCCCAACCGATGGTGACGTTCTGCGGGATCGTGTAACTCGCGTCGTCCGGGTCGGCTTCGAGGTTGCTCCCCACGGTGTACGAGAAGGAGTTCCCGCCGGTGTTGCCACTCTTCGACGCGTCGACGGTGGTCCTGGGCCCTGTGGTGGAGTATCGGTCGTAGGATGTGCCGCCGACCGTCCAGAAGACGTGGAACTCGGCTCGGAGACTCTCGGTGTTGCCTCCGGCGTCGCCGTGGTCGTAGTCCTTGATGAACGCGGTCAGCCTCGGTGCCTCGGAGACATAGTGCTCAGCGGCGTTGCCGTATTCGCAGGACCCGCCGGGCGTCATCTTCAGGTCGTCCGTGGCAGGTTGCAGCGGCGGCCTGTTGTAGGTGACAGAAAGATGCGCGTTGCCACAGAAGCGCTTCCAGTACGCGTAGTCGCCCTCTTCGACCGCCTTGAGCCGGAACGTCGTGGTGTCCCAACTGCTGTCGGCGGCTTTCTGGACCGTGCTCTGCACGTTGAAACGGACGTTCTGATTCGTGGATGAGCAGGAGCCGGCCGGGTTGGTGGGCGACTCCGTGGTCAGGGCGTCCTTCGAGCTGGGCTGATTGCCCCAGTTCGTGGAAGAGCTGATCGCGCTCGCACCGGTCGAGTTGACCCGGCTCAGCTGCACGCCGCGGGCGGAGTCCGAATAGGTGTGAACCATCGTCACCGCGAACTCGGCCGACACGATGTCCTTGCCCTCGAAGGCCCCTGTCGGGATCGCGAAGAACTGTCGCTTGACGTCGTTGACGGTGTCGGAAGCGCAGAGGGCGGAGATGTTCCTCGGGCAGACGCCCACCCCTTCGTCCTTGTCGAACTTCCAGAACTCGGCGGACGAGTGGTAGGAGGACACCATGGTCCAGCCGGTACGGTTCGCGGTCCTCACGACGGGGTCTATGTACACCGGGTAGACGGTGTCCGCACCGGTGAGCAGCTCGGCGTCAGGCTTCAGCGTCAGCGTGTCGGCGGTCATCTCCACCGCAACGTCGGCTATCCGCGTTCCGTCTGGCGGGACCACCGCGCCACTCGCCCCGGCGTCGGGCCCCGGCGTGGAGGAGTCCGTGGATGCCGCCGCGCCCGATTCCCTGGAACCCTTGCTGGAGTCCCACATCACGGGCTGCGGTGCCTCGAAGACAGTGCCTCCGCTGCCGGTGTCCTGCGCCTCAAGGCCCCCGTTCTCCGTCGTCGCCAGCTTGACGGACCTGGTGTCGACCGGTAACTCAAGATCGGCCAGCTCCGGATGCGCGGCAGCTTCGGCGCTCTTGACGACCAGGACGTGCGAGAAGCCCTCCGCACTCGCCGTGATGTGGAGGTCGACGCCGTCAAGCACGTCGCGGTACGTGGCGGTGGATCCGTCGATCTTCGGCGTGGGCAGCGCGTGCGGCCAGTGCAAACCGAGTGCACGCCCGTCCTTCTCGATCTCGGCGAACGCCCCCTTACCGCCTCCGGAGAAGGTCATGGCGGTCAGCGCGGCCTTCGGTGCGAAGCCCCCGTTGTCCTGCTTCACCAAAGTGGTGTCGATCTTCGCCCACTCGCCGTCCTTGCGGGTACGGACAGGCTGGACGTACTCGGTGGTCGTGAAGGTGCCGTCTGGGTTGGCGACAGTGGTGCTCCGCTCGTCTCGCAGCGCCAACACCTCCACTTCCGTGCCGGACGAGGCCGCCTCGGCCTGCGCGTCGGAAGTTCCGAACGCTCCCCGCTCTCCCCCGGCCGCCGCAGCCGCTCGGCGCGGCTCACCACTGGCACCGGGTACGACCGCAAGACCGGTGACCAGCAGCGCGGTCAGAACAGTGGTCACCACGGCAACCCGCCGGTGTCTTCGAGCGATGATCACGTGACGCTTCACCGTGGTGTTTCTCTCTCTCGCCATGTCGCGGGTCACCCGACCACGCCGAAGGCCGTGCCTGCGTCGGGAATCCCGCCCTCACCGGGCTGGAAGGTTGTCGTGCCGGTGTTCGTTGAACCGTCGATGACAGACCAGGGGATGGCGTAGAGCACACCCCGCGGGGTGGCGGAAGCCTTGCTGTAGGGCACGCCCAGGTACAGGTTGGCGCCGCCCGAGGTCATGCTGATACCGGTGTAGTCGCGTGAGGTCGCCGTGCCCGGCAGGGCACCTGTGCCGGCCGTCCGGCTGAGGATCTTGTCGTTCGCGCCGATCGAGGTGTCCAGCGGACGGAGAATCTGCACGGCACCGGCGTCCTTGACCGATCCGACGTCCCGTCCGGGAATACCTACCGCCAGCCGGATCGTGGCATTGCTGCTCACCACGGTAGTGTCGGTGTTGGCGACGGTCACACGCTGGCCGAAGAAGTCACCTGCGGTGGGAAACCCCTCCACGCCGTCGGTGCTGGAGTCGACCGCGGCCAGCTCGGTGTATGCGCCTGATGGCTGGATACGGATGACGGATGCGGCACCTGCGCCTGTCACCGAGCCCACCGCCTCGCCGGGCACGCCGATCGCCAGCAGGGCATCCGAGTTGTAGGTCTGATCGCCAGGCCGGAAGTTCGTCATGTCCATCGCGGTGCCGAACTGGTCATCGGGTTCCGCCACACCGGCCAGCCCTTCGCCCGTGGCGCCCTGGTCGAGCCCGGCCAGAGCGGTGGGCACGTTGTTGGCCAGGGTGTGGTTGAAGACCGTGACCGCACCGGCGAAGGTCGCCTCCGTGCCGATCGTCTCGCCGGGAGCGCCCACCGCGAAGTAGCGGTTGGTTCCCGTCAGCGAGTAGCCGAAACGGTCGTGAGCCTCAACCGTTCCGGGCACTCCGGCGTCGTCCTGGTTGACCGTGGTTCTCGTCGCACCTTGCTGATAGTGGATGCAGCCCGCGTCCGCGTAGTCGGTCCCATCACTGCTGACGTTCTCCCCCGGCACACCGATGGCCAGGTAGCCGGCTCCGCCCGATGTCGTACCCGACTGCAGGGCGAACCCGAACCGGTCGTACTCCTCGGTGACCGTGGCTGAATCGAACTGGGCCTGGGTGTAACTCTCTACGGCGGAACCCGCGCCGATCCCGGCGGCGGTGCCGTGGATCACGTAGACGGCACCGGCGTCGTGCAGGTCGGCACCGTCCTTCGTGACGTCCTCGTACGGCGCCCCGACCACCAGGTCGGTACAGCCGTCACCGTCGACGTCGTACGCGGTGCGAGAAGCCCCGAACTGGTCGCCCCGCTCCGGTACGGCGTTCATCCCACTGGTCGCCTGGGAGATCTCGAAGACTCCCTTGCCGCCGCTGAGAACCACCCGGACAAGGCCGGCCCGCACCGCACCGCTCACGGTGGCGTTCGGGTCCGCGACAACCGTGTCGGTGACGCCGTCCCCGTTGAAATCCGTCGCGGTCCCGCCGACGCAGGCTGCTGCCTGCGCCGGTTGTCCAGACGAAATTGCGCCGGTCGCTGCAAAAATTATCGCTGCCACTGCGGCCAGCCCGACTGAGCTCATGCGCCTACGCATGAGTCACCCCCGCCCTCCAGTTGTTTTGCTCTCTCAACGCAATAGATGCAGATGGAAACAACAGGATTGGACTAACCGCCCCTGGAGCAGCGGCAAATGTAATGGTTGACGTCACACACATGTCAAGACCTTGTCCGTTTTACGCCGGAGAAACTGCCCCAACAGCTATAAAAGAGAAGATCATCATCTTCCAGATAAATAGTGGACAAGTGACGCCATGCCACCCACCCCTACTTGACGAACCTTCAGCAAGAGCTTCATATTTACTTCACCTTTAGCTGCAGCCTGCTCGACAACCCGTCACAACTGCACCTCACCCAGTCGACACACGCTGGTACGGATCGGGCATATCGGTCCGACTTGAGGCCACAGCTCCGACATCGAGAAAATGAGGACGCGAACACCTGTGATTCGCCTGTGGGTCTGCCTGACCGTCGGTGCAGCCGTGATCGCGAGCCTCCTAATGGTGGACACACAAAGCAGTACCGCCGCCGGACGCAATGAATCCACTCACGCCTACGGCTCGCACGCCCGGCAGAAGCTCGACGCTTACTGGAATACGGCAGATTCCGCGCAGCCAGGTGTTGTCATCCTGCACGGGGGGTACTGGTACGAGGATTCCGGTTGGGCCACCTGGTCGCGGTACTTCGCAGACAACGGCTACGCCACTTTTTCAGTCGACTACCGGCTGAATTTCGACGCCGCCTGGCCCGCTCAGCGGTCAGATGCAATTTCGGCCATTGACTGGATAAAGTCCAACGCGGCCAAATTCAACCTGGACGCCGAGCACCTCGTGGTCCTCGGTTCGTCCGCGGGTGGCCACATCGCGACCACGCTGGCCACCTACGGCTCCGGCGCCGACCGGCTCGACGGTGTGGTGGCACTCTCCCCCGTCGCATCGCCCTACCGCGCGTGGAACGACGGGAACCACGATGCCAGTACGGCGAAGGAGCGCAAGGTCCGCGACAACGCGACGATCCTGGCGCGCTGCTTCCCGGACGAGGCGGACGTCGACACGTCCATGCACGCGAGCTGCTGGGACACCTGGAAGGACATGGTTGCCAAGAATCGTGCTTCCGGTGCCAATGACGCCCCCATGTACCTGATCCATTCCGAGGGGGACTTCGTCCCGGTCCAGCACTCGCTCGATCTGGAAGAAGCCGAGGAGATCGGCCACGACATGCCTCCGGCCGGGGTCACGGTCGAGACGGTGCCCGGAAGCAGTGCGCACGGAGGCGGTCTGCTGGACGTGCACGGTCTGCCGGACAGAGTCCTGGCCTGGATCGCCAACCACACTTCCTAGGCAGGACATCACGCTCTTGAAGATCACTTTTCTGCTGCACAACGCCTACGCCATCGGTGGCACGGTCCGCTCCACGCTCAACCTGGCCGGCGCGCTGGCCGCACGGCACCAGGTCGAGATCGTCTCGGTCCTGCGTACCGGGGAGACGCCTCTCCTCGGCGTGAGCGGCAAGGTCCGCCTCGTCCCGCTCGTGGACGAGCGCCCGGACTCGTCGGCGTTCGACGGCGGACATCCCTTCGCGGCCCGTCCTTCCCGCGTCGTGCCGCCCACCGAGGTCCTCGCGCACCGCTACACGGAACTCACGGACGAACGGTTGCGCCGCTTTCTCGACGAGACGGACGCCGATGTCGTAGTCGCGACCCGTCCCGCGCTGGTCGTCTTCCTGGCCGAGCACGGTGCGTCCCGCTACCTGCGCATAGGGCAGGAGCACCTGTCGTACGACAATCACGTCCCCGGAGTCCGGGTGGCGCAGAACGACGCGATGGCGCATCTGGACGCCTTCGTCACCGTTTCGGCGCAGGACGCGGCGGATCACCGCACGCGGTTACCCGGCCTGAGGACTCGCATCACCGACATACCCAACGCCGCGCCGAGGCCAAGGGCCGAACGCTCCGACACACAGGCCCCCCTGGTGGTCGCCGCAGGACGTCTGATGCCGGTCAAGCGGTACGACCTCCTCATCGACGCCTTTTCCAAGGTGGTCGCCGTACACCCCGACTGGCGACTGCGGATCTACGGGCAAGGGCCGGAAAGCGCCGCCCTGCGTGCCGCCATAGACGAACTCCGGCTGAACGACCACGTGTTCCTCATGGGACCGCACACGACCATGGAGACGGAGTGGGCCAAGGCCTCCATCGCCGCCGTGAGTTCGGACTGGGAGTCCTTCGGCATGACGATCCTGGAAGCCATGCACGCCGGTGTTCCCGTGGTCGCGACCGACTGTCCGCACGGCCCCGGCGAGATCATCACCCACGGCTCGGACGGTCTGCTGGTGAAGCCCGGGGATCCGGCAGCGCTCGCCGCCGGGCTGCTGCGACTGATCGAGGACGCGGATCGGCGACGGTCCATGGGTAAGTCCGCCAGGGCGACCGCGCAGAAGTACTCCCCGCGACAGATAGCGGACCGGTACGAAGTGCTGATCGGTGAACTACGGGAGGCCCGGACCTCCCCGGCGGCCAAGGTCACGCGCCAGGTGCGCCGCATGGTGGGCACGCTGCGGTCCGTCGCGCGGGGAGCGAGCACCACGCCTCCGACGGTCGCCGCCGTCCCGGCGGTGGCCTCGGTCCCGGACGACCGGCCGCGGCCGCTGCGCCCGAAGGGCGGCTGCACCACCGACTCGGCCGGCGGCATACGTATGACGGTGAACCCGTCGGGAGTCTCCGGCGACGCCCTCGCACTGGTGCTGCGCCAAAGGCACGGTGACGGCGAGGTGCGTGTCCCGCTGGAGCGGCCGAGCGGCGCGAAGTCACCGTGGACCGCGGAGCTGACTCACCGGCGGCTCGCTCTCGGTGAGGGGCGTTGGGACCTGCACGTCGAGCGCTCGGAGGACGGCGCGTCACGACGGCTCAGAGCTGGGCTCGTCGAACAGCGCGGACTGCTGGGCGCGAGACCCGGGGCGGGGACCTGCGAAGCGGGCCGGGCGTTCGCCTGGTGGATCCCTTACCCGACCAAGGACGGCTACCTGGCCCTGCGGACCTTCAGCCGCGCCGCCCACGCGGAAGCCACCGCTCTGCACACCGACGACGGCTCCCTGTCCTTACGGGGCATGCTCTACGGGGCCGTGCTGGGCCGGGGCGCCGTACTGTCGGGGGTTTCCCGCAGCGGGACCGCGCACGACTTCGAGGCACCGGCGACCTCCGACGACGGAGGAGAGACGTTCCAGGCCCGGCTGACGTCGCTGTCCCGTCCGACGGATGCGGACAAGTCCCTGTGGGACCTCTTCGTCCGCCCCTCCCACTCCGCCGAACCGATACGTGTGGGACGGATCGTCGGCGACATCGTGGACCGTAAAGGGACGGACAGGCATCCGCGTACGGCGCTGGTAACGGCGGCGGACCTGCCGGTTCAGGCCCGCTTCTTCTTCACCGTCACCAACGACCTGGCGATCGACGCCGTGTGACCTACCTTCCAGGCCCCTGCCAGGCCCCTGCTAGGCCGACTTCCGGCCGCCGCCCTGTCCACCCCTCGTTCCGCGGTTGCCCGCGCTGCCCGAACGCATTCCCGTGGCCGCACCACCGCGGCCACGGGTACCGCCGCCGACGCCGCCGCGACCACCGCCACCGCCACCGCCACCGGACCGCGTACCGGCGGACCGCGTACCCGCGGCAGCCGCTCCACGGCCGCCACCGCCACCGCCTCCGCCACCACCGCGCCGCGCCCGCGGCTTCCCCTGCGACGGCTGAGCGACCGCGGGCTCCGGTACGGAGATGACGACGGGAACCCCGGAAGGCTCCCGCGCCCCGGTGATCCGTACGAGCTCTTCGTCGCTCGACTTGACGCGGGCCGTGTGCGGACTGATCCCCGCGTTGGTCATCAGCTGCGTCATGTCCCGCTTCTGCTCCGGCAGGACCAGCGTGACCACGCTGCCGGACTCCCCCGCGCGAGCGGTGCGCCCGCCCCGGTGCAGGTAGTCCTTGTGGTCGGTCGGCGGGTCGACGTTCACGACGAGGTCGAGGTCGTCGACGTGGATGCCGCGGGCCGCCACGTTGGTCGCGACGAGGGCGGTCACCAGACCGGTCTTGAACTGGTCGAGCGTGCGGGTGCGCTGCGGCTGGGAGCGTCCGCCGTGCAGCGCGGAGGCCCGTACGCCGTTGGCGAGCAGCCGCTTGGTGAAGCGGTCGGCCGAGCGCTTGGTGTCGACGAAGAGGAGCACGCGCCCGTCGCGGGCGGCGATCCGCATCGCGACGGCCTTCTTGTCCGTCTCGTCGGCGACGTGCAGCACGTGGTGCTCCATCGTCGTCACCGCGCCGGCCGAGGGGTCGACGGAGTGCACGACGGGATCCGTGAGGTACATCCGCACGAGCTTGTCGATGTTCCTGTCCAGGGTCGCCGAGAACAGCATGCGCTGACCGTTCGGCTCGACCTGGTTGAGGAGCGCCGTGACCTGGGGCATGAAGCCCATGTCGGCCATCTGGTCGGCCTCGTCGAGGACGGTGATCCGCACCTGCGCGAGGGTGCAGTCGCCCCGGTCTATCAGGTCCTTGAGGCGCCCCGGTGTGGCGACGAGCACCTCGGCACCGCGCCGCAGCAGGGCGGACTGCTTGCCGATGGAGAGCCCCCCGACGACGGTCGCCATCCGCAGGTTCACAGCCGTGGCGTACGGCGTGAGCGCGTCGGTGACCTGCTGCGCGAGTTCGCGCGTGGGCACCAGGACGAGCGCGAGGGGCGCCTTGGACTCGGCGCGCCGGCCGGCGGTGCGGGCGAGCAGCGCGAGGCCGAAGGCGAGGGTCTTGCCCGAGCCGGTACGGCCCCGGCCGAGGATGTCGCGTCCGGCGAGGGAGTTGGGCAGTGTGGCGCCCTGGATCGGGAAGGGGTCGGTCACACCCTGGGCGCTGAGGGTCTTGCCGAGCGCGGCCGGCATGTCCAGCGCGTCGAAGGACTCGACGGAGGGCAGCGCGGGCGTGATCGTCTGCGGCAGGGTGAACTCGCGCGGCGGGGCGGCCTGCGCGATGGGCTTCTTGCGTACGTTTCTGCCGCCGCCGTTCGCGGGGGCCGCCTGGCCTCCGCCGCGTGTGCCACGAGAGCCGCGAGAACCCCGGGAATTCGCCGGTCGCCCGCCGACGGGTCGTTCAGGACGTTCGGATCGAGTCATGCTGGATCTGGAGTTCCTTCCTGGGCCGCACGGTCTCCCGTGCTTTCACGGTCTCCCGTGCTCTGGGACACACGGACAGCACAAGCCGGGGCCCGCACCCGAAGGTGCGGACCCCGGCTCGCGTGATGCGCGTCCCGGAATTAGGCGGGAACGATGTTCTCCGCCTGCGGGCCCTTCTGGCCCTGCGTGACGTCGAAGGAGACCTTCTGGCCCTCCTGCAGCTCACGGAAGCCAGAGCTGGCAATGTTGGAGTAGTGGGCGAAGACGTCGGCGCCGCCGCCGTCCTGCTCGATGAAGCCGAAGCCCTTTTCGCTGTTGAACCACTTCACGGTGCCAGTAGCCATGTCATTTCTCCTTGGATAGGTGTGGCTCCCATCCGGAAATGACCGGAAAAACAAAACGCGCCTGAGAGAGAATCCTTTCAGGCGCACAAGTTAATGGGTACCAAAAACGTTTCGCTATGAACCCTAGCACACGAATCGGCGGGGCTGCCACGACGTGACACGCCGCACGACAGCCCCGCCGCTCACTCGAATCACTCGAACACGATCTTCGTCAGGCCAGCGGGCCCGTCACCGGCTCCACCGCCGCGACCAGGTGGCCGCCGCGCACGAAGGCGTCCGCCGCGGCGAGGTCCGGGGCGAGGAAGCGATCCGGCCCGGGGCCCCCCGCTCCGGCGGCCCGGACGGCGGTGATGGCGGCCTGTGAGGCCGGCGCGGGCGTGAGTCCGGTACGCAGCTCGACGGCGCGTGCGGCGGCGTACAGCTCGATGGCGACGATCCGGGTCAGGTTGTCCACGGCCGTACGGAGCTTGCGGGCGGCCGACCAGCCCATCGAGACGTGGTCCTCCTGCATCGCGGAGGACGGGATGGAGTCGGCGGAGGCGGGTACGGCGAGCCGCTTCATCTCGCTGACCAGGGCGGCCTGCGTGTACTGGGCGATCATCAGGCCCGAGTCGACGCCGGCGTCGTCCGCGAGGAAGGGCGGCAGCCCGTGCGAGCGGTTCTTGTCGAGGAGGCGGTCCGTGCGGCGTTCGGCGATGGAGCCGAGGTCGGCCGCGACGATGGCGAGGAAGTCGAGCACGTACGCGACCGGGGCGCCGTGGAAGTTGCCGTTCGACTCGACCCGTCCGTCGGGCAGGACGACCGGATTGTCGACGGCGGCGGCCAGTTCGCGGTCGGCGACCAGCTGTGCGTGGGCCATGGTGTCGCGGCCGGCGCCCGCCACCTGCGGGGCACAGCGCACCGAGTACGCGTCCTGCACCCGCGGGGCGTCGTCCTGATGATGGCCGGTCAGCTCCGAACCCTTCAGCACGGCCAGCATGTTGGCGGCGCTGACGCTCTGGCCGGGGTGCGGCCGGATGGCGTGCAGTTCGGGCGCGAGGACCTTGTCGGTCCCGAGGAGCGCCTCCAGGCTGAGGGCGGCCGTGATGTCTGCGGACTTGTAGAGGTTGTCGAGGTCGGCGAGGGCCATGATCAGCATGCCGAGCATGCCGTCGGTGCCGTTGAGGAGGGCCAGGCCCTCCTTCTCCCTCAACTCGACGGGCTCGATGCCGTGCTCGGCGAGCAGTTCACCGGCCGGGCGGACCTCGCCGTCCGGGCCCTCGGCATCCCCCTCGCCCATCAGCGTCAGGGCGCAGTGGGAGAGCGGCGCGAGGTCGCCTGAGCAGCCGAGCGAGCCGAACTCGTGGACGACCGGGGTGATCCCGGCGTTGAGGACGTCGGCCATGGCCTGCGCGACGGACGGGCGTACGCCGGTACGGCCGGAGCAGACGGTCTTGAGCCGCAGGAACATCAGGGCCCGTACGACCTCGCGTTCGACGCGCGGTCCCATCCCGGCGGCGTGCGAGCGCACGATGTTGCGCTGCAGTTGCGCCCGCAGCTCCGGGCTGATGTGCCGGGTCGCGAGGGCTCCGAAGCCGGTGGAGACCCCGTAGACGGGTTCGGGTTTGGCGGCCAGCGCCTCGACGATCTCGCGGGCAGCGGCGAGCGCCGCCACCGCCTCACCGGAGAGCTCGACCCGGGCGCCGCCGCGCGCCACGGCCAGCACGTCGGACGCGGTGACCCCGCTCGTCCCCACCACCACAGAGTGCATATCCATATTCAGAAGCGTACGCAGTGAATGCGATGATGTCACTACCGGGTGTGGGGTTGAGCCCTTACATCCCGGCCGCTCCGAGGTCCCGCGACCGGTCTACCGCCGCCCCCTGAAGCGCCGCCGTTCGGCCGCCACGCGCGGGGGCGCGTCGGCGAGGCGTACGACGGGATCGTCGGGGCCCTCACGCCCGGCGACGACGGGCTGCGTGGCGCGTACGGCCTTGGCGCGGTACTGGGCCGCGTCGGCGAGGCGGAAGAGCCGGCGGGCCGAGCGGACGGGCCCGAGGGGGTCCCCGGTCGAGGCGATCCCGCACGCGACCCCCTCGCCCAGTTCCAGCTCGCCGGCCCGGCGGCACAGCTCCTCGGCGACGCGGACCACCTCGTCGGCGGCGGGGCCCACCGCGACCAGGCAGAACTCGTCGCCGCCGAGACGGGCGGCGAGCGTGCCGGGAAGCATCGCGCCGCACAGGGACAGCACCGACCCGAAACGTTCGAGAAGCCGGTCACCGACGGCATGCCCCCGGGTGTCGTTGACGCGCTTGAGCCCGTTCAGATCGCACACCACAAGACTCACGACCACACCCTGCGCGCGATGGCACTCGATGGCCTCATCCAGCCGCATGTCCACGGCCCGGCGGTTGGCGAGACCGGTGAGGGCGTCGGTGAAGGCCAGCCGCCGGGCCTTTTCGAGCCGTTCGGTCTGCGCGATCCCGGCGGCGACCACGGAGGCGAGGACGGTCGCGAAGTCGGCGTCGGCACGGACGAAGACGGGCGCTCCGGCCGACCGGGCGACGTACAGCTCGCCCCAGGCGCGCCCGTGCAGCACGATCGGCGCGACGACGCAGCAGCCGCGTCCGCGCCGCCGCAGCGCGGCCACCCGCCCCCAGCTACCGCTCGGAGGCTCGTCCAGGCAGTACTCGGCGCTCCCGGCGGCCGGACCGTCCGCCGTCTCGACCCAGGCGTTCGGCTCGCCGCCGCCCGCCCAGCGCTCGTGCAGGAACTCGGTGATCTCGGGGAACTGATGAACGGGATACGTCTCCGACTCCGGGAACTCCTCCTCGCCCGGAGCCCGCTCCCCGGTGTTCACCAGGACCCGCAGCCGCCCCAGCTGCCGCTCCCACACGGACAGCGCGGCGAAGTCCCCGTCCAGCGCCCGGCGGCCGCCGTCCGCCGCCGCGCGCCACGACTCCCGCGGGGCGGGCGCGGCGGCCATGCCCTGTGCCAGCGCCACCACGGCCCTCAGTCGCACATCGTCACCACCCATTACCCTAGGTTAGGTAGGTTTGTATGAGTATGGGAGGTCGAGGCGGCGAACAGGGGTTTCCTCGCGGGCGGCCCACTGGGATGATCGACCCCGGAAGTTAACCCACGTTAACCGGGGAGCAGCGACATGACGGAGCAGGGCGACCGCGCGAACCAGGCGGAGCGGGCCGACCGGGCGGACCAGGCGGACCAGGACTCGACGCGACGGTTCGGGGAGTACGTGGCCGTGCGGCGCCATGCCTCGTACGTCGCGGAACTCTCCCTGGACCGGCCCAAGGCCATGAACGCCGTGTCGTCCGGGATGGCCCGCTCGATCGCCGCGGCGTGCGAGGCGCTGGCCGCCGACCGGGACGTACGCGTGGTGGTGCTGACCTCGACCCACGAGCGGGCGTTCTGCGTCGGCGCCGACCTGAAGGAGCGCAACTCCCTCACGGACGCCGAGCTGGTCCGTCAGCGTCCCATCGCGCGGGCGGCGTACACCGGGGTGCTGGAGCTTCCGATGCCGACCGTGGCCGCCGTGCACGGCTTCGCGCTGGGCGGCGGCTTCGAGCTGGCGCTGGCCTGCGACCTGATCGTGGCGGACGGCACGGCCGTGGTGGGCCTGCCCGAGGTGTCGGTCGGCGTCATCCCGGGGGGTGGCGGTACGCAGTTGCTGCCGCGGCGGGTGGGGGCCGCGCGGGCCGCCGAGCTGATCTTCTCGGCGCGGCGGGTGGAGGCCGCGGAGGCTCGGGAGCTGGGGCTGGTGGACGTCCTGGTCGGTGACGGGGAGGACCGGGCGGAGGCGCTGGCGCTGGCCTCGCGCATCGCCGCCAACTCGCCCGTGGGGCTTCGGGCCGCCAAGCGGGCGCTGCGGCTCGGGCACGGGCTCGATCTCCGGGCCGGCCTGGAGATCGAGGACGCGGCGTGGCGGTCGGTGGCGTTCTCCGGGGACCGGGCGGAGGGCGTGGCGGCGTTCAACGAGAAGCGCCGGCCGGAGTGGCCCGGGGAGTAGTTCCCTCAGGGGCGCCGCCCCGGAACCCCTGGTCCTCAAACGCCGGACGGGCTGGAAATCCAGCCCGTCCGGGTTTGAGGACGAGCGCGCGCAGCGCGACAGCGGGGTCTGGGGGCGCAGCCCCCAGGGACAGCGGGCCTCAGCCCCGTCGGCTCATCAGCCACGGCTCGACCACGCCGAGCCCACGCACCGCGCGCTGCCACATCGGCTGGAGCCCGAAGCGGTACGTCGGCGGCTCCTCGCCCTCCTTCTCCGCGGCGACGGCCTCCTCGACGGCCACGGCCTCGGAGGCGGGCGCGTCGCCCGTGCGGATCAGTTCCTCCGCGAACGCTCCGTCGACCAGGACCCCGTCCTTGGGAGCTATCGACGTCAGCCGGGAGGCGAGGTTCACGGTCGTACCGAACACGTCGCCCATGCGCGTGGTGACCGTGCCGAACGCGATGCCCACGCGCAGCTCCGGCATGGTCTCGTCGTTGGCCATCGTCTCGATGAGACGCAGCGCGATCTCGGCGGCCACCCCCGCGTCGTCGGCCGCGTACAGCACCTCGTCGCCCAGCGTCTTGACGAGCCGTCCCCCGTGCGCGGCGACCAGGTCGGCGGCGGTGGTCTCGAAGGCCTCCACGAGCTCGCCGAGTTCCTCCTCCTCCATCCGCCGGGTCAGCCGCGTGAAGCCGACGAGGTCGGCGAAGCCGACGGCCAGGCGCCGGTCCACCATCTCCTCGTCGTCCGCGGCCTGCACGACACGGCCGGTCGCGGCGGCGAGCTGGCGCCGCCAGACGTAGACGATGAACTCCTCCAGCTCGGGCAGCAGCAGCTCGATGAGGGGGTACGTGACCTCGGTGCGGGTCATGCCCGGCTCGGGAGGCTCGGTGAGGCCCTCCAGGAACGAGTCGATCTGCCACTCGGCCAGCCGGGCCGTGGTCTGGCCGGTGGAACGGGCCACCTGGACCGCCATCGCCTCGCTGAGCAGCCCTGCCTCGACGAGACCGGCCAGCCGCCGCAGGGCCAGTACGTCCGCCTCGGTGAGCGCCTTGGCCTGGCCGATGTCGGCGAACCCCATGGCCCGCCAGAAACGGGAGGCCAGCTCCATGGAGACACCGGCGCTGCGGGCCGCCTGGAAGGGGGTGTAGCGGCGCTCGGCGCCCAGGATGAGCTGTTCGAGCCGGAGCGCGAGCGGATCGTCGTCGGACTCGTCGCCGGGCTGGTCGGTCCGGCCGCCCTGCCCGCCCGTCCGGCTGTGCTGCACGTCGGTGCGGCTGTCCCGCACGTCCGCCCGGCCGTTCTGCACGTCGGTCCGGCCGTCCTGCGCGTCCACTGGGTCCTGTTCCTCTTCCTCCACGCGCGCGTGGAGCTCGGCGCGGTCGACCCGCGCGGCCGCCGTGTCGGCGACAGACCCGGCGGCACGCCCCGGCTCCCCGTCGGAGGCGGGGTCACCCGTGCCCGAACCGCTGTCGTCGACCGTCACGCCTGCTGCCCTTCCGATCTGCCGCGGTCAGGTATCGACCGGCCTCAACTCTACGGCAGGTGTGCTGTGGCTCACTCCCGACCGCCGAGGCCGGACGGCCCATGACCCACTCCGTCCACGTACGTCCGGCGGCCCGCTCCCGGCCCGCTCCCTGTCGTACGGCCCGGGTGCGCCCCCCGCTCACCACCAGCACGAACAGGTGCCGAAAGCAGGGAACGCGCGGAACGTCCCGCGTACCCCGCTGGGCCCGTCCGTCACTCGTTCCCCGGGGATCCCGCCGGGCGCAGGTGCACGATGTCCCCGGCACCCACGGGCTGCTGCACCCCTTCCGCGGTGGCCAGCACGAGCCGCCCGTCGCCGTCGAGGGCGACCGCCTCGCCGGTGATCGACGTGCCCCCGGGCAGTTCCGCGCGTACCTCCCGCCCGAGCGTCGCGCAGCCGGCGGCGTAGGTGTCCTGGAGGCCGGATGCGGCGGGGTCGCCTCCCACGCTCCGCCACTTCTCGAACCACTGTTCGAGCGAGCGGAGGACGGTCCGCAGGATGGTGTCCCGGTCGGTGGTCACCGCTCCCGCGAGGGCGAGCGATCCGGCGCCCGGCACGGGCAGCTCGTCGGCGCGGAGCGTGACGTTGATGCCGATGCCGACGACCACCGCGTCGGCCCCTGCGCGTTCGGCGAGGATGCCGCCGACCTTGCGTTCCGCGCCTTCCACCGTCACCAGCAGGTCGTTGGGCCACTTCAGTGCCGTGTCCACGCCGGCCGACCGCGAGAGCCCCGTCGCCATCGCGACCCCGGCGAGCAGCGGCAGCCAGCCCCACCGCTCGACGGGCACCCCGGTGGGCTTCAGCAGGACGGAGAAGAAGAGGCCCGAGCGGGCGGGCGCCGTCCACCGCCGGTCGAGGCGCCCTCGTCCGGCGTCCTGCTCCTCGGCGATCAGCACCATGCCCTCCGCCGCCCTGCCGTCCGCGGCGAGGGCGACGAGGTCGGAGTTGGTGGACCCGGTACGGGCCACCACCTGGACGTCGGACCAGAGCCCTCCGCGCGCCCCGTTCCGCACGAGCGCGCGGCGCAGCGCCACGGCGTTGAGCGGCGGACGTTCCAGGTCGGACCACCGATCGCTGTTCGCATCGCTGTTCGCTTCAGAGTCATCTCGCGGCGTCATGCAACCCACCCTAGGTGTGGTAAACGCCGCACTGCCGAACGGTAGGCACGCCACTACGCTACGGATGAGTAGCCAACCCCCCTTCTGAGCACCTCACCCTCACGTCCCCACTGAGCAGGCAGGGAGCCGCATCCCGATGTCCGAGCCGGAACAGCAGCACGAGATCGACATCCACACCACCGCGGGCAAGCTCGCGGACCTGCGGCGCCGCATCGACGAGGCGACGCACGCCGGCTCGGCACGCGCCGTCGAAAAGCAGCACGCCAAGGGCAAGTTGACGGCCCGTGAGCGGATCGACCTGCTGATGGACGAGAACTCCTTCGTCGAGTTCGACGAGTTCGCCCAGCACCGCTCGACGGACTTCGGCCTGGCGGACAACCGCCCGTACGGGGACGGGGTCGTGACCGGTTACGGCACGGTGGACGGCCGTCCGGTCGCCGTGTTCTCCCAGGACTTCACGGTCTTCGGCGGCGCTCTCGGTGAGGTCTTCGGCCAGAAGATCATGAAGGTGATGGACTTCGCGCTGAAGACCGGCTGTCCGGTCATCGGCATCAACGACTCGGGCGGCGCCCGTATCCAGGAGGGCGTGGCGGCGCTCGGCATGTACGGCGAGATCTTCCGCCGCAACACGCACGCCTCGGGTGTGATCCCCCAGATCAGCCTGGTCGTCGGCCCGTGCGCGGGCGGCGCGGTCTACTCCCCCGCCATCACCGACTTCACGGTGATGGTCGACCAGACCTCGCACATGTTCATCACCGGACCCGACGTCATCAAGACGGTCACCGGCGAGGACGTCGGCTTCGAGGAGCTGGGCGGCGCGCGCACGCACAACGCGGTGTCGGGCGTGGCCCATCACATGGCGGGCGACGAGAAGGACGCGATCGAATACGTCAAGTCGCTGCTGTCCTACCTGCCGTCGAACAACCTCAGCGAGCCGCCCGCCTTCCCCGAGGAGGCGGACCTGACGACGACGGACGAGGACCGCGAGCTGGACACGCTGATCCCGGACAGCGCCAACCAGCCGTACGACATGCACACGGTGATCGAACACGTCCTTGACGACGCCGAGTTCTTCGAGACGCAGCCGCTGTTCGCGCCGAACATCCTCACCGGCTTCGGCCGGGTGGAGGGGCAGCCGGTGGGCATCGTCGCCAACCAGCCGATGCAGTTCGCGGGCTGCCTGGACATCGACGCGAGCGAGAAGGCGGCCCGCTTCGTGCGCACGTGCGACGCCTTCAACGTCCCCGTCCTCACCTTCGTGGACGTCCCCGGCTTCCTCCCTGGCGTCGACCAGGAGCACACCGGCATCATCCGCCGCGGCGCCAAACTGATCTACGCGTACGCGGAAGCCACCGTCCCCCTCATCACGGTCATCACCCGCAAGGCCTTCGGCGGCGCCTACGACGTCATGGGCTCCAAGCACCTGGGCGCGGACCTCAACCTCGCCTGGCCGACCGCCCAGATCGCCGTGATGGGCGCGCAGGGCGCGGTGAACATCCTGCACCGGCGCGCCATCGCCGCCACCCCCGCCGACGAGCAGGAGGCCACCAGGGCCCGACTGATCCAGGAGTACGAGGACACGCTCCTCAACCCCTACACGGCGGCCGAGCGCGGTTACGTCGACGGCGTGATCCTGCCCTCCGACACCCGCGCCCACGTCGTACGCGGCCTGCGGGCACTGCGCACCAAGCGGGAGTCCCTGCCGCCGAAGAAGCACGGCAACATCCCCCTCTAGTGCCGCGACAGGCAACGTTCGCCCCGTCGCGACGCCCGGCACGCACTCTCGCTGCACCGGCCGAAAACCCAAGTACGTCCAGTACGAGGGCTTCCGGCCGGCACACCGAGAGCACGCACCGGACGCCGCTCCTTAACGGGCAAACGTTGCCTGCCGCGGCACTAGGCCCTGTCGAGAACGGGAGCGGTCATGAACATCAAGGTCGTACGGGGCAACCCGACCCCCGAGGAGCTGGCCGCCGCCCTGGCGGTGGTCCGCGCCCGCGCCGCGGCGGCGGCAACGCCCCCGCCCGGCGCGGCGAAGAGCAGGGACGCGTGGTCGGACCCGTCCCGCCTGTCCCACCACCGCCTACCGGCCCCGGGCCCCCAGTCCTGGGCCCACACCTTCTGGCCCCGCTGAGCCTTGAACGGGCCCCTTCGGGGCCCCGTCAAGGGGCGCGAGACTGTGACATGTGAGGCTCCGCCGCGGGTCGCGACCAGCCACGACGCGCCCGCGGTCAGAGAACCGACCCCACGACGTCGGCCATCACCTCGTACCCGAGATCATTCGGGTGCAGGTGATCGCCGAAGTCGTACGCGGGACACAGCGCGTCGACCTCCCCGGCCCCGCCCAGCGCCCCGTGGAGGTCGACCACGACGTCGTACTCCCCCGAGCGACGAACCCACTCGTTGAACTCATGGCTCACCTTCGCCGCCCGCTCCCCCCAGTGATCGGACCCCCCGAAGGGCAGCAGGGTCGCCCCGACGACCCGCAGCCCCCGGCCCCGCGCCTGCCGTATCAACTCCCGGTGCCCCGCGATCAGTTCACGCACCTCGACCAGCGGCGCGGGTCGGTACGTGGGCTCCGCCGCCCCCTCGCTGAACCCGATGTCGTTGAGCCCGAGCAGCACGACGAGGGTGTCGACGCCGGCCATGCCGAGCACATCCCGCTCCAGCCGGTGGACGCCCTTCTCCCCGTACCAGGCGGAGTCGTTGAGCAGCAGGTTCCCGCCGATGCCGGCGTTGAGCACAGGCCGCCCCGTGCGCGCCGCGAGGGCGTCGGACCATCTGCGGTTCGCACCCGGCGTGGACCCGAACCCGTCGGTGATCGAGTCGCCGAAGAGTGCCACGCCGTCCGTGCGCCCGGCGGAGACATCGACCCCGGACAGGAAGTACCAGGACTCGGTGGCCTCGTCGAATCCCGCGCCCCCGGTCTCCGCCAGGAGGTCGCCCGCGCCCCGGTAGCTGGTCGTGAAGGCCTGCGCGTGGAAGGTGGCGGGCCCGGTGACGGCATCGAGGTGGAGGGTGACGGTCACCGACTCCCCGGCCGCCACGGCCAGCTCGGCCGCGTCCCCGACGATCTCCCCGCGCGCCGGGATCTCCACGGACGCGGCCCCGCCGAAAGCGAGCCGCACCGGCTCGGACCGCAGCGCGGCACCGGCGGCACCGACACCGGCGGCCGGACGGGCGAGGGTCGCGCCCGCGATCCGCAGCGGCGAGGTCCCGTACGCGTTCGAGAGGCGGATCCGGACGCGGTCGCCGCCCGCGGAGAGGCGGACGACCTGCCGCAGGGACTGGCGCCAGAAGCCCTCCTGCGACCAGTTGGGGGTGAAGCCGATGCTGGGCGACTGCGGAGAGGCGGTCCAGGCGGTGGTGAACACAGCGGTTCCCTCCAGTTCCTAATGGGATCAGAGCCCCTTTAGTGGCTCCGCGAACGGTAGCAGGCATCGACCCACTAATGGAACCATCGGCCCTTTTAATCAAAATGAGTACGCGTACTCAGGCGTCCGGAGCCGTGCCGGAGTCACGATCGGAGACATGTTGTGGTCCGACCCGGAGAACGAGCCGCCCAAGGAGCTGCGCGACATGCAGGACATGTTGCGGCGGCTCGGCGTCCTGATCGCGCTGGCCGTGGTGTTCGCGATGGTCATCCTCGGCCTGATGTGAGCCTCCACGGCCCCGCCGATACGCTGACCGCATGACTGATCAGCCACGCCGCAGGCTCGTTCTCGCCTCCCAGTCCCCCGCCCGGCTCGGACTGCTGCGGAACGCCGGACTCGACCCCGAGGTCATCGTCAGCGGTGTCGACGAGGACGCCGTGACCGCCCCGACCCCCGCCGACCTGGCGCTCGCCCTCGCCGAGGCGAAGGCGTCCGTGGTCGCGGCGCGGCCCGAGGTCGCCGGCGCCCTGGTGATCGGCTGCGACTCGGTGCTCGAACTGGACGGCGTGGCGTACGGCAAGCCGGTCGACGCCGAGGAGGCGACCGCGCGCTGGAAGTCGATGCGCGGCCGGGCGGGCATCCTGCAGACCGGCCACTGCGTGTGGGACACGGAAGCCGGCCGTCACACCTCTGGGGTGGCGTCCACCGTCGTCCGCTTCGGCGAGCCGACCGACGCCGAGATCGCCGCGTACGTCGCCTCGGGCGAGCCGCTGCACGTCGCCGGGGCGTTCACGCTGGACGGCCGCTCGGCCCCGTTCGTCGACGGCATCGACGGCGACCACGGCAACGTCATCGGACTCTCGTTGCCACTGGTGCGCCGCCTGCTGGCCGAACTGGGCGTCGGCATCACGGACCTGTGGACCCCGCGCGAGAAGTGAGCCCCGCCGGGGCGGGCCACGAGCAAGTCATGAGCAGAGCAGGAGCAGATCAGGAGCAGATCAGGAGTGGGAAGCCGCCGGGGGCGGAGGCAGCACACCGCCCCCGGAACCCTCGGCGTTCCCGGGGCTCCCAGGGCTCGCGTCCGGCCCCGCGTCCGGCCCCGCGTCGGACCTCGTGGCCTCCAGCCGGTCCAGCCGGTCGTACGTCATGAAGATGAGCACGATCAGCCCCAGCACGACCATCATGAACGCGAACGCTCCCCAGCCCACCAGGCCGACCGTGAACGCGCCGAGCAGGGCGTGCACCACCGCCGCGCTGATCAGCAGGATGCGGCCGAGGCCCGCGGGCGCCCGGTCGCGCAGGCCGACGCGCAGCGCGGTGAAGCCGCAGAGCGCGAAGTAGAGGCCGAAGACCAGCCCGGCGACCTTCGACGACGTGGACATCACGTCCGGGTCGAGCCCCGCCAGGGACATGTCCTGCCGGTCGACGACGACCCCCATGAACCAGTTGACCAACGCGATGCCCACCGCTTCCGCGAAGAGCACGATCGCGGTCACCCATGCCACCGGTCTGCGGACCACCGGCCCCCACCCACTTTCGACTTCCGCCCGAGCAGGGCCCCTGTTACCCCAGGTATCTGTACGCCAGCGAGCACGCTACTAACGAGTAAACCCAGGGACAAGGGATCTGCGGAGGGCAAAGAATCGTTGGGCCATTCGTAGGGTCTCCACAAAGAAACCGAGTGGCGCGCGGCACGGACTCACAGAGACCTTGGCCACACCGGAGAGTTAGGGTGCAAGGCAAGCCCCCTGCGTACCGAGGTAGGGCAAGGGAATTCGCGGGCGAGCAGGCCTTGCATCACGCTCCGTGTGGGCAAGCTCACCATCGGGGACGGGTCGAAACGACGTGTCGGCAGTCCCTAAACTCGGCTTGTTTCAAGGAGAGGGAGCCAACGTGCGCAAGGTGTTGATCGCCAACCGTGGCGAAATCGCTGTTCGTGTCGCCCGGGCGTGCCGAGACGCCGGCATCGCGAGCGTGGCGGTGTACGCCGAGCCGGACCGGGACGCACTGCATGTGCGGGCCGCGGACGAGGCGTTCGCGCTGGGCGGTGACACCCCCGCGAGCAGTTACCTCGACATCGCCAAGGTGCTGCAGGCCGCCAAGGACTCCGGGGCGGACGCGATCCATCCCGGATACGGCTTCCTCTCGGAGAACGCCGACTTCGCCCAGGCCGTCCTGGACGCGGGCCTGACCTGGATCGGCCCGCCGCCGCAGGCGATTCGCGACCTCGGTGACAAGGTCGCGGCCCGGCACATCGCGCAGCGCGCCGGCGCGCCGCTGGTCGCCGGTACGCCGGACCCGGTGCCCGGTGCCGACGAGGTCGTCGCCTTCGCCCGGGAGCACGGTCTGCCCGTCGCCATCAAGGCGGCCTTCGGCGGTGGCGGTCGCGGTCTGAAGGTGGCCCGCACCCTCGAAGAGATCCCCGAGCTGTTCGACTCCGCGGTGCGCGAGGCCGTCGCCGCCTTCGGCCGCGGCGAGTGCTTCGTGGAGCGCTACCTCGACAAGCCGCGGCACGTGGAGACCCAGTGCCTGGCCGACTCCCACGGCAACGTGGTGGTCGTCTCCACCCGTGACTGCTCCCTGCAGCGCCGCCACCAGAAGCTGGTCGAGGAGGCGCCCGCGCCGTTCCTCTCCGACGCCCAGGTCGCGGAGCTGTACGCGTCCTCCAAGGCGATCCTCAAGGAGGCCGGGTACGTCGGCGCCGGCACCGTGGAGTTCCTGGTCGGCGCGGACGGCACGATCTCCTTCCTGGAGGTCAACACCCGACTGCAGGTCGAGCACCCGGTCACCGAGGAGGTCTCCGGTATCGACCTGGTCCGTGAGATGTTCCGGATCGCCGACGGTGAGGAACTGGGCTACGACGACCCGCCGCTGCGCGGCCATTCCTTCGAGTTCCGCATCAACGGCGAGGACCCGGGCCGCGGCTTCCTGCCCGCCCCCGGCACCGTGACCACCTTCGCCCCGCCGTCGGGACCGGGTGTGCGCCTTGACGCGGGCGTGGAGTCCGGTTCGGTCATCGGCCCGGCCTGGGACTCACTGCTCGCCAAGCTGATCGTCACCGGCGCCACGCGTGAGCAGGCCCTGCGGCGGGCCGCCCGCGCGCTGGAGGAGTTCACCGTGGAAGGCATGGCCACGGCCATCCCCTTCCACCGCGCGGTGGTCGCCGATCCCGCCTTCGCTCCCGAGCTGACCGGCTCCACGGACCCCTTCACGGTCCACACCCGCTGGATCGAGACCGAGTTCGTCAACGAGATCCCGGCCTTCACCGCTCCCGCGGACGCCGACACGGATGACGAGCCGGGCCGTGAGACGGTCGTCGTCGAGGTCGGCGGCAAGCGCCTTGAGGTCTCCCTGCCGATCTCGCTGGGCATGTCCCTGGCCCGTACGGGACTCGCGGCGGGCGCCAAGCCCAAGCGGCGCGCGGCCAAGAAGTCCGGCCCGGCCGCCTCCGGCGACACGCTCGCCTCGCCGATGCAGGGCACCATCGTGAAGGTGGCCGTCGAGGAGGGCCAGGAGGTCAAGGAGGGCGACCTGATCGTGGTCCTGGAGGCCATGAAGATGGAGCAGCCCCTCAACGCCCACCGCTCGGGCACCATCAAGGCCCTCGCGGCGGAAGTCGGCGCCTCCCTCACCTCGGGCGCGGTCATCTGCGAGATCAAGGACTGACCCCAGCCCTCACGCCGGACGGGGTGCGCCTCCTGAGGCGCACCCCGTCCGGCGCTTTCCAGGGGCGCGGGGAACTGCGCGGGCAACCCCCACCGGCCCGCAGCCCCGTCCAACCGCCCAGCCCTCAGAAGCAGACGAAACGGTCATCGGTCCAGCCACAACCACGCTGCGGGACGCAAGAGAGGTCAGGTAAACCCATGGCCAACCCCCCGGCAGGGATGCGTGCGGACGCCCGCCGCAACCACGACCGCCTGGTCACAGAGGCAAGAGCCACCTTCGCCCGGAACGGCGCCGACGCCTCCCTTGAGGACGTGGCGAAACGCGCGGGCGTGGGCATCGGCACCCTCTACCGCCACTTCCCCAACCGCCACGCCCTGCTGAACGCGGTCTTCGCGGACGCGGTGAGCGACCTGCTGACCCGCTCACGCGAACTACTCGACGCTCCGAACCCGTGCACGGCGCTCGTGAACTGGCTGCGCGCCGTCATCACTCATGCGAGTGAGTACCGCGGACTGTCACGCGCGCTGATGTCGGCCTCGCACGACGACGCCTCGGCGCTCGCGCAGTGCAGCGGCCCGATGCGCGAGGCGGGCAGCGCCCTCCTCACGCGCGCGCAGCAAGCGGGCTCCGTACGCACCGGTGTCGCCATCGGTGATCTGCTTCAGCTGACCAACGCGATCGCGCTGGCCGCCGAAGAGTCCCCGGGCGACCCGGAGTTGGCCGACCGCCTGCTGGCACTGACGCTGCGGGGCCTCAAGAACTGACACCGCGCACACCGAACATGACCACTGGCGCGGCGCGTTCCGACGCACGGACTGGACCCCCGTCCGTCACCGACCACCGATCACCGGCACCGGCACCGCTGTACCAGCCGTGTCAGCGTCTGCGCATATCGGCGACCCGCGCCCGCTCGCTCTGGGCCTGATCGCCCAGCACCGCCGCGGCGCTGCGCAACTGCGGTCCGGCGCCGGGCACCTGACCGCGTCGGGGGCCGGGCAGCGGCACGTCCCGGCGTGGCGTCTGGCGCCCCGCCGGGACCGTATCGCCGCCCGAACCACCCGCTCCCGCCACCGCGATCTGCACGCCCTGGTCGGCCAGGGCCTGCAGTTCGGTGGCCGCGCGGTCGTCCTGGGCCGGTGGCTCGTCCGTGACCAGCCGGGTGATCACATCGGTCGGCACCGTCTGGAACATCGTGTCGGCGCCGAGCTTGGTGTGATCGGCCAGGACGACGACCTCGGCGGCCGCCTGGACGAGCGCGCGGTCGACCGAGGCCGACAGCATGTTGGAGGTGGACAGGCCGCGCTCCGCGGTGAGCCCGCTTCCCGACAGGAAGGCCCGGGACACCCGCAGCCCCTGGAGGGACTGCTCGGCCCCGCTGCCCACCAGGGCGTAGTTGGAACCGCGCAGGGTGCCGCCGGTCATCACGACTTCCACACGGTTGGCATGGGCCAACGCCTGGGCCACCAGCAGGGAATTGGTGACGACGGTCAGCCCCGGCACCCGCGCGAGCCGGCGGGCCAGCTCCTGCGTGGTGGTTCCCGCCCCCACCACAATGGCCTCGCCCTCTTCGACGAGACCCGCGGCGAGGTCGGCGATGGCCGTCTTCTCTGCGGTCGCGAGATGAGATTTCTGCGGAAAGCCGGACTCCCGCGTGAACCCGCCCGGCAATACCGCACCGCCATGTCGGCGGTCGAGGAGTCCTTCTGCCTCCAGTGCGCGCACGTCCCGCCGTACGGTCACTTCGGAGGTCTGGACGACGCGGGCGAGCTCACGGAGCGACACGGCTCCATTTGCTCGCACCATTTCGAGGATCAATTGACGACGTTCTGCAGCGAACACGAAACTGACAGTAACCCCAACGACCGTCTGCTTTCAGCAGTTTGCGCCGAATAACAGAAGTTGTTCGCATGGCAGTACCCGAAGTGGTATACGCGCCTAATCCGGGCGCCTATGCCAGATGAATGGTCGACGACTCCCCGTGACCAGAGGGGCGGCCGATCCACGTGACCAGCGGGAAACCGCTCAGGGCACCGCTTTCCGCACCGCGCCGGACCCGCTCGGGGGCCCCGCGCCGACCGTCGGTGCTCAGCCCTCGCCCGTGGACTTCCGGGTGTGCAGCTGACGGGCCACCTCGGCGATGGAGCCCGACAGGGACGGATAGACGGTGAAGGCCTTCGCGACCTGTTCGACGGTCAGGTTGTTGTCGACCGCGAGCGAGATCGGGTGGATGAGTTCCGAGGCGCGCGGCGCGACGACCACACCGCCGACGACGATCCCGGTGCCGGGACGGCAGAAGATCTTCACGAAGCCGTCCCGGATGCCCTGCATCTTGGCGCGCGGGTTGCGCAGCAGGGGCAGCTTCACGCACCGGGCGTCGATGACGCCGCCGTCGACGTCCGCCTGCGAATAGCCGACGGTGGCGATCTCGGGGTCGGTGAAGACGTTCGACGAGACCGTCTTCAGATTGAGCGGGGCGACCGCGTCACCGAGGAAGTGGTACATGGCGATACGGCCCTGCATGGCGGCGACGGAGGCGAGCGCGAAGATCCCGGTGACGTCACCGGCCGCGTACACGCCGGGGGCCGTGGTCCTGGAGACCTTGTCGGTCCAGATGTGCCCGGACTCCTGGACCTTGACCCCGGCCTCCTCCAGGCCCATGCCCTGGCTGTTGGGGATGGCGCCGACGGCCATCAGACAGTGCGAGCCGGTGATGACACGGCCGTCGGCGAGTGTCACCTCGACCCGGTCGCCCACCCGCTTGGCGGACGCGGCGCGCGAGCGGGCCATCACGTTCATCCCGCGCCGCCGGAACACGTCCTCCAGGACGGCCGCCGCGTCCGGGTCCTCGCCCGGCAGCACGCGGTCGCGGCTGGAGACGAGCGTGACGCGCGAGCCGAGGGCCTGGTAGGCGCCGGCGAACTCGGCGCCGGTGACACCGGAGCCGACCACGATGAGCTCCTCGGGGAGCTCGTCCAGGTCGTAGACCTGCGTCCAGTTCAGGATCCGCTCGCCGTCCGGCTGCGCGTCGGCCAGTTCCCGGGGGTGCCCGCCGGTGGCGATGAGCACGGCGTCGGCGACGAGCGTCTCCTCGCTGCCGTCCGCGGCCCGTACGACGACCTTGCGGGAGCCGTCCAGGGCCTGCATGCCCTCCAGCCGTCCCCGGCCGCGCAGCACCCGCGCCCCGGCACGGGTGACGGAGGCCGTGATGTCGTGGGACTGGGCGAGCGCCAGGCGCTTCACGCGGCGGTTGACCTTGCCGAGGTCCACGCCGACGACCCGCGCGGGCTGGTCGATGTGCGGAGTGTCGTCGGCGACGATGATCCCCAGCTCCTCGTACGAGGAGTCGAAGGTGGTCATCACCTCGGCCGTCGCGATGAGGGTCTTGGACGGCACGCAGTCGGTGAGCACCGACGCACCGCCCAGGCCGTCGCAGTCGACGACGGTCACCTCCGCGCCGAGCTGGGCGGCCACCAGGGCCGCTTCGTATCCGCCGGGTCCGCCGCCAATGATCACGATCCGAGTCACGTACTCCATTGTCCCGCACGCCTCAAGGTGCTTCCGCACGGGGGCGCTGTCCGGGTGTCGCCGGCGGGCGATCGGGGTGGCACGGTCGGGCGATCAGGGGCCGCGGTTACGGGAGAGTCACATGCGTCCGCTGCCGTACCCTCGGTCCCATGTCGCTCTACGCCGCGTACGCCGGCAATCTCGACCCGCGGCTCATGACGCGCCGCGCTCCCCACTCGCCGCTGCGCGCCACGGGGTGGCTCAACGGCTGGCGGCTGACGTTCGGCGGCGAGCACATGGGCTGGGAGGGCGCGCTGGCGACGATCGCCGAGGCCCCGCGCTCGCAGGTCTTCGTCGCGCTGTACGACATCGCTCCCCCGGACGAGGAGTCCCTGGACCGCTGGGAGGGTGTCGGCCTCGACATCTACCGGCGGATGCGCGTACGGGTCCACACGCTGGAGGGCGAGGAGTCGGCGTGGCTGTACGTCCTCAACGGTTACGAGGGAGGGCTCCCCTCAGCCCGTTACCTCGGCGAGCTCGCGGACGCGGCGGAGTCGGCGGGCGCACCGCACGACTACGTGATGGAGCTGCGCAAGCGCCCCTGCTGACCCCCCGACGGCCCCGCCGATCCACGGGACGCGCCCGCGTCGGGGTTCGGTCGAGCACTTCGGCGGAAACAACAAGACAACGATCGCGAACCCGTGTCCATCAACATCTACGCGCGTAGGCCGGGAGCGGCTACCCTCATGCGCGTGAACGCATCTCTTCTTCCGGACGACATCCAGGGCGACCCGTACGCCGCCGCCGACGCCGCCGCCGCGCGCCTGCGGGAATACTCGGGCGCCGAGACCCACGACGTCGCCCTCGTGCTGGGCTCCGGCTGGGCGCCGGCCGTGGACGCCCTCGGTGCGCCCGACGCCGAGTTCCAGGTCACCGACCTGCCCGGCTTCCCGCCGCCGGTGGTCGAGGGGCAGGGCAGCAAGGTCCGCTCGTACCGGATCGGCGACAAGCGCGCGCTCGTCTTCCTGGGCCGCACGCACTACTACGAGGGCCGCGGGGTCGCCGCCGTCGCGCACGGGGTCCGGACGGCCGTGGCCGCCGGCTGCAAGACCATCGTGCTGACGAACGGCTGCGGAGGGCTGCGCGAGGGGATGCGGCCCGGACAGCCGGTCCTGATCAGCGACCACATCAACCTGACGGCGACGTCCCCGATCGTCGGCGCGAACTTCGTCGACCTGACGGATCTGTACTCACCGCGACTGCGGGCGCTGTGCAAGGAGATCGACGCGACGCTCGAAGAGGGCGTGTACGCGCAGTTCCCCGGCCCGCACTACGAGACGCCGGCGGAGATCCGGATGGCTCGGGTGATCGGGGCGGACCTGGTCGGGATGTCGACCACGCTCGAAGCGATCGCCGCGCGGGAGGCGGGGGCCGAGGTGCTCGGCATCTCCCTGGTGACCAACCTCGCCGCGGGGATGACGGGGGAGCCGCTGAACCACGAGGAGGTGCTGCAGGCCGGGCGGGACTCGGCCGCGCGCATGGGGGCGCTCCTCACACAGGTCCTGGACCGCTTGTAGGTTTCTCGCCCCCGCCGCCCCTACCCTCCCCCATCGTCACGCATGGGGGCTTCGCGCCCTCGCCCCCGTGATCGCGCTGCGCGCTCGTCCTCAAACGCCGGACGGGCCAGTGGTAGCCCGTCCGGCGTTTGAGGACCCGGGGTTCGGGGGCGGCTCCCCCGAGGGAAACCGGGGTACACAACCACGTACAGACGAACGAAAAGAGGTCGACCCTCGTGCAGGACGAACTCATCGCGCGGGCCAAGGCATGGCTGGCCGAGGACCCCGACGCGGACACCCGCGAGGAACTCGCCAAGCTCATCGACGCCGAGGACACCGCGGAGCTCACCGCACGCTTCGCCGGCACCCTCCAGTTCGGCACGGCAGGCCTCCGGGGCGAGCTCGGCGCGGGCCCGACGCGCATGAACCGCGCGGTCGTCATCCGCGCCGCCGCCGGCCTCGCCGCGTACCTGAAGGCGAAGGGACAGACGGACGGCCTCGTCGTCATCGGCTACGACGCCCGCCACAGGTCCACCGACTTCGCCCGCGACACCGCCGCGGTCATGACGGGCGCGGGCCTGCGCGCCGCCGTACTCCCCCGCCCCCTCCCCACGCCCGTACTCGCGTACGCCATAAGGCACCTGGGCGCGGTGGCGGGCGTCGAGGTGACGGCCAGCCACAACCCCCCGCGGGACAACGGCTACAAGGTGTATCTCGGCGATGGCAGCCAGATCGTGCCCCCGGCGGACGCCGAGATCGCCGCGGAGATCGCCGCGGTCGCGAGCCTCGCCGACGTCCCCCGCCCGGACTCCGGCTGGGAGACCCTCGACGAGGGCGTCCTGAACGCCTATCTGGAGCGCACGGACGCGGTCCTGGCCCCCGGCTCCCCGCGGACCGCCCGCACCGTCTACACGGCGATGCACGGCGTCGGCAAGGAGACGCTCCTCGCGGCGTTCGAACGGGCCGGCTTCCCCGCGCCCGTCCTCGTCGCCGAGCAGGCGGAGCCGGACCCCGACTTCCCCACCGTCGCCTTCCCCAACCCGGAAGAGCCCGGCGCGATGGACCTCGCCTTCGCGAAGGCCCGCGAGACCGACCCCGACCTGATCATCGCGAACGACCCGGACGCGGACCGCTGCGCCGCGGCCGTCAAGGACGGCGGCGCCTGGCGCATGCTGCGCGGCGACGAGGTGGGCGCGCTCCTCGCGGCGCACCTGGTCCGCGGGGGCGCCCGCGGCACGTTCGCGGAGTCGATCGTCTCCTCCTCCCTCCTCGGCCGCATCGCCGAGAAGGCGGGTCTCGCGTACGAGGAGACCCTGACGGGCTTCAAGTGGATCGCCAGGGTGGAGGGCCTGCGGTACGGCTACGAGGAGGCGCTCGGCTACTGCGTCGACCCCGACGGCGTACGGGACAAGGACGGCATCACGGCCGCGCTGGCCATCACGGAGCTGGCCTCGGAGCTGAAGGCGGAGGACCGCACGCTCCTCGACCTGCTGGACGACCTCGCCGTCGAGCACGGTCTGCACGCCACGGACCAGCTGTCCGTCCGGGTGGACGACCTCTCCGTCATCTCCGACGCGATGCGCCGGCTGCGCGAACAGCCGCCCGCTCACCTCGCGGGCCTGCCCGTCACCAGGAGCGAGGACCTCGCCCAGGGGACGGACCTGCTGCCGCCCACGGACGGCCTGCGCTACACGCTGGACGGCGCCCGTGTCATCGTCCGGCCCAGCGGTACGGAGCCGAAGCTGAAGTGCTACCTGGAGGTCGTGGTCCCGGTGGGCACCCACGACGGCCTCCCGGCGGCGCGCGCGAAGGCGACGGAGCTGCTGTCGGCGGTCAAGCGGGACCTGTCGGCGGCCGCGGGCATCTGAGCGGCCCGACGGACCGGCGCCACCGGAAGCGCCGGTCCGTCACCGCTTCCGCCCCTCAGAGCCCGTAACGGCTCTTCAGGTGGCGCCAGAAGTCCCGGAACATCCACTTGTCGAACTCCGTGATGTAGGTGGCGCTGCCCGCTTTCATGAGGAAGCAGCACTGGCCCGTCGGCGTCCAGTCGTAGAAGTCGTCGAGGCCGAAGGTGTGGCCGACCTCGTGCAGGTAGATGTGGATGTCCTCCTGGGACAGCGCGCCGGTGAAGTACTCCTGGCCGACCCGCTGGCCCCAGTCACCCCCGGCGCCGCCCTGGAAGTCCTTGGTCAGCCAGAGGGACTGGTCGTAGTGGCGGGCCGCGCCGCCGGGACACTTCGAGTAGTCGCCGTCCTGGTGGAAGAACCGGCCGCAGTCGGGCGCGCACTGCGGGGCTCCCCCGCTGTCGAGGTTTCCGGCGTAGACGTCGACCGAGTTGTCGGTCCACTGGAGGGTGGAGCGGTTCTTCACCGCCCAGCCGACGATGTCGACCGGCACGCTGGTGTACGGCCAGGCGTTGTGGCCCGTGCCGTTGTCCAGCATGGCCGCCGTCCACTTGCCGAACTGCTTCTTCAGGGCGGTGTGGATCTGGTCCCGCAGGGCCGTGCTGACCGGCGCGTCCGACTCCCAGCGGACGCAGTAGTTGATGCTTCCCCGGTTGGCCATGACCTGGTCCCAGCCGTAGTTGCGGAAGCCGTGGAGGTCCGGATAGGTCGTCGAGACGTGGTTCCACACCTCGTCCAGCGGCTGCACCAGGTTCGCGGGCGGGTTCCACTGGTCGGCGGCCTTCGCCTGGGACGCCGGGAGGAGGGGCGCGGCGACCAGCGCGACGAGTGCGGCGAGGACGGTGACGAGACGCGTCAGGTGTCTGCGTACGGTGAACACGGTCGGCACAGTGGGCACAGTGGGCACGGTGAACTCCTCGGTGGGGGACGGGATTTCACCCTCAGGTCGCCACCGGCACGGGCGCGGGTTGCCTACCCGGCCCGACGAACGAACCAGCCGACGAGCGCGCGAGCCACCCCGCCTGCTCCTGCCTCCGCCCCTGGCCCCTGGCTCCCTGGGCCCTCAGCCCCACACCACCAGGACCGCCGCCCACGCCAGCGCCAGCACGACGGCCAGCGGCCAGAGCGGGCGGCCCCGTTCGGGGGTGGTGCTCTCTCCGGTGGGCCGCAGCGCCGGGTCCTCGCGCATGGCCGACAGCTCGGCCGCCAGCGCGTCGTACGGATGGACCAGGCCGCGTCGTCGCTCGAACCACGCCCAGCGCGGCGCCGCGACCGACCAGTCGTCGTCCCGCCAGCGCAGCTTCAGTTCGAAGGACCGGCGGCGTACGGAGCGGATGTCGTCCCAGGGAACGTGCCGGGGGCCGCGCAGCCCGGTGACCCACAGGCCCGAGCGGTCCGCGGTGATGCGCCAGGCGAGTTTCACGGGGACGCGGGCGGCTCCGTAGAGACCGAGCGCGGCGGCCAGAGCCAGCTTCCAGGAGGTCGGTTCGGCCTCGGTGAACCCGGCCCAGGTGAGCCAGACGCCCCACTGGACCAGCAGCGCGGCGGCCATCCAGTCCAGCCAGCCCGCACGCCAGCGGCGCACCGTCGCGGGCGCGCGGTCCACGACCGACTCCCTGGCCTGCCGCTCCAGTTGGCGGTTCTGCTCCTCGCGGGCCTTCTCCCTGGCGATGCGCCGCACACCCGCGCTCGGCGACAGCGGGCGGACCGGTCCCGCCGACCATTCCGTCAGCGGCGGCTGGTCCGGGTCCTCGTCCGCGCTGAGGACGACGAGCTCGGCGCCGTCGAAGGGGGCGCCGAAGAGGACGGCCTCGCGGACCGGCCCGGGGACGCCGTCGTCGACCGCGTCGAGAAGCCGCTCCAGTTCTTCGTCGGCCCCGGTGGCGGCATCTGTACCGGCATAGGCATCGGCATCGGCCGAGTCCGGCTCATCCTCGTCGGCCTCGTCGGCCTCGTCCGACTCACCGTCGTACGACGTCAGTTCCACCGTGAACAACGGCCGCATCGCCGCGAGGTCGTCCGCCGCGTACACCTCCGTGGTGCCCTGCGCGTCGTCGCGTACGAGAACACGCAGTACGGGTGCGGGGGCCCGGCGCAGTGCGACGGCACGGTGGCGTCCCAGCCACGCCGAGACCAGGGCGGTCAGGCCGAGCCCCGTCAGATAGAAGGCCATGACCCAGGAACCGCGCCGGTCGTCGACCGTGCCCCACAGATGGGCGGTGCCGCCGGTGAGCGCACCGAGCCCGAGCACCACGAGGCCGAGCGGGAACAGGAAGCGTCCGCGCCGCACCGGGGCCCGCGCGTCGGGGACCTGTGCCGTGCCGTCCGCGGCGGCCTCCAGTGCCTGTTCCAGCTGGGCACCGCGGGCCCGCAGGCGTACGGCGACGGCGGCCCAGGAGACCACCACGACGAACGCCCCGACGGCGGTCACCGCCCACGGCAGGGACGATGCCTGCACCGCGAGCCCCAGGAGCAGCGCGGGCGCTCCGGCCCAGACCAGTTCGGGCCGCGCGAGCACCCACAGGACGTACACCGCGAAGCCCGCCGCGACGAACGGCCACAGTCCGCCGAGCATCGCGGCCCAGGCGCCCGCGCACAGCGCGAAGGTGGTCACGGCGCCGGCGATCGACCGGCGCACCCGCAGGAACGTCCAGCGCGACGGCAGCGCGGCCGACCAGCCCGCCGCCCGGCCGGCCGTCCAGTCCCGGCAGTCGTCGGGTATCGCGGCCGCGGGCAGTCTCAGCGGCTCGTCGTACGACACATGCACTCCTGGATCGCGTGGAAACACCGGTGCCGACACCGGCGCGGGCACCGATGGTGACAGTAGCGAGCGAAACGACCCGCCCAGGCGGCGGACGTCCCGGCGCCCGTTGCGGGTGCCGCCCTCTCGTACGGGCGGGCGTGGCCATCCGCCTCAAGGGGGCTCGCTCCGAGTGCGGCGGGCGGGCGGGGGTGCGGTGTCGTGGGGTCTCGTGGGTCTCGTCGGGTGTCGTCGGGTGTCGTGCGGGATCAGGCCACTGACAGGAGGATCGCCAGCAGGACCGCTCCGGCCGCCGCGGGGGCCACGACCTCGTAGGCCCACCGCACCGACACGTCGCCCTGGGCCTGCGGGTCCTTGCCGCGGGCCTCGACCAGTTCGCGCAGTTCGTCCATGATCTGGTCGCCAGGGGCGCGTACGGGGCCGGTGGCCACCGTGGCGGGGTGGGGGGACTGCCGGGGCTGCCCGAGGCGGCCGCGGGCGCCCGTCGTGTCGCCGCGGGCCTCCTTGCGTGCCGCTCTGTTGCGGGCCCGCAGGGAGACCGGTACGGCCCAGACCTGGTACTTGGTGCCGGTCTTGTCGAGTACCTCGTTCGAGTAGCCGGACCTGAACGTCTCGACGGCTCCCCAGGGCAGCGTGATCACCCGGAAGGGGTTGCGGATGCGCATGCGTTGTTCGTTCGCGTGGACCGCGGGGCGCAGGGTGAAGGCGGCGACCAGCGGCACGAGCAGGAGCAGCGTGGCCAGCGCCAACCATGGGGTGCGGCCCTCGCCCGTGACCAGCGCGTCGATGCCGAGCCAGGCCGCGATGGCGAGGAGCAGCGCGCCGCCCGCGATACCGGAGGGGGACCGGTAGACCCTGTCCTTGAACTGGGGTTCCGGAGGGTTCGGGGTTTCCGGTGCGGGGGGCTGGTGGTCCGGGGTCGTCATACTCCCGATTCTGCCTGACCGTCTCCACGGGAGTCGCTCCACGGGGGTCGCTCCACGGGTGGGGGGTCGTTGTCGTCCGCGACGCCGACGGGGGTTGCTCGCGCAGTTCCCCGCGCCCTTGAGGGGCCCCCGGCCGGGCGACACGGTCGCCGGCGGCACGATGGGGACGGGCCGCGCAGTTCCCCACGCCCCTTTACAGGCCCCCCTTCAAGGGCGACTGGCCGGAAACGTCGCCGTCTGCGGGAGCGCGGGGCCTGTGCGCGCAGCCCCCCACGCCCCTGAGAGGGCCCAGCCGGGCAACACAGTCGCCTGCGGCATGGTGGGGGCGGGCCGCGCCGTTCCCCCGCCCCCTTGCAAGGCGGCCCCTCCAAGGCCACCAGCCGGGAACATCGTCCCCTGCGGGAGCACGAGGCCGGGCGCACAGTCCCCCGCACCCCCTGACGGGCCCCAGCCGGGCGCCCCGCAAAGGGGCGCGGGGAACGGCGCGAGCAACCCCCACGCGCCCGCAGACAAAAAACGACCCCCGACCAGCCCTCTCAGGGGCGCGGGGAACGGCGCATCCCACCCCCGCCGCCCCGCAGCCCAGCACGGCGCCAAACCGAGGGCCGCCCCGCAGGGGCCGCCCCGCAGCGGCACCCCCAAGGGGCGCGGGGAACGGCGCAGCCCACCCCCACCCCCACGCCCCCACGCCCCCACGCCCCCACGGACGAACACACCCCCAGCCAGGGACCTCCCGGGGCTGTACAGCCGCTACGCGCGTAGATATGCTCGGGTGGTGACCATGCCCACCACTGCATCCTCCGCAGCTCACGCACTCACGGACGTGACCGCGTCAGACGCCTCGTTGCGTCGGTTCCTTCACGGGCTCGCCGGCGTCGACACGGTCGGTCTGGAGGCGCGTGCCGCCTCGCTCGGCACCCGTTCCATCAAGACGACCGCGAAGGCGTACGCCATCGACCTCGCCATCTCGATGGTCGACCTGACGACGCTGGAAGGCGCGGACACCCCCGGCAAGGTCCGGGCGCTCGGCGCCAAGGCCGTCCACCCGGACCCCACGGACCGTACGGCCCCGACGACCGCCGCCGTCTGCGTCTACCCGGACATGGTGGCCACCGCGAAGGAAGCCGTCGCCGGGTCCGGCGTGCTGGTCGCCTCCGTCGCGACCGCCTTCCCCGCCGGCCGCGCCGCGCTCGACGTGAAGCTGGCCGACGTGCGCGACGCCGTCGCCGCGGGCGCCGACGAGATCGACATGGTCATCGACCGCGGGGCGTTCCTCTCGGGCAGGTACCTGAAGGTGTACGAGGAGATCGTCGCCGTGAAGGAGGCCTCGGGCGCCGCCCGCCTGAAGGTCATCTTCGAGACCGGCGAGCTGTCGACGTACGACAACATCCGGCGCGCGAGCTGGCTCGGCATGCTGGCGGGCGCTGACTTCATCAAGACCTCGACGGGCAAGGTCGCCGTCAACGCGACCCCCGCGAACACCCTCCTGATGCTGGAGGCCGTCCGCGACTTCCGCGCGCAGACCGGGGTCCAGGTCGGTGTGAAGCCCGCCGGCGGCATCCGCACCACGAAGGACGCCGTCAAGTTCCTGGTACTGGTCAACGAGACCGCGGGCGCGGACTGGCTGGACAACCACTGGTTCCGCTTCGGCGCGTCCTCGCTCCTCAACGACCTGCTGATGCAGCGCCAGAAACTGGCCACCGGCCGCTACTCCGGCCCCGACTACGTGACGGTGGACTGATCCACATGGCTTCCGCAATGGCTTCCGCATTCGAATACGCACCGGCGCCCGAGTCCCGCTCCGTCGTCGACATCGCGCCCTCCTACGGCCTGTTCATCGACGGCGAGTTCACCGAGGCCGCCGACGGCAAGGTCTTCAAGACGGTCAGCCCGAGCACCGAAGAGGTCCTGTCCGAGGTCGCCCAGGCGGGCGAGGCGGACGTCGACCGCGCGGTGCACGCCGCCCGCAGGGCCTTCGGGAAGTGGTCCGCGCTGCCCGGCTCCGAGCGGGCCAAGTACCTGTTCCGTATCGCCCGGATCATCCAGGAGCGCAGCCGCGAACTGGCCGTCCTGGAGACGCTGGACAACGGAAAGCCCATCAGGGAGACGAGGGACGCCGACCTCCCCCTCGTAGCGGCGCACTTCTTCTACTACGCGGGCTGGGCGGACAAACTCGAACACGCCGGCTTCGGTACCGAGGTGCGCCCACTGGGCGTCGCCGGCCAGGTCATCCCCTGGAACTTCCCGCTGCTGATGCTGGCCTGGAAGATCGCCCCGGCCCTCGCGACGGGCAACACGGTGGTGCTGAAGCCCGCCGAGACGACCCCCCTGTCCGCCCTGTTCTTCGCGGACATCTGCCGCCAGGCGGGCCTGCCCAAGGGTGTCGTCAACATCCTGCCCGGTTACGGCGACGCGGGCGCGGCGCTCGTCCAGCACCCGGACGTGAACAAGGTGGCCTTCACCGGCTCCACCGCCGTCGGCAAGGCCATCGCCCGCCAGGTCGCGGGCACGAACAAGAAGGTCACGCTCGAACTGGGCGGCAAGGGCGCGAACATCGTCTTCGACGACGCCCCCATCGACCAGGCCGTCGAGGGCATCGTCACGGGCATCTTCTTCAACCAGGGCCAGGTCTGCTGCGCGGGCTCCCGGCTCCTCGTCCAGGAGTCGATCCACGACGAGCTGCTCGCCTCCCTGAAGCGCAGGCTCTCGACGCTGCGCCTGGGCGACCCGCTCGACAAGAACACCGACATCGGCGCGATCAACAGCGCCGAGCAGCTCGCCCGTATCTCCTCGCTCGTCGAGCAGGGCGAGGCCGAGGGCGCCGAGCGCTGGTCCCCGTCCTGCGAACTGCCGTCGTCGGGCTACTGGTTCGCCCCGACGCTCTTCACGAACGTCACCCAGGCGCACACCGTCGCCCGCGACGAGATCTTCGGCCCGGTGCTGTCCGTCCTCACCTTCCGCACCCCGGACGAGGCGGTCGCGAAGGCCAACAACAGCCAGTACGGCCTCTCGGCGGGCATCTGGACCGAGAAGGGTTCCCGGATCCTGGCCGTCGCGAGCAAGCTGCGCGCGGGCGTCATCTGGTCCAACACGTTCAACAAGTTCGATCCGACCTCGCCGTTCGGCGGCTACAAGGAGTCGGGCTACGGCCGCGAGGGCGGTCGCCACGGCCTGGAGGCGTACCTCGATGTCTGACAAGCCGAAGAGCATGGAGAAGACCACGCAGGGTGCGCCGCAGCGCCTGAGCGTCTTCAAGACCTACAAGCTGTACGTCGGCGGGAAGTTCCCGCGTTCCGAGAGCGGCCGGGTGTACGAGGTGACCGACTCGAAGGGCAAGTGGCTGGCCAACGCGCCGCGCGCGAGCCGCAAGGACGCCCGTGACGCGGTCGTCGCCGCCCGAAAGGCGTTCGGCGGCTGGTCCGGCGCGACCGCGTACAACCGCGGCCAGGTCCTCTACCGCGTCGCGGAGATGCTGGAGGGCCGCAAGGGCCAGTTCGTGCACGAGGTCGCCGACGCCGAGGGCCTGTCGAAGGCGAAGGCCGCCGAGCAGGTCGAGGCGGCGATCGACCGCTGGGTCTGGTACGCGGGCTGGACCGACAAGATCGCACAGGTCGTCGGCGGCGGGAACCCGGTGGCGGGCCCGTACTTCAACCTCTCGTCCCCCGAGCCGACGGGTGTGGTGACGGTCCTCGCCCCGCAGGAGTCGTCCTTCCTCGGACTGGTCTCGGTGCTCGCCCCGGTGATCGCGACCGGCAACACGGCGGTCGTGATCGCGAGCGAGAAGTCCCCGCTCCCCGCGCTGTCGCTGGGCGAGGTCCTGGCGACCTCCGACGTCCCGGGCGGCGTGGTCAACATCCTCACGGGCGGTACGGCGGAGATCGCGGCCCCGCTCGCCGCCCACCAGGACGTCAACGCGATCGACCTGGCCGGCGCCGACGAGGCACTCGCGAAGGAACTGGAGATCGCGGCGGCCGACAACCTCAAGCGGGTCGTCCGTCCACAGCCTGTGGATTACTTCACCACGCCCGGCATCGACCGCCTCACGGCCTTCCTGGAGACGAAGACGGTCTGGCACCCGACGGGAGCGCTGGGCGCGTCCGGCTCGTCCTACTAGGGCGGCGTTCCACCGGGCCGGCGTTCGGCCCACCAGAGCGGGAGAGCCGCGTTTCCCCACCGTCCGGGGGAGGCGCGGCTCTCTCTCGCGTCACCGGCGCGTCACCGGCGCGTCCGTAGCGATCCGTCCGTACGGTTCAGGCACCCAGCAGTGTCGTCGCCTGGCCCAGCACCGGGACGCCGCCCAGCGACTGGGCCTGGGCGACCGGCGCCGTGAGCATGGTCGTGGCCAGCGGCGGGAAGTCGGCCACCTGGGTGCCGAGCCCGTTGTCGAGCGGGTCGACGCCCGTGCCCGCCAGCGGGTTGGGCTTCAGTCCCGCGACCGGCCCGGTCACGTAACCGACCGTCCCGGTGACGGCCTGCAGTCCGGCCTGCGGGTCGATGTTGCCCAGCGAGGTCGGACGCGTACGGACCCCCTCCACCACGGGATCGGTGTCCGCGGCCGCCACGGTCGCACCGGCGCCGCCCACGATCCCCGCGGTGGTGAGGACCAGCAGCACGCGCCGGGCGGTCGGGTTCTGAAGGGCCGAGTGTCGTGCCATCGCTGCTGCCACCTTCTGCCGCGCAAAGTAATCAGGTCGACACACAGGGTAGTTGAGGAGTGACGTGCGTTCCAAAGGCGACCCGCGGGCTCGGCCGGGAGCGGATGATGCCGCACACTGGTGTCTCGTGAGTTCACCTCTCCCGAATTCCCCGGCAACCGCCCGTGTCGTACTGCTGTGCGGCCCCTCCGGCTCCGGCAAGTCCCTTCTCGCGGCCCGCTCCGGCCTCCCGGTGCTGCGGCTCGACGACTTCTACAAGGAGGGCCACGACCCGACACTGCCGCAGGTGGCGGGGAGTTCGGACATCGACTGGGACCATCCGCTGTCCTGGGACGCGGACGCGGCTGTCGCGGCGATCGCGGAGCTGTGCGGAACGGGGCGTACGAGCGTTCCCGTGTACGACATCTCACTGAGCGCGCGTACGGGTGCCGAGACCATCGACTTCGAGGGGACCCCGGTCTTCATCGCCGAGGGCATCTTCGCGGCGGAGATAGTGGAGCGGTGCCGGGAGGCGGGGCTGCTGGCCGATGCGCTCTGTCTCAGCCGGGGCGCCGTGACGACGTTCCGGCGGCGGTTCCTGCGGGATCTTCGCGAGGGCCGCAAGTCCGTGCCGTTCCTGCTTCGGCGGGGGTGGCGGCTGATGCGGGACGAGCGGTCGATCGTGTCCCGGCAGACCGCGCTCGGGGCGTACGCCTGTGATCGCGACGAGGCGCTGGAGAGGCTGGCCACGGCCTCGCGCTCCGCGCCGGAGGTTGTGGATCATCTGCGGGTGAGCGGGGGCTGAGCACGCGCAGTTCCTCGCGCCCCTTGAGAATTGCGCAGTTCCCCGCGCCCCCGAAAGCAAAAAGCAGCGGGGCCGGTTGGGCCCCCCGGCCCCTCCGGTCCCGCTGCTCTTCGTGCTCCCCCGTGGTCCCCCCGGACCCCGTTGGTTCCCCCCGGGTGTTGCTCCCCGTTGCTCCCCCGAGCCGTTCGTCACCTCCCCCGAAGTGACGAACTTCTTTCACTGCCCGACGCCTCCCCCCGGAGTGACGGACAGCCCCCCACAGCCTTCAGGCGACGAGCTCCCCGAAGGACTCCTCCTCGTCACGGCCGAAGCTGAGGACGTCGTCCTCACGCAGCCGGCGGAGCGACCGCCAGATGCTGGACTTCACCGTGCCGACACTGATGTCGAGGATCCCCGCGATCTCCGGGTCCGTGCGGCCCTCGTAGTAACGGAGGACCAGCATGGTGCGCTGGAGTTCGGGGAGCCGGGCGAGCGCCTGCCACAGGACCGCGCGCAGTTCGGTGCCGCGCATCGCGTCCGTGTCGCCGGCCGTCTCCGGCAGCTCCTCGGTCGGGTATTCGTTCAGCTTGCGGCGGCGCCACGCGCTGATGTGCAGGTTGGTCATCGTGCGGCGGAGGTAGCCCCCGACCGCGGCCTTGTCACTGATGCGGTCCCACGCCCGGTACGTCGAGAAGAGGGCGCTCTGCAGCAGGTCCTCGGCCTCGAAACGGTCACCGGTCAGGTGGTACGCGGTCGCGTACAGGGAGGCGCGGCGCTCCTGGACGTAGGCGGTGAACTCCGCCTCCGACACCGAGTGCCGCTCCCCCGTGACCTCCCCGTACGCCGCCCCCGTTCCCCCGTGGACGGCCCCCGTGCCGCTTCCCCCCGCATGTGCGTCGACCACCGTCATGTACGACCCGGTGTGCTGACGCCCGGTGCCGCGAGCGCACCCACGCCCTCCCCCACCCACACCGGACTTCTCGGTGCTCCTTGTGACGTCGTGGAGCCGCGTGACAACTGCGCCAGTGCTGGTGCTGTGCAGCGTGTTCATCTCGCGCCCCCCGTCGTGGAGTTTCGGTTCTCTGGCACTTCGCCCGCTTCGTCGCCGACTGTGTCGCGGCTTCGCTGCGGTGCTTCCGTGCTTGTGACCAAAAGCTTGCCGGGGCCACTTCATGACGGTGTCCCCCGACTGTCACAGAGCTGTCACAGGGGGCGGGGCCAGATATCCCACAGAGCGATCACAGAGAAGCGTCGTACGGCTACTCATCCGGCACATCGGCACACCTCGGCCACGCACTCGTACGCGGGACATGTGTGGGAGCGCTCCAACAGTCGATACCCGCCCACGTCATGGGACAGAATGACGTCCGTGCCTTCCCTGTTGCTGATCGAGGACGACGACGCCATCCGGACGGCCCTGGAGCTCTCGCTGACGCGCCAGGGACACCGGGTGGCCACCGCTGCCACCGGCGAGGACGGACTGAAGCTGTTGCGCGAGCAGCGGCCTGATCTGATCGTCCTCGACGTGATGCTGCCAGGCATCGACGGATTCGAGGTGTGCCGGCGCATCCGGCGGACGGACCAGTTGCCGATCATCCTGCTGACCGCGCGCAGCGATGACATCGACGTCGTGGTCGGGCTGGAGTCCGGCGCCGACGACTACGTGGTCAAACCCGTGCAGGGGCGAGTGCTCGACGCCCGGATCCGGGCCGTGCTGCGCCGCGGCGAGCGCGAGGCGAACGATTCGGCGACCTTCGGTTCGCTGGTGATCGACCGCGCCGCGATGACCGTGACGAAGGACGGCGAGGACCTGCAGCTGACGCCCACCGAGCTGCGTCTGCTGCTGGAGCTGAGCCGCCGCCCCGGCCAGGCCCTGTCCCGGCAGCAGTTGCTGCGGCTGGTGTGGGAGCACGACTACCTCGGCGACTCGCGGCTCGTCGACGCGTGTGTGCAGCGGCTGCGCGCGAAGGTGGAGGACGTGCCGTCCTCGCCGACCCTGATCCGTACCGTGCGCGGCGTCGGCTACCGGCTGGACAATCCTCAGTGACCAAACCGCAGGACAAGCTCCGTGGCTGGGCGGCGGCCCGTCGGACGGTCATGGCGGGGCTGCGCTTCACCAGTCTTCGGCTGCGCCTGGTCGTGGTGTTCGGGCTGGTCGCGCTGACCGCCGCCGTGTCGGCGTCCGGGATCGCGTACTGGCTCAACCGCGAGGCCGTGCTCACCCGTACGCAGGACGCGGTGCTCGGCGACTTCCAGCAGGCGATGCAGACCCGCGCCAGCACACTGCGGCAGCACCCCACGCAGGGGGAACTGCAGCGCGCCGCCGGGCAGATGGCGAACAGCAGCCAGCGCTTCAGCGTGCTGCTGATCGCCGAGGATGCGGACGGCAAGGCCGTCCGCGGCAACTCCGACCTGGACACCTTCACGCTGGAGGACGTACCGCAGTCCCTCCAGAAGGCGGTGAACAAGGAACAGAAGATCTCCTCGCGCAACAAGTACGCGTACCACCTGTACTGGCAGCGGACCGTGCAGGGCGACAAGCCGTATCTGGTGGGCGGTGCCAAGGTGATCGGCGGCGGGCCGACCGGGTACATGCTCAAGTCGCTGGAGCCGGAGGCCAAGGATCTCAACTCGCTCGCCTGGTCGCTGGGGATCGCGACCGGACTCGCGCTGATCGGCTCCGCGCTCCTCGCGCAGGCCGCCGCGACGACCGTGCTGAAGCCGGTGCACCGGCTGGGGACCGCCGCCCGGCGGCTCGGCGAGGGCAAGCTCGACACCCGGCTGCGGGTGTCAGGGACGGACGAACTCGCCGATCTGTCACGGACGTTCAACCGCACGGCGGAGGCGCTGGAGAAACGGGTCGCGGACATGAGCGCCCGCGACGAGGCGTCCCGGCGCTTCGTGGCGGACATGTCGCACGAACTGCGGACACCGCTGACCGCGATCACCGCGGTGACCGAGGTGCTGGAGGAGGAGCTCGACGCCGAGACCGGCAGCGTCGACCCGATGATCGAGCCCGCCGTACGGCTCGTCGTCAGCGAGACCCGGCGGCTGAACAACCTCGTGGAGAACCTGATGGAGGTCACCCGCTTCGACGCGGGCACCGCCCGGCTCGTCTCCGACACCGTCGACATCGCCGACCAGATCACCGCGTGCATCGACGCGCGCGCCTGGCTGGACGCGGTGGAACTGGACGCCCCGCGCGGCATCATGGCGCACATCGACCCGCGCCGCCTGGACGTCATCCTCGCGAACCTCATCGGCAACGCCCTCAAGCACGGCGGTTCCCCCGTGCGCGTGTGCGTGCGCGCGGAGGGCGCCGACCTGGTCATCGAGGTGCAGGACCACGGTCCCGGCATCCCCGAGGACGTCCTGCCGCACGTCTTCGACCGCTTCTACAAGGCGAGCGCCTCCCGGCCGCGCTCCGAGGGCAGCGGCCTCGGCCTGTCCATCGCCCTGGAGAACGCCCACATCCACGGCGGCGACATCACCGCCGCGAACTCACCCAAGGGCGGCGCTGTCTTCACCCTGCGCCTGCCGCTCGACTCCTCCGAGCCGAAGGACCCCGAGGACCACGGGGATCCCGGGGCCGAGGACGCCCACGGGGCCGACGCCGACCGCACGGAGGGGGGCGTGTGATGCCCGTACGACGACAGGACACACCGGAGACACAGGGCATACGCGCCCCGCGTGCGACACGTACGGCACGTACGGCACGTACGGCACGAGCCCTGCGCGCGGCACGAGCCCTGCGCGCGGCACGAGCCCTGCGCGCGGCACGAGCCCTGCGCGCGGTCCGTGCGGTCCGTCCGGCGCTCGCCGTTCCGCTGCTGGCCATGGCGCTGGCGCTGGCCGGGTGCGGAATCCGGGCGACGGAGGTGCCGACCGACTTCGGCCCCGCGCCCTCCCGGGTGCCGTGCGCGCTGACCGGTCCCGACATCGGTACGCAGTCCTCGCGCGGCATCCTCGTGCAGGTCTTCCTCGTCTGCTCCTCCCAGCTCGCGCCGGTCGACCGGACCGTACGCATCGAGGCGGGTCCCGCGGAGACGGACCGGGTACGGGCCGCGCAGGCCCTCCTCGACGAGCTCTCCGAGTCCCCGTCGGACGCGGAGAAGCAGGCGAACTACTCGACGACCCTGCCGAAGGGCCTGACGGTGACCGGCCCGCAGCGCACCGACCCGGGTGACGCGCTCCGGCTGAGCACGGCGCCCGCGGAGCTGACCCCGTACGCGCTGGCGCAGATCATCTGCACCTTCAGCGACTCGGAGGCCGCCTCCGACGACGGCACGGTGACCCTGGGCGGCCCCGGCACCGACGCCTCGCGGCGCTACGAGTGCACGGAGGCCGTGCGTACGCGGCCGGGCACGGAGACCCCGCCCTCGACGCGGGCCGACGGGGCCTGAGCCCTCCTGCTCCGCGGGCAGGCGCCTTGTGGAGGCCGTCCCGAAGCGGCCGGCCGGAGCCCGTCTGTGGCGCACGCCTCACCCGTGCGGGCCAAGCGCCGCCGTCACACGGAACCGATCCTGCCGGTGGCCGCGTCTTGGGGGTCGTGCAGCGTCAAGGCTCGACCGGCGAAACCGCCGTGAACCGCGTCCGTGTGACGGGAGGTCTCCTCCTCGTCGCACATCTCGCGCTTGTCGCCTGGGTCACGCTGCGGCCCCTGGACGTGCCCTGGGTGAGCGCCGCGAACCTGCGTCCGTTCGCCGGCATCAGGGCCGATCTGGCGTTGGGTCCCGAGGCGGCGGCCCACGCCATCGGCAAGGGCCTGCTGCTGCTCGCCCCACTCGGGGTGCTGCTGCCGCTCGCGGGCGGCAGGCTCGCCGTCTCCCCGCTGCTGTCCCTGATGCGGACGGTCGCCGCGGGCGCGCTGCTGTCGATGGGCATCGAGCTCCTGCAGACCGGGGTGCCGGGCCAGGTCGTGGACGTCGACTCGCTGCTGCTCAACACCGTGGGCGTGGCGCTGGCCCATCTCGCCGTCGTACCGGCCGCGCGGGCCGCCCTGCGCCGCCGGGCCCTGCTGCGTCGCCGGGCCGCCGCGCTGCGCCGCACGGAAGCGGTGGAGGAGTCGACTCAGGGTCTTACCCCGACAATTCCCAGGGTCGGCATCGCTCCATAGAGTGACGCCCGTGACTCTTCGTGTCCGTACCGTGGATGTCAGACGGGGTGACCGCGCAGGAAGCCCCGGATCCGTCCGACGACACTCACGAAGGAGTCGCAATGAACCGCCTTGCCCGCCCCACCGACGGCCGGATGATCGGCGGAGTGTGCGCAGCGCTGGCGCGGCGCTTCGGCACCTCCGCGGCCACGATGCGAGTGATCTTCCTGGTGTCCTGCCTGCTGCCGGGCCCGCAGTTCCTGCTCTACATAGCGCTGTGGATCCTCTTCCCCGCGGAGGGCAAGGCGACCCGCACGGCCTGGTGACACCCGCATGCTCGTGAGTGACCGCGAGCACGCCGATGGGGCGCACCCGAGCGGGGGTGCGCCCCATCGGCGCGTACGGGGGCGGCGCGTACGGAAGCGGCGCTACGGAAGCGGCGCTACGGAACCGCGGGGGCCGGGGTCAGCCCAGCGGGATGCCGTTCACGGGGAGGCCGTGGGTGGGCAGGCCCTGGAGGGGCAGGCCGCCGAGCAGACCGGCGACAGGCGCGGTCGGGCCCTGCGCGAGAAGGTCCGTGACGGCGGGCTGGGCGGCGGTGACAGCAGTGCCGAGTGCCCGCTGACCGTTGGCGACCCCCTCGCCGCCGCCGGGCAGCTTGTCGGTGAGTCCTTCCACCGGCAGCGCGCTGGTGGCGGTGGAGAGCGCCGGGGCGACGTCCGGAACCGCGGGGGCGGCCTCGGCCGCACCGCCACCGGCGGCGGCGAAGGCGGCACCGAGAGCGGCGACACCGAGGGTCTTGGCAGCAGACTGCTTCATCTTCGTCCTTGCATGCTGTGACGGGGATTCGAGCGGTCCGAAACGGTAATCACGTGCGAGCGCGCCCCGCAAACATCGAAAAGCGGCCGAGTCGTCGCCACCCGGCCGCTTCCCGCCCTGTGACTTCAGCCCTCTTCGCGCACAGAACCGCTGGTGGAGGCGGTCTGCTGGAACAGCCATTCGGACTTCAGCTCGGCGTAACCGGGCTTGACGACGTCATTGATCATGGCCAGTCGTTCATCGAAAGGAATGAATGCTGATTTCATCGCATTGACTGTGAACCACTGCATGTCGTCGAGCGAATAACCGAAAGCGTCGACAAGGTGCTCGAATTCCCGGCTCATGCTGGTGCCGGACATCAGGCGGTTGTCGGTGTTCACGGTCGCCCGGAAGTGCAGCCGCCGCAGCAGCCCGATGGGGTGCTCGGCGTACGAGTCGGCGGCGCCCGTCTGGAGGTTGGAACTGGGGCACAGCTCCAGCGGCACCCGCTTGTCACGTACGTACGAGGCGAGGCGGCCCAGTTCCACCGTGCCGTCGTCCTGCACCTGGATGTCGTCGATGATGCGCACGCCGTGGCCCAGCCGGTCGGCGCCGCACCACTGGAGCGCCTGCCAGATGGAGGGGAGCCCGAAGGCCTCGCCCGCGTGGATCGTGAAGTGGTTGTTCTCCCGCTTCAGATACTCGAAGGCGTCCAGATGACGGGTGGGCGGGAAGCCCGCCTCGGCGCCCGCGATGTCGAAGCCGACGACGCCCAGGTCCCGGTAGCGGTTGGCCAGTTCGGCGATCTCCAGGGCACGGGCCGCGTGCCGCATGGCGGTGAGGAGGGCGCCGACGCGGATGCGGTGGCCGTTCTCGCGGGCCAGCCGCTCGCCCTGGCGGAAGCCCTCGTTGACGGCCTCGACGACCTCTTCGAGGGTGAGCCCGGCTTCGAGGTGCTGCTCAGGCGCGTACCGCACCTCGGCGTAGACGACGCCGTCCTCGGCCAGGTCCTCGGCGCACTCGGCCGCGACGCGGACCAGCGCCTCGCGGGTCTGCATGACGGCGCAGGTGTGCGCGAAGGTCTCCAGGTACCGCTCCAGCGAACCGGAGTCGGCGGCTTCGCGGAACCAGATGCCGAGCTTGTCGGCGTCCGTCTCCGGGAGGCCCGTATAGCCCGCGTCACGGGCGAGGTCGACGATCGTCCCGGGGCGCAGGCCACCGTCCAGGTGATCGTGCAGCAGGACCTTCGGCGCCCGGCGGATCTGCTCCGAGCTCGGGGTGTTCTTGGTCTGGCTCGTCATTTCCGCACTCTAACGCCTACGCGCGTAGATCTCTCCTTGCGCGGATCCGTCGATATGTAACGGTGACCGTGCGGACGGATGGCGTACACCATTACTTCTGACACTGTTTTGTCATGGCACAGCAAGCGACGCCGGTTCGCACGGCACGGCTGGGGCGGGCACTCGGCACGGAGCCGACGGCGGTGAGCGGCGTGGTGCTGCTGCTGCCGGGCGGCGACAAGACCTCCTCGCGCAGACCTTCACCGATGCTGGCGACCGCGTCGGTGAGGGCGTTGGGCCGCCGGCTCACCCGCGCGGGACGTACGGAGGGGCTGGCGGTGCACGTGGTGCACTACCGGTTCCGCGGTTGGAACGGGAGCGAGGCGCATCTGGCGCAGGACGCCGCGTGGGCCGCGGACGAGATCGTACGGCGGTACGGGGACGTGTCCGTCTGTCTGGTCGGGCTGGACATGGGCGGCCGGGCCGCCCTGCACGCGGGAGGCCACACCGCCGTCGACTCCGTGCTGGCGCTGTCCCCCTGGCTGCCCGAGGAGGATGCCGCGGCACCGCCCGAACCGGTGAAGCAGCTCGCGGGGCGGCGGGTGCTGATCGTGCACGGCACCAACGACCAGCGGACGGACCCGGAGTTGTCGTTCCGGCTCGCGGCGCGGGCCAAGAAGGCGAACCGGGACATCTGCCGGTTCGAGGTGCACTCGGACCGGCACGCGCTGCACGCGTTCCGGGACGAAGTGCACGCGCTCGCGGAGGACTTCGTGATGGGGACGCTGTTCGGGCGGGCGTTCTCGCGGCCGGTGGAGGACGCGCTGGCGGCTCCGCCACCGCTGGGGCTGCGGATGCCGCTCGCGTCGGGCTTCGGCCGGTCGCTGCGGCGGTGACCTGGACCGGCAGTTCCCCGCGCCCCTGACGTGGGTGGACTTTTCCTGATTCGCGTCGCTCTGTGTGGTCGCACGTGTCTACCGTGTTCCGTGACGAGGCGGGACGGCGGAGGGGCGCGGGATGACGCAGGTGAACGATGTCGCGGAACAGCTGAAGAGCGAGGCGGACGAGCCGGGTTGGGAGGTCGACCCGGACGACGACTGGGGCGTGGCGGTGGTCGCGATGGTGGGCCGCCAGCTGAAACTGCGCCGCGAGGCGAAGGGCATGCGGGCGGGGGAGTTCGGGGAGGCGGTGGGGTACGGGGAGGCTCTGGTCTTCAAGGTCGAGGGAGGCATGCGGATTCCACGACCCGAGTACCTGGACCGCGCGGACGAGGTGTTGGGGGCCGGCGGCCTGCTCTCGGCGATGAAGCAGGACGTGGCGAAGGTCCGCTATCCCAAGAAGGTGCGGGACATCGCGGATGGCGAGGGGCGAGCGGTCGAACTTCAGCTGTACGACCCCCTCAACATCCACGGGTTGTTGCAGACGCCGCAGTACGCGCGCGGGCTGCTCATGATGCGGCGCCCCGCGTATGCGGAGGACGAGGTGGAGAAGTTCATCGCCGCGCGCGTGGCCCGCAAGGCGATCTTCGAACGGGACCCGGCGCCCGAGCTCAGTTTCATCGTGGAGGAGTGGACACTCCGACGTCCGCTCGGCGGACCAGCGGTGCTGCGCCGTCAGCTCGAACACCTCCTGTTGCTCGCGCAGTTGCGGAATGTCGAGCTACAGGTGATGCCGATGGATCGCGAGGAGCATGCGGGGGTCGACGGCGGGATCGAGGTGTTGAAGTTCGTCGACGGCTCGGCAGTGGGACGTTCGCCGGTCGTGTCCAACGGTCGACAAGTCAGCGAGCCCAGGCAACTCCGTATCCTGGAAATGCGGTACGGCATCGTCCGGGCCCAAGCGCTCACACCCCGTGAGTCCATGGCCCACATCAAACAACTGCTGGGGGAAACATGATGCGCAACTCTGCCGGGGACGCCACCGAGCTCGCGTGGTTCAAGAGCAGCTACAGCAGTGGCAGCGAAGGCGACTCGTGCGTGGAGGTAGCTTCCTCCCCCGATGCCATCCACGTCCGCGACTCGAAGAACATAGGCGGCCCGCAACTCGCGCTCCTGCCGGAGGCCTGGGCCGAGTTCGTGGCGTACGCGACCTCGGGGTGAGGTCGTCCCCGGGACCGAAGTACCCGGGGACGGCCCGGTCCGTCAGGGGCGCCAGCCGTCGGCGATGCGGCCCTGGCGCACCTGGGTGGTGCCGCTGCACGTCCCCGTGTCCGGGTCTCCCCAGATCTTGATGGCGTCGGCGTCGTTCGCCCAGGTGGTGCCGTTGGGGTGGGTGTAGCTGCCGAGGTTGACGGCGGTGTTCCGCGGGATGCAGATGTACGCGTCCGGGGAAGCGCCCTGGTCGATCAGCCAGACGGAGTCGTCATTGCGGGTGTTGACGACCGCGTCCACCCGGTTCCCGCCGCCGATGATGGCCTGGTAGGTCGTGTCCTGGTAGTAGCTGAAGATGCTGCCGCTCGCGTAGGAGCCGTCGTACAGACACACACGCGGGTACGAGCAGCCGTACATGCTGTCGGCGGAGGCGGGCGAGGCACTCATGGTCACGGCACCGGTGGCGAGGGCGGTGACGGCGAGGGCGGTGGCGCCCAGGCGGGTACGTATCGCGCGGAGGGTCATGGTGTCCCTTCAGTTCGATGAGCCGCGGAAGCAGCAAAGAACGACAGAGGATTTTCTTCCTTCACTCGGCGTGTCCTTCTTGACTCAGAAGTGACGGCCTCACTAATGGAATTTAAAGTCGTCGCGGCCTTCGGACTTTGTCCGTGGTGCAGGAAACTTTGTCAGTCGTGCACCGGGTCGAGTTGACTCCGCGTCATGGAACACATCAGGTCAGAGGCCCTGCCCACACGCGCCGAAAGCGTTGCGCGGCAAGAGCGAATCCTGCCAAGCTGACGTCAGGAACCGTGCGCGGGGGAAGGGTGTCTTATGGGGGAGCACGGCGAGATATCGTCGGGCCGGCTTTATGACCGACCCAGAGGGCCCGCCTCATGAGCCCGGTCCTGGACACCGCGTTCATGCCGCCGCAGGACCGGGAGGAAGTGGTCCGGAACGCGGTGTGGGAATCCGTGGTGGCGGTCGATATCGACCATCCTCTGCCGGCGGAGGACATCTCCGTTCGTATAGGGCTCGGCGCTGTCGGGCCCCTCAGGATCCTGTCGGCGCGGGCGACCGCCGTCACCATCCGCCGGACGGAGCGGCTGGCCCGGGTGGACGAGGAACCGTTCGTCTTCCTCGGACTTCAGATGACGGGCACCAGCCTGGTGGTGCAGAACGGCCGCGAATGCCTGCTGGGCGCCGGGGACTTCGCCGTCTACGAATCGACCTCTCCCTACACGCTTCTCTTCGACGAGGGGGTCGACCACCATTTCCTCCGTCTCCCCCGCGCTGCGCTCGCGCTCCCCGAGCGGTTGTTACGAGACGTCTCCGCGACCACGTTGGGCCCCGGCAACCCGGTCGCGCGCCTCGCCTTCACCTACTTCTCGCAACTGGCCTCCGCCGACGAGTTGCGGCACGGTCCGCACGCCGACGCCGTCGTGGAGCCCAGCATCGAACTGCTCCGCGCCGTCCTGACCTCGCAGCACGGAAGCTCCCGCCGGGCCGGAGCACCGATGGAGGCGACACTCAGCCTGCGGATCACCCAGTACATCCGGACGCACCTGGCTGACCCCGGTCTGTCGGCGGCAAGGATCGCCGCCGTGCACGGCATCTCCGTACGCCATCTCTACGCCGTGCTGTCCCGGTCGGGCATCAGCCTCGGAGACTGGATCCGTGCACACCGCCTGGCCGAATGCAGGCGGGAGTTGGCCGGCCCGCACGGCCGGCTGCGGACCATCGCCGCGATAGGGCGCAGCTGGGGCTTCGTGGACGCGACCCACTTCAGCAAGGTGTTCAAGCAGGCGTACGGAATCTCGCCACGGGCCTGGCGCGACCAGAGCGGCCGAAACGACCCCACGCCGCGGGAGGGGCCTCCCCTCACTCCGGCAGCAACGAACCCCTCTTCGACAGCAGGAACTTCTTGAAGGCCGCCACCGGAGGTGTGTCCGGGTGGCCGTCCAGCCAGGCGACGCCGATCTCCCGGGCCGCCCGGGGGGCGGTGACCGTCAGTTCCACCACTCCTGGTCGGGGGACGGCCGGCGGGGGCAGGAGGGCCACTCCCAGGCCCGCCGCCACCAGGCCTCGCAGGGTCTCTGCCTCCTCGCCCTCGAAGGCGACCCGGGGGCGGAAACCCGCCTGCCGGCAGAGGTCGTCGGTGATGCGGCGCAGGCCGTAGCCGGGTTCCAGGGTGACGAAGGCCTCGTCGGCGGCCTCGGCGAGGCGGATGCGGCGGCGGGAGGCCAGGCGGTGGTCGGCCGGGACCACCAGGCGGAGCTTCTGTTCGTCCAGGCGGCGGCCGACCAGGTCGGGGGCGTCCGGGACGGGGGACGTGAGGCAGAGGTCCAGTTCGCCGGAGCGCAGCCGCTCGATCATCGCCTCGCCGTAGTTCTGGACGAGGCTGAAGCGGACGCGGGGGTGGTCTACGCGGAAGGCCCGGATCAGGGCGGGTACCGTCTCGGAGCCCATGGTGTGCAGGAAGCCGAAGGCGACCTTGCCGGTGGTGGGGTCGGCGTCGGCCCGTACCTCGTCGGCGGCCCGCTCGATCTCGGCGAGCGCCCGTTCGACGGAGCCGAGGAACGTACGGCCGGCCGGTGTGAGGGAGACCGTGCGGCCCCGGCGGGCGAAGAGGTCCACTCCCAGGTCCTGTTCGAGGCGGACCATCGCCCGGGACAGCGTCGACTGCGGGACCTGCATCTCCCGCGCTGCCCGCGTCACGTGCTCGGTGCGGGCGACTCCGGCGAAGTACGCCAGGCGTGGGGCGAGCAACCTCGACATGCCCGCGCTGTCTTCTGTGTCACCGGACGGTGACAGGCGACCCTCTGACCTCTGCTGATGCATCACAGGAACGATTATGGCGATTCCATGCATTGGACGGATGACGGGGAGGACTTTAGGTTCGAAACATGCCTTCCGCCAGTACCGGGGCGTCCACCGGCGTGGTCGCCCCCTCCGCCGCCGCCACTCCCACCGAAGCCGCCGTCCCCGCCGAAGTGGTCTCCGTCGACACCCGGCTGACCCCGGGCGGGCCCGGCTACCGCCGGATGAGCTTCGCCCTGTTCCTCGCCGGGGTCGCGACCTTCGCACTCCTCTACTCCACCCAGGCCCTTCTCCCGCTGATCTCGCGCGACTTCGGGGTCACGGCGAGCAGCGCGAGCTGGACGGTGTCGGCGGCGACCGGCGCACTGGCCCTGTTCGTCCTGCCGCTGAGCGCGCTCTCCGAGCGGTTCGGGCGGCGTACGTTGATGACGGCGTCGCTCGCGGTCGCGGTGACCGTCGGACTGCTCGTGCCCTTCGCCCCCTCGGTCGGCTGGCTGATCGCGCTGCGGGCCGTCCAGGGCGCGGCACTGGCCGGGCTGCCGGCCTCGGCGACGGCGTACCTGGCGGAGGAAGTACGGCCGAAGGCACTGATCACCGCCATCGGCCTGTTCGTCGCGGGCAACAGCGTCGGCGGGATGAGCGGCCGTGTCATCTCCGGCTGGGCCGCGCAGGAGTGGGGCTGGCGGGTCGCCGTCGCGGTGATCGGCGTGATCGCGGTGGGCTGCGCCGTCGCCTTCCGGCTGCTGATCCCGGCGCCCAAGCACTTCAAGGCCGGTTCGCCGCGCCCCGCGGCGCTGGTCCGCACGGTCCGCGCTCACCTCGCGAACCCGCTGCTGCGCAGGCTCTACGCGATCGGCGCGCTGTTCATGACGGTGTTCGGCGCCGTCTACACGGTGATCGGCTACCGCCTCACCGACGCCCCGTTCTCCCTTCCGCAGGGCCTCATCGGCTCGATCTTCCTCGTCTACCTGGTCGGTACGGTCTCGGCGTCGACCGCCGGAAAGCTGGTGGGCCGGCTCGGCAGGCGCGGCGCGCTGTATCTCGCGGGCGCCACGACGACCGCGGGGCTGCTGGTGTCGCTGGCCGACTCGCTGCCGTTCGTGCTGCTCGGTCTTGTGCTGATCACGGCCGGGTTCTTCGCCGGGCACGCGGTGGCGTCCTCCTCCGTCAGCCACACGGCGAAGGAGGGCCGCGCCCAGGCCTCGGCGCTGTACCAGTCCGCCTACTACCTGGGCTCCAGTGCGGGCGGCACGCTCGGCGCGGTCGCCTACCACTCCGGCGGCTGGGCCGGGACGGTCGCGCTCGGCCTGCTGGCGGTGGCCGGGGTCGTGGGCATCACGGTGCTCGGGTCGCACGCGGCCCGGACGCGGCGGCGGCTGGTGGCCGTGCAGCACTGACACACCCGGGGCTCACCGGGGGCAACCGGCGGACAGGTGGGTGCAGGTCAGGACAGTAACTGTCCTGACCTGCACCTTTTTCGTCCCGGGGGGCCATTGTCAGTGGGCTGCGGTAGCTTCCGGAGTGCTGGTACCGCAATGGGGCGGTGCTCGCACGGCGGACAAGGCCACAGGGGTGGGTTGGCTTATGAGCGACGGTACGGCGACGGTGGAAGACCTCGATGTCCGGCTGGAGAAGCACCGGGTCGAGCTGACGGGGTACTGCTACCGGATGCTGGGCTCGTCCTTCGAGGCCGAGGACGCGGTCCAGGACACACTGGTGCGCGCCTGGCGCAGTTACGACAAGTTCGAGGGCCGCTCCTCGATGCGTTCGTGGCTGTACCGGATCGCGACGAACGTCTGTCTGGACATGCTGACCGCAGGCAACAAACGGGCCCGGCCCATGGATCTGACGGACTCGACGCCCCTCGCGCGGGCCGCCCTGACGCCTCGCGCGGACAACACCTGGCTGGAGCCCATGCCGGACGCGCGCGTGCTGCCGACGGTCGCCGACCCGGCCGAGGCCGCCGTGGCCAAGGAATCGGTGCGCCTCGCCTTCATGGCCGCCCTGCAGCAGCTGCCGCCCAAGCAGCGGGCGGTGCTCATCCTGCGTGAGGTCCTGGCGTGGAAGGCGAGCGAGGTGGCCGAGCTGCTCGGTACCACGGTCGCCTCCGTGAACAGCGCGCTCCAACGGGCGCGTGCGACGCTCTCGGAGAGCGGGAGCGGGAGTGCCGCCGCGCGGGCCGCCACCTCCGATCCGCTCGACGAGGAGCAGCAGAAGCTGCTCGATCGCTATGTGGCCGCCTTCGAGGGGTACGACATGGCGGCGCTGACGGCCCTCCTGCACGAGGACGCCGTGATGACGATGCCGCCGTTCGACCTGTGGCTGACCGGCCCCTCGGACATCACGGGCTTCATGACCACGCTCGGTGCGCCCTGCGCGGACTCCCACCTGGTCCCGGTCGCGGTGAACGGACTGCCGGGCTTCGCCCAGTACAAGCCCGACCCGGAGACCGGGGGGCGGGTGGCATGGGCGGTGCAGGTGCTGGAGATCTCAGAGGGGCGCATCACCGGGTTCCACTGCTTCCTCGACACGCAGCGGTGGTTCCCGCTGTTCGGGCTGCCTCTCCAGCTCGAAGGGCAGGGCGACCAGGGCGAGCAGCGCGCGTAGGGCGGGGTCCGGGGCGCGGAGTCTGAGGCGGCCTCCGGCGCGGCGGGCCGCGAGCTGCATCCTCGCCAGTGCGTCGATGGTCGTCAGGCCGGGTGGGCCCAGGTCTGTGACGTCGCAGACGACGACGGCGGCTGTGGTGTGCTGCAGCCGTGTGCGCACGGCTTCGCAGAGCCTCGGCACGTCGTCCTTGGTGACGGGGCCGGGCAGTACGAGTACGTCGGGTGTCGTGGGGTCCACGTGCGGTAGACCCGGGCGGGGTGCGGAACTCATCGCTGAGCGGGGTGACCTGCGGTCGGCTGGGGTGTTTGTCGGGTGCGGGTGAGTGAGGGCTGGGTGCGCCGTTCCCCGCGCCCCTGACGGGGCGCAGCCCCGACTTGAGGGGCGCGGGGAACGGCGCGGACGGGGGCGAGGGGGCGGAGCCCCCGTGCGGTGGCGGGAAGCCCGGGGACGGTGGGGGCCCTCCCGGCCCTAGGGTTGGGTGTATGACCCATGAATCGCCGCCCGTCCCACCCCGGATACCCGGGCTCCGCCGGCCCCCGGGCTCGCGGGAGGTCCCGTGCAAGGGGTGCTGAACGGATTCGCGGTCATCGCCGTGGTCATCGGGGTCGGGTATCTGATCGGGCGTCGGGGGTATCTCGGCGACAACGGACGGGAGGTGCTGACCAAGCTCGCGTTCCATGTCGCCACGCCCGCGTTGCTCTTCACCACCCTCGCGCGGGCCGACCTGTCGGTGATCCTGTCGAACCGGCTGCTGGTGACGGCGGTCAGCACCTTCGCGGTGGCCGGGGTCTTCGTCGCGGTCGGTGCCGTACGCCGCTGGGGCGTGGGCCGTACGACGATCGGCGCGCTCTGCTCCAGTTACGTCAACGCGGGCAATCTCGGCATCCCGATCGCCGTGTACGTCCTAGGGGACGCCTCACTCGTCGCGCCCGTCCTGCTGTTCCAGCAGATCGTGATGACGCCGGTCGCGCTGACGGTCCTCGACCTGTCGGGCGCGGGCGAGAAGCAGTCGGTCTGGCGGCGGGTGACCGTCCCCGTCCGCAACCCCATCGCCATCGGCTCGCTGTCCGGGGTGGCCGTCTCGGCGACCGGGCTGACCGTCCCGGGGCCCGTCATGGATCCGCTGACCCTGATCGGCAACATGTCCGTACCGGCCGTGCTTCTCGCCTTCGGGATCTCCCTGTGCGGCAGCACGATGCCGGGGCGTGGGGCGGACCGGGCGCCCGTGCTGCTCTCCGTCGCCCTGAAGTCGGTGGGGCAGCCGCTGACGGCCTGGGCCCTGGCGGCGGGAGTCTTCGGCCTGCGGGGCGAGCCCCTGCTCGACGTGGTCGTCACCTCGGCCCTGCCTGCCGCCCAGAACCTCTTCACGTACGCCTCGCGCTACCGGGTCGGCGAGGTCCTGGCCCGAGAGTCGATCCTGCTGTCGACGATGCTGGCTGTGCCGGTGCTGGTGGTGATCGCGGCGTTGCTGGGGTGACGCCCGTCGATGGACGCTCAGTGGACGGGAAACACGCTCGTGTCGAGCTTGAGGTCAAAGGGCTCCGGCAACACGATCAGCTCGCCGAACTTTCCCGCGTGCAGGACCCGGTAGACGTCGCCCTGGGGCTCGCCGTAGAGCGTGACCGTGGGGCCGCCCGGCGCCCAGCGGTCGATGAGCAGGTAGAGAGGGATGCCCGCAGCAGCGTAGGCGGCGGGCTTGCTGACGCGGTCGTGCCGGGCGTTGGACTTGGACGTGACTTCCACGACGAGTTCGGCCGCGCCGGCCGGGATGTAGTTGCCGGGGCCGTCGATCTCCCTCGTGGGCACCACGACGAGGTCCGGAATGAACATCCCTAGACGCGAGGGCACCGCGATGGAGAGGGTCTGGAAGATCCCCCAGTCATCGGGAATCGCTGAATACAGGCGGCGCTGGACAACATCAGCGATCAGGTTGTGCTGGTTCGCGGGAGTAGGCGACACGGTGACGATCCCCTCAATGATCTCCACCTTGCTGCCCTCGGGCCACTCCATCTCCTCCCGGAACCGGACGAGGTCGTCCCAGTTCCGCTCGGGCTCGTGGTCGACGGTGAGTGCACTCATGGCGGTCTCCTATCGGTACGTCACCGATCACAGCATGCCGAACGGGACCGGCGGCCGTCCACCGATCCCGTTCACCCGAATGGGTAACCTGCAGGTCAAGCCGTATGTCAGGCGATACGTTCCAGCACCACCGGTGCCGCCGTGAACGTCGTGCCGGGGGCGGCGGCCACGTCGTACGAGCCCGTCACCGCCTCCAGCGCGTACTCGAAGCGCTCGGGGGTGTCCGTGTGGAGGGTGAGGAGCGGCTGGCCCTCGGTCACCGTGTCGCCGGGCTTGGCGTGGAGTTCGACGCCCGCGGCGGCCTGCACCGGGTCCTCCTTGCGGGCGCGGCCCGCGCCCAGACGCCAGGCGGCGACGCCGATGTCGTAGGCGTCGAGGCGGGTGAGGACGCCCGAGGCCCCCGCCTTCACCACGTGCTGTTCGCGGGAGGTGGGCAGCGGGGCGTCCGGGTCGCCGCCCTGGGCGGAGATCATGCGACGCCAGGCGTCCATCGCCGAGCCGTCGGCCAGCGCCTTCGCCGGGTCGGCGTCCTTGATGCCCGCCGCGGCCAGCATCTCGCGGGCCAGGGCGAGGGTGAGTTCCACGACGTCGGACGGGCCGCCGCCCGCCAGAACCTCGACGGACTCGCGGACTTCGAGGGCGTTGCCGGCCGTCAGCCCGAGCGGAGTGGACATGTCGGTCAGGAGCGCGACCGTCCGTACGCCGTGGTCCGTGCCGAGGCCGACCATCGTGGAGGCCAGCTCGCGGGCGTCCTCGATGGTCTTCATGAAGGCGCCGGTGCCGACCTTCACGTCCAGGACGAGCGAGCCCGTGCCCTCCGCGATCTTCTTCGACATGATGGAGGAGGCGATCAGCGGGATCGCCTCGACCGTGCCCGTCACGTCACGCAGCGCGTAGAGCTTCTTGTCCGCCGGGGCCAGGCCGTCGCCCGCCGCGCAGATCACCGCGCCGACCGAGTCCAGTACGGAGAGCATCTCCTCGTTGGACAGGAGCGCGCGCCAGCCGGGGATCGACTCCAGCTTGTCCAGGGTGCCGCCGGTGTGGCCGAGGCCGCGGCCGGACAGCTGCGGGACGGCCGCGCCGCAGGCCGCCACAAGGGGGGCCAGCGGGAGTGTGATCTTGTCGCCGACGCCGCCGGTCGAGTGCTTGTCGGCCGTCGGACGGGACAGGGCCGAGAAGTCCATGCGCTCGCCGGAGGCGATCATGGCCGCCGTCCAGGTGGAGATCTCCCGGCGGTTCATGCCGTTGAGCAGGATCGCCATGTTGAGGGCGGCCATCTGGTAGTCGGCCACGTCACCGCGCGTGTACGCGTCGATGACCCAGTCGATCTGCCCGTCACTGAGCTCGCCGCGGTCCCGCTTGGTGCGGATCACGGAGATGGCGTCCATCGACAACGCGGTCATGGCGTCCCTTCGGTAGTGCAACAGTCAGTAATGCAGCAGTCAGTGGGGCAGCAGTCAGTGGTGCGGCGGCCCCCGGAGTCCCCAGGGGGCCGCCCATGGATCACCTGGTGAGGTGCTCCGGGCCGAAAGCCTGCGGCAGCATCTCGGAGAGCGGGAGGAGACCCGCCGGGGTCTCCAGGATCAGCTCGGGGCCGCCGAACTCGTACAGGAGCTGGCGGCAGCGGCCGCACGGGACGAGGATCTCGCCGTGGCCGTCGACGCACGTGAAGTGCGTGAGCCGGCCGCCCCCGGTGTTCTGGAGCTGCGAGATCAGGCCGCATTCGGCGCACAGGCCGAGTCCGTACGAGGCGTTCTCCACGTTGCAGCCGGAGATCACCCGGCCGTCGTCGACCAGGGCCGCGACCCCGACCGGGTAGCCCGAGTAGGGGGCGTACGCGCGGGACATCGCCTCGCGCGCCACCTCCCGCAGGGCCTCCCAGTCGACAGTCGCGGAAACGGTGTCGGTCCGCGTCACTTTCCTTGCCCCCGCCGGTACGGCATGCCGTCCGCCTTCGGCATCCGCAGGCGCTGCGCGGAGAGCGCGAGGACCAGCAGCGTGACGACGTACGGGGTCGCGGTGACGACCTGGTTCGGGACCTCGTTGGTGGTGGTGTACCAGAGGAAGACCAGGACGCCGATGAGCGTGGTGACCGCCGCGTGGACGTAACGCTTCTTCCATACGAAGTAGGCGGCGCCGATGATCAGGAGCAGGGCCAGCAGGAGGAGCAGGGCGTGGACGTTGGTGCCGCCGCCGCGGAGTTTGAGGCTGTCGGTGTAGCCGAACAGGCCGGCGCCCAGGGCGAGTCCGCCCGGCATCCAGTTGCCGAAGATCATCGCGGCGAGGCCGATGTAGCCGCGTCCGCCGGTCTGGCCCTCCAGGTAGATGTTGGAGGCGACCAGGGAGAGGAAGGCGCCGCCGAGGCCCGCGAAGCCGCCCGAGATGATCACGGCCAGGTACTTGTACTTGTAGACGTTGACGCCGAGCGACTCGGCGGCCACCGGGTTCTCGCCGCAGGAGCGCAGCCGCAGCCCGAAGGAGGTGCGCCACAGCACCCACCAGGTGACCGGGACGAGGGCGACGGCGATCACGGTGAGCGGGGACAGGCCGGTGAAGATGCCGCCGACGAGTCCCGCGAGGTCGGAGACCAGGAACCAGTGTTTGCCGTTGAGGGTCTGCAGCCAGTCCGAGAGCCCCGGGATGTCGAAGGTGCCGAGCGAGTCGACGGGCGGCGACTGCTTCGACGTGCCGCCCTCCTCGCCCTCGAAGGCGAAGGTCGACAGGTAGCGGGTGGCGCCGAGGGCCAGGATGTTGATGGCCACACCGGAGACGATGTGGTTGACGTTGAAGGTCACGGTGACGATCGCGTGCAGCAGGCCGCCGAGCGCGCCGCCGATGATGCCGAAGGCGACACCGGTCCACGGGCCCCACTGGAAGCCGGCCCAGGCACCGAACCAGGTGCCGAGGATCATCATGCCTTCGAGGCCGATGTTGACGACGCCCGCGCGCTCGGCCCACAGCCCGCCGAGTCCTGCGAGGCCGATCGGTACGGCCAGGCGCAGGGCGGTGGACATCTGGCCGGTGGAGGTGATGCCGTTCGCGTCGGTGACGAGGCGGACGACGGAGACCAGGACCAGCAGGCCCGCGACGAGCAGGAGCAGGACCGGGAGCGAGATGCGGCGGCGGCCCCGGGCGGGCTTTGGCGCCTGCGGCTTGGCGACGGTCGAGGTGCTCATCGGGCAGCCACCTCCTTCTTGGAGTTGTCGTTGGCGGCGGCAGCGGCGGCGGCCAGTTCGGCGCCGACCCGGCGCTGCTGGCGGCGCAGGCCCCAGACGCGTACGGCCTCGTAGGAGACGACGACCGCGATCACGATGAGGCCCTGCATGATCACCGCGATCTCCTTGTCGTACGCCACCGGGGTCGCGTAGTCGAGGGCGGGCGAGGCCTTGTCGAGGAAGGCGACCAGCAGGGCGGCGAAGGCGATGCCGACCGGGTTGTTGCGGCCGAGCAGCGCGATGGTGATGCCGGTGAAGCCGAGGCCGGTCGGGAAGGACAGGCTGTAGGTGTGGGCGTCGCCGAGGAGGATCGGCAGTCCCGCGAGGCCCGCCATGCCGCCGGAGATGAGCATCGCGGTGAGGACCATGCGCTTGGCGTCCACGCCGGAGGCGGCGGCGGCGGTCTCGGAGGCGCCGGTGGCGCGCAGGTCGAAGCCGAAGCGGGTGCGGTTGAGGACCAGCCAGTACAGGACACCGGCGAGTACGGCGATCAGGGTGAAGCCGTAGATCTCGCCCGCGTCGCCCATGTCGAAGCCGGGGAACCAGCCGGACTCCTTCATGACGCCGGTCGTCTGGTTGTTGCCGAGCGGCTGCCCCCAGACCTCGGTGAGGGTGAGGTAGCCGATGAGGCTGGTGGCGATGGCGTTGAGCATGATCGTCGCGACGACCTCGCTCACTCCGCGGGTCACCTTGAGGACGCCCGCGACACCGGCCCAGAAGGCACCGGTGAGCACGGCGATCAGCATCAGGAACGGGATCTGCAGGGCGGCGGGCAGTGAGACGTGCGCGCCGACGACCGCGGCCATCATCGCGGCGAGGCGGTACTGGCCGTCGACGCCGATGTTGAAGAGGTTCATACGGAAGCCGACGGCGACCGCGAGGGCGGCCAGGTAGTAGACCCCGGCCTGGTTGATGATCAGGACCTGGACGTCGGCGAAACCGGCCTGCTCGAACATCAGGGTGTACGGCTCGATCGGGTTCTTGCCCGAGGCGATCAGTACGAACGAGGTCAGCACCACGGCCGCCACGAGCGCGATGACCGGTCCGGCCACCGCGAGGAGCACTCGCTCCTTGTCGAACTTCTTCATCGGGCCTCGTCCTCCGGGGCTTCTGCCTGCGCTGCGTGCTCTTTGCCCTCTGCCGGCTCCACGTGCTCCAGGTGACCGGAGGCGGCGCCTGTCATGGCCGAACCCAGTTCCTCCGGAGTGACGGTCGCCGGGTCCGCGTCCGCGACGAGCCGGCCGTTGTAGATCACCCGGAGGGTGTCGGAGAGGCCGATCAGCTCGTCCAGGTCCGCGGAGATCAGCAGCACCGCGAGGCCCTCGCGGCGGGCCTCGCGGATCTGGTCCCAGATCGCGGCCTGCGCGCCGACGTCCACCCCGCGGGTGGGGTGGGCGGCGATCAGGAAGCGCGGCTTGTGGCTCATCTCGCGGCCGACGATCAGCTTCTGCTGGTTGCCGCCGGACAGGGAGGCCGCCGTGACGTCGATGCCGGGCGTCCGGACGTCGTACTCCTCGACGATGCGGCGGGTGTCGGCCTGGGCGCCCTTTATGTCCAGCCACATGCCTTTGGCATTGGGCTTCTCGGTGACGTGGCCCAGGATGCGGTTCTCCCACAGCGGGGCCTCAAGGAGCAGGCCGTGGCGGTGGCGGTCCTCGGGGATGTAGCCGACGCCCTGTTCGCGGCGCTTGCGGGTGGGCCAGGAGGTGATCTCCTCGCCGATGAAGCGCAGGGTGCCCGAGTCGGCGTTCCTGAGGCCGATCAGGGCGTCGACCAGTTCGGTCTGGCCGTTGCCCTCGACCCCGGCGATGCCCATGACCTCACCGGCGTGGATGGTGAAGGTGACGTCGTCCAGGACGCGTTTGGCGTCGCCGCCGGCCGCGTCGCCCGCGAGCGACCCGGCTGCCGGGGTGGCACCGACGGTCCCGGTCTCGCCGAGCGAGGCGCCGCCGACCGCGTACACGGTGAGGCCCTCGACCTGGATGACGGGCTTGTCGGTGACCGTCGACTCGGCGGTCTCGGGGGTGGGCAGTTCGCTGCCGACCATCATCTCGGCGAGCTGCCGGGAGGTGGTCTCGGCGGGGACGGCCGTGCCGACCGTCGTGCCGCGGCGGATGACGGTGATCTCGTCGGCGACCGACAGGACCTCGCCCAGCTTGTGGGAGATGAAGATGACGGACAGGCCCTCGGCCTTGAGCTCGCGGAGGTTGTCGAAGAGCGCGTCGACCTCCTGCGGCACGAGGACGGCGGTGGGCTCGTCCAGGATCAGGATGCGGGCGCCGCGGTAGAGGACCTTGAGGATCTCCACGCGCTGGCGGTCGGCGACGCCGAGGTCCTCGACGAGGGCGTCCGGGCGGACCCCGAGGCCGTACCGCGCGGAGATCTCCTTGATCTTGTCGCGGGCGCCGCCGCCGATGCCGTACAGCTTCTCGCTGCCGAGGACGACGTTTTCGAGGACGGTGAGGTAGTCGGCCAGCATGAAGTGCTGGTGGACCATGCCGATGCCGCGCGCGATGGCGTCGGCGGGGCCGGCGAAGGCGACCTGGTCGCCGTCGACCGCGATGGTGCCCTCGTCCGGCTTCTGCATGCCGTAGAGGATCTTCATCAGGGTGGACTTGCCGGCCCCGTTCTCGCCGACGAGGGCGTGCACGGTGCCCTTGCGGACGGACAGGTGGATGTCGTGGTTGGCGACGACACCGGGGAAGCGCTTGGTGATCCCCGCGAGTTCGACCGACACGGGCGACTGTGACGTCGCGTGTGCGTGTGCGGCGAGCGGAGGGCTGCTGGACGCGTCGATGGCGTACTCCTTGGAAAAGGGGCCATCTACGCGCGTAGCGCCCCTGCTTCAACTACTACTGCGGAGTCGGATGTTCCGGGCACATCCAGGCATATCCATGCCTCCCGGACAGGCCCGGGTCATCCGCCGCGCGAACGGGGCGCGGGAAGGCCATCCTTCCCACACCCCGTTTTCGCGACCGTAACGCTGCCATTACAGCGCCCGATTGACCATGGTTACTACGGGCGGTTGCCCGGAGCCACTGCTCCGGGCGGTCACTACGAGGTCTTGACCTTGATGGTGCCGTCGTTGATGCCCTCGGAGGCCTTCTTCAGGGCCGCCTGCAGCTTGGCGTTGCCCTTGAAGTCGGGGTTGGAGTCCGCGAGGCCCACGCCGCCGGTCTTGAGCGAGGCGCGCACGACACCCGTCTCGGGCTTGCCGTCCTGGACCGACTTGGCGAGGTTGTAGACCGCGCCCGCGACGTCCTTGGTGGCCGAGGTGAGGATGTACTGCTTGTACTGCTTGAGGGCGTCCTGGCTGTACTGGTCGGAGTCGACACCGATCGCCCACACCTTCGCGGCGGAGGCGGCCTCGATGACGCCCTGACCGGAGAGGCCCGCGGCGTGGTAGACCACGTCGGCGCCGTCCTCGATCTGGCCCTCGGCGGCGGTCTTGCCCTTGTCGGGGCTGGCGAAGCCGCCGTCCTCGGCCTTCTCGGTGAGGAACTGCGAGACGACCTTGACCTTGGGGTCGGTGTCCGCGACGCCCTGCTTGTAGCCCGCCTCGAACTTGTGGATCAGCGGGATGTCCACGCCGCCGACGAAGCCGACGGTCCTGGACTTGGTGGTGAGGGCCGCGGTGACGCCCGCGAGGTAGGAGGACTGCTCCTCGTGGAAGACCATGTCGGCGACGTTCTTCTTGTCGATCGTCTCGTCGTCGACGATGCCGAACGTGATCTTCGGGAACTTGTCGGCGACCTCGGCGACGGCCGGCGCGTAGGCGTAGCCGACGCCGATCACCGGGTTGTAGCCGGCCTTGGCCAGCGTCTGCAGGCGCTGCACCTTGTCGGCGTCGGACTCGCCGTCGGTGGGCTCGACGGCCTTGGAGCCGTACTTGAACTCCGAGGCGGCCTGCTCCATTCCGGCGGTCGCGGCGTCGTTGAAGGACTGGTCGCCCTTGCCGCCGACGTCGTACGCGAGGGCGATGCCCTTGCTCTTGCCGTCGCCGCTGTCCGCGGCGTCGTTGGAAGTGCCGCCGCAAGCAGCGAGGGCGGCGGTGAGGGTAGCGGTCGCAACGCCCGCGACAGCGATTCGGGACACCCGGCGCATGGAACGTGACTCCTTTGTGCAAGCGCCCATACCAGGCGCTGGTTCCGCCGCAGCGTAACGCGCGTAGACCAGACGGAAAACCCCTTCTGTCCGGGCGTTATCGAGCTGTGGCCACAGATGGCGTACAGACTACGGAACGTCGAACGCCCCTTGCGGGAGGCAAGGGGCGTACGACCTGCGAGGCGTGTCCCTCGGCCGGGGTGGCGTGGGGGACGGGGGCAGGTGGGTGGGGCGGGGCGGTGTCTCGTCGGCTGCGGGCCGGTGGGGGCTGATCGCGCAGTTCCCCGCGCCCCTCAAAAGCCCGGTCCGGCCCCCGCGCCGCCAGGGCAAGGGCGCAGCCCCGCCCTTCAGGGGCGCGGGGAACTGCGCGGCCCAGCCCTGGCGGCCCGCAGCCGAGAACGCGCCCCCACTGGCCAGGGCGTCAGTCGGTCTTGACCGTCACCGTGCCGCTGATGATGTCCTCCTTGGCCTTGTCCACGGCCTCGACGACATCCGTCATCTCCTTGTACTTCGGGTTGGAGTCGGCGAAGCCCACGCCACCCGACTTCAGGTCGCCCCGGTGCTCACCGGACAGCGGCTTCCCGTCCACGACGGACTTGGCGACCTCGTACACCGCACCGCCGACGTCCTTGAGCGCGGACCCCAGGATCCACTCCTTGGACGCGTCGAGCGCCTTCTGCTTGTACTGGTCCGAGTCCACCCCGATCGCCCAGACCTTCTGCGCCGCGGCCTCCTGGATGACGCCCTGGCCGGACAGACCGGCCGCGTGGTAGATCACGTCGGCGCCGGCCTCGACCTGCCCACTGGCGGCCTCCTTGCCCATGCTCGGGTTGGAGAACCCGCCGTCCTCGGGCTTCTCGGTGAGGTACCGCTTCTCGATCTCGATCTTCGGGTCGACCGACTCGACCCCCTGGACGAAGCCGTCCTCGAACTTGTGGATGAGCGGTATGTCCACCCCGCCGATGAAACCGACGTGGTCCTTCTTGGTGGCCTTGGCGGCGGCGACACCGGCGAGGTAGGAGGCCTGCTCCTCGGCGAACACCATGTCGGCCACGTTCTCCGCCTGCACCTGGGCGTCGTCGATGACGGCGAAGGTGACCTTCGGGTACTTGGCGGCGACCTCCTTGACCGCCGGGGCGTAGATGTAGCCGACGCCGACGATGGGGTTGTAGCCCGCCTTCGCCATCTGGGTCAGCCGCTGCACCTTGTCGGCGTCCGACTCGCCGTCGCTCGGCTCGATGTCGTTGCCGCCGATCTTGAATTCCTTGCGGGCCTTCTCGAACCCGGAGTAGGCGGCGTCGTTGAAGGACTGGTCTCCCCGGCCGCCGATGTCGTAGGCGAGTCCGATGCCCTTGCCCTTGTAGCCGGACCCGGAGCCGGACTCGGTGCCGCCGTCCGACGACTCGTTGCTGGTCTCGCCGCAGCCCGCGGCCGCGACGACGACCACCGCGACGGCGACAGCGGCTTGAGAAAGCCTGGTTCTCCGAGAGATCCGACGCATGAGAGAGCACCCCTTACATTCCCCAACGGCGCCGTTGCAGACGCTGACTGCGGCGCACAGTAACGCGCGTAGAAGGGGAGGGGAACGGGGTTCATCACTGCCGTTATCGATTCGTGCCGACGGCCGGTTACGAACGCCCACCGCCGGTTACGTACGAGTGACACAAGGGGACGAAGGGGTGCCGATCGGGGCACCCCCTCGCCCGTGAGTCAGCCGCGCGCCTGCAGCAGCGCTGCGGCGGTGAAGAGCTCGACGCCCACCGTGATGGCCGACTCGTCGGCGTCGAAGTCCCCCTGGTGCAGGTCCCGCACGGTCCGCTCGCCCGGCGTACGCACCCCGAGCCGGGCCATGGCACCGGGCACGTGCTCCAGGTACCAGGAGAAGTCCTCCCCGCCCAGGCTCTGCTCGGTGTCCTCGATGGAGTTCGCCCCGAGCCGGGCGGTCATCGCCGCGCGCAGCAGATCGGTGGCGCCCGGCTCGTTGACGACCGGCGGCACCCCGCGTACGTAGTTGATCTCGGACTTCGCCCGGTGGAGCGTGGCGACCTCGTCGATCGCGGCGTGCACCAGATCGGGGGCGGCGTGCCAGGCCGCGAGGTCCAGGCACCGTACGGTGCCGGAGAGTTCGGCGTGCTGCGGGATCACGTTGCAGGCGTGCCCCGACTCGATCCGCCCCCAGGTCAGGGAGAGTCCGGAGCGGGCGTCGACCCGCCGGGCCACGACGGCCGGCACGTCGACGGCGACCCGGGCGGCGGCGGTGACGAGGTCGGTGGTGAGGTGCGGCCGGGCAGTGTGCCCGCCGGGCCCGTCCAGCGAGACCTCGACCCGGTCGCAGGCGGAGGTGATGGGCCCGTACCGCAGGCCGATGCGCCCGGCGTCGACGCGGGGGTCGCAGTGGACGGCGACGATGCGTCCGACGCCGTCGAGGCCGCCGCCCTTGATGACATCGGGGGCGCCGCCGGGCAGCACTTCCTCGGCGGGCTGGAAGATCAGCCGTACGGCCCGGTCGAGGAGACCCCGCTCGTGCAGGTCCGCGAGGACGAGGGCGGCGCCCAGCACGACGGTCGTGTGCACATCGTGCCCGCAGGCGTGGGCGCGGTCCGGCACGGTCGAGCGGTAGGCGCACCCAACCTTCATGTCCGGGATGGGCAGGCCGTCGATGTCGGCGCGCAGGGCGAGCATCGGCAGCGCGGGATCCGGTACGCCGATGTCACAGATGAGCCCGGTTCCCGCGTGGAGCACGCGGGGCCGCAGACCGGCCCGCTCCAGCCGCTCCTTGATCGCGGCGGTGGTGCGGAACTCCTGGTTGCCCAGCTCCGGGTGCATGTGCAAGTCACGGCGGAACGCGACGAGTTCGGCGCGCAGCGCCTCGGACAGCACACCGGGAAGCGCTGCCCCCCCGGACAGTTCTCCCCCGGGCGGCACTTCCCCGGACGACGCTTCCTCGGAGGAATCGGCCTCGGACTCTTGCGACATCAGTTGGTTCACCCTCTGAAGGGTAGGGCGACGCGACGGCCAACTGCCCTGCGATCAACAAAACTGCAACTCGTTCGGGACAGAGAATCCAGCCGCGCGGCGCATACAGTTTGACTGACTTGGGTACACTCGCCCGGCTTTTTGGACCAGTGGCTCCCACGCCTGCCCAGGCGGATCCGGATCCGGCCCTCCTTGTGGGAAAACCTCCGAGCGGCGACACGTGTTCCCGGGTCCCCGGAAACAGGCTCTCTACGCATACCACGCATACGGACGCCCGAACGGTTCCGTTCATCTGCCGGACACACCCTGCCGGACACACCCCTGCCGGTCGGACCCACGGGCGGCGGAGCCCCGCCGGGGCCGCTCAGGTGGCCGTGATCGCCGACAGGCGGTGGACGTCGCGTGCCGTGTCCGTGACGCCCGAGAGGAAACCCTGGGCCCGGGGGGAGGCGTTCTTCGTGAGCCAGGCCGGGTCGATGTCGAAGACGGCGACCTTGACGTCCGTGCCGGCCAGGGCGAGCGGCAGGGTGTGGACCACGGTGGAGGGGAAGCTGAGGATCGTGCGGCCGATGGGGCCGCGCCGGGCGATCAGTTCCAGGGGGAGGTCCGGGCGGACGATCTCCAGGCCGGTCTCGACGGCCAGCCGGTGCAGTTTCTCGGGGCTCTCCCTGCGGTGGGCGAAGTACCGGGTGGCCCCGTAGGTGCGGGCCAGTCCCTTCACCGCTTCGAGGTAGCGGTCGGGGTCCACGACCCCGGTCTCCACCAGGGACGTGCCGACCAGGTCGGCGCCCTTCGTGATGCGGGGCGGGCCGAAGCGGGCCCGGGTCCACGCGAAGTCGTTGGCCGAGACGTCGACGCCCTCGGGCGTGTCGTCGATCGGCATGGAGGAGAAGATCTCCACCCGGCGTCCGGCGCCGGGGGTGAGCCGGCGGCGGGCCCGGGCCGAGACCGGTGCGAAGACCAGGTCCCGGGCCCCGGGGCGCCCGCCGCGCCGGTGCCAGCGCACCAGCCGTTCTCCGCGCGCCAGCTGGGAGACGAACTCCATGGTCGCGGTCCCGTCGTCCACGACGACGAGGTCGCGGGCGCGGGTGATGGTCAGCAGCAGCTGCACGTACCGCGAGAAGGGGTCGCCCATCACGATGCGCCGCGCGCGCCGCAGCAGCGGCGCGAGTCCGCCGACCGTGTGGAAGGGCGCGGTCGTGCCGCCCCTCGCCTCCTCCCAGCGCACTTCGTACCCCTCGTCCCTGGCCAGCTCCGCCATCCGCCTGAGCTGCCCGCGGGTCATCGGGTCGGTGGGCGACAGGACGACGAGCGTGAGGCCGGCGCCGGCCTCTCCCGGCCTGGCGTCACCGGCCCCGCCGGGCCTGCCCGACCCGCCGGGCCTGCCGGAGCGGCCGAACCTGCCGGTTCCGCCGGGCCGGCCGGCTCCCAGTTCCGGACCCGGGGGTCCGAAGGTCTCGCCGGTGCTCCTGAGGGCCGCCGCCTTCAGGGCGTGCGCGTGCGCCCACTCCAGGACGTTCAGGAGCTGCACCGGGCTTTCCACGAAAGCCAGCGTGGCGGGTGACTGGGGGCCGGTGGACCCGGCGCGGGGACTCATCGACGTACGACCGTCGCTTCCCTGGAATCGGAAGGGGTGGGAGTGACGAAGGGGTGGGGGGGTGGATCAGACCGCGACGGGCTCGCCCGCGGCGGCGGCGATCTCGGCCTCGGCGACGACGCCCGAGACGCGGCGCAGCTTCTTCATCGGTCCCAGCTCGGACTCGTAGACCTTCTTGACGCCGTCGCCGAGGGAGGCCTCGATGGTGCGGATGTCGCGGACCAGGCGGGTCAGGCCCTGCGGCTCGACGGAGGCGGCCTGGTCGGAGCCCCACATCGCGCGGTCCAGGGTGATGTGGCGCTCGACGAACGCGGCACCGAGGGCGACCGCGGCGAGCGTGGTCTGCAGGCCGGTCTCGTGGCCGGAGTAGCCGATCGGGACGTTCGGGTACTCGGCCTGGAGGGTGTTGATGACGCGGAGGTTGAGCTCCTCGGCCTGCGCCGGGTAGGTCGACGTGGCGTGGCACATCAGGATGTTGTCGCTGCCGAGGACCTCGACCGCGTGGCGGATCTGCTTCGGCGTCGACATGCCGGTGGAGAGGATGACCGTGCGGCCGGTGCCGCGCAGGGCGCGCAGCAGCTCGTCGTCGGTCAGCGACGCGGACGCCACCTTGTGGGCCGGGACGTCGAACTTCTCCAGGAAGGCGACGGCCTCGGTGTCCCACGGGGAGGCGAACCAGTCGATGTTCTTCGACTTGGCGTACTCGTCGATCTTGCGGTACTCGTCCTCGCCGAACTCCACGCGGTGGCGGTAGTCGATGTAGGTCATCCGGCCCCAGGGGGTGTCCCGCTCGATGTCCCACTGGTCGCGCGGGGTGCAGATCTCCGGGGTGCGCTTCTGGAACTTCACGGCGTCGCAGCCGGCCTCGGCGGCGGCGTCGATCAGCTTGAAGGCGTTTTCGAGGTCGCCGTTGTGGTTGATGCCGATCTCGCCGACGACATAGACGGGGTGGCCGGGTCCTGCGGTCTTCGAACCGAACTGACGCAGACGGGAGTTGTTGCTCATGGTGGAGACGTTCCTTACTTGTCGAGGGAGTCGAGAGAGGGGCCGAGGATCCAGCTGGCGATCTCTCGGATCGCGCCGTCGCCACCGGGGACGGTGGTGACCGCGCGTGCGGCGCCGCGTACGACGTCGTGGGCGCTCGCGACCGCCACGGGCCAGCCGACGAGGGCGAAGCACGGGAGGTCGTTGACGTCGTTGCCGACGTAGAGCACGCGCTCGGGCGCGATGCCCTGTTCCTCGCACCACTGCTTCAGTGCGAGATCCTTCCGGTCGATGCCGTGCAGCACGGGGATCCTGAGCTTCCGTGCGCGGGCGGCGACGACCGGGTTCTGTTCCGTGGACAGGATCAGCATCGACAGGCCGCTCCTGCGGAGGGCCGCGATACCGAGTCCGTCCCCGCGGTGCACGGAGACGAACTCCCGTCCGTCGGAGTCGATCAGCACCCTGTCGTCGGTCTGGGTGCCGTCGAAGTCGAGGACGACCGCGTCGATGTCGTCGGCGGTCGGGAGGGCGCCGGGCCTGTTCGCGTCGAAGAGCGGCGCGAGGGCGCGGGCGCGGGCGAGGTCGTGCGGGTCGTCGATCTCCAGGACCCGCGCGGGGTCGGTGCGGACGAGTTCCGTCCGGCCGAAGAAGCGGTGCTTGTGCTCGCGCAGTCCGGCGGCGTTCATGGCGTACGCGGCGCCGGTCTCCAGGAGGTCCTGGGGTCGGTCCTGGCGGCGCGGCCGGAACGACTTGTCGTGGTTGACGCCGTAACCGCCGTCCGTGGCCGTGGCCGTGGCCGTGGTGTCGGCGATCGTCGTGCCGCCGCCGACGGACCGGGTCAGCCCGGTGTCGACCGCGGCCGGGTCGTCGTCGGCGTCCCGCCAGACGAACCCGTGGAAGGGCGCCACGGTCAGCGCGGTGTCCGCGCCGTTCTCCACGACCGCGCCGGCCACCGAGTCGATGTCCTCGCGGATGATGAAGGGGCTGGTGCACTGCACGAGGAGCACGGCGTCGACGGCGGAGCCGTGCAGGGCCTCGTGGGCGTCCATGGCGTGCAGGACGGCCGCCTCGGAGGTCGCGGTGTCGCCTGCGATGGCGGCGGGCCGCAGCACGACCTCGGCGCCCGCCTCGCGGGCGGCGGTGGCGATCGCCTGGTCGTCGGTGGAGACCACGACGTCCGTCACCAGCCGGGCCGCCCGGCACTCGCGCACCGCACGGGCGACGAGGGGCACACCGCCGACGGGCAGCAGGTTCTTCGCGGGGACGCCTTTGGAGCCGCCCCGCGCCGGGATCACCGCGAGCACACGAGCCACCGGCTTGAGCCGCCCCGCTTCGGACTTGGTCATTACCTGTACTCCTTGATCGACGGGATCGACGGTCGTCGTGCCCCGGAGGGGCGCGGGGAACTGCGCGCCCGGCCACGACGGACCCGCAGGTCCAAGACGGCAGTGGGGAGCCGACCCCCCGGCAGGGGAAAGCTCACAGCTCCCCCATCCGCCGGATGACGGGCGCCACCCGCTGCACCCCGTGCCGGTACGCACCCCGCGCGGCCCGCCGCACGATCTGCCGCACAGGCCCCGGCTCCCGGTCGGCGTCGGGCGCGCCGGGCAGCGGGCTGCCGTCCGGCGCGAGGTGGTGGCGGGCGAGGATGCCGGGCAGGTAGCCGGGCGCGGTGACAGGCGTGTAGTAGGGGGTGAGGTCGGGCAGCGTGCCCCCGTCGAGCAGCCCGGCGATCCGCTCGCGGGCCGCGTCGAAGGCCGTCTCGTACGAGCCGCCCTCGGCCTGCGCGCCCTCGGAGGAGGCCGCGGCGACACCCTGGCGGGCGACCCACCGCTCGTCGGGCGACGGGATGTGCCCGTCGTCCAGCTGGTCCCAGGAGGCGAGGCAGCCGGAGCCCGCGAAGTGGTGGTTGCCGAGCGACTCGCGCACCCCGAGGTCGGTGAGGACCACGGTGGGGATCCGGCGGTGCAGGGACTCCAGGGCCGCCGTGGAACTGACGGTGACCAGCAGGTCCGTACGGTCGAGGACCTCGCCCATGTGTCCGTACACGAGACGGAGGTTGTCGGGCGGGCCGCCGGGGATCCGCTCCGCGAGGCGCTGGTAGGGCTGCTCCTCGATGTGCGTGGTGTGTTCGCCCGGCTTGGACCGCAGTTTCAGCACGACCTCGCGCTCCGGGTGCAGCCTGGCGTGCTGGACGAGCCGGTTCAGCAGGTACGTACGGTCCTTGCGGCTCTCCGGTACGGAGGGCTGCGCGGCGAAGACGACCGTGTAGGGCCTGCGCCCTTGCTTCGCGGACGGGTCGTGCTTCTCGTACGGGGCGCCGCCGAGGAACGGCAGGGCGACCTCGGTCACCGAGGAGGCGTCGGCGCCCACTCCCTCGTACACGGCGGTGAAGCGGTCCGCGTCCTGGCGGGAGTTGGCGAGGACGAGGTCCGCGCCGTGCCGCAGGAGCAGTCCGTCGGCGAGCTTCTCGTAGACGACGCCGACATAGCCGGTGACGACCACGGGCCGCTTCGTGCTCCCCGTCGCCGCGCGCTCCCGCCACTGGTGGGAGAGCCCGTGCAGCATCGCCTGGACCCCGCCCCCGACGAGGGACAGCACGAGGACGTCGTACGCGGCCTCCTCGCGGGCCATCTCCCGAAGGAACTCGACAGAGGTGACCTCCCGGAGGGAGTCGGCGCGCACGCCGACCTCTTCGAGCTGACGGGCGGTGGGGGTCGCACGGCCCCGCAGGAGGTAGCCGTCGAGCCTGATGTCCGAATCGGCCGGTGCGATACGGTTCGCGGTGAGCGCGCCCCATTTCCACCGGGTATCGGAATCGGCGAGGACGGCCACTCGCAGGGACTTCTTGGTACTTGCTGGCACACCCAAGACGCTAGGAACCGATTCCGAGCACCGGCCCAACCGGAATACAACAAAGGGTTAACAGCACACCGCCGAATGGCGCTGCGACCCCGGATACGCCCGCAATAAGGCCCGGTTCACCATTCCGCCACGTGTCGTTCACCTGGCATCTCACCGACGGTCAAGACGAATGCCGGGCCGCCGCCTAACGTCACACGGGTGGTCAAGCTCTCCGTCATCGTGCCGTTCTACAACGTGCAGCAATATGCGCCCGACACCCTGAAGAGTCTGCGTGCGAACGCACGCGACGACTTCGAGTTCATCCTCGTCGACGACTGCTCCCGCGACGAGACGCCGGACATCCTCGCGCGCGCGGAGCGCGAGCTCCCGGGCGCGGTGCATGTCCGACACGAGCAGAACGGAGGACTGGCCACCGCGCGCAACACCGGCATCGACGCGGCGCGTGGCGAGTACCTCACGTTCCTCGACGGGGACGACTGGCTCGCCCCCGGCTACTACGAGCAACTGCTCGCCTCCATCGAGGAGTTGGGCTGCGACTTCGTGCGCACGGACCATGTCCAGTGCACCGCGCGGGCCCGCACCGTCCACCGCGTGCCGCACGGCAGGCGCGGTGTCGTCCTCGATCCGCGCGAGGCGATCCTGCCCGCCGACCGCTCCACCTCCGTCGACTACGCGTACGCGTGGGCCGGCATCTACCACCGCAGGCTGACCGACCGGGGCCTGCTGCACTTCACCGACGGGCTGCGCACGGCCGAGGACCGGCCGTGGATCTGGAAGCTGCACCGGGAGGCGGAGTCGTTCGCCACGGTGGGCCTCCTCGGGGTGTTCTACCGGCGCGGTGTCGCCTCCTCACTCACGCAGATCGGTGACGTACGGCAGCTGGATTTCATTCGCGCGTTCGACCAGGTGGTAAGCGAAACGGCACAGGACCGGGACGCGGATAAACTCCTCCCGAAGGCCGTGCGGACCTACTGTGCGATTATTTCCCATCACCTGGGATCCATCGAAAGGTTCGAGCCGCCCGTGGCACGGAAACTGAAGTCGATGAGTGCCGTCGCATTGCGGCGTATGCCGCAGGACGTCCTCGATGACGCCCTCGACTCCATGGACATACAGCGCGCGACGCGACTGCGTCGACTGCGCCGCCGGCCGGCCGCCGCGGGGGTGTCCGCGTGACGACCCAGATCTTCATGGCGTCGACGCTGTACGGCACGGCGACACTCGCCGCGGCCGTCGACGCCGGCTGCTTCCGCCCCGCGGACCGGCGCGTCCTGCTGGTCTCCAACAACGCGGCGACGCCCGAGACGACACCCGGCGTCGACGAGATGCCCGGCTTCACGCAACTGCGCGGCCGGTTCGACGACGTGATCTCGTGGAACGAGACCATCTCCCCGTTCCACCCGGGCGGTTGGGCCCCGCGGCTCGACGACGTACCGCTGTGGGAGCGGCATCTGCGGCTCGCCTGGGAACTCGGCGACGACGACGTCGAACTGGTCGTCGAGTCGATCCAGGTCAACCCGGCACTCGGCCTCACCCAGATCTTCACGGGCGCCCCCGTCACCGTCTACGCCGACGGCCTGATGAGCTACGGCCCGACCCGCAACAAGATCGACCCGCTGGTCGGCACCCGGATCGACCGGCTCCTCCACCTCGACCTGGTGCCGGGCCTCACCCCCCTGCTGCTCACGGAGTTCGGTGTCGGCCCTGAGATCGTGCCGACCGCGGTCTTCACCGACGTCCTGACCGAACTGGTCAAAACAGGCGACGAGTTGCCCGCCATCGACGAACCGGCCCTGCTGCTCGGCCAGTACCTCTCCGCCCTCGGCATCCTCACCTCCGAGGAGGAGGAGGACCTGCACGTACGGATGCTCAAGGGCGCCGTCGAACTCGGGCACGAACGCATCGTGTTCAAGCCGCACCCCAGCGCCCCGGCCCGCTGGTCGCGCGCCCTGGAGAAGGAGGCGAAGCGGATCGGCGCCGACCTCACGGTGCTCGACACCCCGGTCCTCGCCGAGGTGCTCTACCAGCGGATGCGCCCCGCGCTGGTCGTGGGCTGCTTCTCCACCGCACTGCTCACCGCCTCCGCGCTGTACGGCCTCCCGGTCGCCCGCATCGGCACGGAGCCCCTCCTCGAACGCCTCACCCCGTACGAGAACAGCAACCGCGTCCCCGTCACGATCGTGGACGCGCTGCTGCCGGAGCTGACGGACCGCACGGCGGTCGCCGAACAGCGCCAGGGCATGACCGCCGGCGAACTGTCCGAGCTGGTAAGGGCCGTGGGCTTCGCCATGCAGCCCAAGATCTACCCGGACACCCGGCCGGGCGCCGAGCAGTATCTGACACGGCGGCTGAACGACCACACCTGGCGCTACTTCAAGCGGCGGCGCCTCACCTCGCTGGGCCTGCCCGGCGCGGTACCGGCCCAGCTCGCCTTCATCCCGCGCAACGCGACCGTGCGCCGTGTGGCCAAGCGCGCCCGATCCCTGAAGAGGGCCACACTCGGATGAGCACCGTGGAATCGTCGCCCGCCCTGACGTCCTCTCCGGGGGCGGACGCCTCTGCTGAGGCGGGCCCCTCCACCGAGGCGGGCGACAGTGCCTCTGTCCCTCCCCGGATAGTTCCCAAGAAGCACGTCCCGCGCCTGCGCGCGCTGGACGGGCTCCGGCTGATCGCCGCCCTGATGGTCGCCGCGTACCACTACGGCGGCCGGGACGGCGAGGTGAGCGGGGCCTGGGGCACCTCTCCACAGCTCCAGTTCCCGACCCTGCACACCTGGTTCGCGTACGGCTGCCTGGGCGTGCAGATCTTCTTCGTCATCAGCGGCTTCGTGATCTGTATGAGCGGCTGGGGACGGAGTCTGCGCTCGTTCTTCGCCTCGCGGGTCTCCCGGCTGATGCCGGCGTACTGGGCGGCGATCGTCCTCGTCACGGCCGTCTTCGCGCTGCCCGTGGTCGCGTACCACGCCGTCTCGCCCAGTGACGCGCTGGTGAACCTGACGCTCATGCAGCAACCGCTGGGCGCCGACCGGGTGCTCGGCGTCTGCTGGACGCTCTGGGCCGAGGTCCGCTTCTACGCCCTGTTCGCGCTCTGCGTGGTCCTGCCGGGCGCGACCCGGCAGCGCGTGATCCTGTTCTGCGCGAGCTGGACCCTCGCCGCGGCGATCGCCCAGGCCGCGCGGGAGCCGCTGCTCGACCTCATCCTGATGCCCGAGTACGCGCCGTTCTTCATCGGCGGCATCGGCCTCTACCTCGTCCACCGCGACCGGCGCGACGCGTACGCCTGGGGCATCGTGCTCGTGAGCTGGCTGATCGGCCAGCACTACGCGGTGGCGAGGCTGTGGCACGCGCCCGACCCGCAGTTCTTCTCCAACCGCAGCTCGACCGGGATCATCCTGGTCGTCACCCTGGGCTTCATGGCGGTCGCCGCGGTCGCGCTGGGCCTGCTGAACCGGGCGAACTGGCCGTGGCTGACGGTGGCCGGGGCGCTGACGTACCCCTTCTACCTGGTCCACGAGCACCTGGGCTGGGTCGCCATCAAGGCCTACCACCAGAGCCTGGGCCTTCCGTCGTACGCGACGGCACTGCTGACGGTCGTGACGATGCTGATCCTGGCCTGGCTGCTGAACCGCCTGGTCGAGGACCGGTTGACCCCACGGCTGCGCTCGGCACTGTCGAAGCCGCGCTGAACGCGCGCTGAACGCGCCGGACGCTCGGGTCGGCCGGCCGGAACAACCGGATCAGCCGGCTCCGAAGCGTGCCTCGATCCCATCCAGCAGCAGCATGAGCCCTTCCTCGAATCCCTCGTCGTACCCCTCGAAGATCAGCGGGCCCGCGGCCGCCGACAGGGGATGGCCGGCGAGCCTCTCGGCGCGCGCGTCCACGTCGTACCCCTCGCGGCGCTCCCCCGGCAGGGGATGCACGCCCTGCTCCTCGGTGACGAAGCCCAGCGTGTACAGGTATGCGGTGGTGAAGGCGCGTACCGCCTGCCGGAGGGTGAACCCGGCGTCCACCAGGGCGCGCAGGTTCTCCTCCATCTGAGCGGCGTGCTCGGTGCCGGTGAAGCGCGAGCCGCTGAAGACCTTGGCCCCGTCGCGGTAGCTCAGCAGCGCGGCACGCAGGCCCCGGTTGGCGGCCAGCAGCCGCTCGCGCCAGTCCGTGCCCGGTGGGATCGGGGTACCGGCGAGCATCCGCCGGTACATCTGCGTCGCCATCTCGTCCAGCAGCGCCTGCTTGTCCTTGAAGTGCCAGTAGAGGGCGGGCGCCTTGACGTCCAGCTCCTTGGCGATGACACGGAGGCTCAGGCCGTTGAGGCCGACCTCGTTCAGCAGACGCAGCGCCGTGTCGGCCACCAGCGCTCGGTCGATCTTCCCTGCAGCCACGTTCGCACCCTATCCGGAGGTCCCGCCTTGACAGCTTAACGTCGTTAAGTGCATCCTCGGCGCATGGAACTTAACGACGTTAAGGAGATCGCCGTGGATGCCTCCGCGAATCCCGCCGTGGATGCCGTCATGGATGCCGTCGTGGACACCCCCGCCGTACCGGCCGAGACCGACGTCCTGATCGTGGGCGCCGGTCCCACCGGACTCGCCCTCGCGCTCGACCTCGCCCGGCACGGCGTACGCGCCCTCGTCGTGGAGCGGTCCGCCACCCTCTTCCCCGGCTCGCGGGGCAAGGGGATCCAGCCGCGCACGCAGGAGGTCTTCGACGACTTCGGCGTGCTGGACGCGCTCCGGGCGGGCGGCGGCACGTACCCCGTCGGCATGGTCTGGAAGGACGGGCAACGGCAGGGCGAGCACCGGATGTTCGACGAGGTCGAGGCGACGGAGGCCGAACCGTACGCGGGCTTCGCGCTGATGGTGACGCAGTGGCGGACACAGGAGATCCTGCACGCGCGCCTGGCGGAGCTGGGCGGCGGCGTCGCCTTCGGCCGGGAGCTGGTGGGTCTCGTCCAGGACGCCGACGGGGTGACGGCGAGCTTCGCGTCCGGCGCCCCGGTGCGCGCCCGCTACGCCGTCGCCGCGGACGGCGGCCGGTCGGCCGTGCGGCGCGCGCTGGGCATCGGGATGACCGGCGAGCCCGTGGACCCGGCTCCGGCGCTGGTCGCGGACATCCGCGTCACCGGCCTCGACCGCGACAACTGGCACTTCTTCCCGCCCACCGACGCCGTCGGCGCGAGCGAAGGCGGCGGCCAGGGCGGCGGCCAGGGCCTCCGGGGCGGCTTCCTGGGGATCTGCCCCCTCCCCCACACCGAGGACTTCCAGCTGACGGCCGGTTTCGCGGACCCGTCCGCCGAGCCGGACCTGTCCCTCGACGGCATCCGCAAGCTGGTCGCCACGCGCACGCACCTGTCCGCGGACGACGTGACCGAGGTCCGCTGGGCCTCCGAGTTCCGGCCGCGCGCCGCGATGGCGGACCGGTTCCGGGACGGGCGGATCTTCCTGGCGGGCGACGCGGCGCACGTCCACTCGCCCGCGGGCGGCCAGGGCCTCAACACCAGCGTCCAGGACGCCTACAACCTGGCCTGGAAACTCGCGGCCGTGCTGCGGGGGTCCGCCCCGGCCGCCCTCCTCGACTCGTACGGGGAGGAGCGGATGCCCATCGCCGCGCAGATGCTGGGCCTGTCCACCGGCATCCACCGCGGTGAGGTGCGGCGCGGCGCGGCCACCCAGCAACTCGGCCTCGGCTACCGGGGCTCGGCGCTCGCGGTGGAGACGCGCACGGACCTGCCCGAGGGGGCCCTGCGCGCCGGCGACCGCGCACCGGACGGCAGCCGGGCCGGGATCCGCCTCTTCGACGCCTTCCGGGGCCCGCACTGGACACTGCTCACGGTCGGCACGGACACGGAGGCGCCGGACCTCCCCGGCATCCGCACGGTCCGCTTCCCCGCCTACGAGGCCTACGGGACCGGGGTGTTCCTCGTCCGCCCGGACGGTTACGTGGGCTGGGCGGGCGAATCCAGCGAGTCGGGCGGGTCTGCGCGGGGCCTGGCGGAGTACGCGGCGCGGGTGGGCGCCCTCTAGAGCTGTGTCAGCAGAGCTGTTTCAAGAGCTGTTGCAAGAGCTGTTGCAAGCAGGCCTCAGACGGAACTGGCGAGCGACAGTTTGACGGCGAAGCCCAGGAAGAGGGCGCCGGCGGCGGAGGTGGCCCCCGCGGAGAGCCGCCTGCGCCGCTTGAAGGCCGCCGCCAGCTTCGTCCCGCCGAATATCAGCGCGCTGAGGTAGAGGAAGCTCGCGACCTGGGCGAAGGCGCCGAGCACGACGAACGAGAGGGCCGGATACGCGTAGCCCGGATCCACGAACTGAACGAAGAATGCCACGAAGAACAGGATCGCCTTCGGGTTGAACAGACTGATGACGAGCGCCCGCCGGAAGGGCCGCTCCTCGACGGCCGGTGCGGCGGCCTCCTCGGCCTCGCCCCGCTCCCGCCGGGTCCGCCACATCTGCCACGCCGCCCGCAGCATCCCGAACGCCAGCCAGGTGAGGTAACCGGCGCCCGCGTACTTCACGATCCCGAACAGCAGGGCGTTGGCCTGCAGCAGGGACGCGACACCGGCCGCGGACAGCGTCATCAGCACGGCGTCACCGCACCAGACACCGGCGGAGGCCTGATACCCGGTCCGCACACCCCGCCGTGCGGCGACGGACAGCACATAGAGCGAGTTCGGCCCCGGCAACAGCACAATCAGCACGAGACCGACGAGGTAGGTGGGCAGATCGGTTACGCCAAGCATGAGAGGCAGTGTCGCATCCGGGTATGACACCGCACGACGGGGTTCCGCCGGATGAGAAGGCCGCTCGGATGTCACCACGGCACACCGATGACCGGATCGACGACCGGATCGATGAGCGGATCGATGAGCGGCGGGGGGTTCAAATGCGTATATCAGGTGTGTTGCGTACATCAGGTGTGTGGAGATCAGTCGCGGCGGCGACGGCGCTGGCAGCGCTCGCCGTGGTGAGCGGGTGCACCATCCAGCCGGCGGGCCCGCCGGGCGCGTCACCGGCCGGTTCGCCGTCCGCCGGTGCGCCGTCGTCCGCGGGCGCGTCGTCACCAGCCGGCCGTTCTCCCGGCGACGCCAAGCCGCCGGGTTCCGGCGGGCAGCCCGCGCCCAAGGTCCTGTGGTCGCCGGGCGACCGGGGCGGGGACGTGAGGGAGTTGCAGGCCCGGCTGCGGCAGGTGCTGTGGCTCTACGAGGGGCCCACGGGGACGTACGACGCCTCGACGGTCTACGCGGTCAAGGGATTCCAGGGCAAGCGCGGCCTGCCGAAGACCGGCACCACGGACTCGGTGACCTGGCGGCGGCTGCTGGGGATGACCCGCGAGCCGGGCAAGTGGGACCTGTACGCGTCGGGTGGCCAGCCGGCCGCGAAGCCGGACCCGCGCTGTCTGACGGGCCGGGTGCTGTGCATCAGCAAGACCAGCCGCACCCTGCGCTGGATGATCGACGGCCGTACCGTCTCGACGATGGAAGTGCGCTTCGGCTCGCAGTACACGCCCACCCGCGAAGGTGTTTTCAACGTCTACTTCAAGTCGCGCCATCATGTGTCGACGCTCTACGACTCCCCCATGCCGTACGCGATGTTCTTCAGCGGCGGCCAGGCGGTCCACTACTCCGCGGACTTCGCGGGGACGGGCTACTACGGCGGCTCGCACGGCTGTGTGAACGTACGGGACGAGGGCAAGATCGCGGCGCTGTTCTCGCAGGTGAGGGACGGCGACAAGGTCGTCATCTACTGGTGAGCGCCGTGCGGCGGAGAAGAGGTGCGGGCGCGGGCGGGACCGGGGGAACGTGTCCCGCCCGCGCCTTTTGTGCACTGAGCCGTGAGTACGGGGGGAACCCCGGCTCGTGCGACAGCCGATGACCAGTCGGCTCGCTTACTACTGCGTCGGGACGGCTGGAAACGTCACACCTGGCCGGCACACGCGTGTGAACCGAACGGAAGCGCAGGTCAGAAGCGGCGGGTCAGTTCCGCGAGCGCACTGATCCGTGGGGTCGGGGTCGCCTGGTCCTCGTCACCCTGGAACGTGCCCGCACCCAGGTGGCCGCCGCGGTCGTCACCACCGTTACCGCCGCCGCTGCCATCGCCGACGTCGCCGTCGTCGTCGTTGTCGCCCTTGCCGTCGTTGCCCTTGCCGTTGTCGCCCTTGCCGGAGTCGGTGTGCCCGGAACCGGGGTCGCTCCAGTCGCCGCCGTCGCCGGAGTCGCGGTTCCCGGTCTTCAGGACGCCTCTGCAGTACTTCCGCACCTGCTCGGCACCCCCGGCCGCGTCCTCCAGGGTGCGTCTGCGCCCGGCGTCGAGGTCCTTGCCGTCGCGGATGTCACGGCAGGCCGAGGCGATCCTGGCCCACCGCTGACCCTGCCGGTTCTCGCGCCCGGTGTCGTCGGAGTCGGGTCGTGCGCCCGTACCCGTGGCTTCGGGGGCTTCGCCGCTCGGGGCGGAGCCCTCGCCGGTCGGTGCACCGGCGCTGCCCTCGGGCCGCGGGACATCGCCGCGCCGGGTCGTCCCGGGGGACGGCGTGCGGAGCGGGCGGTTCTCGGTGACGTCGGCCGTCGCGGAGGCACCCGGTTCCGGCCCGTCCCCGCCGAAGGCCAGGACACCGGCGGTGGCGGCCACGGCGACCCCGCCGATCATCCCGGCGGCCAGCGCGGCGGCGAGGCCGTAGCGCACCGGGCGGCCCCACGGGGAGCGGGCACGGCGGTCCGGAGTGGAACGGCCCAGCCGGACGAGTCCCGCGTCCGGGGAAGCCCCTGGGGACGAGGAGGTCGACGGGGACGGGAAGGGCGCCGCGGAACGCGTACGGGAGGGCCCGGCGAGGACCGTCTCCTCGCTCCGGCCTGAACTCGCCGAGCGGAAGGCGGCCAACGCGGCTTCCTCGCCCGGGAGTTCGGTACCGCGATCGGCAACGCGTTCACCACCGGTCGGCGCGGGCCCGGCGCCGAGCGCACCCATGGCGTCCACGGCACCCAGCGCGCCCAGTTCGTCGAGTGCCTCGGCCAGTCGGTCGGCCTGGGCGCGGATGCCGGCGTCGACGGTTTCGAGCGGTTCGCCACGCAGCAGTCGTTCCGCCGCGTCGCGGTCCAGCCACCGGCCCGGGGGCGTGGGATCGTCCCCTGGGAAGACAGAGCGCTCGTCGGCCATCACATGTCCTTCTGCGTACGCGAAGGCGTATGCGTCACACCGGCCGACGTCACCGCACGGGTACGCGGCCCTGTGTGCGGGGGTCTCTGCTGGGGTACCGAGCCGAGGGAGCCCACCGATTCCGGAGCAGCCGCCTCCGGGTCCGCGCCGAGCAGTTCCGCGAGGCGTTTCAGCCCGCGGTGCGCCGCTGTGCGGACGGCGCCGGGCCGTTTGCCGAGGGTGTCCGCGGCGGTCTTGGCATCGAGACCGACGACGACGCGCAGCACGACGGCTTCCGCCTGGTCCTGCGGGAGCTGGGCGATGAGGGAGAGGGTACGGCCCGTGGCGAGCGCCTCGATGGCCTCACCGGCGGTGTCGGACTCGGCCGCCCTGCCGGTCAGTTCGCTCTCGTCGCCGCCCGTCGCGGGGCGCCGCCCGCGCATACGTATGTGGTCGAGCGCGCGGTTACGGGCTATCCGGGCCGCCCAGCCGCGGAACCGGTCGGCGTCTCCGCTGAACCGTTCCAGGTCCCGGGCGATCTGCAGCCAGGCCTCGGACGTCACGTCCTCGGCGTCCGGGTCACCGACCAGCGTCCGCACATACCCCAGGAGCCGTGGATGCACGGCTCGGTACACAGTACGGAACGCGGTCTCGTCCCCGTACTGTGCGGCAACCACCGCGGCGGTCAGCTCCGCGTCGTCCCCCAGCACCGCGCCCCTTATCGCGCCCGGCCGGCGCCGCTCTCGCGGACCGGGTCGTCTCCGTCGTGGTCTCTCGGTCGATGGTTGCGGTCCTGCCCCGCATCCGGCGCGAAATGCACGTTACGGCTTGAAACCGGGGCGCGTCCATGTCCGTACAACTTGCAACTAACTCGTTGCGGCGTTGGGTGTGACACAAAACGCACCGTCGGCGCTGAGGAGAGTACGGGCCGCCGCGCGGCCCGTGCCGCGCGACGGCCGGGGCCTCTCCTGTGGGGGGTGGCGGCCCCGGCCGTTGCCTCGGCTTCAAGGATCTGGTTTGGGGCGATGCTCGGAATCCGTGACCGCCGCGGCCAACGCGTGACCGACCGACAGCCCGGCGGCAGGAGACCTGGCCCACGGTAGCGGCGACTTTCCACCGCACTTCAGGCACTCCCCGCCCTGTCCCACCTGCGGTGCGTGACACCTACGCCCGGCCCCCACCGATTCGACGCGGACCCGTCCACTTTCCGAGCCACACACGGTAGCGCGCTGCTGCCAGGTATGAGGATTTCGCCGGGTCGACGGTCACCGGCGGGGCGCGGACGCTGAGCTCATGCGTCTCGACCGCCTTGACCGTCGCCGGCCTGCTGACAGGCTCGGGTTCACGGACTGCGCCGCCATCACCCTCGGCGGCGCTCTCCGGGCCGCGTTCTACCTGGGGGTGATGGCACCGTGGGTCGCGCACTCGCGCTCCCCTGGTTCAAAGCCGGCGACTCGCGTGTCAGCTGCCGTAAAGGGTGGGCAGATCGACCAGCAGAATGTCGTCACGCCGGTCGGCCAGGTCGACCAAATCGGGATAAAAGCCGTGCAGGGAGTACAGGGCCAGCGTGGTGGTAGTGGTGTCGTACCCCTGATCCGTGAGCAGGGCACGGATACGTTCCAGGCGCTCCAGGTCGCCGGTACCCCGGCGGGCCGCAGTCGCCTTGGCCTCGCCCAGTAGCGCGATCCTCGCGCGGGGAGCCTGCGGGCGCTCGCCGGCGGCCAGGGCGATGACATCCACCTCGTGCTTGGTGCGGGCGGCCTGGTCGGCGACCTCGGTGGTGCCGACCGGTCCGGGCAGTCCACCAGGCAGCAGGGTGTGGGCGTAACGACGGGTGAAGTCTCGGGCCAGATCCTCGAAGTGCGGTCCGAGGATCTTGGAGTTGAAGGTCGGTGCAGCCTGCTGCCACACCTGCTCGACGAAGCCCTGCTCCACGGCGGCGGCCTGCGGGAGGGTGATGAGCTGGTTGAAGCGGATGACAGGGTCGGCAAGGGTGATGACGGGGTGCTTGGAGCGGAGGATGTCCTGTTCCCGCCGGATGTAGCCGGTGGATTCCAGGACTCCGAGAGGGTGGGCGACGGCGTTGCGCGGACGTTCAAGAGCGGCACCGATCTTGCTGGGGGTGGTGGCGCCGTTGGCGATGGCGGTGAGGACGTCGTAGTACAGCGTGTGCTGCGTAATTCTCGGATCCTCGCGCAACAGGTACTCGGTCTCGGTACGCGAGTACACCGCCCGCCCCGGGTCGAGCAGTGTCCGAGTGAGCCAGCTGTCGAAGCCGCCTCCTGGATGCGGCCGGGCAGCCACCGGCCGGTAGCCGGGGGCTCCGCCCAGGACCGCGTGCACCTTCAGCGCGGTCAGCGGGTCGGCGATCTGCCAAAAGGTCCGGCTGCCACGGTAGTCGAAGGCGCCCAGTCGTAGATCGACCACGGCACGTCCCCGCAGCGGCTTGGTCCCCGAAAGCAGTTCGTGCATGACGCTCATCGCCGAGCCGCAAAGGATCAGACGCGGGCCCGGCCCTGCACCGGGCCTGGCACCCCGCTGACGCTCGTCGTAGAGCTGTTGCAGCAGTCCCGGGATTTCAGGCGAGTGCTGGAGCAAGTACGGCAGTTCGTCGATCACCAGGAGCGGGTGCGGCGAACGGGAGGTCACATCAAGGGCGTTGGACAGGACGTCACGCCAGTCGGACAGACGAAGACTCCCCTGCCGCAGGCCGGCATGGGCAGCGACCGCGTCACTGAACCGCTGGATCGCGGGCAGTCGCCCCTCCTCCCGGACCGCCGTGACGTACAGGCCGCCGACCTGCTCGGACAGTGCCTGCAGAAGGTACGACTTCCCGTGCCGCCGCCGCCCCGACACGATGCCGAGCCGCATCGCCGGATCCGGATCGGTGAGGAACTCCACGAGCAGATCCCACTCCCGGTCCCGGTCGACCACGTCGCCCGGCTTGGCCGACAGGCTTTTCTTCACTCGCTCTCCTGCACATCGACTGTGACGAATCTCGTCTAAGTCTACTTCGACGGGAGTCGTCGTACTCGAATGAACCGCAGATCAGCTTTGCAGCACCCTCAGCAGCGGCCAGGAGCAGCCAGAAACACCTGGATCGGGACTGATGCAGACGGACAGTGAGAAGCTGCACACGGACGACGAAATGCTTGGCCATGGATCTTCATCCTGCTGCCAGGCCAGGGTGGCGGCCCCGGCCGTTGCCATCGGCGGAGCAGCCTGCGCTCCCTCATCCTCAACCACTCTTCGCGCTTTTCGCGCTCTTTGCGCTCTTTGCGTCCTTTGAGCTTTTCGTTACGCCGTTGCCCGGTGTCTTCGACGGCTTGGCCGATCTACTCCCCTCGGCCCCCACCGCCTTCTCCGCCTTCTCGGCTGCCTTGGAACTCTTGCTGTTCTTGCCGCCCTTGGCGTTCTGGGCGTTCTTGGCGTTCTTGGCGTTCTTTTTTTCCTTCGCCTCGGCCAGCCGCGCCGCGCAGTACGCCGCCACTTCGTCCTCGCCGCCCGCGGCCCGGACCAGCCGCCGCCACGCGGTCGAGTCGAGCGCCTTGCCCCGCTTCTTGACGGAGTCGTACGCGCGACAGTGGGCCTCGGTGTCCTGAGCGGCGGAGGGCCGGTCGGTGGGGCCGGGCCCGGACGCACCGGGTGTGCCGGCACCGACCGGGACACCCGGGTCGGCCGCGGAACTGCTCGACGGCCGCCGAGCCCTGTCGACCTCACCCCCGTCGTCCCGCCCGCCCACGCCCGAGCCGATGGCCGCGACGGCCACCCCGCCGAGCGTCACGCTCGCCGCCAGCGCGACCAGCGTCGTCCGCAGCGACCAGGCGCGCCGCTCGCCCGCGGGCCGCCAGTCGTCCCGCCGCCGGGTACGGACCGCCCCGCGCGCCCCCTCGCCCCGGGCCTCCCGGAACGCGGCGAGTGCCCGCTTCTCGGCGTCGGCGTCGGCGTCGGCGTCGGCGTCGGCGTCGGCGTCCGCTTCCTCGCCCCGTACGGCGGCGGCGAGCAGGGCGCCGAGGTCCGGCCGGGTGCTGTCGCCCTCTCGTTCACCCATGTCCGCATCCACTCTCGCCGCCGAAGGACTGTCTGCCGTTCATCCCGACTCCCCCAGCGTCCGGGGCCCGTCTTCCGTCACACCCTCGGCGCCGAGGCGGCGGGCCAGCCGCTTCAGGCCCCGGTGGGCGGCGGTGCGTACCGCGCCGGGGCGTTTGCCGAGGACCCGCCCGGCCGCGGGACCGTCGAGACCGACGACGACCCGCAGCAGCACGGCCTCGGCCTGGTCGCGCGGCAGGGTCGCGAGGAGTTCGAGGGCGTACTGCGTGCCGAGGGACTCCAGGGCCTGGCCGTCCGTGCTCTGGGCGGCAGGCAGGTCGAGCAGGTCCTGTTCGAGCCCGGACGCCCGCGGCCGTACCTTCTGCCGCCTCAGCTGATCGAGCGCCCGGTGCCTGGCGATGGTCGCGGTCCAGCCGCGGAACCCCGCCCCGTCCCCGCGGAACCGCCCCAGATCCCGGGCGATCTCCAGCCACGCGTCCGAGGCCACGTCCTCCGCCTCGGCGCCGACCAGGCCCCGCAGATACCCGAGCAGTCCGGGCTGCACGATCCGGTACGCGACCGCGAAGGCGTCCTCGTCCCCCTGCTGCGCCCGCGCGACGGCCAGGCCCAGCTCCCCGTCGGACGACCGCACGCGGCGGGACTCCCCTCCCTGGCCCAACACTGCCTCGTTCGCACCGGGTTCGGACTTCCCGTACCGCACCCGCACCACGCGGCGCGGACCGCTGCGATCGCACACACCCTCAAGGTCATCTGCGCCGGGCGGCGCGGAAACGTCACAGTTCGTCAGCCGAACCGCCCGCCTCCACGCATCCGGGCCGCCCCGGCGACCCGGGCGGTCCGGCCCGCGCCCGCCCGTGCAACTGCAGATAGAACGTGCGCAGGGATTCCCGTTCCCCCGCCTCGAACCGCTTCACGACCTTGCCCAGCGGATTCCACACCCGCCCGTCCGGCATCCGTACGCCCACCGGCTGGCCGAACAACTCCCGCTGCCCCTGGTCGAACTCGATCCACGCGGCACCGGCCCGCCGCACCAGCACCTCCCCCGCGTACACCCCGAGCCCGAACAGCACGCGTCCCACGGCCGCGTGGTCCCGGCCGCTCCTGCGCAGTCCGTCGACTATGAAGTCGACGACGCGCAGGCTCGCGACGGAGTAGTCCAGCGGCAGTTGGTTGCGGGCCGTGACGTCCCGTACGAACCGTGCCGCGTGCTGCCGCATCCGCAGGTCGGCCGAGAGCCTGCGGGTCACGCGCGGGGGTTCTCCCGACTCCGCGCTCGTCCCCACCACGCCTGCGCCCCCTCACTCGGTCACGTCCGGGCCGCGAGAGCCACGGCCGGTCCGCAACACCAAGCGGGCCGGGTGACCCGAACATCACACGTCCCCATGGTGACAAAAGTCACGCGGCAATTCACCGGAATCCGTACAACCATCCACTCTCTTCAAGCGTCGTACCCGCTCTGGGGTGACGTACCGCACAGCCCTGTTGGGTGATGTTCGGTCCGGAGTTGGCGCTGAACTAAGAAGCCACCCCTGTGACGGGTGGGCATTTTGTGCTGCTTTTCTAGGGGTGGGGTATTTGAGTCGCCGGACGAACCATGCGTACAAACCGCTGAGTTTGAAGCGGAGAGCGTGGCTGACGACAGGAGCCGTCGTACTGGCCGGAGCGGGCGCCGTGACGTACGCGGTCGCGAACCCCGGCGACGACCCGTCGGTGGACGCGGCGCGCAGCAAACGGCCCGTGAAGGTCCACGAGCTCGCGATGAGCAGCGACGGCACGGGCCGCCGCGAGGTGGAGCGGACGAGCACCGCTCAGTTCTCGCTGCTGGGCATCTCCTGGACCGGCGCGAAGGCCGAACTCGACGGCACCGCCCAGGTGAGGACCCGCGCGCTCGGCTCGGACGAGTGGACCGGCTGGCAGAGCCTGGACCTGGAACTCCATCCGGTGGACAAGGCCGAGCCGGGCGCCAAGGAGGCGCGCGGCGCCTCCGATCCGCTCTGGGTCGGCCCGAGCGACGGTGTCGAGGCGCGGGTGGTCGCGGCCGACAGTTCGGCGAGTTCCGGTCTGCCGAAGGGACTTGAGCTGAGCCTCGTGGACCCGGGCGTGACCTCGGCGGAGGCGAAGAACAAGGCGCTGAGCGCGACCACGGGTCTCTCGATGGACAGCGCCGCCTTCGCCGACGAGGATCCGACCGGCTCGCCGACCCCGGCCGACGCCGCCCCGGGTTCCGCGTCCCCGGCGGATTCGGCGGGCACGGAGCCCACGGGCACGGCCGACCCGACCGACACGACCGGTGCTCCCGCGTCGCCCGCCGAGAGCACCTCGCAGAGCGCGTCCGAGAGCGCGTCGGAGAGCGCGCCGGCCTCCCCGACGCCCGACCCGGTCCCGTCCCCGCCGCCGTCCACGGTGACGCAGCCGCCGATCGTCCCCCGCGCCCAGTGGGGCGCCGCCGAGTCGGCGGTCAAGGACGCGCCGGAGTACATCGACAAGGTCAGCGCGGTCTTCGTCCACCACACGGTCGGTACGAACGACTACAGCTGCGCCGAGTCCCCCGCGCTGGTGCGCGGCATCATGGCGTACCACGTGCAGACCGAGCTGTGGAACGACATCGGCTACAACTTCCTGGTCGACAAGTGCGGCCGGATCTTCGAGGGCCGCGCGGGCGGCGTCGACCTGCCGGTGCGCGGCGCGCACACGTACGGCTTCAACGGCGACTCGGCCGGCATCGCCGTCCTCGGTGACTTCGAGGGCGCCGCCGCCACCTCCACCACCGCGGCGAAGGCCGCGGGCAAGCCGACGCGGGCCGCCCTTGAGTCCGTTGCGCGCGTCGCCGCGTGGAAGCTCGGCCAGTACGGCGGCAGCCCGAGCGGCCAGGTCACCCTGACCGCCGCGGCCGACACGGGTGTGTGGAAGTCGGGCCAGCCGGCCACGCTGAACACGATCTCCGGTCACCGTGACGGCTTCGCCACCGAGTGCCCCGGCAAGAACCTCTACTCGAAGCTGAGCGAGATCCGCCGGTACGCCTCCGGTCCCGCCAGGAACTCCGCGGTCCCGACCGCCGACTTCAACGGTGACGGCGTCAGCGACCTCGTCGCCGCCACGCCCAAGCAGGGCAGCGGCTGGCTCACCCTCGTGCCCGGCGGTCTGAACGGCCCCGTATCGGCCTCCAAGGTGAAGCTCAACCAGGGCACCGCCAACGTTCCGGGCGCGGCCGAGTCGGGCGACCAGTGGGGCACGGCCACCGCCTGGGGCGACATCAACGCCGACGGCTACGCGGACATCGCCATCGGCGCGCCCGGCGAGGACGACACGACCGGTCACGCGGACCGTGGCGCGGTGACGATCCTGTACGGCCCGAAGTTCGACCTCGGAGCCGACACCATGGCGCTGGGCGACGACTACGAGCCGGCCGGCGCCCGGTTCGGCGCGACGGTCGCGGTCGGCGACTTCAACGCCGACGGCAGGGCGGACGTCTTCACGGCGGCCACCGGCACGGGCGGCAACTGGGCGGCCCGCTTCGACGACGGCCACGAGGTCGCCGGCGACCTCACCACCGCCTCCGGCGCCCTCGCGTACGCGGACGCCGCGACCGGTGACTTCAACCGGGACGGCTACGCGGACGTGGCGCTCAACTACCGCGACGCGTCCGGCGCAGGCAAGGTCACCTGGTTCAAGGGGTCCAAGTCGCTGGGCCTGTCGAAGGTGTCCACGCTCTCCGTCAAGGGCGGCCGCTCGCTCGCCGCGGGCGACGTGAACGGCAACGGCTACGACGACATCGTCATCGGCCAGCCGTACGCGTCCGAGTCCGGCGCGATCTCCGGCGGCCAGGTCACGATGGTCCCGGGCACGTCCACGGGCTTCACCACCACCGGGCTGACGAAGATCACCCAGAGCACGGCGGGCGTCGAGGGCGCCAACGAGTCCGGTGACGCGATGGGCACCTCGGTCTCCGTGGGCGACTTCAACGCCGACGGCTTCGCGGACGTCCTCACCGGCGCCCCGAACGAGGACATCACCCGCAGCGGCGCCAACAAGGCCAACGCGGGCGCGGTCTGGCTCCTCAAGGGCGCCTCGGCCGGCCTGACCGGCACCGGCTCGCTCTCCTTCTCCCAGGACACGACGGGCGTCGCCGGGTCCACGGAGAAGGACGACAAGCTGGGTTCGTCCGTCTCACTGACGGACTTCTCCGGCCACGGCCGCGCCCACCTGCTCGTCGGCGCGGAGGGCGAGGACGCGTACAACGGCACGCTGCTGTACCTGCCGAGCACCGCCTCGGGCGTCTCCGTCGCCAAGTCGGCGTACTACGGCGTCACCCAGCTGGGCACGGCGACGGGCACGCGGCTGGGCCAGGTCCTGACCCCGTAGGCATCACGTGGCACAGCCGGAAGGCCGGGACCCCGTACGGAACAGGGTCCCGGCCTTCCGCGTCGGCGCGAGCGCTCGCGTACGGGTTCGTAGGGGGTTCGTCCGGGTGCTCAGGTGCGTCCGCGGGCCCGTCGGGAGACCACCGCGCGCAGAACGCGCCGGCCCTCGGTGGTGAGCTCCCGCGCCTGACGCAGACCCGCCGGGCCGTGCGCCGACACCAGTTCCAGAACGCTGACCTGGCGGCGCAGTTCGGCGGCGACGAGCGGCGACATGTCCTGCGTACGGCCCTCGCGCCGGTCCCGCGCCGAGGCCGCGCCGTCGGACTCGGCGCGGGCCGTGGCGTCGAGGAGGCCGTGGATCTGGAGCGCGGCGACCGAGCAGGCGTCGGCCCACTCCCGCAGGTTCGCGGTGGTCCGCTCCGCCGGAGCCGTGCCGAGCATGCGGTGCGCCAGGGCGACGGCCTCGCCCTCGGCCGACGCGCCGCTGCCCGGGCCGTCCGCCACATAGAGCTTGGCGCGCACCTGCTCGACGCACTCGCCCCAGTCCCGGAACCCCTCCTCGGACTCGGCGAGGCCCGCCCACAGGGGGCGCAGGATCTCGTCGTCGCCGCCCAACAGGGGCACGCACCTGTCCAGGCACGCCAGACCGCCGGCCGCGAGACCCAGCTCGTCGGCCCGAGCGATCAGTTCCACCAGGCTCATCACGCCTCCCTCGGTGGGCCGCCGCTGGTTGCGGAGCCCGCACTTCCCCTTACTGCGTGCACAGTGGCCGGAACGTCACAGTGCGAAGTGGCCGAAATCTACATGGGGATGACGCCCAGTCGGTCCAGGAACCGGAAGAACAGCATCTCGGCCGAGGGGTTCGCGTCGGAACTGAGCACGTCGAGGAGACGTTCCTCCGACGCGTCACGGCCCGATTCGGCGGCCCAGGCAAGGGCCCGCACGACGGCGTCCCGCGGGTCCAGGAAGAAGTCGTCGACGGCCAGTCCGTCCTTGTTCCCGCCCAGGTACCCGGCCATCGCGTCCCTGGCCAGGCAGGTCGTCCAGGCCCCGCTGTCGGGCGCGGCCGCCTCGACGACCACGCAGTCGCTGTCCATGACGTATCCGAAGAGCGCGGGCGCGCCCGTCTCCTCCGCCAGGGCGTTCATGTTCCCCACGTCCGAGGCGCCCCCGTCGGGAGCGTTCGGGTACTCCCAGACCTGCCAGCCGCCGTCCGCCGTCTCGTGCAGCGTCATGCCCGCCGCACCCGATAACGCGCCCAGCTCCGCGAGCGGGCGCTCGCTTCTGCCCACGACGAAATATCCCCAGTAGCCCATGCCGCTCCCCCCGGTGTGTCGGTCCGGCCAGCGCCGAATACACCACACACGCACAGTAGTTCGCCACCGGAACACGCAAGGCGCCAGAAACTACACAGCTACGGCCAAGGCGCCGCCACGGGCCTTCTCGTCCTGCATGCGCGTGAGGCGCAGGATCACCAGGACGGCGAGGACACCGGCCACCAGATGGGCCGCGTCCGCGAACACCACATGGCCGGCGGCGTCCCGGATCTCCTCGGGCGTCTCGGCCAGGCGGTACGAGGTGGCGCCCACCCGGTCGGCGACCAGCGCGACGATCCAGAGCGTCCACCAGGCGTTGACCAGACCGTGGGACGCCCGCCCCGCCGGGCTGCTCGCCTCCCAGACGTCCTCCATGATCCGGCGCGGGAACCACAGGTTGACGACGGGCACGAACCAGCTCCAGCAGGTCCAGCCGCGCTTCATCCGGTGCCCGAACGGGTCGAACACCTCGGCGTTGACCCGCGCCCGCTGGAACCAGACCAGGAAGAGGACGGTGGCCACGACGAACGCGACCGTCTGCACGATCCCGGCCACGGTGTAGGTCACGTCCGCACGGTCGACCTCCGTCGCGACCACCGCGCCGAACCCGTCGCCCGCCAGCCGGTCCGCGACGTCGTACGTCAGCAGGCCGGCCCAGACCGCGAACAGATCGGTCACGGCGGCCACCCCGACCGCCACGGCGGCGGCCTTCCCGAGCCCGACGGGCGAACGCAGCCAGGCGGGGCCGTGCGGCTGGTTCATGGGCGTTCCGCCGTACGCCCCCGCCTGCACGGGCTGAAAAGGATGAACGGGCTGAGCCGGGGCGCCGGCGCAGTTCTCGCAGAGGGTGCCGCCCGGTGTCGCGGCGTTCTGACGGCAGTGGGCACAGAGCATGGGCGAGCGGTCCCCCGAAGGTGCGTGGACAGGGCGCGCTGAAGAGGCGCGCGGAGAGGCCGGGCGCGCCCTCTCCCCAGAGGCCTCGCGCGGCCCCCGGAACATACGGTTCGCACGCCCCGCCCGTCCACTCGGATTCGACCGTCACGCCGGCCGGACACCATGCCGGCCGGACACCATGCCTGCCGGAGCCGGCGGGGCCCTCAGCCCAGCTTCCCCGCCAGCGCCTTGAAGTCGGCCCACGACGACCCCGGCCTGCGCGGATCCCACAGCTTCTGCGTCAGCGCCCGCAGCGGCATCCGGATGCCCGCCGCCACCTGGGCCTGGGTCTGGGAGCCCGAGAGGTCGCACCAGACGGCGAAGGACGCGCCGAGGATCTGGTCGTCGTACTCCTTGGACACCGGGGTCGTGCCGCGCACCACGAGGGGGGTCCACTGCTCGTAGATGCGCTGCCCGGTCGGGTAGACGAAGGTGTTGGGCTGCCCGAGGACGTAGTACAGGTACTCGTCGTTGTAGTTCAGCATCTCGCGCCCGGACCGCAGGTACTCCGTCGGCTGCCGCGCGCCGATCTCCTTGCCGGTCCAGTACGCGACCTGGAGGTCCTTGTCCGCCTGGACGGTGCCCCCGGCGAAGATCCCGTCGTTCCAGGCGCGCAGGGTCCGGTCGTGCCCGCGCATGGTGTCGGCCCGGTCGTTGAGCCACCCGGTCGCCAGGTCGGCTATCCCGGCGCCGGATCCGTACGCCTTCGTCGCGGCGGTGGCCAGCTGCGGGTACGAGGCCGCCGGGTTCGCCACGGTCAGCGCCTGGTACTCGTCGGCGCCGAGGTGCCAGTACGGCCCGGGGAACAGGTCGGCGTACTCGTTCAGCAGCTCGTCGACGATCTTCCCGGCGGCGGGCTCGGAGATGTCCATCGCGCCCTTCGAGACGACACCCGCGGTGTTACGGAGCTGGAGGTCCGGGTGCGCGGCGATCACCGCGCCGAGGTGTCCGGGCGAGTCGATCTCGGGCACGACGGCGATGTGCCGGCTCTTCGCCAGCGCGAGGATGCGCCGCACCTCTGCTTTCGTCAGGTGTTCCTCCGAGACGACCTCGGGGTGCGAGTCGGAGGCTATCCGGAAGCCCTGGTCGTCGGAGAAGTGCAGCCCGAGCTGGTTGTACTTCAGATCGCCCAGCTCACGGATCCGGTCCTCGATCCAGGCGGCGGTGAAATGCTTGCGCGCGATGTCCAGCATGAACCCGCGCTGCGGCTTGGCAGGCGAGTCGCGTACGACCCCCTCGGGCGCCGTGGCGTTCCCGTGGACCTCCTGCTTGAGCGTGCGGGTGCCGTAGAAGACGCCCGCCTCCTGCGTACCGCTGATCCGCACCCGCCCGTCCGCCACCCGCAGCGTGTACGACTCGGCGTTCGCGTCCTCGTCCGTGAGGTTCAGCCCGACGTCCCCGGCACGCGCCTGCCCCTGCCCCGCGTAGGTCAGCCCCAGCTCCTTCGCGAGAAGCCGCCCCTCGTCGGCGAGCGCGTCGTCGCCCACGACCACACGGCCGCCCTTCGCGGGCCGCCAGCCTGGTCCGCGCGCGGGGGTGTGCTCGCGCACGGCCGGTATCGTCCGGGGCGTCCGTGACATCGGATACGTCCGATCGGGTGACGGGGCCGGGGAGGCGGCCGGCACCAGGGCGCTTCTCTCCCCGGTGGGCCGCCGCGTCGAGGGCGTGCCCGCGTCGCCGCTCGGCCAGAGCCCCACGGTCAGCGCGGCGCCCGCCACGACCGCCACGACGCCCGCGCCGACCAACAGGGGCTTTTTGTGGACCGATGCCGGCCTTTTGCGTCTACGCCCGTTCACCACAGATCACTCACTCTCCCGATCACTCGCCCTGGCCCGTCCCCGTAGGCTGTACCTCCGCTGTGAACCTAAGCCCCGGCTCCCGGTGCCGCCGTCCACCATCTGTCCTGAAACTCTCCCTTACGGGTGAAGTCCGGGCATCTCTCGGACAGCTCCGGCCAAGCCTCGATACCGTTGAGAACACATCTCTCACTTGACCCTCTCGCTCCTCCTGACCCCCTGCCGAACCACGTGTGGCGCACCTCCCGGCGCCGCCGAACCGCCGAGGAACCCACGCTGCCCGCGCACCGTCCTTCCCGTCTCCCCGGCCAGGCCGTCGCCACACCGGCATCGCCCGGGCGCCACCCCACCGGCCTGGCCCGGTTCAACGCCATGCCCGCCGACGAGGCCGAGCGCACGCTGCTGGCCTGCTGCGGCAGCTGCCACTGGGCCCGCCGTATCGCCGCGCACCGCCCCTATCCCGACCTGGACGCCCTGCTGGCCGCGTCCGACGAGGCGGCGTACGACCTGACGCCGGCCGATGTCGCCGAAGCCCTGGCCTGCGAATCCCTCACGCTCCTCCCGGACGGCGCGTACTCCGCCGCGCACATGGCACTGAGCGCCGCCCACGCGGCGTACGAGAGCCGTTTCGGTCATGTCTTCGTCATCTGCCTGGACGACACGCCCCCGGAGGAGTCCCCCGACCTGGTCCTGACCGAAATCAGCTCCCGCCTGGCCAACGACCCGGACAAGGAACTGACCCTCGCAGCCGAAGAACTACGCCACCTGACCCGAGGCCGCCTGACCAGATCCCTGGAAGCCACCCCGAAGGGCGCGGGGAACGGCGCAGTCTTGGGCCTTTAGCCTTTCAGGGGCGCGGGGAACGGCGCAGTCGTTGGCTTCGGGGGCGCGGGGAACGGCGCGGTCTTTCAGCCTTTCCAGAGGTGCGGGGAACGACGCAGCCAGCCACACCACATCCGGAATAGCCCATACGTACCCCTTTGCCTGCCAGTTCGATCACATCGGTAGGCCCGCCGTAAACGTTCCGACAACACGTCGCTACGATGGCCAGGGCCGGTGGACCGTACCCGGCCGGGCCGACCGACATCGAAGCCGGCAGGCCCCAATCCCCGCTCCCGGAGGGTTCTTCCGTGCCGGCTGGAACGCTGTACCGCGGCCGGGAAGGAATGTGGTCCTGGGTGGCTCATCGAGTCACCGGCGTCCTCATCTTCTTCTTCCTGTTCGTACACGTGCTGGACACCGCTCTTGTCCGTGTCTCTCCCCAGGACTACGACAAGGTCGTAGCCACCTACAAGACGCCGATCGTCGCGCTGCTGGAGTACGGCCTCGTCGCCGCAATCCTCTTCCACGCGCTCAACGGCCTGCGGGTGATCGCCGTCGACTTCTGGTCGAAGGGCCCGCGCTACCAGAAGCAGATGCTCTGGACCGTTGTCGGCATCTGGGTCGTGCTGATGATCGGGGCCCTGTACCCCGTCCTCGGCCACGCCGCTCGTGAAGTCTTCGGGAGCTGACGCGCAAGATGTCGAACAACTCAGGCACCACCGAGAAGACCGCGTCCGGTATCGGCCCCGTGGAGGGCGCGTCCCTCTACGACGTCGACAACCCGGCCCCCCTGATCGAACCCCCGCGCAAGCGGACCAGGAAGACCCCGAAGTCCTCCCGCGGCAACTTCGAGATGCAGGCCTGGCTCTTCATGCGCCTGTCCGGCGTCGTCCTGGTCGTCCTGGTCCTCGGCCACCTGCTCATCCAGCTCGTCCTCGACGGCGGCGTCTCCAAGATCGGCTTCGCCTTCGTGGCGGGCCGCTGGGCCTCCCCGTTCTGGCAGGTCTGGGATCTGTTGATGCTGTGGCTGGCGATGCTGCACGGCGCCAACGGCCTGCGTACGGTCATCAACGACTACGCGGAGCGCGCGGACACCCGGCTGTGGCTCAAGGGCCTGCTCTACACCGCCACGGTGTTCACCATCCTGCTGGGCACGCTGGTGATCTTCACCTTCGACCCGAACATCCGCTAGGCACGGGGCTGCGAGAATCATGAAGATCCACAAGTACGACACCGTCATCGTCGGCGCCGGCGGCGCCGGAATGCGCGCGGCCATCGAGTCGACGAAGCGCAGCCGGACCGCCGTGCTGACGAAGCTCTACCCCACCCGCTCCCACACGGGCGCCGCGCAGGGCGGTATGGCCGCCGCGCTGGCGAACGTGGAGGAGGACAACTGGGAGTGGCACACCTTCGACACGATCAAGGGCGGCGACTACCTGGTCGACCAGGACGCCGCCGAGATCCTGGCGAAGGAGGCCATCGACGCGGTCCTCGACCTGGAGAAGATGGGCCTGCCGTTCAACCGGACCCCGGACGGCACCATCGACCAGCGCCGGTTCGGCGGTCACTCCCGCAACCACGGCGAGGCCCCGGTCCGCCGGTCCTGCTACGCGGCGGACCGCACCGGCCACATGATCCTTCAGACGCTCTACCAGAACTGCGTCAAGGAGGGTGTGGAGTTCTTCAACGAGTTCTACGTCCTCGACCAGCTGATCGTAGAGGTCGACGGCGTCAAGAAGTCGGCGGGCGTCGTCGCCTACGAACTGGCGACCGGTGAGATCCACGTCTTCCAGGCGAAGGCCGTGATCTACGCGTCCGGCGGCACCGGCAAGTTCTTCAAGGTGACGTCCAACGCGCACACCCTGACCGGTGACGGCCAGGCCGCGGTCTACCGCCGGGGCCTGCCGCTGGAGGACATGGAGTTCTTCCAGTTCCACCCGACCGGCATCTGGCGCATGGGCATCCTGCTGACGGAGGGCGCCCGCGGTGAGGGCGGCATCCTCCGCAACAAGGACGGCGAGCGCTTCATGGAGAAGTACGCGCCGGTCATGAAGGACCTCGCGTCCCGTGACGTCGTGTCCCGCTCCATCTACACGGAGATCCGTGAGGGCCGTGGCTGCGGCCCCGAGGGCGACCACGTCTACCTCGACCTCACGCACCTCCCGCCGGAGCAGCTGGACGCCAAGCTCCCGGACATCACGGAGTTCGCGCGTACGTACCTCGGCATCGAGCCGTACACGGACCCGATCCCGATCCAGCCCACCGCGCACTACGCGATGGGCGGCATCCCGACGAACGTCCAGGGTGAGGTCCTGATCGACAACACCACGGTCGTCCCGGGCCTGTACGCGGCCGGTGAGGTCGCGTGCGTCTCCGTGCACGGCGCCAACCGGCTGGGCACGAACTCGCTGCTCGACATCAACGTGTTCGGGAAGCGCGCGGGCATCGCGGCGGCGGAGTACTCCTCCACCGTCTCGCACATCGATCTGCCCGTGGACCCGTCCTCGCTGGTCGTCGCGCAGATCGAACGGCTGCGGGCGTCCACGGGCAACGAGCGGGTCGCGGACATCCGCCGCGAGCTGCAGGAGTGCATGGACGCCAACGTCATGGTGTTCCGCACCGAGCAGACGATCAAGACGGCCGTCGAGAAGATCGCCGAGCTGCGCGAGCGCTACCTGAACGTGTCCGTCCAGGACAAGGGCAAGCGGTTCAACACCGACCTCCTTGAGGCCGTCGAGCTGGGCAACCTGCTCGACCTCGCCGAGGTCATGGCCGTGTCCGCGCTCGCCCGCAAGGAGTCCCGCGGCGGTCACTACCGCGAGGACTACCCCAACCGCGACGACGTCAACTTCATGCGCCACACCATGGCGTACCGCGAGGTCGGCGACGACGGCACCGAGTCGATCCGTCTCGACTACAAGCCGGTCGTGCAGACCCGCTACCAGCCGATGGAGCGTAAGTACTGATGGCAACCCCGACCCTGGACAAGGCAGACGCGGCCGGCACCCCCGAGCCCGGCTTCGCCGACTCCCCGTACATCACGGCCACGTTCCGCATCCGCCGCTTCAACCCCGAGAACTCGGCGGAAGCGGTCTGGGAAGACTTCCAGCTGGAGATCGACCCCAAGGAGCGTGTCCTCGACGCGCTGCACAAGATCAAGTGGGACCTGGACGGCACGCTGACGTTCCGCCGGTCCTGCGCGCACGGCATCTGCGGCTCGGACGCCATGCGCATCAACGGCAAGAACCGTCTCGCCTGCAAGACCCTGATCAAGGACATCAACCCGGCCAAGCCCATCACGGTCGAGCCCATCAAGGGCCTCACCGTGCTGAAGGACCTGGTCGTGGACATGGAGCCCTTCTTCCAGGCGTACCGCGACGTGATGCCGTTCCTGGTCACGAAGGAGACGAACGAGCCGACGCGCGAGCGCCTGCAGACGGCGGAGGACCGGGAGCGCTTCGACGACACGACGAAGTGCATCCTCTGCGCCGCCTGCACGTCCTCGTGCCCGGTGTTCTGGAACGACGGCCAGTACTTCGGTCCGGCCGCCATCGTGAACGCCCACCGCTTCATCTTCGACTCGCGTGACGACGCCGGAGAGCAGCGCCTGGAGATCCTCAACGACAAGGACGGCGTGTGGCGTTGCCGCACGACGTTCAACTGCACGGACGCCTGCCCGCGCGGTATCGAGGTCACGAAGGCGATCCAGGAAGTGAAGAGGGCGCTGATCACGCGCCGCTTCTGAGGTCTTGGAACTGCTGGCGAGACCGCCGGCAGGACCGATAGCAAGAGGGCCCCACTCCCGCCGGAGTGGGGCCCTCTTCATGCCTCTGCCGACTCAGCCGCGCAGCGGGCGGCCTTCCTTGTCGGTGCGGTCGTTGCTGGTGAGGAACAGGATGCCGTCGATCAGCGCCCAGAAGCCCAGGCCACCGCAGGTGAGCAGCTGCGCGACACCCACGCCGACGGAGCCGACGTAGAAACGGCCGATGCCGAGCGTGCCGAGGAAGATCTGCAGGATGCCCGCGACGATCTTCGACTTCTCCGAGTAGGGGCGGCCCTGCGGGTCGACGCCGTACGGGGCAGAGGGGGTGGGGACGGTCATGAGACGTGCTCCTGGGTGACTGGATGGCGCGGAATGAGACCGGAGCGAGAGCGGACCCGCTCCGGAGAGGTACCAGGAAGGACCCATGACGGAGACCGCCAAAAAAGCGCGTAACGGCATAGCCGCGTACACGTCATCCCCCCTGTGCCGTGTGAGCGTACGGAGAACACAGGGGCGACTGGGAGGGTAAACGTTCTATTGTTCCCATCCCGTGATCAAGTTATGCCTGAATCAGCTCCGGATATTGCGAACCACGGTCCACGCCACGGCCAGTGACAGCACCAACACCTGTACGCGGGGACTGAGTTCAGGCCGCCAGCGACGCCCGCGCAGCCCCTCCACGATCCAGCGCGCAAGCAACGCGAGGGCGAAGGGCGAGGCGAGCAGCAGCGCCCTGTTGTCGAGCCAGGCCGCGGCGAACTGACCGTGCATCAGGTCGTACGTCATCCGGGTGCCGCCGCAGGCCGGGCAGAGCAGCCCGGTGACGAAGCGGAACGGGCACGCGGGCAGGACGTGACCGGGCTCGTGCGGGTCGGTGCCGTACAGATAGCCCGCGCCGACGGCCCCGGCGACGAGCACCGCGAGGGGTGCCGCCGCCGGGCGCCGCAGTGTTTCCGCGCGCACGGGGCCCGTCTCAGCCACGCAGGGGGCGGCCCTGGGCGTCCGTGGCGTTGTGCCCCGTCAGCAGCATGATTCCGTCGATGAGGGCCCAGATCCCGAGCCCGCCGCAGGTGAAGAGCTGGGCGAGCCCGATACCGACGCTGCCGATGTAGAACCGCCCGACACCGAGGCTTCCCAGGCAGAGCTGGAGGACACCCGCGATGATCTTCGACTTGTCGGAGTACGGGCGCCCGTAAGGGTCGTAGCCGTACGGGGCGTTGGGGTCACCGGTGAAGGCACCAGGAGGGTACGCGCCGGGCGGGGCGTAACCGCCGGGGGGCGGGTACCCCGGCCCCTGCTGATACCCGGACTGCGGAGGCCCGTACGGCTGCCCCGGCTGTCCGGGCTGTCCGGGCTGCTGGTACGGCCCGGAGCCCGGCTGCCCGCCCCCGTACGGGTTCGCGTCGCCGGGCGGGACGGCGCCCGGGTTCGGGTACCCGTAACCGGGAGGGGTGTCCCCGGAGTTCGGATAGCCGTAGCCGGGCGGCTGGTTAGGGGGCTGCTGCGGCTGAGACGGCTGCTCGCTCACGGTGACTGCTCCTGGGGACGGGATGATGTATGAAAAGAATCAGTTCAGGTCATCTTGCCGGAGAGAACGGTCGATAGAGAAGCCGGTTCGGTCACGACATGTCCGCACCTTCCGCATCCAGGGGGTGACCGGCCCGATGCGGGGCCCGCCCTCATTCATCCAGGGCACGCCACTCGACCCAGACCTCCTTGCCGCCGCCGTCCTCATCCACGGACTCATCGCAGATCTGCGAAAGGACCCGTCATGACCGAACTCCGCTGGCAGAAGTCCTCGTTCAGCAGCGAGGCCAGCAACTGCCTGGAACTCGCCACCGCCCCCGACGGAACACTCCGCCTCCGCGAATCCGACGACCCGACCACCACACTCACCCTCCACCCCCCGGGCCTCCACTCACTGCTGGTCGCCGTCCGCGCAGTCCGCCAGGAGATAGCCGAGCGCCCTTGAGCGCGGCCGTTCGGGGCCGGGTTCGGGGCCGCGTCGTAGATGAGACGAGCGGTGCGGCATGAGGGGTCGCGGGGTGGTGAAAGGGGTCGGCAAGTTCTTGACGGAGACGGTCGGTGAAGCCGTCACCGAGGTGCTTCTCAGCGTGCTCGCCTGCGCCCTGCTCCTCTGCCTGGCCCAGGTCGCCTACCTGAGTTGGTCCTTCAGTCCGCGCTTGACCGCCGCAGGTGCCGGACTGCTCAGCCTCTCGCTCGCCCATGGCGCCTGGGGAGCCCTGCGCGACTCCCCGAAAGGGCACCGCCGCCGGGGCCTCACCGCCGTGGCCACGGCCGGTTTCGTCCTGACCGCGGCTACGGCCGTCTTCCTGCTGTTCTACGCCCCGGGCTGCGACTGCCTGTGAAGTCGTTCGCGCACTCGACGGCGGCCAGGGAGAGTGCGGCCACCGTGTTCGCACTTGCCGGCCGCACAGGCTGCGGGTCATGAGCGCGAAACGATCAGCTACGGCAGGTCAAGAACGGAGCGGCCTCCGGGGAGAGGCCGGGGAGGGGGAGGTCGTCGCGCGATCACCGGTGTCGGGACCGTGGGAGAGCCCGGTCGCTAGGCGTTTCCGCCCCTCGGGCATGGGCAGGACCGCCAGTGCGGTATCCGCGATAGTCCGCAGCGTCTCCGGGGCCAGGCCGGCCTTGCCCACCGCCTCGATACCGCGGACCACCGTCAGCAGCAGTGCCGCCAACCGCTCCGGATCCGCAGTGCTGTCGATGTCGCCGTGGCGCTGGGCTGCGCTGATCTCCGTCCGCAGCAGGGTCAGCAGTGCCGTCATGGTCTCGGCCGACCGTCCGGCGACCGTCGGATCGTGCTGGGCCAGTTCCGCCACGCCCTTGGCCAACAGGCACCCGCGGCGCTCGCTGTCGGAGGCGGTGTTCTCCGCCATCAGGTGCACGTATCCCGACAGCCGGACCAAGGCCTCCGCGTCCGGGCCACCTGCCAGCCGCCCTTCGGCCACCTCGACGACTGCGGTGCACCAGTCGCCGAACACACGGTGGAACAGCTTGCCCTTGTCGCCGAACGCGCCGTACAGGCTGCCCTTGCCCAGGCCGGTCGCCTGGGCGATGTCGTCCATCCGGGTTCCTGCGTAGCCGGTCGCCCAGAACTGTTCCCGGGCCCTTCCCAGGACTTGGCGTTCGTCGAATGCGCGTGGTCTCGGCATGGTCTCAGCCTATCCGTTCTTGACTCGATCGTCCATTACCGCCTACGTTATGGACGATCCATTCCATAACCAAAGGGGTTCGACATGCCAGGCGTGCTGCAGGAGAAGGTGGCCGTGATCACCGGAGGGACCAGCGGGATCGGGCTGGCCATCGCCCACCGCTTCGTCCGGGAGGGCGCACGGGTCTTCGTGACCGGCCGGGACATCGACCGCCTCGAAGCGGCAGTCAAGGAGTTGGGTCCTGCGGCCACCGGCGTACGATCCGACGTCTCGGTCCTGGCCGACCTGGACGCGCTCTACACGCGAGTCCGCGAGGAGGCCGGACGCATCGACGTGCTGGTGGCCAACGCGGGAATCGTCGCGGACGCCGCGCTCGGCGCCCACACCGAGGCGAACGTCGACCTGACACTCGCCGTCAACGTCAAGGGCCCGCTGTTCACCGTCCAGAAGGCGCTTCCGCTGCTGGCGGAGAACGCCTCCATCCTGGTCATCGGCTCAAGCAACAGCGTGCGCCCCAATGAGCACCTTGAGGTCTACAGCGCCTCGAAGGCAGCGTTGAGCAACCTCGTGCACAACTGGGCCCGGCAATCGCGAGAGCGTCGATTCCGGGTCAACGTCCTCAGCCCGGGACCCACGCGGACCCCTGCCCTGCTGCGCGCCGCGGGGCCGGACGTCGACGGGTTCGCCGAGGCCGTCGTGCCACTGGGGCGGCTGGCCGACGCCGAGGAAATCGCCGAGGCCGCCCTCTTCCTGGCTTCGGCCGCCTCCTCGTTCGTCACGGGCGCCGAACTCTTCGTCGACGGCGGCTACACCCGCGCCTGACCGACGGCCGGTGGTGCGCATCCGGTTCCGTCGGAGCGATGGGGCGCACTCCCGGCCGCGCGCGTGCGTCGTACGAGCCCAGCACTCTCGAAGCGACGAGATCGTGGCCGCGGCCGCTTCGGATGACGGCGACCGCCACCCCGACTGCCGCTCCGGCAACGCCGGCCTCGACCGGAGCCGAAGTCGGATCGAGATCGTCCGCGGTCCAACCCTCCGGAGGGGGGGCGGGATCGGCCAGCGGTACGCAGGCTCGTCGTCGAGCCCGTGTTCAGATGCGGCGCTCGTCATTGCCCCCACGGGACGGAGTCCCGCCTGGTGGGTTCAGCGCACCCAGGGGCGATGACGGCGTGCCCAGCAAAACGAGTGACCGAGACGCCACACGGGTGACTCCCCCAGCCCCTCCCCGCCGCCTCCCCCCTCGCCCCCACCCCACCACCTAATCTGACGACATGTCAGACGAAGAGTCGTACGAACTGCTCGGTTTCGACAACGTCCTCCTCCCCGTCGGCAACCTCGACGAGGCCGTGGACTTCTACCGGCGGGCCGGGTTCACGGTCGGGTTCCGGCTCGACGAGGCCGGGATCGCCGTGCTGAAGGTCGGCAAGGAGACGCCCGGCGTGCTGCTGCGACTGGAGGACGAGCTCGGGCACCGGCCGCCCGCCTGGGCGTGCCCCCGGGTGTGGCTGGAGGTGCGGGACGCCAGGGCCATGGCCGACGCCCTCGCCGCCGCGGGCGTCCAACCCCTCGACGCGCCCCTCTCCGTGGCCACCGGCTGGACCGTCGAGGTCGCCGACCCCTGGGGCAACGTCATCGGCTTCACCGACTACACCAAGCGGCCGGAGCTGGCCCGCACCGGCTGAGCCGCACGTCACATCCACACCCCCCGCGCACAGCTTGAACGTGTTCAAAAACAGGTCTACATTCTCTCTCGACAGCCTTTTGAACATGTTCAAGAAGGCAGTCGAGCAGACAGTGATGCAGTCGAGAAGGGGCGGGGACCATGGACCTCACGGTCGTTGCGTATGTCATATATCTGCTGATCAGCGTCGCGCTGACGGTCTGGGTGGCACGGACGCTCAGCCACAACGGGCGTATCTTCCTGGCCGATGTGCTGCAGGGGAACGAGAAGCTCGCGGACGCCGTCAACCACCTCCTGGTGGTGGGCTTCTACCTGGTGAACCTCGGCTTCGTGGCGCTCTATCTGAACCAGGACGACGAGATCGCCGACGCCCGCGGGGTCTTCGAGGCCCTGTCGACCAAGCTCGGTGTGGTGCTCCTGGTGCTCGGCGCCATGCACCTGGGGAACGTGTACGTGCTCAACAGGATCCGGCGCCGGGGCGTCATGGAGCGCGAGCAGCAGCCGCCCGTGCCGCCGCAGGGCTGGGTCGCGCCGACGGCCGGGGCGTGACCCCGGTGGCGACCGCCACGGGCCCGGACCGGGACGCCGCCCGCGTCCCGGTCCGCGGGCTCACCGTCCTGTACGACGCCCATTGCTCGCTCTGCGCCTTCCTGCGCGACTGGCTCGTACGGCAGCGGCAGTTGGTGCCCCTGGAACTGGTGGCCGCCGGGTCGGCGGAGGCGAGGCGCCGCTACCCGGGGCTCGACCACACCGCGACGCTGGAGGAGATCACCGTGATCGGGGACGCGGGCCAGGTCTACCGGGGAACCGCCGCCTGGGTCGTCACTCTGTGGGCGCTCGCCGACCACCGCCCGATGGCCCACCGGCTCAGCACCCCGGCCGGGGCCCGGCTCGCGCGGGGCGCGGTGCTCGCCGCGGCCAAGTGGCGCGAGGGGCAGCGGGCCCGCCGGGAGGGGTACTGGGGCGGGCGTACGTACACCGCGGCCGACGGATGGTCGTACGACCCGGCCGTGGGGTGGATCCACGACCCGCCCGCCTGCGACGGCGGCACCTGTCCGCCTCGTTAGGCTCTGTCCCGTGCCAGCAGCGAACGACAGTGCCCCCAGCCCGGACGGTCCCGCGGTGCCCGAAGGCCCCGGCGCCCCGCGAACGCCCGGCAAGAGCGAGCAGACCCGGGCCCTGATCCTGGAGACCGCCATGCTCCTGTTCCAGGAACGGGGTTACGAGAAGACGACGATGCGGGCCATCGCCAAGGAGGCCGGGGTCTCCGTAGGCAACGCGTACTACTACTTCGCGGGCAAGGAGCACCTGATCCAGGGCTTCTACGACCGCATGGCCGTCGAGCACCGGGCGGCGGTCCGAGAGGTCCTTGACCACGAGAGGGATCTGGAGAAACGGATCGCCGGGGTCCTCAAGGCGTGGCTGGACGTGGCGACGCCGTACCACGAGTTCGCCGTGCAGTTCTTCAAGAACGCCGCCGATCCGGACAGTCCGCTCAGCCCGTTCTCGCCCGAGTCGGAGCACGCGCGCGTGGAGGCCATCGGCGTCTGCCGCGAGGTGCTGAGCGGTTCGAAGGCGAAGATTCCACAGGAGTTGCGGGAGGTACTGCCCGAGTTGCTGTGGCTCTCCCAGATGGGGCTGGTCCTGTACTGGATCTTCGACCGTACGGAGGGCCGCGAGCGCAGTTACCGCCTCGCCGAACGCGGCGCCCGCCTCACCTCCCTCGGTGTCTCGCTGGCCCGCTTCCGGGTACTGCGGCCTCTGGTCCGCGAGGTGCACGAACTGTTCACGGACTTCCTGCCGGGGATGACGAACGCGCTGCCCGACCCCGCCAAACCCACCAGGAAGTCCGCGAAACCCTCCGCGAAACAGTCTCCGGAATAGTGCCTCTCCGGCGTCTCCGGCGTCCTGTACCTGTCCGACGCGGTCAGTTCACCGCGTCCACCTCGTCCTCCGCCAGCTCCACGTCGTACACCAGCGGTTCCGCGCCGACCATCACATGGCGGGCCCGGGAGGGGTGCTCCTGGGCCGTCACCGCGAGCAGGTACGAGCCCGGGGAAGGGACCGAGACGATGTACGAGCCGTCGGCGAGCGAGGTCACCCGGTCGAGCTGGCGGCCGCCCTTGGAGAGCAGGGTCAGCGCGGCACCCTCGACGGGCGCCCCGTCCGGGGTGCGGACGAAGCCGTGGATCACGGTGGAACCGCCGTCGGTACCGGTACCGGTGCCAGTACCCGAGCCAGTGCCGGTCCCGGCGTCGGGCACGCGCGCGTGAGGCCCGTCGACCGTCTCCTCCCGGGGCTCGACCGCCAGGTGCGGCAGCCGCTTCTCCAGGCCCGCGGGCAGCCACCAGTTGGAGTTGCCCAGGAAGTGCATCGCGGCCGGCACCAGGGCCGTACGCAGGATGAACGCGTCGAGCGCGACCGCCGCCGCGAGCCCGATGCCCGCCATCGCGCCCTCCATGTCACCGCTGAGGACGAACGCGGAGAACACGCAGATCATGATCAGGGCCGCGCAGTTGATGACCCGGCTGGTCTCGGCGAGGCCGACCCGGACCGCACGCGCGTTGTCCTTGGTGTGCACCCACTCCTCGTGCATACGGCTCACCAGGAACACCTGGTAGTCCATCGAGAGCCCGAAGAGCAGCGACAGCATGATGACCGGCAGGAACGCGGTGATCGGCCCCTCCTTGCCGACGCCCAGCAGTTCCGTACCCCAGCCCCACTGGAAGATCGCGACGAGCACTCCGAAGGAGGCGGCTGCCGCGATGAGGTTCATCAGGGCCGCCGTCAGCGGCACCACCAGGGAGCGGAAGGCCACCATCAGCAGCAGGAAGCCGAGCGAGATGATCGCCGCGACGAAGTAGGGCAGCCGCTCCCCCGTGACGGCAGCGAAATCCTTGAAGACGGCGGTCACTCCGCCCACGTGGGCGTCGGTCCCGGATTCCGGGATCACGTCGTCGCGCAGCCGGTCGATCAGCTGGTCCGTCCTCTCGGACTGCGGTGACGTGGTGGGCACCACCTGGATCACCGTGACGCCCCGGGCGGGCGGCGCGGCGGCCACCTGGGCGACGCCGTCGGTCGAGCGGATGGTCGCGACGAGCGCGTCCGTGTCCGCCCTGTCTCCGCCGTCCACGACCACCTGGAGCGGGCCGTTGAAGCCGGGTCCGAAACCCTCGGCCAGCAGGTCGTACGCCTGCCGGGTGGTCGTGGAGTCCTGATGGTTGCCCTGGTCGGTGGCGCCGAGCCGGATCGAGAGGACGGGCAGCGCCAGGACCACCATCACGAGCAGGGCCCCGGCGGCGATCGACCGCGGCCGCTTCTGCACGTACGCGGACCAGCGGGCGGCGAGTCCGCTCGCCTCCTGCGACTCCGGTCCCTCGGCGGCGAGCCGACGGCGCTGCCTGCGGCTGAGCACGCGCATGCCGAGCATTCCGAGGAGCGCGGGCAGCAGGGTCGTCGCGGCGAGCACGCTCAGCACGACCGTCAGCGAGGTCGCGACGACCACACCGTCCAGGAAGCGCATGTTCATCACCAGCATCCCGGCAAGCGCGATGCACACGGTGCCGCCGGCGAACAGGACCGCGCGGCCCGAGGTGTTGAGGGCCGTGACGGCGGACTCCTCGGGCTCCATGCCGCGCAGGATGCCCCGGCGGTGCCGCGTCACGATGAACAGGGCGTAGTCGATGCCGACGCCCAGGCCGATCAGCGAGCCGAGCAGCGGCGCCACTTCGGGCACGTCGGTGACATGGCTGAGCAGCGAGGTCGCCATCAGGCCGGTACCGAGGGCGGCGATCGCCACGATGAGGGGCAGCAGCATCGCGAAGAGCGAGCCGAAGGCGAGGAAGAGGACGACCGCCGCCGCCAGGATGCCGACCGTCTCGGCGATGCCGGTGGGCGGTTCCTGGGTCCGGGTGATGGCCTGGCCGCCCAGCTCCACCTGGAGCCCGGCGCGTTCGGCGTCCCGCGCCGTGTCGACGACGTCCTCCACGAGCGCCTTCGGCACACCGTTGGCCTGCTCGGTGAAAGTGACCTGGGCGTACGCGATCCGCCCGTTCTCACTGATCTGTGAGGCCCCCTGGGCGGCGTACGGGCTGCTGACCTCGCCGACGCCCTTCATGCGCCCGATCTCTTCGAGGGCGGGCTCGATCCGGGAGCGTACGGACGCGTCCCGCGCCGTCCCCTCGTCGACCTTCCACACCACCGTGTCGGTGTCGCCGGACCGCTCCGGGAACGCTTTCTGCATCAGGTCGTACGCGCGCGTGGAGTCCGTGTTCGGAAGGGTGAAGGTGTCCGCGTAGTTCGTGCCCGCGGCGGAGCCCGCGAAGCCCAGCCCCAACAGCGCCCCCACCCACAGAATCAGGACCACCAGCCGGTGCCGATAGCACCACCGTGCCAATGTCGTCACGCCTCAACGCCCCTTAGTTGCTTGGTTGTTCATTCGGTCGATCGGTCGGTCCCCCAGGTCCTGCGGCACAGCATCGGGCGCGGCGCGGGCCGCTGAACATGACCTGGCCATGACTCACAAGGAACTCCCAAGGGAGAGCCGGTCCCGTTGTCGGTGCTCGCGCCGATACTGGGGGCATGACCGCTCACGAGGGGGCGACCGTGCTGGTCGTCGAGGACGAGCCGAGCATCGCGGACGTGCTGACCATCGCCCTGCGCTACCACCGCTTCGAGGTGATGACGGCCGGTACCGTCCGCGAGGCGCTGACGCTGGCCGAGCGCACGCGCCCGGACGCGGCGCTCCTCGACGTGATGCTCCCGGACGGCGACGGCCGGGCGCTGGGCCGTGAACTGCGCGTCGGACAGCCCGATCTGGCCCTGGTGTTCCTCACCGCGCGCGACGCGCCCACGGAGGTGGTCGGCGCGCTCGCCTTCGGCGACGACTACATCACCAAGCCGTTCAACATCGACGAGGTGATCGCCCGCATCACCGCCGTGCTGCGCCGCACCCGCCCCTCCGACGTCCTGCCCGAGCGCCCGCCGCTGCGCTACGGCGACCTGGAGCTGGACGAGACGACGTACTCGGTGCACCGCGCCGGCCGCACGGTCGAGCTGACACCCACGGAGTACGCGCTGCTGCGCTTCCTCGTGCGCAACGGCGGCCGGATCGTGCCCAAGGAGCAGCTGTTGCGGCACGTCTGGCAGTACGAGCATCCGGCGGAGTCGACCGTCGTGGAGACGTACATCAGCTATCTGCGGCGCAAGCTCGACTCCCTCGGCGCCCCGGTGATCACGACCCGGCGCGGCGTCGGATACGGGCTCGCGTGATCCTCCGGCGCTGCCGCGGGCACGGCATCCACTCCCTGCGCGGCAAGCTGACGGTGGCCAATGTGGCGCTGCTGGCACTCGGCATCGTCGTGGCGACGGCGGTGAGCCTGATGGGCATGCGGTACTACCTGCTGGACCAGGTCGACTCGGAGCTCCTGAGGATGCGGGACTCCCTGGAGAGTACGCAGCTGACGGCGCGCCAGATCGACTCGCTGAGCGCGCTGGCCTTCATCCGGGAGGGGAGGGCGCCGGAGGCGCAGGGCCCGCCGGACGCGGACTCGCTGTTCGCGGTGGTCGACTCCGGGGGCCGGGCCCTCACGCTCGGCACCTTCGAACCGACCGCGAACCAGCGCGCGCTCGCCGCGGCGGTGGGCGATCCCCGCGCGCTCACCGGCGACACGGACCCGCGCGACGTGACGGTGGACGGTTCCCCGTTCCGGGTGATCGGCGCCTCGCTGCCCGACGGGTCCGTGATCCTGGTCGCCGGCTCCACCGACGCGCTGCACAAGGGCATGGCCAAGGCGCTCAAGCTGGATCTGTTCTTCGGGGTGCTGCTGCTGGCGCTGCTCGCCGTCCTGACGATGCTGAGCGTGAGCCGGCGGCTGCGCCCCCTGGAGGACATGGTGGAGACGTCGTCGGCGATCGCCGAGGGGGATCTGGCCCGCCGGGTGCCGTCCAGCCACCACCCCACGCAGGAGGTCGAGCAGTTGCGGCTCGCCCTCAACTCGATGCTGCAGCAGGTCGAGGTGGCGTACCGGACACGGGAGCGCAGCGCGGCCCAGCTGCGGCGGTTCGTCGCGGACGCCTCGCACGAGCTGCGTACACCGCTGTCGGCGATACGTGGCTATCTCCAGCTGTACGACAAGGGCATGCTGCGGGAGCCGGCCGAGCGCAAGCGTGCCTGGGACCGGATGACCGGGGAGGCGGACCGTATGGGCCGCCTGGTCGACGAGCTGCTCACGCTCGCCCGCCTCGACCAGCAGCCCGAACTGCGGTTCCGGAACGTCGACCTGAGCCGTCTGGTGCGGGACGCGGCCGAGGATCTGCGGGCCCAGCAACCGGGCCGCCCGGTGTCGGTGAGCGCCGAGGGGGCCCTCCTCGTACGGGCGGACGAGTCGGGCCTGCGGCAGGTGCTGGGCAATCTCGTGGCGAACGTACGCACGCACACGCCCGCGGACGTCCCGGTCGCCCTCGGTCTGGAGCGGGTCGACGGGGTGGTGCGGGTGCGGGTCGCCGACGAGGGGCCGGGGCTGGCGGAGGAGGATGCCGCCCGCATCTTCGACCGGTTCTTCCGGGCGGGTGGGGGTGCGGGGAGCGGGCTGGGGATGGCCATCGTGCAGGGGGTCGCGGCGGCGCACGGGGGTGAGGTGGCGGTGACGACTTCGCCGGGGGCGGGCCTGGCGGTGACGGTGACGCTGCCCTCCGGGCTGTGTGCGGGGTGAGTTCTCCCCTGGGGGGCGATCGGCGAGTCGCGAGGGCGCTGCCCCGGTGGGGGCTGGCCGCGCAGTTCCCCGCGCCCCTCAAGAGCGGGGCTACGCCCCAGCTTTGCCCCCTGAGGGGCGCCCTCAGGGGCGCGGGGGACTGCGCGCTCACCCCCCACCGGCCCGCAGAGTCATTCACGGGGGCCCGCTCTCACCCAGGGGCGCGGGGAACTGCGCGGCCGGCCACAGATCGGCCGCGCCCAGGGGACTACCGCGGGGCCGGGACCAGGGCCCAGACCGTTTTGCCGTGGCGGCCCCGGCTCCAGACTCCCCACGCGGTCGTGAGGCTGTCGACCAGCCGCAACCCCCGCCCCGACTCCTCGCCGTCCTCCCCGATCGACCGCAGCCGCGGCTGCGCGGCGCTCTCGTCGGAGACCTCGATGAGACACGACCCGTCCGCGAGCGTGGTCACCGCGACCTCGAACTCCCGCTCCAGCAACGGCGCGTGCCGCACCGCGTTCGTCGCGAGCTCGGACACGAGCAGCACCACGTCCTCGAACGCCCGCTCCCCGGAACTGTGACCCCAGTTCGACAGATGGTCACGCACCCGGCGCCGCGCGAGCCCGACGGAAGCCGGGTGCCGGGGCAGCCGGAAGGAGTTGCGTCTCAACACGTTTGCTCCTCCCCCCGCGCACGCCTCCGTCACATCATGCTGCGTGACGCGGACCCGATGCGTCACGCGCGCAATTGCAACCCCGCGTGAACGCGACAGCCGGTCGCCGTGCCGGCCCCGTCGGGGCTCCACAACCGGAGGGCCACCTGCCGTCCGACAGGCACCCCGGCCTCCCACGTACGCACTGCTCAGCCGCTGATTCAGGCCCTGTCGCGGCGCGACGGCCGGCGTCCCGCACGTCACGGTTCACCGGATCATGTGAAGGTTCCCGGCCGCACACCCACGGCCGGCGCCCCGTCGACTGGCCAGAAGCAGCCGGTCGGCGCGCCCGCGCCTCAGGCCTGCTGGGAGGCCAGCTCCACGACCGTGATGTCGGACGGCGCTCCCACCCGGGTGGGCGGCCCCCACGCACCGGCGCCCCGCGACACGTACAACTGCGTGTCGCCGTAGCGCTCCAGACCGGCGAGGGTCGGATTGGCGAGGTCCGCGACGAGGTTGCCGGGCCACAGCTGACCGCCGTGGGTGTGCCCGGAGAGCTGGAGGTCCACCCCGTGGTCCACGGCGTCATGGATCTGTACGGGCTGGTGGGCGAGCAGGACACACGTCCGGTCGCGGTCCCGGTCTCCGAGGGCCTTCGCGAAGTCGGGCCCCTGCCCCTCGTCCTCCCCGGCCAGGTCGTTGACACCGGCGAGATCGAAGTGGGCCAGCTCGGTGCGGTCGTTCTCCAGCGGGTTCAGCCCCAGTTCGCGTACGCGCGCGACCCACTCCTCGGCGCCGGAGAAGTACTCGTGGTTCCCGGTGACGAAGAACGAGCCGTGCCGTGCCCTCAGTTGCGCGAGCGGCGCGGCGGCGGGTCCGAGGTCCTTCACACTGCCGTCGACGAGGTCGCCCACGACCGCGATCAGGTCGGGCTGCGTCGAGTTGATCGTGTCGACGACCTTCTGGGCGAACCCACGCCCCAGTACGGGCCCGAGGTGGATGTCGCTGACGACGGCGATCCGGTACCCGTGGGCGGCCCTCGGGAGCTTGGCCAGCGGCACGGTGACCCGCTTCACCTTGGGTCCGCTCAGGACGCCGTACGTCCCGTACCCCACGGTGCCCACGGCGGCGGCCCCCGCGGCCCCGCCCACGACCCGCGAGATGAGGAGCCGGCGCGAGGGGCCTGCGGTCGTGGTGGCGGTCGTGGTGGCGGTCGTGGTGGCGGTCGTCGGCGTCCCGGAGGGCCGCTCGGCCTCCCGGGCCGGAGCCTCCCCGGCCGCCGGCGCCCCCGCCGGGACATGCGCGGCCTCGCGCACCTCCGTCGGCTCGGCCGCGGGCTCGGCCGCAGGCGCCGTACGCCGGTCCAGAGCCCTCCGCAGCAGCGGTCGCACGGCCTCGCCGACCAGCAGCGCCACCAAGAGGTACATCGACAGCGCCATCCACAGGAAGCCGGGCCAGGCCAGCACCTGCTGCAGCCAGAACGGCGCTCCCGTCCGCTCGGACGTGATCGCCGCGAACATGAGCAGCGGCCCGCCGACGATCACGACCGTGCCCACGCGCCGCGACACCCCGGGCCGCGCTGTCGTGTCGCGCACCAGCCGGCGCCACAGATACCAGTGCAGCCCCCCGAACACGGCCAGGGCCAGAACCACGACCACGACGAACACGATGACCACGCGACGACTCTCCCGTTATGACGTTATGGCGTTATGGCGTTGTGCGGTACGACGATGCGCCACTGCGGCGCTGCGGCGTTACGACTGTGCGGTGTTACGACGACGACGTGTGGCGCAGGGCCCGGACACCGCGCAACCCGATGCCCCCGACAACCGTCCCCAAGACAAAGGAGACAACGGCGAGCGTCAGGTGCACCCAGAAGTACCCGGTCGGATCGCCCGCGTCGTCGAAGGCGAGCCCGCTGCCGTCCTTCCAGAGATTTTTGATGAAAGTGACCCAGATGACCCAGCTCCACACTCCGAAGGCGAGCAGGAACCAGGAGAGGGGACGGCTGAGCTTCATGGGTTCAGTATCGCCGTCCTCGAACGGAACCGGCGCCCGGGGTGGGTCCGGCCACGGCACCCGGCCCGGTGGCGGAAAAGCCCCTGTCGGAAAGGGCCCGGTCGAGGAGGCCCCTGCGACTTCCCTCCCTGCGCCCTGTACGTTCTCGACCGTGCCCGCCATGAAAAAGACCGCCAAGCCCTCCTTGCTGGTCACTTCCGCCACCCTGTTGTCGTTCTCGCTCGCGCTCACGGTGACCGCCACCGCGCCCGCCGCCGCAGCCGCGTCCGCCTTCGCGGCGGACAAGCCGAAGCCGACCCCTTCGGCCAGTCCCTCGGCCACACCACCGGCGGGCATGTCGTCCGTGGGCGGCGCCCTGCTCGCGCGGCCCGGAACCCAGGCGAACCTCGGCATCGGCGCGCCGGTCCTCCCGAAGGATCTGAGCGCCCGCTCCTGGATCGTCGCGGACGCCGAGTCCGGCGATGTCCTGGCGTCCCACAACGCGCACTGGCGGCTGCCTCCGGCGAGCACCTTGAAGATGCTGTTCGCCGACACCGTGCTGCCCAAGTTCCCCAAGAAGCAGAAGCACAAGGTCGTCCCGGCCGACCTGGCCGGCATCGGCGTGGGCTCCAGCATGGTGGGCATCAAGGAGGACGAGACGTACTCGGTCCACGATCTGTGGCTCGGCGTCTTCCTCCAGTCCGGCAACGACGCCGTGCACGTCCTTTCCGCGATGAACGGGGGCGTCGACCAGACCGTCAAGGACATGAACGCGCGCGCTGAGGAGCTCCAGGCGCTCGACACGAACGTGGTCAGCCCGGACGGCTACGACGAGAAGCACCAGGTGTCGTCGGCGTACGACCTGACCCTGTTCGCGCGTTCCGGCCTGCAGGACGAGGACTTCCGGGAGTACTGCTCGACGGTCCGCGCGAAGTTCCCCGGCGAGACCAAGAAGAACAAGAAGGGCAAGACGACCCGCGGAACCTTCGAGATCAACAACACCAACCGGCTGCTGGCCGGCGACGTGGGACTGGACGCCTACCCGGGCATCGCGGGTGTGAAGAACGGCAACACCACGAACGCGGGCGCGACCTTCACCGGAGTCGCCGAGCGCGACGGCAAGGTGCTGCTGGTCACTGTCATGAACCCGGAGAAGAAGGAGCACAACCAGGTCTACAAGGAGACCGCCAAGCTTCTCGACTGGGGCTTCAAGGCCTCGGGCAAGGTCTCCCCGGTGGGCGAGTTGGTGCCGCCCAAGGGCGCGGACACGGGTGCGCAGCCGGGCGCGAACGCCTCCGGTGAGGCGGGCGGTTCGGGTGACGGCGCGGCCAAGTCGAAGGCGGTGGCCGCCTCGTCGAAGACGGACGGTACGGGCGGTTCGGGCGGTGTCGGCATCGCCCTGGCGATCACCGGCGGCGTCCTCGCCCTGCTCGCCGCCGGTGTGTTCCTGATCAACCGCCGCTGGCCGCTGCCGGAGCTGATGCGTCGCCGCCGCTGAGGTCCGCGGAGTCGTCCGTCGCGGTCGGCCCGTCCGCCTCCTTGTGCCCCGTCGCCGTCCAGGCCGCGCAGAAGAGCAGCAGCTTGGACGTGAAGTTGATCCACAGCAGCAGCGCGACGGGCACACCGAACGCCCCGTACATGCTCTTCGCCGCGACTCCCTGGATATAGCCGCTGAGCAGCAGTTTCAGCAGCTCGAACCCGGCGGCGCCGATCAGCGCGGCGACGACGAGGCGGCGCCGCTCCGGCTGGACGCCGGGGAGCAGCGTCAGGAGGTACAGGAGCAGCAGGAAGGCGGCGAGGACGGCCACTGCGAACGCGGCCACCCTCAGCAGCACCCCGCCCCAGCCGCCCTCGTCGACGCCGAGCTGCCGGGTGGTCCAGCCCACGGCGGTCGACGCCAGGGTGGAGGCGGCGAGCGTGACGAGCGCGGCGCCGCCGAGGCCGACGAGTACGCCGCCGTCCACGAGCTTGCGCAGAATCGGGTTCTCCTCCTCGTCCGGCAGCTCCCAGACCGCGCGCAGGCACTCGCGCATCGAGCCGATCCAGCCGATGCCGGTGAACAGCAGCAGGGCGCCCGCGATGAGTCCGACCGTGCCGGCGTTGTCGACGAGAGCGCCGATGTCGAGTTGTTCGGCGATACCGGGGATCTGCTCGGCGATCTTGTCCTCAAGCGTCCGCACCCCCTTCTCGTCGAGGGCCGCGGCCGCGATCGCGGCGGCCACGGTGATCAGCGGGAAAAGCGCGAGGAAGCTGATGAAGGTCATCGCCGCGGCGAGCCGCGTCCACTTCACCCGGTCCAGCCGTTCGTACGAGCGCCAGGCGTGCGTGAGCATCAGCCGTGCGACCAACGGGCCCACGACGGGGAGCTTTCTCAGCCAGTCCATGATCCGACTCTGCCCTCGCCTCGGAAAACCAATGTCCTCGTACCCCAGAAGCGCAGGACCGTGGCGAGCGCCATGCCGATCCCCGCGCCCGACACGGTGTCCGCGCGCGGTGAGGTGAACCCGAGGCCGTAGTGGCTGACGAGGATGCACAGCAGTTGCACCAGGGCTCCCGCGATGTTCACCCCGAAGAAGATCCCGTACTGGAGCAGGCTCGTGGTCGTGTGCCGGTAGGTGCCCAGCGCGTTGCCCGCGTACGCGACCGAGCAGCCCGCCACGAACGACAGGGCCTTGGCGGTCAGCGGGTCGAGCCCGGCCGGGCCGCGCAGCCAGAGGAAGAGGGTGAGGTCGGCGGCGTACGCGAGGAGGCCCGCGGCGGCGAAGCCGAGCAGTTCCCGGCGCCGCGGCCGGCCCGCGTGCGGCGGGGGCGCCCGGCGCACGCCTCCTGTTCCCGCGCGGTGCGCCCCGCTCACCAGTTGGCCACCGCCAGGCCGTACATGGCGAGCCAGGCCACGCCGATCAGGGCGAGCGCGCGGTCGCGCAGGACCACGTCCTCGGGTTCGCCCGCGGTGCCCCGGTCGGCGAAGACCGCGTACCGCAGGACGGCGAGGATGAAGGCGACCATCGACAGCTGCCGCCAGGGCAGCACGCTGGTGTGCGGCAGGCCGCCCTCCTCCAGGGCCCACAGGCAGTAGCCGAGGACGGCGACCGAGGCGGCGAGCTGCCAGACGAAACGCAGGTAGCCGACGGTGTACTCGGTGAGCAACGCGCGCGTGGCGCCCGCCTTCCCGGCCATCTGGACGGCCTCGGAGTAGCGCTTGGCGGACACCATGAACAGCGCGCCGAAGCCGGTCGTGATCAGGAACCAGCGCGACAGCGGGATGCCGAGCGCGAGCCCGCCGATCATGGCTCGCATCAGGAACCCGGTGGTCACCACGGCGAGATCGACGACCAGGACGTGCTTGAGGCTGACGCAGTACGCGAACTGCATCCCCAGGTAGGCGGTGAGCAGCGCCGAGGTGAGCGGCGAGCACACGAAGGCGGCCACGGTCGGGGCGACGACGGCGAGAACGATCCCCGCGGAGTAGGCGACCGGGACGGGCACCACGCCCGCGGCGACCGGCCGGTGACGCTTGACCGGGTGGGCGCGGTCGGCGTCGGCGTCGCGGGCGTCGTTGACCAGGTAGACACTCGCCGCGCAGGCCGTGAACAGCACGAAGACCAGGGCGACCTGGATGAGGGCGTGGCGTGAGAAGAGCTCGCCCGCGGCGGCCGGGGCGGCGGCGACGAGGACGTTCTTGACCCACTGTTTCGGACGGGCGGTCCTGATGAGCCCCTTCAGGAGGCCACTTTTCGGCGGCGCGGACTGTTTTCCCGGTGTCCTTTCCGGGCTTCCCGGGCTCCCCGGGCTCTCCCGGCTCTCCGGGCTCTCCGGGCTCTTCGAACTCCCCAGAAGGGCCGTCTCAGCCATGGTCACGGCCTCCTGTCATCCAGCGGGCGCCCAGCCGGGCCGTCACCGCGCCGAGGGCGGCGCCCGCGGCGACGTCCGAGGGGTAGTGGACTCCTACGACCACCCGCGACACGCACATCGCGGCGGCCAACGCGGGCACCACGCGCGCGCCGAGCGCTCCGAAGGCCACGGCGGCGGCCACCGCGGACGTGGCGTGCGAGCTGGGGAAGGAATGCCGGCCCGCGGTGCGGACCAGCGGCTCGACATGGCCGGGGCGCGGACGGCGTACGAGCCGTTTCACGCCCATGCTGGCGAGGTGCGCGCCCGCGGTCAGGGCCGTGCCGCGCAGCCAGGCGCCGCGCCGCTCCCGGTCCGCGGCGGCTCCCGCGAGGCCCGCCGCGAGCCACAGCGCGCCGTGCTCACCGGCCAGGGACAAAACCCGCGCGGCGGCGGCGACTCGGGGGCCGGTGCCGCGTGCGTGCAGGGCCGTGAGGATCCGGTGGTCCAGGTCAGGGCGCTCGTCGTGGTGGTCCATGGGGACTCACTGTTCACGTCAACACCGCTACAGCTCCGGCAATATTGAGCGACATCCCATTAATCACCCATTTCGGGGAGGAAAGGGATGTAGAGGGATGTTAGGTAACTAAAGGAGACTTCCGCTCGATACGGTCACTGACATGTCTACCGACACGGTTTCCGTCACGGGGTGGGGCCGCACCGCTCCCACCGCAGCCCGCCTGGTGCGCCCCCGTTCGTACGAGGAGGCCGTGGCGGCCGTCCGGGAGTGCGGGGCCCGCGGAGGCATCGCGCGGGGCCTGGGACGGGCGTACGGGGACGCGGCGCAGAACGCGGGCGGGGCCGTGTTCGACATGACGGGGCTCGACCACGTCCACGCGATCGACGCGGACGGCGGGACGGTGCTGTGCGGCGCCGGTGTCTCCCTGCACCGCCTCATGGAGGTCCTGCTGCCGCTGGGCTGGTTCGTGCCGGTGACGCCCGGGACCCGCTATGTGACGGTCGGCGGGGCGATCGGCGCGGACATCCACGGCAAGAACCACCATGTGTCCGGCTCCTTCGCCCGTCACGTCCTGTCCTTCGAACTGCTGACCGCCGACGGCCGGATCCGGATGGTGGACCGGGGGACGCCCCTGTTCGACGCCACGGCTGGCGGAATGGGCCTGACCGGCGTCATCCTGACGGCCACCGTCCGGTTGCAGCCCGTCGCGACGTCGTTGATGTCCGTCGACACGGAACGCGCCACGGACCTGGACGACCTGATGGCCCGCCTCACGGCCACCGACCACCGCTACCGCTACTCGGTCGCCTGGATCGACCTGCTGGCGCGCGGGGCGGCCATGGGCCGCTCGGTGCTGACCCGGGGCGACCATGCCCCGCTGGAGGCACTGGCCGACCGCACGCGCGCGCGTAGAGCCCCGTTGGAGTTCCGCCCGGGACGTCTTCCCGCCGCGCCCTCCTTCGTCCCCGAGGGCCTGCTGGGCCGTACGACGGTAGGCCTCTTCAACGAGCTCTGGTACCGGAAGGCGCCCCGCGCGCGGGTGGGCGAACTCCAGCGGATGTCCACCTTCTTCCACCCGCTCGACGGCGTGCCGCACTGGAACCGCGTCTACGGGCGCGGCGGTTTCGTGCAGTACCAGTTCGCCGTCGGATACGGGCAGGAGGAGGCCCTGCGCCGGATCGTGCACCGCATCTCGCAGCGCCGCTGCCCGTCCTTCCTCGCCGTCCTGAAGCGGTTCGGCGAGGGCGACCCGGGCTGGCTGTCCTTCCCGATGCCCGGCTGGACCCTCGCCCTCGACATCCCCGCGAACCTGCCGGGGCTCGGCAACTTCCTCGACGAGCTGGACGAGGAGGTCGCCGCGGCCGACGGGCGGGTCTACCTCGCCAAGGACTCCCGGCTGCGGCCCGAGCTGCTCACGGCGATGTATCCGCGGCTCGGTGAGTTCCGGGCGCTGCGCGAGGAGCTGGACCCGCGATCCGTCTTCACCTCCGACCTGTCCCGGCGCCTCGGGCTCTGACGCCGGCCACCCGCCACCACCCTGTCGGCCCCCTCCCACTAGGAGTTCGCTTCCATGAAGGACGCCTTCGGCATCCCCCAGTCCCTGCTCGTCCTCGGCGGCACGTCCGAGATCGGGCTCGCCACCGCACGACGGCTGATCACCCGCCGCACCCGCACGGTGTGGCTCGCGGGCCGTCCCTCACCCGGCCTGGAATCGGCCGCCTCGGGGCTGCGCGAACTCGGCGCGGACGTCCGTACCGTCGACTTCGACGCGCTCGACCCCGACGCCCACGAGGCGGCCCTCGGCAAGGTCTTCGCCGAGGGGGACATCGACATGGTCCTGCTCGCGTTCGGCGTCCTCGGCGACCAGTCGCACGACGAGAACGAGCCCGGTGCCGCGGTACGGGTCGCGCAGACCAACTACACGGGCGCCGTGTCGTCGGGACTGGTGTGCGCGCGAGCGCTGCAGGCGCAGGGCCACGGCTCCCTGGTGGTGCTCTCCTCGGTGGCGGGCGAACGGGCCCGCCGCGCCAACTTCATCTACGGCTCCAGCAAGGCGGGCCTCGACGCGTTCACCCAGGGCCTGGGGGACGCGCTGTACGGCACGGGCGTCCACGTGATGGTCGTACGCCCCGGCTTCGTCCGCTCGAAGATGACGGAGGGCCTGGAGGAGGCCCCGCTCGCGACGACTCCCGAAGCGGTCGCCACAGCCATCGAAACGGGTCTGCGCCGCCGCTCCGAAACGGTGTGGGTACCGGGCGCGCTACGGGTGGTCATGTCGGCGCTGCGGCACGTCCCGCGGGGCGTGTTCCGCCGCCTGCCGCTGTAACCGTGCCCCCGTGGGGCTGTGCCCCCTGAGGGACGTGTGGGCCATGCCCCCTGAGGGGCGCGGGAAACTGCGCGCCAGGCCCCCACCGACCCGCAGCCCGGCACCGAACCCGAGACTCCCCGAACCCGGAGCCGAACCCGGAGCCGTACCCGGGACCCGGAGTTGTACCCGGGACCCGGGACCCGGGACCCGGGACCCGGAGCCGCGCGCAGCGCGCAGCGCTACCTCTTGAGCGACACGATGACGGCCTTGTTCATCGGGTCACCGCTCTGGTTGACCTGAACCTGGCCCACGCCAAGAACCTGGTCGGTGCCGGGCACCGACTCCACGGCGGACAGCCACAGCGACTGCCGCGAGCCGTCCCTGACCCCACCCTCGCTGGGCAGCCGAGACCGCTTGATCTTCGTACAGGCCCCGTCACCGGTGACGTACCGGCTGCCGTCGAGGAAAACCCCGCCGACGCCGTCGCGGGCCACGGGAACGCGCTCGGCGCAGTCCCCCTGGGCGTCGGCCACCTCGCTCCAGCGGGCGCCGTCCCAGCGCAGCCGAACGGCCTCTTCCTGAGGCTCGTTCTCCCCTTCGCCATGGTTGAAGCTGTGCGTGCCGTACGCCCGGACGTCGTCGGCGGCGAAGGCCAGGACCCGGGCGATCGAGGCGCTGGGCTCGGCCGGCACCGGGTCGGGGTAGCGGTACTCGGGTGTGTCGGTCAGCCGCCAGGCCTTGCCGTCCCAGTGCACGGCGGCGGGCTGCTGCATCTCGTGGCCGTCGGTGCCGTCACCGGTGCCGCGGTAGCCGGCCGCCCACAGGTCGTCGGAAGCGACGCCGTCGAGCGAGGTGGCGGTGACACCGTCGGGCAGCGTCACGGCGCTCCACCGCGCGCCGTCCCAGTGCTGGAACCGGGACTCGGTGGTCAGGGCCCAGACGTCGTCGGCCGCGAAAGCCTTCACCTCGGTGACCCGGCCGCCGCCGGGAGTCCTCGGAAGAACGGTCCACTTCGCGCCGTCCCAGTGAGCCGTCCGCGACGTGGTCGTGTCCTGCACGGAGGCCGTCAGCAGGAACTCGCCGGAGCCCAGGCCGTCGAGGCGGGCCTGATGGACGCTGTCGCCGAGTACCGCGGGTATCGGCTGCCGCTGCCATCGGGTGCCGTCCCGGTGGAGCAGGAACCCCTCGCCGGACAGAGGTTCGTTGCCGCTCGGGACCGTGCCGACGGCCCAGACGTCGTCGGCGCCGTTCGCCAGCACGTCCGACAGACTGCCCTCGTCGAGGATCTCGTCGTACGCCCAGCTCATCCCGGCCGACGTCGCCCTGCCGTCACCGCGCTCCCCGCGATTCCCGCGATCGCCGCCGCCGCCGTCGTCCGTACCGCATCCGGTCAGCGCGAGGCCGAGAACGGCGAGCCCCGCCATCACCTTGCGCATGTTCCCCCTGGTCCCGGATCCCACGAGCCCCGTACTGCCGATCCAACCCGACCTGACCCAATTCTGATCTGATCCGATCTGATCTGATCAGCAGGCCGGGAGCGGGCCTCTTTTCACATGAGCAGCCTGCGGCGGTACGACCGCGCCCCCGAAGACGTAGTCGCGCAGCCTGCGCCACACGCCGTCGGGCCCCTGCTCGTAGAGCGCGAAGCCGGTGCACGGCCAGTGCGCCTCGTACTCCGCCAGTTCCTCGAAGGCACGGTCCATCGCCTCGTCGTCGATGCCGTGCGCCACCGTCACATGCGGGTGGTACGGGAACTGCAGCTCGCGCGCGACGGGCCCGGAGGCGTCCCTGACCTGCTTCTGCAGCCAGGTGCAGGCCTCGGCGCCCTCGACCACCTGCACGAACACGACCGGGGACAGCGGACGGAACGTTCCCGTGCCGTTCAGCCGCATCGAGAAGGGGCGGCCGGCCGCCGCGACCTCGACGAGATGCGTCTCGATCGCGGGCAGTGCCTCCCGCTCGACCTCTGTCGGCGGCAGCAGTGTGACGTGGGTGGGAATGCCGGAAGCCGCGGGGTCGCCGAAGCCCGCGCGCCGCTCCTGGAGCAGGCTGCCGTGTGGCTCCGGGACCGCGATCGACACACCGATCGTTACGGTCCCCACGTCGTCTCCTGTCGTTGTGCCGGTGTTCTGTTCCGCCGTGTCGGCGTTCCGGTCAGGCATGGGCTGCCGCCGGTTCGGCTATCGACTGTACGGCGGTGCGGGCCCGTTCCGGATGTCGTGCCGGTGTTGTCCTGGTCTCGTCCGGGCCGCCGTACGGACTCCCCTACGGGCTCCCGTATGGGCGGCCGGTGCTCGGCGATCAGTGCTTGGCGGGCAGGAAGCCCACCTTGTCGTACGCCTGGGAGAGCGTCTCCGCCGCGACCGCGCGAGCCTTCTCCGCTCCCTTGGCCAGGATCGAGTCGAGCGTCTCCGGGTCGTTCAGATACTGCTGGGTGCGCTCCCGGAAGGGCGTCACGAAGTCGACCATGACCTCCGCCAGGTCCGTCTTCAGCGCACCGTAGCCCTTGCCGGCGTACTTCTGCTCCAGTTCCGCGACACCGGTGCCGGTGAGGTTGGAGTAGATGCCCAGCAGATTGCTGATGCCCGGCTTCGCCACGGGGTCGAACCTGATCACCGTGTCCGTGTCGGTGACCGCGCTCCTGACCTTCTTGGCGGTGGCCTTCGGCTCGTCGAGGAGGTTGATGAGGCCCTTCGGCGTCGACGCCGACTTGCTCATCTTGATCGCCGGGTCCTGAAGATCGAAGATCTTCGCCGTCTCCTTGAGGATGTACGGCTTCGGAACCGTGAACGTCTGCCCCAGGCGGCTGTTGAACCGCTCGGCGAGGTCACGCGTCAGCTCGATGTGCTGGCGCTGGTCCTCGCCCACGGGGACCTCGTTGGCCTGGTACAGCAGGATGTCCGCGACCTGCAGGATCGGGTACGTGAAGAGGCCGACGGAGGCACGGTCGGCACCCTGCCTGGCGGACTTGTCCTTGAACTGGGTCATGCGGGCGGCCTCGCCGAAGCCGGTGAGGCAGTTCATGATCCACGCGAGCTGGGCGTGCTCGGGGACATGGCTCTGGACGAAGAGTGTGCAGCGCTCGGGGTCGAGCCCGGCGGCCAGCAGCTGGGCCGCGGCGAGCCGGGTGTTCGCGCGCAGGTCCACGGGGTCCTGCGGGAGGGTGATCGCATGCAGGTCCACGACCATGTAGAAGGCGTCGTGGGACTCCTGCAGGGCCACCCACTGGCGGACGGCGCCGAGGTAGTTGCCGAGGTGGAACGAGCCTGCGGTGGGCTGGATTCCGGAGAGCACGCGGGGACGGTCGAGAGCCATGCCCACCATTCTCTCAGGTGTCGGGGCCCGCTCCGGAACTGGTCGGAAACAGGTGGGGCCCGGTCTGTCTCCGACGGCGTGACAAAACGGTGCGGGCACCCGACCGGGAACACTCGGTACGAGCACCCGACCGGGAACACTCGGTACGAGCGCCCGACCGGGAGCACACAGTGCGGGCGCCCGACCGGGACATCAGCCGAGGTCGATCTCCGGGTAGAGCGGGAAGCCGGTCAGGAGGTCGGTCGCGCGGTGGGAGATCTCGTCCGCGATCTTCGGGTCGAGGATGTGCTGGGCCTTGGAGGGGGTGCCCTTCTTGGTGGTGCCCGGTTCCGTGGTGGTGAGGACGCGGTCGATGAGGCCCGCGATCTCGTCCATCTCGGTGGCACCGAGACCCCGGGTGGTCAGCGCGGGCGTGCCGATCCGGATGCCCGAGGTGTACCAGGCGCCGTTCGGGTCGGCGGGGATCGCGTTGCGGTTGGTGACGATGCCCGAGTCGAGCAGGGCCGACTCGGCCTGGCGGCCGGTGAGGCCGTAGGAGGAGGCGACGTCGATGAGGTTGAGGTGGTTGTCCGTGCCGCCGGTGACCAGCGTGGCACCGCGCCGCATCAGGCCCTCGGCGAGGGCGCGGGCGTTGTCGACCACGGCCTGGGCGTAGTCACGGAACTCGGGGCGGCGTGCCTCGGCGAGTGCGACCGCCTTGGCGGCCATGACGTGCGGAAGGGGGCCGCCGAGGACCATCGGGCAGCCGCGGTCGACCTGGTCGGCGAGCGACGAGTCGCACAGGACCATGCCGCCGCGCGGGCCGCGCAGCGACTTGTGGGTGGTCGTGGTGACGATCTGGGCGTGCGGGACCGGGTCGAAGTCCCCGGTGAGGACCTTGCCGGCGACGAGGCCGGCGAAGTGGGCCATGTCCACCATGAGCGTGGCACCGACCTCGTCGGCGATCTCGCGCATGATCCGGAAATTCACGAGACGGGGGTAGGCGGAGTAGCCGGCGACGACGATCATCGGCTTGAACTCGCGGGCCGTGACGCGCAGGGCCTCGTAGTCGATGAGGCCGGTGGTGGGGTCGGTGCCGTAGGAGCGCTGGTCGAACATCTTGCCTGAGATGTTCGGACGGAAGCCGTGGGTCAGGTGGCCGCCGGCGTCCAGGGACATGCCGAGCATGCGCTGGTTGCCGAAGGCCTGGCGCAGCTCGGCCCAGTCGGCCTCGGAGAGGTCGTTGACGTTGCGGACGCCTGCCTTCTCCAGTGCGGGGGCCTCGACGCGCTGGGCGAGGACGGCCCAGAAGGCGACGAGGTTGGCGTCGATGCCGGAGTGTGGCTGGGCGTAGGCGTGCTGGGCGCCGAAGAGCTCGCGGGCGTGCTCGGCGGCGAGGGCCTCGACGGTGTCCACGTTGCGGCAGCCGGCGTAGAAGCGGCGGCCGACGGTGCCTTCCGCGTACTTGTCGCTGAACCAGTTGCCCATCGCGAGGAGGGTGGCGGGGGAGGCGTAGTTCTCGGAGGCGATCAGCTTGAGCATCTCGCGCTGGTCGGCGACCTCCTGCCCGATGGCGTCGGCGATCCGGGGTTCGACGGCACGGATCACTTCGAGGGCACTGCGGAAGGCGGTGGATTCGGCGGAGAGAGGGGTGGAAAGGGGCTCGGGCATGACGGCCTCCGGACGTGGCGTTCGGCGTTCGGCGTTCACGGTTCGGCCCAGGCGCACGGCACACGGTTCCCGGGCCGCTCCCCGATGGTCGATCCCATCCCAGCGCGCCAGTCACGGCCCGTGGATCAGCCTACCGGGAGCGTCCGCGGGAGAGGTTCCGCCGTCCACCATGCGAGCGACGGCAGAGTGCCGTCGGGGCCCGCCCCCACCGTGGGTCACAGGCTCACGTGCGGCAGAAAGCGTGCGTACTCGTCCTCGTCCGTCACCAGGACGGACGATTCACGGATGCCGAAGCCGGCCGATTCGTGTCCGACGACCCAGGCTCCCAGGACGACCCGGTTGCCGTCGAAGGACGGCAGGGGCGCCGGCTCCTGGTAGCGGCAGGCCTCTTCGCGGACGGCGAGGGGGCCGGGGCCGGAACCCGGTTCGTGGACCGTGCCGCCGGCCCCCTCGCGACCGAGGAGGGGCTTGACCACGTATCCGCTGGTGGTGGCCAGTTCGCGGGGGCGTCGCGGTCCACACAGCGGCGGTCGGGATCGGAACCGCACGAGGTGAGGGCTGTCGCGAGGACGCCCATGCCACCGAGTACGACCGTGCTGGACCGCGGTCTTCTGCGCTGCTCCCCCAACTCCCCCTCCTCCCCCTCCTCCAATGTCATTTTGTGCTCATTTTGTGCTCCTTGGAATGCTGTGTGCCCTCGGTGCGGCGGTGTGTTCCGGGACGGCGACGGTGCTGCGGGCGATCGCCGCGCACGGGCGGGGCTAGGGCAGCGCCCCGCACAGTGTTTCCAGCGCTCCTGGCCAGCCGCTGTCCGACGGGGTTCCGTAGCCGACGACCAGGGCGTCCGTCAAAGGGGGCGTGGCGGCCGGGTGGCGGTACCTGGTCAGGCCGTGGACGGCCAGGCCGTGCCAGGCCGCCGCGCGGACCACCGACTGCTCGGTGCCGGGCGGGAGCCGCAGCACGGCGTGGAATCCGGCCGCGATACCGGTGGCCGTGACCGACGGGGCACGGGCCGCCAGGGCCGCGACGAGTTGGTCGCGGCGGCGCCGGTAACGGAGGCGGGAGGCGCGTACATGACGGTCGTACGCGCCCGAGGTGATGAACTCCGCCAGTGTCAGCTGGTCCAGGACCCCGCACGACCAGTCCGCGCCGCCCTTCGCCGCCATGACCTCGGGCGCCACGTCCGGCGGCAGGACCAGCCAGCCGAGGCGCAGGCCGGGCGCGAGGGCCTTGCTTGCGGTGCCGAAGTACACCACGCGGTCCGGGTCGAGGCCCTGGAGCGCGCCCACGGGCTGGCGGTCGTAGCGGAACTCGCCGTCGTAGTCGTCCTCCAGGATCAGCCCGCCCGTGCGCCGCGCCCAGTCGACGGCGGCGGCCCGGCGGTCGGGGCGCAGCGGTACACCCATGGGGAACTGGTGGGCGGGGGTGAGCAGCACCCCACCCACGGCGCCGCCGCCACCGCGCTCCGTCAAGTCCTCCGTCCGCGTGCCCAGTTCGTCGAACGGCAGCGGCACCGACCCCAGCCCCGCCCGTTCGATCAGACCCCAGTGCACATCGAGCCCGTACGACTCCACCGCGAGCGTCCGTGCGCCCCGCCGTCGCAGCACCTCCCCGAGCAGCATCAGCCCGTGGACGAAACCCGAGCAGACGAGGATGTGGTCGGGGTCGGCGCGTACGCCTCGGGCGCGGGCGAGGTAGCCGGCGAGGGCGGTGCGCAGTTCCACCCGGCCGCGCGGATCCCCGTAACCGAAGGCGTCGTTCGGTGCCGCGGTGAGGGCACGGCGGCACGCCTTGAGCCACTCGGCGCGCGGGAAGGAGGCGAGGTCCGGAGTGCCGGGGACGAGGTCGTAGGCGGGTCCCCTGGGTGACCGGGGCCTGCGCGCGGGAGAGGCCGGGAGCGGCACGTCCCGCTGCGCCACTCGCGTGCCCGAGCCCTGGCGTGCGGTGAGCCAGCCCTCGGCGACGAGGTCGGCGTACGCGTCGGCGACCGTGTTGCGGGCGATGCCGAGGTCGGCGGCGAGGGAGCGTGAGGACGGCAACCGGACGCCCGGTGCGAGCCGTCCGCCCCGCACCGCCTCCCGCAGCGCGTCCGTGAGGCCTCTGCGCAGGCCGGAGCCGGTACGCGCCACGTCGACATGCAGATCCACTCCGAAAGTGGCCCAAGATCCGGCCATGGAAATGGACCATACTCCTGGGCTGGTTCGCTCGTAGTGTCGACCACATGACGACAACGGAGAACGGCACCGTGCGGGACACCTCGTACGCCCCAGAGGACACCCCCCGACTCCAGTGGGTGAAGTTCGCCCCCGAGGTGTACAAGGCCATGGTCCGGCTGGACGCCGCCGCCCGGCAGGGCGTCGACCCCGTGCTGCTGGAACTGGTGAAGATCCGCGCCTCGCAGCTCAACCACTGCGCGTTCTGCCTCGACATGCACACGAAGGACGCGTTCGCGGCGGGTGAGAGCGTCGAGCGGATCGTCCAGCTCAGCGCATGGGAGGAGTCCCGGCACTTCTACACGGAGAAGGAACTCGCGGCGCTCGCGCTGACCGAGGCCGTGACGGTCCTGACGGACGGCTTCGTCCCGGACGAGGTGTTCGAGACCGCCGCCCGGCACTTCGACGAGACCGAGTTGTCCCAGCTGCTCGCCTCGATCACGGTGATCAACGCGTGGAACCGCTTCGGCGTGACCTGCCGCCTTGTGCCGGGACATTACGAGGCCGGGCAGCACAAGTAACGACGTCCGTCCTTCCGGGCCCTGTCCTTCCGGGCCCCGCTTCGGGGAGGGTCCACCCGTTCGCGTCGGCTGCGGGCCGGTGGGGGCTGGGCGCGCAGTTCCCCGCGGCCTTTCGGGGGCGCGGGGAACTGCGCGGCACGCCGCCACCGGCCCGTAGCCAGGGACACACCGGACGCCACGGTCGTCCACCTGAACTTCTTCAGGAACGCCGCGGCCCCGCCGCCGGACTTCGCGAAGTCCGCGTTCAGGTACTTGCGGAGCGGCGTGTGCGGATACGCGCAGGCGACCGCCTCCGGATCAGCGTCGCAGCCCTCCTTGTACGCGGGTACCAGTACGTGAGGAACGGCTTCTTCTCCTTGGCGAACTGCCGCATCTGGGTGATCCACGCCGCCTCGGAACCGGCGAACACCACCTGGTGGTCGAGGTCCAGGTTCTTCACCAGCGCCTTGTCGTTCGTGACGTACGAGGGTGAGCCGTCGAGGAGTTGGCCCCTGCCGCCGCTCTCGGCGGTGCGGAGCTGGTCCGCGTACGTGTCCAGGTTCTTCCAGTTCGTCACGTCGGGGTGCCGCTTCGCGAAGTACGTCGGTACGAACCAGCCGATGTGTCCGGTGACGCCGAGACCGCCGCCGTCCACGATCGTCCTCTTGTCCTCGACGTACCGCTGTTCCTGCTCGGGGTGGCCCCAGTCCTCCAGGATCGCGTCGACACGCCCCTGGCTGAGCGCGTCCCACACGGGGACCTCGTCGACCTGGACGGTGTCGACGCGATAGCCGAGTTCGTGCTCCAGCAGGTAGCGTCCCGCACGGCGGCCGTACAGCCGGTACGGGTCCGGAGTTCGGCGGCGGAGAGGGCGGCGAGCTCGGGGTCGGCGGGGACCCGGTCCGCCTTGGGGCCGAAGACCTTCCACAGGCCGTCGACGGAGAAGACGGGTTCGGCGGGCTCGGCGCCCGTGCGCTCGGCGGCAGCCTCCCGAACAGAGATCTCCGTACTCAGCACGCACCGCCTCCCAGCAGGTCCACACACTTCTCGCCGACCATGAGGACCCCGATCATCGGGTTCACGGCGGGCATGGTCGGAAAGACGGACGCGTCGGCGATCCTGATGCCGTCGAGGCCGCGGACGCGCAACTCGGGGTCCACCACGGCGAGCCGGTCGTCCGTCGCGCCCATCCGGCAGGTGCCCGCCGGGTGGTACACCGTGTGGGCGACCTTCCGCGCGTACTCGCTCAGTTCCTCGTCGCCGGTGACCTCGGGGCCGGGGCACACCTCGCGCTTGAGCCAGTGCGCGAGCGGCTCCGCCTTCGCGATCTCGCGGGCGATCCTGATGCCGTCGACGAGGGTGCGGCCGTCGTAGTCGTCCTCGTCCGTGAAGTAGCGGAAGTCGAGGGCGGGCTTCTCAGCCGGGTCGGCGCTGGTCAGGTAGAGGCGACCGCGGCTGCGCGGCTTGGGGATGTTCGGGGTCATCGAGACGCCGTGCTCGGGGCGTTCGTAGCCGAGGCGCTCCGGATTGTCCGTGAACGGGATCTGGTAGAAGTGGAACATCAGGTCGGGGCCCGCCCGTTCGGGATCCCGCCGTACGAACAGACCCGCGTCGGAGTCCATCGCGGAGTTCTCGGGGATCGGCCCGTCCGTCTCCCAGACGATGACCGACTCGGGGTGGTCGAGCAGGTTCTCGCCGACACCCGGCAGGTCGTGGGCCACGGGTATGCCGAGCTGTTCGAGGTCCTCGCGCGGCCCGATGCCGGAGTGCAGCAGCAGCCGGGGCGAGTCGACGGCGCCGGCGCACAGCAGGACCTCGCGCCGGGCCCGTACGAGGAGTTCGTCGCCGTCCTTCGTCGTCACGTGGACCCCGCGGACCCGGGTGCCGTCAGTGCCGCCAGTGCCGTCCAGCTCCAGCTTGTTCGCCCAGGTCTCCAGGTAGAGGTGCAGGTTGGGACGCTCGTCCATGACGGGGTGCAGATACGCGACGGACGCGCTGGAGCGCTTGTTGGTCTCCGGGTGGTAGGCGAGGTCGAAGAAGCCGACGCCCTCGGTGAACGGCTTCTTGTTGAACCCCTCCACGCGCGGCACACCGAGCGTCGACTGCGCCGCGTCCACGAAGTCGCGGGCGATGGCGTTCCGGTCCTTCTCGTCGACCGGGACGATGTTGTTGCGCAGGCGCGGGAAGTACGCCTCCATGGGGGCCGAACCCCAGCCCTCGGCGCCCGCCGCCTCCCACTCGTCCCAGTCGGACGGCAACGGCTTGAACGCGATGAGGGTGTTGTGCGAGGAGCAGCCGCCGAGAACCCGGGCACGGCTGTGCCGGATGTGCGAGTTGCCGCGCGGCTGCTCGGTCGTCGGGTAGTCGTAGTCGAGCTCACCGCCGAGCAGACCCATCCAGCGGCGCAGGGTCAGGACGTCGTCCCGGTCCACGTCACTGGGGCCGCCCTCGATGACGGCGACGGTGACGTCGGGGTTCTCGGTGAGGCGGGAGGCGATGACGGATCCCGCGGTGCCGCCGCCGATGACGACGTAGTCGTACGTGCGCTCGTGCTCGTGCTCGTGCGTGTGCTCGCGCTCATGCGTGTGCTCGTACGTGCTTTCGGGCTCGCGCTTGTCTTCGGGCATGCGGTGGCGCTCCAGGGGACCTTGTGAGGTGGGGGGCGGCGTGAGGACCTGTGAGGGGGCCTGGCGTCAGCCCGCGAACCAGCGGACCGGCTTCGGCGCGAGGTTCTGGTACACGTGCTTCGTCTCGCGGTACTCGGCGAGGCCCGCCGGGCCCAGCTCGCGGCCGACGCCGCTCTTGCCGAAACCGCCCCACTCCGCCTGCGGAAGGTAGGGGTGGAAGTCGTTGATCCAGACGGTGCCGTGCCGCAGCCGTCCGGCCACACGCCGGGCGCGCCCCGCGTCGGCGGCCCAGACGCCTCCCGCGAGTCCGTACTCCGTGTCGTTGGCGAGCGCGACGGCCTCGTCCTCCGTACGGAAGGTCTCCACCGTCAGGACGGGCCCGAAGACCTCCTCCCGTACGACGCGCATCTCGCGGTGGCACTGGTCGAGGACGGTCGGCTCGTAGAAGTAGCCGGTGGCGGGGAGCCGCTCGGACGGGTCGGGGCGGGCGCCGCCGGTCCGCAGCACCGCGCCCTCCGCCAGGGCGGCTGCCACGTACCCCTCGGTCTTCTCGCGCTGTTCGGCGGAGACCAGCGGGCCGCACTCGACGCCTTCCTCGGTGCCTCGGCCGAGCCGGATCAGCCCGGCCCGGCGCACCAGTTCGGCGACGAACCGGTCGCGTACCGACTCCTCGATGATCAGCCGGGAGCCCGCCGAGCAGACCTGGCCGCTGTGGATGAACGCGGCGTTCAGGGCCTGGTCGACGGCGGTGTCGAAGCCCTCCTCGGTGGCGCAGGAGTCGGCGAAGACGACGTTGGGGTTCTTGCCGCCGAGTTCGAGGGCGACCTTCTTCACGGTGACGGCGGCGGCCTGCGCGACCTTCGTACCGCTGGCGAGTCCGCCGGTGAAGGAGACGAGGTCGACGCCGGGGTGCTCGGCGAGACGGGCGCCGACGCTGTGCCCGGGGCCGGTGACGAGGTTGGCCACTCCGGCGGGCAGCCCGGCCTCGACCAGCAGCTCGATGAGGGCGACGGTGGTCAGCGGGGTGATCTCGCTGGGCTTGAGGACGAAGGTGTTCCCCGCGGCGAGGGCCGGGGCGACCTTCCAGCTGGCCTGCAGCAGCGGGTAGTTCCAGGGCGTGATCATCGCGCAGACGCCGACGGGCTCGTGCACGACGACGCTGTGGATGTCGTCCGAGCCGGCGTCGACGACCCGCCCGCCGCCCTCTCCGACGACGAGATCGGCGAAGTACCGGAAGGCGTCGGCGACGCAGTCGATGTCGACCCGCCCCTCCTCCAGCGTCTTGCCCGCGTCCCGGCTCTCCAGGAGCCCGAGCTTCTCGCGGTCGCGGACGAGGAGATCGGCGACACGGCGCAGGAGGGCGGCCCGCTCGGTGACGGGCGTGCGGGGCCATGCTCCGTGGTCGAAGGCGCGCCGGGCGGCCTCGACGGCGGCGTCCGTGTCCGGCACCCCGCCCTCGGCGACCTCGGCGAACGGCTTGGCGTCCGCCGGGTCGAGGATGTCCCGGGTGGCCCCCGAGACGGCCGCACGCCACTCGCCGTCCACATGAATCGTCTGCTGCGCCTGGTGTCCCGACATGTTTCGGTGCTGCCTTCCGTTCCTGTTCGGTGCCCCTGTGTCATCAGCCCTCGCGTCACACGCACGTCACTCCCGAGGCCGGGAGCACCTGCCCCTCGGCCCCGATGTCATGCGCGCGCGGCCGTCGAAGTGCGCGGGGTCACTGACAAGCCGCCCGAAACGTGGACACCCTCATCACTCTTTGACTAAAGTCAAAGATTATGGAGCCGATGCCAGTCTCTGAGGCGCACGTGACGACCCTGCGTCGCTTCAACCGCTACTTCACGCGCCGGATCGGCGTGCTCGACGATCACTACCTCGGGCAGGACCGGCCCCTCGGCGAGGCCCGACTGCTGTACGAGATCGGAGCCGGCGCGTCACTGCGGGAACTGCGGACCCGGCTCGGCCTCGACGCCGGATACCTGAGCCGGATGGTGCGCGCGCTGGAGAAGCAGGGGCTCGTGCGGGTCACCGTGCACCCGAGGGACAGCAGACTGCGCCTCGCGGAGCCCACACCGGCCGGGCGCGCCGAACTGGCGGAGCAGAACCGCCGCGCGGACGAACTCGCCGAAGGACTGCTGCGCGGGCTGAGCGAGCCCCAGCGGGGGCGGCTGACCGAGGCTGTCGCCGTCACCGAGCGGTTGCTGCGGCTGGCCGCGATCACGGTCAGGTCCGTCGACGCCACGTCGGCCGACGCGCGCGCCTGCGTCGCCCGTTACGCCGCCGAACTCGACGAACGGTTCCCCGAGGGGTACGCCGCCGCCGACCTCGTACCACCCGAGCGGATCGCCGTCTTCCTGGTCGCGTACGAGGAGGAGCGTGCCGTCGGCTGCGGGGCGCTGTGCGCGCTCGACGCCGGGACGACCGAGGTGAAGCACCTGTGGGTGCACCCGGACGCCCGCGGGCTGGGCCTCGGACGGCGGCTGCTGACCGAACTGGAGCACACGGCCGCCGAACGCGGACACCGGACCGTACGCCTCGACACGCACGAAGCGCTCAAGGAGGCGGCGGCGAGGTACCGCACCGGCGGCTACACCGAGATCCCAGCGTACGGCGACAATCCGCACGCCGGGTACTGGTTCGAGAAGCCCCTGCCCCGCTGAACGACCGGCGCAGGGGAGGCGCAACGCACTGATCCCCGGGCGGCTGCCCGGGGATCAGTGGAACAGACCGGGTGCCTAGAGAAGGCCGAGGGCGCGGACCGCCTCGCGCTCCTCCGCGAGCTCCTGCACCGACGCGTCGATGCGGGCGCGGGAGAACTCGTTGATGTCGAGACCCTGGACGATCTCGTACGAGCCGTCCTTCGCGGTGACGGGGAAGGAGGAGATGAGGCCCTCCGCGACACCGTACGAACCGTCGGACGGGATGCCCATGGAGGTCCAGTCGCCGTCCGCCGTGCCGTTGACCCAGGTGTACACGTGGTCGATGGCGGCGTTCGCGGCCGAGGCGGCGGAGGAGGCGCCGCGGGCCTCGATGATGGCCGCACCGCGCTTGGCGACGGTCGGGATGAACTCCTCGGCCAGCCACTTCTCGTCGTTCACGGTCTCGGCGGCGTTCTTGCCGGCGATCGTGGCGTGGAAGATGTCGGGGTACTGGGTGGCGGAGTGGTTGCCCCAGATGGTGAGGCGCTGGATGTCCGCGACGGTCGAGCCCGTCTTCTTCGCGAGCTGGGTGAGCGCGCGGTTGTGGTCCAGGCGGGTCATCGCCGTGAAGCGCTCGGCCGGTACGTCGGGGGCGGCGGCCTGGGCGATGAGGGCGTTGGTGTTGGCCGGGTTGCCGACGACGAGGATCTTGACGTCGTCCGCGGCGTGGTCGTTGATGGCCTTGCCCTGGGGCTTGAAGATGCCGCCGTTGGCCTCCAGAAGGTCACCGCGCTCCATGCCCTTGGTGCGGGGGCGGGCGCCGACGAGCAGACCGACGTTCGTGCCGTCGAAGGCCACGTTCGGGTCGTCGGTGATGTCGATGCCCTGAAGGAGCGGGAAGGCGCAGTCGTCGAGCTCCATGGCGGTGCCCTCGGCGGCCTTCAGCGCCGGTGTGATCTCCAGCAGACGCAGCTTGACCGGCACGTCCGCGCCGAGCAGCTGGCCGGAGGCGATGCGGAAGAGCAGGGCGTAACCGATCTGGCCGGCCGCGCCGGTAACGGTGACGTTCACGGGAGTGCGGGTCATGGCGTTCTCCGTAGGGCAGCTGACGGTGGGGCGTCCCTGCCCCGGGGTACGGGATCCCGGCCCTGGCGCCGGGATGATCGATCACCGGTGCCGATGATCGATCTCTCGGCGTCAAGAGAGATCCAGCGGTCAGGCTATCGCGCATCCGGGATCCCGGATGCGCGGGTCCGATGTGGCCCGTCCCACAGGGCGGGGCCCGCGCGGGGCCGGCCGGGTCGGCAGGGTCGGGTGCGTCGTGCGGTGCGGGCCCGGTGGGGGTGGTTGCGCCGTTCCCCGCGCCCCTGAAAGGCAAAGGACTGCGCCGTTCCCCGCGCCCCTGCAACGCCGAAGACTGCGCCGTTCCCCGCGCCCCTGAAAAGCAACCGTGCCCCGGAAGATCTGAGGGCCGGGTGGCTGGTGAAGGTGGCGGCCGTCGATCCGGGAGAGTGGGCCGACGGCCGCCGGGTGGGGGTGCCGGTCGGCAGCGCGGAAGCTGCTCGTCCTGCCGGAACAACGCCGGACTCCCGTGGGGGTACGGTCCGCCTGCCCCCGAGTACGCCGGCCATTCCTCCCTTACGGGGTTCGCCGTGCGCGCGCCACGACGGCGACGGGCGCCCGGCTCAAAGGAGTCGGACGCCCGTCCGGGCCGCATTCCGGTGACGCGATCGCCTACTTCGTGCAGCCCTCCACGCCCGACGCGAGCGTCGCGCAGGCCTTCGCCCCGGTGGCGCTCTTCACCGCGACCATCGGGGTGTAGGCGTCGGTGTCCGTCTCGACCTCGGCGGTCTGCGCGGCAGCCGAGCCGACGGATATCCGGACCGTGTCCCCCGCTCCGGCCGCGGTGATACGGGCCCAGGCGGCGCCGCACGTCTCGCTGTACCGGACCTCGACCTGGGCGGTGCCGACAACGACCTTCTCCACGGTCTGCGCCAGTGTCCCGCCGCAGCCCATGTTCTCCGGGTCCTTGCCCGCGCAGTCCGCGCCGCTGCACTCGACACCGGCCGGGAGTTCCTTGCTCACCGTGGGACTCGGGGTCGGCTTGGCCTCGTTCCCGCCATCGTCGTCACCGCCGGAGTTCGTGAGGAACACGGCCGCGGCTATCACCACGAGCGCGCCCACGACTCCGGCGAGGTACATGGTGAGCCGCCGCTTGCGCCGCTGCCCGTCGGGCGGACCGCCGGTTCCCGGCCGCGCGTCCTGGGGCGTGCCCGCGGCCTGACCGCCGCCTGCTCCCGCGGGACCGGCCGAGCCGGACGGCCCGTAGGCTCCCGGCGGACCGAAGCCGGAGGCACCGGACGTGCCGGGACCACCAGGGCCGCCAGGTCCACCGGCGCCCCTGGGTCCGGAGACTCCGGACGCTCCCGGGGGCGAGGCGACGACTCCCCAACCGCCGCCCCGCGCATCCGCACCGGTCCTCGCACCGGCACCCTCGCCGCCGCTGGCGGCACCGGCACCGGCCCCGGCCCCGTAAGGCGGCCTGCGCTCGTCCCCTTGTGCCGGGCTCTGCGCCGGGCTCTGCGGGGGCACGGTGGGTGCCACCCCGGCAGGGCCCGCGATACCCGGCTTGGGCGCGGCCGTCGCGCTTCCCCCGGCGCGCGCCTGCTTTTCGCTCTTTCCCCCCTTGGCAGGAGTCGGCCCGAACTCTCCCAGCGCGGCGCGCGCCTGGGAGATCCGGATCGCCTCCATGGTCATGTCGTGGCGCATCTCCGAACGGCTCCAGGCGCGCTCGGCGAGCTCCCACATGGTCGTCAGATGGACGGGATTGGTCCCGGTCACCTCGGCCAACGCCACGATCGCGCCCTTGGGCGCGAGCAGGCGGCCGTTCAGATACCGCTCCCAGGACGTCTTGCTGTATCCCGTGCGGTCGGCCACGGCGGCGATGCTCAGCCCACCGCGGTCGACCAGTCGGCGCAACTGGCTGGCGAACTCCCTTACCTGCGGATCGAGTTCATCCGGCAAGGGCCTCCAACGAGGCATTGATACCCCCCTCTTCCCCCCGTACGTGCTGGTCTTTTCCCGCGTGTGAAGCCCTTGCCGAGTCCCCGTTCCGGCTAGTCACAGGGATGCGCTCGGTCCGGACCTCAGTTCCCGGGGTGGGGGCGCACGGGAGCATTCGGGCCTGTGGGCATGCACCGTCGCATGCCCCCTGGTCTGCGGTCCAGTGTCCCACCGACTTGCCTCTCGGCTGACGAGATGGCCGGGCCCATGGGCGGGGACGTGCAGGGGGATGAGCACAGGGACGTGCACGGGGACGTGCACGGGGACGTGCACGGGGACGCACCGGAGCGTCCCGATTGCCCATGCTGCCCCCGTTGCCCCCGTTGCCCCCGTTGTCCACGTTGTCCACGACCTTGGGAGTGATCGCGACCCATCCGCGGACTTGTCGACATATCGACACGCGGGGAACGCATGCGCGACCTCGTGCGTCACTCGCGTCTTCAGGGGGATCACACGCACACCAGGGGGCAGATCGGATCGTCGACCGCTCGCCACCGTCACGATGAGGCGACGGCCGCGGTCGGTCCGCCAGGCTATCGACGGAAACGGTGGCGCGTACGGCGTCCGGGGCGACCGGTACCGGCGCGGACACGTTTTGCGCGCCCCGCGCGCGGGAGGTGCCGGAACCGTCACCACCCTGCCACAGGCGGCTGACAGCTATTGAAGAGCCGTTGGCACGTCCATGACCCTTGTTCCAGGCGGCGCCCCTCCGCGCTTCGGGGGAGTGGACGGGCGTCGCCGCTCGAACGCCCCACGGGCGCGCGGGGAACTGCGCGCTCAGCCACGGCGGACCGGCGGGTCCGCACGACGCACCACCCCGCGGTCACCAAGCGGAGCGCTCCCGCTCACGTCCTGATCGTGAAGTGCAGCGTGTCGTCCAGGAACGGAAGCTCCAGCCAGGGATTCGGCTGCGCCATCATCGCGAGCAGGGCGATGGTCGCCCCCAGGACGCCGTACGTGACGAGGTCCGTGAACCGGGAGCGGACGGCGAGCATGCCCACGTCGGGCAGTACCCAGCGCATGGCGGCCCCCACGAGCAACGCGATGCCGATCAGCAGGGTCCCCGCCTTGAACGCGTCGAGCGCGGTCAGCAGCAGTCCCAGTCCGACCAGGCCGGTGACCGCGAGGATCGGCCACTGCCGTGCGGGCGCGGGGGCGCCGCTGGGCGCCGCTCTGCCGCCGCCCTCGGGCCGCGCGGTGTCCCGGGTGAACAGTGGGAACCGCCGTGTGACCCGCCGCGCCTCCCCGTCGGGCCCGGGCGCACTGACGGCGTCACGGACGGTCAACTCGTCTTCCTGAGCGGATCCGCTCTCCGCTTCCGGAGCCGACTCCGGAGCTGAGCCGACTCCCGCGCCCGGTCCGGACGCCGATTCCGGGGCTGGGGCTGGGGCTGAGCCCGAGGCTGATACGGAGCCCGAGTCCGAGCCCGAGTCCGGAGCCGAGTCCGGGCCGGACGCCGACTTCGCGGCCGGGGCCGAGCCCGGAGCCGGGTCCGAGGTCGACTGAACGGCATCCTGCCGGTCCGGGGCTCCGTTCTCGGCCGTGGCCGACGCCGTGGCCGACGCCGTGCCTGACGCCGTGCCTGACGCCGTGCCTGACGCCGTGTCTGACGCCGGCGCGTCACCCGTACCCCGGACCTCGCTCTCCGTCGCGGTCACGGTCACGGCATCCTTCTGCGCCGGGGCCACCGGCTCGCGCTCAGCCGGCACTGCGTTCCGCCGCCTCGACCACGTTGACGAGGAGCTGGGCGCGGGTCATCGGGCCCACTCCGCCCGGGTTGGGCGAGATCCACGCGGCGACCTCGGCCACGCCGGGGTGGACGTCGCCCACGATCTTGCCCTCGGCGTTGCGCGAGACGCCGACGTCGAGGACGGCCGCCCCCGGCTTCACGTCCTCGGGGCGGATCAGGTGCGCGGAACCCGCCGCGGCCACGATGATGTCGGCCCGGCGCAGATGCGCGGCCAGATCACGCGTACCGGTGTGGCACTGCGTGACCGTCGCGTTCTCCGAGCGCCGCGTGAGCAGCAGCGGCATCGACCGGCCGATGGTCACACCACGGCCGACGACCACGACCTCGGCGCCCTTGATCTCCACTCCGTACTGCCGGAGCAGGGTGAGGACGCCGTTCGGGGTGCAGGGCAGCGGGGCCGGCTCGTTCAGGACGAGACGGCCGAGGTTCATCGGATGGAGCCCGTCCGCGTCCTTGTCCGGGTCCATCAGTTCGAGAATGCGGTTCTCGTCGATGCCCCTGGGCAGCGGCAGCTGGACGATGTACCCGGTGCAGGACGGGTCCTCGTTGAGCTCGCGGACGACCGCCTCGATCTCCTCCTGCGTGGCGGTCGCGGGCAGTTCACGCTGGATGGAGGCGATCCCGACCTGCGCGCAGTCGCGGTGCTTGCCCGCGACGTACTTCTGGCTGCCGGGGTCCTCACCGACCAGGACGGTCCCGAGTCCGGGCGTGATGCCCCTCTCTTTCAGGGCCGCCACACGGACGGTCAGGGCGGACTTGATCGCGGCTGCGGTGGCCTTGCCATCGAGAATCTGGGCGGTCATGTGCCCATCCTCGCGGATGACGGGGCCCTGGTTCCAATCCGGCCCCCCGCCTACGGCCCCCGAGCTCCCCCGACACCCCGCCCCGCCCCGCGCCTGTCCCGCTTCGCCCCATGATCGGCGAGGTTGCACTTGCACAACGCAGCCGGTATCCGGCTGGACAAATAAGTGACGCGTTAAGGACGATGAATGACACAGTGCCGCGGACAGTACCGGGGGGACGAACCGCATCTGTAGAACTTTCCTCCGAATGCGCCGCGTCGTCCCCGCACTCGACGCAACGACGGAGGAAAGACGCCATGAGTTTCGGCGATCCGAACAACCCCTACGGCCCGCCTCCCCAGGGCCAGCAGCCCGGATATCCGCCGCAGCAGCCGCAGGGCCAGCCCGGTTACCCGCCCCAGCCTCCCCAGGGCCAGCCCGGTTACGGCTACCCGCAGGGCGCCCCGCCGCAGCAGCCCGGCTACGGATACGGCTACCCGCAGCAGCCGGCGTATCCCGGTTACCCGGGCGGGAACCACCTGCCCATGGAGATGCCGGGTCTGATGAAGACCGCGCGCGTCCTGCTGTTCATCCTGGCGGGCCTGCAGCTCCTGGTCGGGATCATCGCCGGCATCGTGGTCGGCGCCGCGCAGGACGCGTCGAACGGCTTCGGCAGCGGTGACGACACCGACACCTTCGCGGGCCTCGGTTTCGTGTTCGCGGCGCTCCTGGTCGGCGTCGGCGCCCTGTCGATCTTCCTGGGCGTCAAGTTCAAGAACGGCGGCACCGGCATCCGCGTCACGACGATCGTGTACGCGTCGCTGATGATCCTCGGCGGTCTCAACAACACCGTGCAGGGCGGCGGCGGTTCCATCACCTTCGGCGGGATCATCTCCCTCGCCATGGCCGGCATCATCCTCGCCTCGATGGTGAACGGCGCCGCCTCCGCCTGGTTCAAGCGTCCGCGGTACTGACTTCGGGGGCGACACGTCACGCCGAGGGCCGTGCTCCGTCCCGCCCGGGAGACACGGCCCTGGCGCACCTGCAACACGAGCAGCGCTACAAGGCCGCCGGCATCCCCACGGAGGCCGACCGCAAGGCCGTGCACTTCGACGGCAGGAGCTACACGGGGAAGAACAAGACGTGGAAGGACGTCGCCGGCAAGAACTGCTGAGGACACCACGGCGGCGGTCGAACTCCTCCGGCGGCGAAGGGCCGGGCTTCGACGACAACGGCCCGCCGGTGTACTGGAAAGTACTGCCGACGGACCGCCCCACGCGTGCGGCTCAGTGGAAGAAGTGCCGCGTCCCCGTGAAGTACATGGTGACGCCGGCCTTCTTGGCCGCCTCGACCACCAGTTCGTCGCGGACCGAACCGCCGGGCTGGACCACCGCCCGGACGCCGGCCGCGGTCAGGATCTCCAGGCCGTCGGGGAACGGGAAGAAGGCGTCCGAGGCGGCGAAGGAGCCCCGGGCACGCTCGGCGCCCGCGCGCTCGACCGCGAGCTTGGCGGAGTCGACACGGTTGACCTGGCCCATGCCGACGCCGACCGAGGCGCCGTCCTTGGCGAGGAGGATCGCGTTGGACTTGACGGCCCGGCAGGCGCGCCAGGCGAAGGCCAGCTCGTCCAGCTCGCCCTGCGAGAGGGCGTCGCCGGTCGCCAGGGTCCAGGAGGACGGGTCGTCGCCGGCGGCCTGCAGGCGGTCGGCGGCCTGCAGGAGCCGGCCGCCGTCGATCTGCTTGACCTCGACCGGCGCGGACGGACCCTGGTGGGCGCGCAGCACGCGGATGTTCTTCTTCTTGGCGAGGGCCTCCAGCGCGCCGTCCTCGTACTCGGGCGCGACGATGACCTCGGTGAAGATCTCGGCGACCTGTTCCGCCATCTCCTTGGAGACGGGGCGGTTGACGGCGATGACACCGCCGAACGCGGAGAGCGGGTCGCAGGCGTGCGCCTTGCGGTGCGCCTCGGCGACGTTCGCGCCGATCGCGATGCCGCACGGGTTGGCGTGCTTGATGATCGCGACACACGGGTCGTCGTGGTCGTACGCGGCACGGCGCGCGGCGTCCGTGTCCGTGTAGTTGTTGAACGACATCTCCTTGCCGTGCAACTGCTCGGCGTCGGCCAGGCCGCCCCCCGCGGCGGAGCCGCTGATGGATGCGGTGTCGACGTACAGGGCGGCGCCCTGGTGAGGGTTCTCGCCGTAGCGCAGGGTGTTGCGCTTCTCGAAGGTCGAGCCGATGAACTCGGGGAAGTCCGAGTCGTCGGCGGGCGCGTACTCGCTCGCGAACCAGGAGGCCACGGCCACGTCGTACGCGGCGGTGTGCTGGAAGGCCTCGGCCGCGAGCCGCTTGCGGGCGTGCAGGTCGAAGCCGCCGTCGCGGACGGCGGACAGCACGTCGGCGTACCGCTCGGGGCTGGTGACCACGGAGACGGACGGGTGGTTCTTGGCGGCGGCGCGGACCATCGAGGGGCCGCCGATGTCGATCTGCTCGACGCACTCGTCGGGGGTGGCACCCGAGGCGACGGTCTCCCGGAACGGGTAGAGGTTCACGACCACGAGCTGGAACGGCTCGACGCCCAGCTCGCCGAGCTGCTCCCGGTGGGACTCAAGGCGCAGGTCGGCGAGGATGCCCGCGTGCACGCGCGGGTGCAGCGTCTTGACCCGGCCGTCCAGGCACTCGGGGAAGCCGGTGAGCTCCTCGACCTTGGTGACGGGGACCCCGGCGGCGGCGATCCGCGCGGCGGTGGAACCGGTGGAGACCAACTCCACGCCTGCCGCGTGCAGGCCACGGGCGAGCTCTTCGAGTCCGGTCTTGTCGTAGACGCTGACGAGCGCGCGCCGGATGACCCGCTTGCTGCTCTCGGCCGTGTCTGTGCTGCCGGCGCTGCCTGCGCTGCCTGTGCTCTCGGCGGTCACTGGATAACTACCTTTCGTCCCTCGATGCGATAGCCGTTGCGGGCGAGCCGCCCCACGACATCGACGAGCAGCCTTCGCTCGACTTCCTTGATGCGCTCATGGAGAGCGGACCCGTCGTCTTCGTAGTCCTCGTTGCGGACCTCGACCACGCCCTGGGCGATGATCGGGCCGGTGTCGACGCCGTCGTCGACGAAGTGGACGGTGCACCCGGTGACCTTCGCGCCGTAGGCGAGGGCGTCACGGACGCCGTGCGCCCCCGGGAAGCTGGGCAGCAGGGCGGGGTGGGTGTTCACGCACCGGCCGCCGAAGCGGGCAAGGAACTCCTTGCCCACGATCTTCATGAACCCGGCCGAGACGACGAGATCCGGTGCGTACGATCCGGTGGCGTCGGCCAGTGCCGCGTCCCACTCGTCACGGGTCCCGTAGTCCTTCACCCGGCGGACGAAGGTCGGCAGCCCGGCACGCTCGGCACGCTCAAGACCCGCGATGTTCTCGCGGTCCGCGCCGACCGCGACGATCTCGGCTCCGTAGCCGGCCACCCCCTGCGACGCGATCGCGTCGAGGAGAGCCTGCAGATTCGTACCTGATCCGGAGACCAGCACGACGAGGCGCTTGGCCTTGGCCACGACGGGGCCCTTTCTCGGGGAGTGCCTTTGTATGGTCGTACGAATGCTTCGCGCCCCCGAATACGGGGAAGTCTACGAAGCGGCCGACCGCCGGCAACGATACCGGCACACCGGGCGGCCCCCACGGGACGGGGGCGTGGCCGGAAGGTAGCGTCAGGGGAGGAACCACTCCGGGAGGACGGTCCGCGCAGGGGAACGCCTTGTGCGTACGGGACGTTGACCGGGGACAGGTACAGCTACAGCTACAGCTACAGGTACGAATGTCCGGGAAGTGAGCCCCCGGAGGCGTAGCCGACTCTGTGGACAGTTGCCCGCCGATCACCAGCGCCGATCACCACCGCCCGACACCACCAAGGGGAAGACGCACACCTGATGCCGGACCGAAGTCTCCGACGCCCTCCGCTCCTGCTGCGCGAGCGGCGCTCCTCTCCCACTCCACCGCGGGAGAGCGACGACGTGCCCGAGAGCGGGCAGGGCTCCGGCACGCCGGCCACCGGGCAGCGGCCCGAGCCGCCCCGGGCGCCGGGAAACCCCTCGGACGACAACCCCTTCGCCCCGCCGCCGGAAGGCACCCCCGACCGGCCGTGGCAGCCGCGGCGGCCCGCGGGCGGCCAGGGTCAGGACGACAGGGGCGGCCAGGACGACGGCAGCTCCCCCTGGGGCAGCCAGTGGAGCGACCGGCAGCCGGGGCCCTCCCAGGGCGGCCGTTTCGGTGACAAGCCGGGCTCCGGCAACTCGGGCGGCCCCGGTGGCGGCCAGGGCGGTCCGGAAGGGTCCGGCGGCCCGGGAGCGGGGATGCGCTGGGACCCGGCCGACCCCCCGCAGAGGCGCGCCCGGTACGCACTGCTGTCCGGCATCTGGGCGTTCTTCTTCGCCCTCTTCAGCTGGCCCTACATGGCGTTGCTGCTCGGCGCACTGGCCCTCTACTGGTCGATCAGCGCCCTGCGCGCCAAGCCGCGCTCGACGAACCCTGACACCCCGGCACCGGTCGGCCAGGGCTCCAGGCCCCAGACCACGGCGGCGATCACCGGCCTCGTCACGGCGTCCCTGGCGCTCGCCATGGTCGCGATGACGTTCACCGCACAGCTCGTGTACCGCGACTACTACACCTGTGTGAACGACTCCCTCACCAACACGGCGGAGAAATCCTGCGACACGCTGCTGCCGGACGAGCTGCGGGGGCTGCTGGGCACACGCGACTGACCGGGGGCCGGATTCCACCGGGCGTCAGTCCGGGGGGTCGACCCGGTCGACGGGGGTGGACGCCTGCTTCAGCGCCGCCCAGCGGGTCTCGCGTGAGACGTCGTCGTGCCAGTCGTCGTGCCAGTCGTCGTGCCAGAGGGAACCGTGGGAGTCGGAGGGCGGCAGGAAGTCGTACGGCTCCAAGTCGGGATCGGGGGCCGTGGGACTCGTACGGCCGCCGGTTGTTCCACCGGACTCCCTCTCCGTTCGCCGCCCGTGCCGGAACCGCGAGAACCAGCGGGTTCGCGGGGACGGCTCCGGCTCGGCGGAGCCGGAGGGTTCCCGGAGCGGGGGCGAGGGAATGGGCGGGGGCGTGGGGTCCGCCGGAGGCACGGGTGAGGCCGTAGGTCCCTGCGGCTCCTGAACCGAAGACACCTGCACCGAAGGCACCTGTGCGGGCGGCGCTTGAGCGGGCGGCGCCTGGGACACCGGGCTGCTGGACCCGTTCGCCGGAGCCGCCGGAGGCTCGTGGATCAGAAACTCATAGATCGAGTGCTCCCCGGCCGACCGCTCCCCGGCCGGCTTTCCCTCGGGCGGCTGCCCATCGCCGGATTGCTCATCGCCGGACTGCCCGTCGCCGGACTGCCTACCGGCGGACTGCCCGTGGTCTCGTGCGCGCCGAGCCCACAGGCCCCGTACGCGGAAGCCGGGTACGGGGCGTACCCCACGTCCGCGTACCCGGCTTCCGCGTACCGGAAAGCTTCGTACCCGAAAGCCCCGTACCGGGAGCGCCACGCCCCGCAGGACACCCGAGTCCGCGGCCGGTACGCGCGGTGCCCGTGTGCGGGGCTCGCGCAGGCGCCAGTAGCGCAGGGCCAGGCCCGTCGGCAGGCCCACCGCCGCGATCCAGAGCGCCGCGGCCGGCCCCGTCTGCCACCAGACAGGGCCGAACTCGGCGAGCGCGGCCACCCCGAGGGGCCCGCCTGCCAAGGCGGCGAGGACCGCGAGGGCCAGGCCGCACAGGGCCGCCGCGAGCGCCAGGGCCCCGGCGGTACGTCCTGCCGACCAGGCCGCCGCGCGCCGATCCGCCGGCGGGGCCGCGTCCTGCCCCCCGCCCGTACGCGTGCGCCCCGGCACCCCAGCCCCGACCGTGAACCACGCCACCACCACACCGGCCATCAGGGGCACGGCTCCCGCCGCCCAGTTCGGCGCCGTCCCCGGGCCGGCGTCCGGAAGGGCCGCCAGCAGGGGAAAGGGGGGCAGTCGCGAGCCGGGGTCCGACAGCAACGGCCCCGCCGTATGCCCGGTCCCGAGCGCGAACCCGGGGCCGAGCGCGTACGCGGCCCCCCACACCGCCGCGTTCGGAACGAGGGCCAGCGCCAGCAGCAGCACCGCGAACCGGCCCGACCAGTTGTCCGTGAGCTGCAGGAACGACAGCCGCGCCGGACCTCCGTGCCACACCAGCGAGACACCGACGAGCACCGCCCCGCCACCCACGAGCGCCGCGGCCCCCGCGGCCGCGGCGCGTACGGCGTCCAGGAGCCGCGCCCCGGCGACGAACGACGTGACAGACGATGCGACAGACGACGTGACGGACGACGTGACAGACGCGAGGTGCAGGGCGCCGAGAGCGTGGCACAGAGACCGTGGCAGCGGCCCGAGCGGTCGGCCGTACGCCGTCCAGACGCCCGCTCCCGCCGCGGTCACCGCGAGCAGCGGCGGCCACAGGACGACGGACGTCCACGACGGGCTCGGTTCGCCGCCCGAGGCGTACACCGCGGCGGCGGCGCCGACCGTCAGGTAGCCCGTGACGGTTCCGGCCCACGCCGCGCGAACGGCGGGCGACGGCGCCCCAGGCTCGTCACCGTCGGCCGGCTTGCCGTCCGCCGCGTCGCGCGCCGCGCGGTACAGCAGCCACACGGGCAGGGCGACCAGGAGCAAGGGAGTCACCCCAATGGGCGCGGGTACGCCGGACAGCGTGTCCGTACGGACGAGTTCGGCGCCGTGCGCCAGTAGCCACAGCGCGGCGGCGACGTGCAGGGCCCCGTCGGGACCGCTGTCCGGGTAGGGCGAGCTGATCCACAGGACCGTCACGAGGACGGCGAGTGCCGCCAGCCCAAGGCCCGCCGCGAGGGCGCCGCCGACCAGGCCGGCGGCCAGTCCGGGTGGCCGTTCGCGCAGCCGGGCGAGCGGCGGCGGCGACGACGGGCTGCGGTCCGGGCTGCGATCGGGACTGCGATCGGTCATCTGGGTCACGCCCGCCATGCTGCCAACGACACGCGCTTTCCCGTCGTAACAGGCGAACCTCGGATGTGTCGCTCAATATACGTTTATGTGCTTTTACGTACGAAAGGGTGCCCGGTGACGCAGACCGCTGCCCCCGCCGACGCCGAGCCCGATGCCGAGCCCGATGCCGATGCCGAGACCGATGCCGAGACCGGTACTGGTACCGGCGGCGCTGATACCGACGGCGCCGCCACCACCGGCCTGACGCCCGCTCAGGCCTTCGACGCCCTCTACGCGTACGCCGCCCCCGCCCTCGTACGGCAGGCGTATCTGCTCACCGGGCGGCGTGAGCTGGCGCGGGAGTCCGTGGAGCGGGCCTTCCAACTGGCGTGGCAGCGTTGGCCCGAGGTGGCGGTCGACCGGGATCCGGCGGGCTGGGTGCGGGCGGCGGCGTACGAGTACGCGATGTCCCCCTGGCATCGGCTGCGGCTGCGCCACCGGGTCCCGGAGCCGCCGCCGGCCGCCCTGGACGACCGCCGGCTGTTGTCGATACTGCTCAAACTGCCGCCCGTGTACCGGCGGACCCTGCTCCTCTACGACGGTGTCGGGATCGGGCTGGCGGAGATTGCGGCCGAGACGGAGGCGAGCACTCCGGCGGCGGCGAACCGGCTGCTGTACGCGCGCGCGGCCGTCGCCCGGCGCCTGCCCGAACTGGCGGAGAAGGGGGAGCTGCGACGGCGGCTCACGGAGCTCGGCGGCACGGAACGGCTGCGGACCGCTCCGAAGCCCGTCGTCGTGCGCTCGGGCAGCGAGCGCCGGGCCCGCTGCTGGACCCGCGCGGCCATCGCCTTCACGGTCCTGATCATCGGCTCCACCGCGTTCACGCTGCACACGGCCCCCGATCATTACGAGGCTCCGCAGGCCCCGGCCACGAGGGTGCCCGGAGTTCCGCCGCGTTCCGGGCCCGCCCCGCTGTCGGAGGAGGACATGGAGGTCCGCGCCAAGCTCCGCACCATGTTCGGCAAGGGCCCGGAGAGACTCCTGCCGCAGCTCCGCTGAGAGCCGCCCGGCAACGCCGACGGGCCCGCACCCCGGGTGTGGGGTGCGGGCCCGTCGGCGTACCGACAAACAGTGGACCGGCTGGTCAGCCGGCGAGGATGGCGCGGGCCAGCTTCGCCGTCTCGGTCGGCGTCTTGCCGACCTTGACCCCGGCGGCCTCAAGGGCCTCCTTCTTGGCGGCAGCCGTGCCGGAGGAGCCGGAGACGATGGCGCCGGCGTGGCCCATGGTCTTGCCCTCGGGCGCGGTGAAGCCCGCGACGTAGCCGACGACCGGCTTCGTCACGTTCTTCGCGATGTAGTCCGCCGCACGCTCCTCGGCGTCGCCGCCGATCTCACCGATCATGACGATCAGGTCGGTGTCGGGGTCGGCCTCGAACGCGGCGAGCGCGTCGATGTGCGTCGTACCGATGACCGGGTCGCCGCCGATGCCGACGGCCGACGAGAAGCCGATGTCACGGAGCTCGTACATCATCTGGTACGTCAGCGTGCCGGACTTCGAGACCAGGCCGATGCGGCCCGGCTTTGTGATGTCGCCCGGGATGATGCCGGCGTTGGACTGGCCCGGGGTGATGAGACCGGGGCAGTTCGGACCGATGATGCGGGTCCCCGCTGCGCCGGCAGCTGATGTCTCGGCGCCCTTCGACTTCGCGTACGCCCAGAAGGCGGCGGAGTCGTGGACGGCGATGCCCTCGGTGATCACGACGACAAGCGGCATCGCGGCGTCGATGGCCTCGATGACAGCGGCCTTCGCGAAGGCCGGCGGCACGAAGACGACCGACACGTTGGCGCCCGTCTTCTCGATGGCCTCGGCGACCGTGCCGAAGACGGGGATGTCGGTGCCGTCGAAGTCGACCGACGTGCCGGCCTTGCGCGGGTTCACGCCGCCGACGACGTTGGTGCCGTCGGCGAGCATGAGCTTGGTGTGCTTCATGCCCGTGGCACCGGTCATGCCCTGGACGATGACCTTGCTGTCCTTGTTGAGGAAGATAGCCATGGCTGTTCTGTCCCTCGTCCCTTACTTCGCGGCCGCGAGCTCGGCGGCCTTGTCGGCCGCGCCGTCCATGGTGTCCACGCGCTGCACCAGCGGGTGGTTGGCGTCGGAGAGGATCTTGCGACCCAGCTCGGCGTTGTTGCCGTCGAGACGCACGACCAGCGGCTTGCTGACTTCCTCGCCCTTGTCGGCGAGCAGCTGCAGCGCCTGGACGATGCCGTTGGCGACCTCGTCACAGGCCGTGATGCCACCGAAGACGTTGACGAAGACGGACTTGACGTCCGGGTCGCCGAGGATGATCTCCAGGCCGTTCGCCATGACCGCGGCGGAGGCGCCGCCACCGATGTCGAGGAAGTTGGCCGGCTTCACGCCGCCATGGTTCTCACCGGCGTACGCGACGACGTCGAGGGTGCTCATGACGAGACCCGCGCCGTTGCCGATGATGCCGACCTCGCCGTCGAGCTTGACGTAGTTGAGGTTCTTCGCCTTGGCGGCGGCCTCAAGCGGGTTGGCCGACTCCTTGTCCTCAAGAGCCGCGTGGTCCGCCTGGCGGAACTCGGCGTTCTCGTCCAGGGAGACCTTGCCGTCCAGCGCCAGGACCGCGCCGGAGGCGACCTTGGCGAGGGGGTTGACCTCCAGGAGGAGCGCGTCCTCCGCGACGAAGGTCTCCCACAGGGTCACGAGGATCTCGGCGACCTGCTCGGCCACCTCGGCCGGGAACTTCGCCAGGGCCACGATCTCGCGGGCCTTCTCGATCGAAACGCCCTCGACGGCGTCGACCGGGACCTTCGCGAGGGCCTCGGGGGTCTTCTCCGCGACCTCCTCGATGTCCATGCCGCCCTGTACGGACGCCATGGCGAGGAAGGTGCGGTTCGTGCGGTCGAGGAGGTACGAGACGTAGTACTCCTCCAGAATCTCCGGGGCCGTCTCGGCGATCATCACCTTGTGGACCGTGTGGCCCTTGATGTCCATGCCGAGAATGTCCGTCGCGCGAGCGACGGCCTCGTCCGGGGTGGCGGCCAGCTTCACGCCGCCGGCCTTGCCGCGGCCACCGACCTTGACCTGCGCCTTGACGACGGACTTGCCGCCAAGTCGCTCGGTCGCCGCGCGCGCCCCTTCAGGCGTGTCGATGACTTCACCGGCCAGCACCGGTACACCGTGCTTGGCGAAGAGGTCCCTCGCCTGGTACTCGAACAGGTCCACGCGCGTCCGTCCCTATCAGGTAATTCGCGGTTCGTTGTCTGCGTGGGCGTGCCGCGAGGGCAACGTGACTGCGCGGTCACAAGGAGGGCGTGAGCACGGTGGCCGACACGCGGCATGTCCGTCTCGCAGGTTATCCCCGCAGGCGGTGGGCTCGTAAATCGCGGATCACACCTGGGCGGTGATTACGGTCACAGAATGCCAGTCGAAAGGGCCTCACCAGGCTGGGGTTTGCCTGGTGAGGCCCCTCTGACAGCCCCTGAAACTGACCTGAGGGGCGTGGGCCCGCGATCCTCACCCCAATGAGGACCGCCGGCCCGGACCGCGGGGTCGTGCCCGGACGGACCGAACGGATTTCGGCCGTACGGGCCCTGCGCCCTGCGGAGTCGGACGGGTTCGGAAGCGGTTCGAGAGTGATTCGAGAGCGGTTCGAGAGCGGTTCGAGAGCGGTTCGAGAGCGGTTCGAGAGCGGTTCGAGAGCGGTTCGAGAGCGGTTCCGTTGCGGTTGTGATGTGGTTCTGCTGGGGCTCTGCTGGGGCTCTTACGCGCTCGGCATGCGAGGCGAATGCGACGCGGGAGCGGCTTCGGGTGCACTTCGGATGCGCTTCGGATGCGCTTCGAGTGCACTGCGGGTGCGCTGCGGACGGGGTGCGGACGGGGTGCCGTACGGTCTGCCGCCGGGCTCGGCCGAGCGACGGCATGGTCAGCCGCCGTGCGCGGAACCGCCTCGGACGGGCGGCAGACAGCTCGGCGTGACGTACGCGGCCACGTCCGTCACGCCACCGACCGCGTTCGCGGCCAGCGGGACGGCGGCGGACTCGACGGAACCGGTCCGTCCGGCCGTCCCGGCCGCGAACGGGGCTATCTTCCCGACCTCGTCGGCCACCTCGGCCACGCCATACGCGAACGGCCGGATGTCGCCCGTCACGCCGTACGCGAGCGTCGTGGCGCTGCCGCCCACTCCGTCCACTACGGGCTGGACGTCATCGACGTACTCGACGTACTCGACGTACTCGACGTACTGCACGGCGGCCTTCACGACCGGCCGCGCCGCATCGCCGACGCCCTCGGGGAACGGGCCGACCCGGCCGGTCACCCCGTACGCGATCGGCGGTATCCCGCCCACGACTCCGCCCGCGACGGGGAGCGCGCCGTCGGCCGTCTGACCGACGACGGACCGGTGGACGGAAGTGAGGGCCTGCTCCGGCTCCCGCTCTGGCTCTGGCTCTGGCTCCCGCTCCGGCTCCGGCTCCGGCTCCCGCTCCGGCTCCGGCTCCGGCTCCGGGGCGAAGCCAGCAGGGGGCCGAAGAGGTAGTCGGCCTCGTCCTCGGGGCGGGGGTCGGCCGCATCGGCCGCGTTCTCCGCCTGTGCGACCTGGTGCGCGGGCAGTTCGTCGGCACTCGTGACGGCGGAACCGAGTGTCCACGTGCCGGTGACGTCGGCGGCTATGACGACGGAACGGCGGATGTTCTCGTACATGCGTGCGTCAGATCCTTCGGATACCGAGAGTTCGGGACGGCTACGGGACGGGGCGGCTACGGGACGTGTGCGGGACGTCCGGTGGGGAGGGGCCGGTTCTCCGGAAGGTCGCCGCGCCGGTGAAGGGAGCCGGTGCGTGGAGACGACCACCGACACCCGCACCCGTGACGGGCGCGCTCTCCGGGCAGGCGGACAGACCTGTTCGGCGGAGGGGAAGCCGGCTCTAACCGGGGGACGCCGGAATATCCCGGTGCCGGTCCCGGGGCCCGGCCGCGGCGACATCCGCGGCAGCGCTGGGCACCAGCGTCGGCCGGGCCCTCTCGTTCAGAGTCACGGCCTGCGCGTCGCCGTGCCGCGGCGACCCGTTGTCGACCGCGGAATGACGCGCCAGCGCACCCGTGGGGTCACCGTCGGGCACCTGGTGCACGGGCGCCTGCACGGCCGCCGTCATCTGGCTGTCCCGGGCGCTCCGGGCATGCCCCTGGTGGCGCACGTCGTCACCGGTCGTCGCTAGGCCACCGGCGAACCGCGGCCCGTACACCGTCGCGCTGTTCTCGCCGCTCGACTTCTTCTCGACTGCCTGCTGCTGGTCCGAAGCCCCGCCGGGCTGCTGCGGCTCCACCGTCGACTCGGCCGGGAGAGTCTCGCCGGGAACCGCGGGCAACGGCAGCCCCGGTGATTCGGGCAGCTCGGGAACACCGGGCAGCGTGGGCAGTTGCGGCACCGACGGCCACCACTGCGGCGGCGCCGGCCGCTCGACGACCCCGTCGTCTATCCCGTCGCCTATCCCGTCGACTATTCCGCCGCCTATCCCTTCGCCTATCTCGTCGGTGATCTGATCTACCAGATCCCCGATGGGCTGGACGACGTGCCCGACGGTCGGCGGTATGACGCGCTCGGTGACCGGGCGAACGACCTCCTCGGTCACCGGCCGTACGACACGCTGGACTTCGTCGATCGCGGGCCGCGAGTCCGAGCCCAAGCCCGAGCCCGAGCCCGGCGACTGCTCGCCGGCCCACTTCCGCGGCGTGCCCGCCGTCAACCGCTCGGCCGAACCCGTCACCTCACGGGCAAGCTCAGCGGGCTTCTTGGCCGGCACGACACCGTCCACCGCGTGCGCCTGCTCCCCGCAGAGGAGCCCCAGCAGCAACAACCCGCCCACCAGCAACACCACTTGCAGCGCACGCCGCCCCACCACTCCACGCATCACGCGCAGAGCGGCACCGGGCGGTACGGCTGACAGGGCCAAGGCGGGCAGAGCCTCCCGTGCGGAGGGACAAGACGGAGCGAGGTGAGGTGGCGTGGTGAAGTGGAGCGAGGTGGGGGCGCGGTCGCGAGGCTGCACGCCCCCGAAGACCCGCAGATCCTCGCACGGGACTCCCGAGGTAGCGCAAGCCCTCTGTTACCGATGGATACTCATGTCCGCTTTATCCATCGCTCCCCTCCCACCTCCCCTCCCACCTTCTCCCCCACCTCCCCTCCCACCTTCTCCCCCACCTTCTCCCCCACCTTCTCCCCCTCCCTTCCCTCCCCTTTCTCTGCCGTCCCTACCGCGCCGGACTGCCGGTGTCCGGTATCGGCAGCGGGCGCTTCTCGATCGCCGCCGCCATCACCTCCGGAAAGAGGTCGGGCGTACAGGCGAACGCCGGTGCGCCCAGCCCCGCCAACGCCGCCGCGTGCTCACGGTCGTACGCCGGGGCCCCCTCGTCGGACAGCGCGAGCAACGTCACGAACTGCACCCCCGACGCCTTCATCGCGGCGACCCGCTTCAGCATCTCGTTGCGGATGCCCCCTTCGTAGAGGTCGCTGATGAGCACGACCACGGTGTCGGCGGGGCGTGTGATCTGCGACTGGCAGTACGCGAGGGCCCTGTTGATGTCCGTGCCGCCGCCGAGCTGCGTGCCGAAGAGGACGTCGACCGGGTCGTCGAGCTGGTCGGTGAGGTCGACGACCGCCGTGTCGAAGACGACGAGCCGGGTGTTGATCGACCGCATCGAGGCGAGGACCGCGCCGAACACCGACGCGTACACGACCGACGCCGCCATCGAGCCCGACTGGTCGATGCAGAGGACGACCTCCTTCTTCACCGACTGCGAGGCACGTCCGTAACCGATGAGCCGCTCGGGCACGACCGTGCGGTACTCGGGCACATAGTGCTTGAGGTTGGCCGCGACGGTGCGGTTCCAGTCGATGTCGTGGTGGCGCGGCCGACTGATACGCGCACTGCGGTCGAGGGCCCCCGTGAGGGTCGCCCGGGTGCGGGTCGCGAGCCGCTTCTCTAGGTCCTCGACCACCTTGCGTACGACCGCCCGTGCCGTTTCCTTGGTCGTCTCGGGCATCACCTTGTTCAACGACAACAGAGTGCCGACCAGGTGGACGTCAGCCTCCACGGCCTCCAGCATCTCCGGCTCCAGGAGCAGGGTGGACAGGCCGAGGCGGTCGATGGCGTCCCGCTGCATGACCTGGACGACGGAGGACGGGAAGTACGTCCGGATGTCGCCCAGCCAACGGGCGACGGACGGCGCGGACGCCCCCAGCCCCGCCGAACGCTCCTGCCCCGCCCGCGCCCTGCCGCCCTTCCCTTTCCCGTACAGCGCGCCGAGCGCCCCGTCCATCGCGGCGTCCTGCCCCGCGAGCGCGCAGCCCGTACCGTCCCCGTCCTCCCCGCCCAGCACCAGCCGCCAGCGCCGGAGCCGCTCGTCGGTGCCGCCGGCCTGGTCGGTCGCCCCGGCCCGGTCGTCCCGGCCCGCCGTTCCCACGCTCACCGCTCCCATACTCATCGGCCCGCCCCCACAAGGTCGTTGTCCCCGGAATGACCGAGATCACCGTCATCACCGTCATCACCGTCATCACCGTCATCACCGTCATCACCGAGAGCACCGAGAGCACCGAGAGCACCAACATCGCCGGCGGCCTCGTCCAGCCCCAGCAGCAGGCGCAGCACCGGCAGTACGGCGCCGGCGCGCTCCTCGTCCAGGTCGGGTCCGAAGCCTGGTGTCCCGGAAACGGTGTCCGCGACGCTCCCGCGCGGCCCCGGCCCGCGCCGGACCAGTTCGCCGAGGGTGCGGCGCACTCCGGGCTCGTACTCCGAGAAGGTGCGTCGCAGCAGCGGGAGTACGTCGGTGAACGCGTCCCCCGGCACACCCGTCAGCCAGGAGTCGACCAGGCCGAGCAGCCGCTCGTCGTGCACGAGCAGCATGCCGCCTCCCGATCCACCGCCGACGAACCCCTCGATCCATGCCGCCGCGTCGCCGGGTGCGGTCCCCGGTGACAGGACGAGCCCCATGAGCCGGGCCGCCTCCTCCTGCCCCAGCTCACCGTCGTCCAGCAGCAACCGGACGGCCCGCCCCCGCACGATGCCCGGAACGGTGTCCCGCGCGCAGAGCGTGCCCAGCACGGAGTGCCACCGGCCGCGTATGCCGGCCCTGGAGTCGTCCGCGCCTCCCTCGACCTTCTCGACCTTTTCGACCTCCTCGACCCCCTCGACCCCCTCGACCAGCAGTCCCACCGCGCCGTGCACCGCGTCGACGTGGCCTCGCATCTCCTCGGCGGCCTCCGCGTCGAGGGCGGCGCAGGCCGGGGGCAGCCCGACGAAGACCCGCTCCGCGAGCCCGGCGGCGACCTCGGCCAGGGCGTGGGTGCCTGTGCCCCGAACGTCGCCGTAGCGCAGGGAACGGACGAGGGCGGGCAGCGCCTGGGCGAGGTGGCCGACGTCGGCGTCCAGGGCGGCCCGGTCGGCGAGTATCCGCATGACCACGGGGAGGGCGTCCGGGAGTTCGGCGAGGAGGCAGCGCTCGGCGAGGCCCGTGACCTCGGCCAGGGACCGTGCGCCGACCGCGTCCGTCTCGGCCTTGGCGGTCGCGGCGGCGATCACCGTCGTACCCCACACCCCCGCCTCGGCGACGCGCACCGCGAGCTCCGGCTCCCAGTGCAGCCGCCAGGTCTCCCGGAACGTACCCGTGCTGCCGCGTGACGCGACCGGCTTTCCCCACCCGACGCCGAGGAGGCGCAGCCGGTGCAGCAGCCTGCTGCGTCCGCCGTCGGTCTCCTTGCGCAGGTCGAGCTCCAGCTCTCTCTCCTGTGCCTCCGGCTTGAGCCGCAGCCGCCGCTGGAGCCGGGCGAGGTCGCGCTGCAGCGGGACGGCGGGCGCCGTCGCGGGCACCTCTCCCAGGACGTCGCCGACGACGAGCCGGTCGTGCACGAGCGCGAGCGGTATGTCCGAGCCCTCGCACATCACGGCCCGTACGGCGTCGGTGGTTTCGGTGAGGCCCGGCAGGGGGCGGCCCCGCATGGCCGCGAGCGTGTCGGCGAGCCGCACCGCCTCGATGACGTGCGCGGAGGACACGGGCCGGTCCTCGTCCCGCAGCAGCCGGGCCACCTTCGTCATCCAGCGCTCTATGGGACGGTCGGCGGCGGCGAACAGGTGCCCGTACCAGCCGGGCGAGTCGATGCCCGCTCCGTAACCACTCGTGCGCGAGAGCCGTCGGTGGGTCCAGGGCACCCAGGTCATGTCGGCCTTCACCTTGGGCAGTCCCTTGAGCAGGGCCCGGTCGGCGGCGACGGCGGTCCGCTGCCGCAGCGCCGGCACATGCCAGGCGCCGCACACCACGGCCACGTCGTCCTCGAACTCCCGCTGGGCCGCCCGCACCTGGAGCCGCATGTACGCCTCGCGCACCAGATCCCGGTCGTGTCCCCCCGTCCCGTAGACCTCCCGCAGCGCCTCCATGGCCTCGCCGAGCACCTCGAACGGTGCGAACGCGTCCTCTCCCCGCGCCCCCCGGTGCTCGATCACGTCCTCCCACCACCGCTCGGGGTCGTCGTACCCGGCGGTCTCGGCGAGCACGGCGAGCGGATCGATCCGCACGGCCCGGGCGGGTTCGGAACGAGCCCCGTCCGGCTCCCCCTCGCCCTCCCCCACCTCTTCCTCCTCCTGCCGGGCGAGCGTGTGCGTGGCCGGGAGATCGATGAAGCGGGCCGGCACCTCGTGCTCCAGGGCCCAGCGGATGGCCACCCACTCCGGTGAGAACTCGGCGAACGGCCAGAACGCCGACCGTCCCGGCTCGTCCACGACATGCGCGAGGAGCGCGACGGGCGGCCGCATGTCCTCGTCGGCGGCGAGCGCGATCAACGCGTCGGCCTCCGGCGGCCCTTCGAGGAGCACCACGCGCGGGCTCGCCGCGTCGAGTGCCGCCCGTACGGCTCGCGCCGAGCCGGGCCCGTGGTGGCGCACCCCGAGCAGCAGAGGCCCGGGCGCCCTGCGGACTCCGGCCCGGCTCCCCGCGGCGTGCTCGCTCACGCGCTCACCTCCCGGCACGCCCGGTAGAAGTCCTTCCAGCCGTCGCGCTCACGGACGACCGCCTCCAGATACTCCTGCCAGATGACACGGTCGGCCGCCGGGTCACGGACGACGGCGCCGAGGATGCCCGCCGCCACGTCTCCGGCGCGCAGGACGCCGTCCCCGAAGTGGGCGGCCAGGGCGAGGCCGCTGGTGACGACGGAGATCGCCTCGGCGGTGGACAGCGTGCCGCTGGGCGACTTGAGCTTCGTACGCCCGTCGGCCGTGACGCCGTCGCGCAGCTCGCGGAAGACGGTGACGACGCGGCGGATCTCATCGATGCCGTCGGGCACGGCGGGCAGGTCCAGGGAGCGGCCGATCTGGTCGACGCGGCGCGAGACGATGTCGACCTCGGCGTCGGCGCTCTCCGGCAGGGGCAGGACCACCGTGTTGAAGCGGCGGCGCAGGGCGCTCGACAGGTCGTTCACCCCGCGGTCGCGGTCGTTGGCCGTCGCGATGAGGTTGAAGCCCCGGACGGCCTGCACCTCCGAGCCCAACTCCGGTATGGGCAGGTTCTTCTCCGACAAGATCGTGATGAGGCTGTCCTGTACGTCGGCGGGGATGCGGGTCAGCTCCTCGACCCGGGCCGTCATTCCCTCCGCCATCGCCCGCATGACCGGGCTGGGCACCAGGGCGTCCCGGCTCGGGCCGTGCGCGAGCAACTGCGCGTAGTTCCAGCCGTAGCGGATCGCCTCCTCCGGTGTGCCGGCCGTGCCCTGCACGAGAAGGGTGGAGTCGCCGCTGACCGCCGCGGCCAGATGCTCGGACACCCATGTCTTCGCCGTGCCGGGTACGCCGAGCAGGAGCAACGCCCGGTCGGTGGCGAGCGTGGTCACCGCCACCTCGACGATGCGCCGCGGTCCCACGTACTTCGGCGTGATCACCGTGCCGTCCGGCAGCGTGCCGCCCAGCAGGTACGTCGCGACGGCCCACGGTGACATGCGCCAGCGGGCGGGCCGCGGACGATCGTCCTGCGCGGCCAGCGCGGCGAGTTCGGAGGCGAACGCGTCCTCGGCATGCGGCCGCAACTCCTCACCCTTGTCCGGCGCGGGCACGGACGGGTGGTGGTTCGGGTCGACGGACGTCGGGTCGACGGACACGGACATGGAGCGGTCCCCCTTGCGGCTCGGCCGGTTCGGATCTGGTACCACCGTGCACCACGCCACTGACAATCGGCTCTGACCTGCGCGAACTCAGCCGTCACAGGCGATTGTCAGTGGTGGGATCTACCTTCGGTCTCATGACTCAGCAGGGGGTGCGCTGGACTGCGGAGCAGGTGCTGGCACTGGCGCCTGACACCGCGTCACGCAAGGCGGGCAGCAAGCTCGGCGCGGCCGGGCCGTGGTCGGAGGCGGGCAGTTCCGAGGAGGGGACGGTATGGGGTCTGTGCAGGGGAAGCGGCAGCAAGCCGTACCGGACGGTGATCGACGTCGCGGACTCCACCGGGCCCGCTTACAAGTGCAGTTGCCCGAGCCGCAAGTTCCCGTGCAAGCACGCGCTGGGGCTGCTGCTGCTCTGGGCCGGCGAGGACGGCGCGGTGCCGCGGGGGCAGGCGCCGGACTGGGCGGACGAGTGGATCGAGGGCAGGAGGAAGCGCGCGGACGACAAGCGGACGGAGGATACGGCCGGTTCGCCGTCCGCGGGTGATCCGGAGGCGGCGCGGCGCAGGGCGGAGCGGCGGGCCGAGTGGATCACCGCGGGGGCGTCCGAGCTGGAGCAGCGGCTGACCGATCTGCTGCGGGACGGTCTGGCCTCGGCGGATCAGAGGGGGTACGGACTGTGGGAGGAGACGGCGGCGCGCATGGTCGACGCGCAGGCGCCGGGACTTGCCGCGCGCGTGCGCGAGTTGGGGGCGATACCGTCGTCGGGGCCCGGTTGGCCCGTGCGGCTGCTGGAGGAGTGCGCGCTGCTCCACCTGCTCGACCAGGGGTGGCTGCGCCGTGCCGCGCTGCCCGACGGGCTGGCCGCGACGGTCCGTTCCCGGATCGGGCTGGCCGGCTCGGCGGACGGCCCGCCGGTGCGTGACCGGTGGCTGGTCCTGGCCCAGTACGACACCGCGGACAGCCGCCTCACGACCCGACGGGTCTGGTTGTACGGGGCGCAGTCGGGGCGCACGGCACTGCTGCTTTCCTACGGGGCCGCCGGGCGCGCACCGGAGCTTACGTTGCCCGTCGGGCTGACGCTGGACGCGGCACTGTCCGCGTATCCGGGTGCGGGGCAGTTGCGGGCGGCGCTGGGAGAGCGGTTCGCCGCTCCGGCGCCCACGGAGTTCCGGCCGCCCGGGGTGGATGTGGCGCGGGCCGTGGCCCAGTACGGCGAGGCGCTCCGGGACGACCCGTGGCTCGAATCGCGGCCCGTGACACTGGCCCGCGTCATACCGACTCCGGACGGCGACGACTGGCAGTTGGCGGACGCCGACGGAGAGCTCGCCCTCCCGCTCACTCCGGCCGCCCGGTCCCGCTCCGGTCTGTGGCGCCTGGTCGCCCTCTCCGGCGGTGCTCCGGTGACGGTCTTCGGAGAGTGCGGCCACCGCGGCTTCTCCCCCCTCACGGCCTGGCCGGAGGGTCCGGGAGAGGCGGTGACCCTGTGCTGACGGCACCGCGCTCCACCCTTTCCGCCTCCTCTACGACTCGCCCCCCACGCACGAAAGGGACGCCCATGATCAGCACCCCTGCCCCTGTCCCTGTCCCTGTCCCTGTCCCGGTTTCCGCTTCTGCTTCCGCTTCCGCTTCCACGGCGGCGTCCGCCGGAAGCCATTGGGAGGAGCTTGTGACCGTGGCACTGCTGGGGACCACACGGCGTACACCGCCGGGGGTCACGTCCCGGCGCGACGCACCGACGGCACTGCTGGACGCGGCGGCCGTGGAGACGGTACGGAGACGGGCCGGGATGCGGCCGGGCCGGGCGACGGCCCGGGTCGAGCCCGCGGCGGAGGACTCCCGTCCCGCGCTGCCGCCGGCGGCGGCGCGCCGGCTGACGATGCTGCTCGCCGACCGGCCGGGGGCGGGGAGCGGCGGCCGCCGGGGGACGGCCCCCGACCTCATGGAACTGCTGCCGCAGTGGCTCGCCACGGCGAACCGGCAGGGTTTCGCGGCTCCTGCCCAGGCACTGCCCGCTCTGCTGGACGCGGCCCGGGGGCGTACGGACATCCGGCCGGCGGTGCTGGCGTTCACGGGGCCGCGCGCACTGTGGCTGGCCCGGCTGAACGCGGACTGGCGGTTCGCGCTGCGGGCGGCGCCGGGCGGCGGTGCCGTGCTACCTGGGCCCGAGGAGCCGGAGCGGATGCGCGCGCTGTGGGAGGAGGGGCTGTTCGCGGAGCGGGTCGCGCTCCTGTCGGCGGTCCGGGCGCGGGACGCGGGGGCCGCGCGGGACCTGCTCGCCGGGACGTGGGCGTCGGAGCGGGCCGAGGACCGGTTGATGTTCCTCGACTCGTTGCGGACTGGGCTGTGCGCGGCCGACGAGCCGTTCCTGGAGGGGGCGTTGGCCGACCGGAGCCGCAATGTGCGGGCCACCGCGGCCGAGTTGCTGTCCGCGCTGCCCGGCTCGGCGCTCGCGGGGCGGATGGCGGAGCGGGCGGGGTCCTGCGTCGCGTTCGACCACACGCACGGCACACCGACGATAGCGGTGGAAACGCCGCACGAGTGCGATCCCGGGATGGAGCGCGACGGCGTGGTGTCCAAGGCTCCGGCCGGCCGCGGTGAACGGTCCTGGTGGCTGGGCCAGTTGGTGGAGGCGGCCCCCCTCGGCACCTGGTCGCGGCGGCTCGGGGGGCGCACGCCGGAGGAGATCGTGGCGCTGCCCGTGGCCGACGACTGGCAGGACGAGCTGCATGCCGCATGGTGCCGGGCGGCGGTGCGGCAGCGCGATCCTTCCTGGTCCAGAGCGCTGCTGGGGACACCGGCGGCGCCGGAGGCGGGCGGGCCCGGAGCGGTCTCCCTGGCCGAGCGGGCGAAACTGCTCGGCATCCTGGGCGCCGAGGAGCGGGCCGAATGGGTCGCGGGATTCATCTCCGTACACGGACTGTCGGAGGCGTTTCAGCTGCTCGGGGTGTGCGCGGTGCCCTGGGCCGGCCCGTTGGGGCGGGCAGTCGTGGACGCGCTCAACATCGCTCGGGACGCGGGGAGTTATCCATGGAGTTTCAGCGGGGTCATGGGACTGGCCGAGCGCTGTCTGGACCCGGCGGAGGCGGGCCGCCTCGAAGCGCTCACAGCCGTCCCCGACGAATCGGAGAACGCTGCTCCGGGCGCCGGAGGCTACTGGGCCGAATCCTTCCAACGCCTGGTCACCACACTGCGCCTACGCGCAGCGATCCAAACCGAACTCACCCACCCGTAACCCCAACCCCCACGGGGCGCGACGAACGGCGCGACCAGCCACAACCGGCCCGCACCAAACTCCCCATCCACACCCCCACCCCCACCCCCCAGGGGCGCGGGGAACTGCGCGACCAGCCACCACCGATTCGCACCCACCCACGCGCACGCACCAGGCCCCCGGCCCACCCGGCGGGCGCAGCCCTACGCAGGCTGGCGCACGTTCGCCCGCACCCAGTCCACGATGGCCGTAGTCGTGGCCCCGGGCGTGAAGATCTCGGCGACGCCCTTCTCCTTGAGCGGCGCGATGTCAGCCTCGGGGATGATCCCGCCGCCGAAGACCTTGATGTCCGCGGCGTCGCGCTCCTTCAGGAGCGCGATGACCGCGGCGAACAGCGTGTTGTGCGCGCCGGACAGGATGGACAGCCCGATCGCGTCGGCATCCTCCTGGATCGCCGTGCCCACGATTTGCTCGGGCGTCTGGTGGAGGCCTGTGTAGATGACCTCCATACCCGCGTCCCGCAGCGCCCGCGCGATCACCTTCGCCCCGCGATCGTGTCCGTCGAGCCCCGGTTTGGCCACCACCACGCGGATCGGACCGGTTGCCACACCCATCACTGCCTCCATGAACCGACTACAACCCGATCTGCAGGGATCAGTTTCGACCAGCGACGATCGCCACACCTGCACCTGCACCTGCATTTACATACACGTCTACATCTACATCTAGAGCGACTGACAGCACCTGCCGATCGCGATGGCGACCCGCCGTCACCGCGCCCGTCCCAAGCATGCATCTCAGACACGCCCGGCACGGCCGCCCCGCACCGCACGGTCCGGGGAAGTGAACGAACGTTATCCCCACCATCCCGCAACCGGCAGTTTCGCGGTGGAGACCGAGGGGGAAATCACACGGTGGGACAAGTTCGCAGCGCATCGACCCCGCACACCGCGACACACGGTTCGCACCCGGGACGGGCGCAAGGGAAACCGCTACGAGGTCTCCGCACCTCCGCGCCGTCAGCCGCGCGACGGGGTGGTGCGGCGCATCGGCGATCGCACGACGACGGGCACTCCGTCGCTCCCCCCGGCGTCACCCACGCCGCACGTGCACCGTCGCCGTCCTCACCCATCGGCTTCCCACGAGGGCACACGGGGGACAGAGGGGTCCTGCCGTGCGCCGACGGGAGGTCGGCCATGAAGGTCACCAGGGCACTGCTGCCCCTTCTTCCACTCTGCCAGCGCCTGCTCCCCACCAGACTGGCCGGGCTCTCACTGACCCTGCTGAAGGCGACGGCCCTGGAGATCGCGATCCTCGCCGGCCATCTCGTCCTCTACCCCTCCGGCATCACCCCGGAGCGCCGCCGATCCCCGATCCCGACCCGGCCTCTGGCCGACCTGCCCGACCCCGACCTCGGCACGGACGGCATCCCCGACGCCGCCCGGCTGCCCCTTCCGGACAAGCCACCGGTCGTCCTGCTGCACGGATTCATAGACAACCGCTCGGTCTTCGTGCTGCTGCGCCGTTCGCTGGCCCAGCACGGCCGACAGCAGATCGAGTCGCTCAACTACTCCCCGCTGACCTGTGACATACGGACCGCCGCCGAGCTGCTCGGCCGGCACATCGAGGAGATCTGTGAGCGCACCGGCCGCCAGGAGGTGGACATCGTCGGGCACAGTCTCGGCGGGTTGATCGCGCGCTATTACGCGCAGCGCCTGGGCGGTGACGTCCGCGTCCGGACCTTGGTCACCCTGGGCACTCCGCACGCGGGCACCCGCGTCGTGCCGCTGATGAACGCGCACCCTGTCGTCCGCCAGATGCGCCCGGGCTCCGGCGTACTCGAAGAGCTGCGCAAGCCCGCCCCGCACTGCCGTACGCGCTTCGTGAGTTTCTGGAGCGACCTCGACCAGCTGATGGACCCGGTGGAGACGGCGTGCATCGAGCACCCGGATCTGCTCGCGCAGAACGTTCGCGTGAGCGGAATCGGACATCTCGCCCTGCCGGTGCACCCGGCGGTCGCGGTCGGCATACGTCAGGCCCTGGATGTCGAGGAGGGAACCGCCCGCGCCACCACCCACACCGGCGGCCTGACAGTGGCTTAACGGAGAGAGCCTGTCCGTAGGGCCCGGACCCGCTCGGAGAGGTACAACCGAAGACACCGAAGACGCCGACCCAAGAGGCCCATCAAAGGGGCCGATCGCAGAGGCCGACCCGAGAGGCCGATACAAGAGGTCGGCCGCGGGGCTCAACCGGAAGCGGACGTCTGAAGGCGATCCGCCCCGAACCGGGGCAACGGGAAGCGACGGGTAACGCACCAAGTGGAAGCCGAGCTCGCCTTCGGAGGCGCCTTTTCTTCGAACGTTCATCGAACGCAAGGCCAAAGCTCTGCCCAACCTCCGCCGAAAGGCATCCGAATGCCCCTTTCCTGAGAGGAGGAAACCTGCTGAAGATTGTCGCGCCCGCATACCGCCGGGTACAGTCGCCGCACTGCTCTGCCAGCCCCTGTTGTCGAGGCGAAAGAGAAGTTGGTGAACGACCGTCACCCGTCGGGGACCGTAACTCCCCCGGCTCCGGCTCCCGAGGCCGCCTCGGCGCATTACGCGTCCCACGGCCAGCAGGGGGTCCAGCACGGCGACTTCACCACGTACGACGGATATCCCGCCGCCGGTTTTGACCCGGCCGCCACCGGCTCGTACGGCACGACAGGTGGTTACGACATGACGGGCGCCTACGCGACGACCACGTTCGACACCGACCCCCTCTTCGGCGATCTGCCCGGCAACGGAAGCGGAACCGACGGGAGCGGCGGCGGAACGGGTTCGTACGGCACCACGACCGGAGCGTCCCACAGCGGTAACTGGACTGATTCCACCGGCAGTCATCAGACGCTGAACTACGACCCGTACGCGGCCCAGCACCACGCCGCCTATGAGACCGGCAGCTACGACACGAGCGGTGTCTGGCCGGATTCCGGTTATCAGCAGCTCGGTGAGATCCCGACGCAGGCAACGAGCCCCGACGGCACCGGACAGTGGGACGCGAACGCCTGGCACCAGGCCGAACAGGCCGACCCCACCCAGCAGTGGACGGCGCCGACCTTCGAGACAGGCACGTACGACGCCACGGCGTGGAACTCGGACGGCGGCGAGCAGCCCCAGCCCCACACGCAACTCCACCCGCAGGCGCAGCACGAGTCCTACGACCGACACGAGTCGCACGACCAGCAAGAGTCTTACGACCAGCAGGACGCGTACGACCAGCGGGAGTCGTTCCACCAGCAGGCCACCGCCACGTTCGAGCAGGTGCCGTTCGAAGAACGGGTCACCGCGCAGAGCGAGTTCAAACACTCCGGCCATACCGATGCCGACGCTCTCGCCGACGCGGACTCCGACCTTCACGCTCGTACCCACGGTCACGATCACGACCACGCCGACGACGAGCCCGAGCTGCTCGACGGTGTCGAGGAGATCATTCCCGTCGCCGCCAGCGCGCCGGCCTCCCGTGCCGGGTCCCGCGCGGCGGGCCGTTCCGCTTCCCGGTCGCGCCGCCGCACGCCGCCCAAGCGCTCCGCGCTGCTGACGATCGCCGTACCGTCGGCGTGTGTGATGGGTGTCGCCGGCATCGCCGCCGCGTCGGTGACCGGTGGCGACGGCGGAGACGATGTCCAGACGACGGCCGCCGCGCCCGACGCGAGCGCCGTGAAGCCGTCGGTCGCGAACAACAAGCTGGACGCCCAGCTCGAAAGCCTCTCCGCCGACGCGGACGACTTCGCGGACCGGGCGAGCCGCACGCAGGAACGTATCGACTTGAAGGCCGAGCAGGCCGCCGAGAAGCAGAAGGCGGCGGCCGATGCGGCCCGTAAGGAGCGGCTGCGTCCGAAGTTCGCGCTGCCGGTCGCGAGGCACGGGCTCAGCGCCTACTACGGTCAGGCCGGTATCAACTGGATGTCCGTGCACACCGGTATCGACTTTCCGGTCTCGTACGGTACGACGGTGATGGCCGCGACGGACGGAACCGTCCGTACGCAGTGGAACAGCGCCTACGGGAACATGATCATCGTGACGGCCAAGGACGGCACGGAGACCTGGTACTGCCATCTCTCCACGTACAAGGTCGCCTCGGGGACGGTCGTGAAGGCCGGCGACCCGATCGCGTACTCCGGCAACTCCGGCAACTCCACCGGCCCGCACCTCCACTTCGAGGTGCGACCCGGCGGCGGTTCGGCGATCGACCCGCTCCCGTGGCTGCGCAGCCACGGCATCGACCCCACCTAGGGCCTGCGAGCGCCCCCTCGGAGTGGACCTCGGACCGGCGGAGGCCGCCCGGTCGGCAGCCCCGCCCGCACATCCCGTCCGGTCCCGCTGCCTACAGCTTCTCCACCGGCGCGTACCGCAGCAGCAGGCGCTTCGGCTTCTCTCCGCCGAAGTCGACCGTCGCCTCCGAGTTCGCCCCCATGCCCTTCACTCCGACCACCGTGCCGAGGCCGAACTGGTCGTGTGTGACCCGGTCTCCGACCGCCAGCGACACCACCGGCTTCTCCGAGGAACCGCGCCGCGTCGCGAAGCCGGACGCGCCCGACGCCGCCGAGCGCGAGCGGGAGGAGGACAGAGAGGCCGCCACACCGCCGACCGGACCGGAGGCCACCGCCCCCATCGAACCCGTGCGCTTCCAGTCCAGATGCGCCTCCGGGATCTCCTCCAGGAAGCGGGACGGCGGGTTGTACGAGGGCTGTCCCCACGCGCTGCGCATCGACGCGCGCGTCAGGTAGAGCCGCTCGCGCGCGCGGGTGATGCCGACGTACGCGAGGCGCCGCTCCTCCTCCAGCTCCTTGGTCTGGCCGAGGGCGCGCATGTGCGGAAACACGCCGTCCTCCATGCCGGTCAGGAAGACGACAGGGAATTCGAGGCCCTTGGCGGTGTGCAGGGTCATGAGGGTGATGACCCCGGAGCCGTCCTCGTCCTCGTCGGGGATCTGGTCGGAGTCGGCGACCAGGGCCACCCGCTCCAGGAAGGCTGCGAGCCCGGTCGGCGTACCGCCCTCGGCCTCACCCTCCGCCTCACCTTCGCCCTCACCTTCGCCCTCGTTCGCGCCCGCGCCCGCATCCTCGCCGCCGGCCGCCTCCTGCTCGAACTCCAGGGCCACGGAGGCGAGTTCCTGCAGGTTCTCGATGCGGGTCTCGTCCTGGGGATCGGTGGAGGCCTGCAACTCGGCGAGATAGCCGGTGCGTTCGAGGATCGCCTCCACGACGGTCGCCGGGCCCGCGCCGGACTCGACGATCGTCCGGAGGTCCTCCATCAGCGTGTTGAACCGCTTGACGGCGTTCGTCGAGCGGGCCGCCATGCCGTACGCCTCGTCGACGCGGCGCAGCGCCTGCGGGAAGCTGATCTTCTCGCGCTGGGAGAGCGCGTCGATCATCGCCTCGGCGCGGTCGCCGATGCCGCGCTTGGGCACGTTCAGGATGCGGCGCAGCGGTACGGAGTCCTCGGGGTTCGCGAGCACCCGCAGGTACGCGAGGACGTCCCGAACCTCTTTGCGCTCGTAGAAGCGGACGCCGCCGACGACCTTGTAGGGCAGGCCGACCCGGATGAAGATCTCTTCGAAGACACGGGACTGGGCGTTCGTACGGTAGAAGACGGCGACGTCGCCGGCCTTCGCGTCGCCCGCGTCGGTGAGACGGTCTATCTCTTCGGCGACGAACTGCGCCTCGTCGTGCTCGGTGTCGGCGACATAGCCCGTGATGCGCGCGCCCGCGCCCGCGTTCGTCCACAGGTTCTTCGGGCGGCGCGATTCGTTGCGCTCGATGACCGCGTTGGCGGCGGTCAGGATCGTCTGCGTGGAGCGGTAGTTCTGCTCCAGCATGATCGTCGTCGCGTTCGGGTAGTCCTCCTCGAACTGGAGGATGTTACGGATGGTCGCGCCGCGGAAGGCGTAGATCGACTGGTCCGCGTCACCGACGACGCACAGCTCGGCCGGCGGGAGGTCGCCCTCCCCCGGCGGTACGTCCTCAGGGTGCGCGACGGGGTCCGTGGCGCTGCCGACGAGCTCCCGGACGAGGGAGTACTGCGCGTGGTTCGTGTCCTGGTACTCGTCCACGAGGACATGCCGGAAGCGGCGGCGGTAGTGCTCGGCGACGTCGGGGAAGGCGCGGAGGAGGTTGACCGTCGTCATGATCAGGTCGTCGAAGTCCAGCGCGTTCGCCTCGCGCAGCCGCGACTGGTACATCGCGTAGGCCTGGGCGGCGGTCTTCTCGAAGCCGTCGGAGGCCTGGGCGGCGAAGTCCTCCTCGTCGATCAGCTCGTTCTTCAGGTTCGAGATCTTGGCGCTGAAGGACTTCGGCGGGAAGCGCTTGGGATCGAGATCCAGGTCACGGCAGACCAGGGCCATGAGCCGCATGCTGTCGGCGGCGTCGTAGATCGAGAAGGACGACGTGAAGCCGAGCTTCTTGCTCTCCCTGCGCAGGATCCGCACGCAGGCGCTGTGGAAGGTCATGACCCACATCGCGTGGGCCCGCGGGCCCACGAGCTGCTCGACGCGCTCCTTCATCTCGCCCGCGGCCTTGTTCGTGAAGGTGATCGCGAGGATCTGGCCGGGGTGCACCTTGCGCTCGCCCAGCAGGTGGGCGATGCGGTGGGTGAGCACACGGGTCTTGCCGGAACCGGCGCCGGCCACGATGAGCAGGGGTGAGCCATGGTGGACCACCGCGGCGCGCTGGTTCTCGTTCAGCCCGTCCAGGAGCGTGGCCGGGTCCATGAGCGGCCGAGGGGCGCCGTCGCGGTAATAGCCTCCCCCGGTCTCGACCCCGCTCGACCGGGGGGACCCCCATCGGCTCGCGGGCACGTCGAAGCGCCCGCCGAACAGGTCGTCCGGACCGTGGTCCGGCGCCTCGTCCTCGGGCGGCGGCGGGGGCTCTTCCTCGTGGGCCCGGGAGGGCTTGAGGTCCGCCAGGAAGCTGTCATCAAAGAGGCTGCTCATCGCTCTCCGAGTCTAGGCGCCCCCACTGACACCCGGCCGCCACCCCGGAAACTCGGCGGAATCCGGGCCGGGCGGCCGAGGGGGACCCTCACCCGTAATGAGTGCGTCACTACACACGGCGACCATGACGGTGTCTTGGCGTGCCGCGCCGTGCCCCGTCGCGCCCCGTCGTGCCGTGTCGTGTCGCGCCCTGTCGTGCTGTGTCGCGCCGCGCCGTGTCGTGTCGCGCCCGGCGCTACCGCTGCAGGGCGCCACTTCGCCCCGCACCCGAACCGCGTATGGATGATTTCCGTATAGCCGTGCGGAGACAGGGCGCACCGGCACACCACCTGCCTGAGGTAATGACCGAGGCGGCCGGAACCGGCCCGTCGGCGCGGGCGCCGCTCCGCGACCCGGCCACCGCGCTCCCGCGCCCCTCAGGGACAACTCGGAGCAGATCACGACCAATTGACGTCAGCGGACGGCATCCGTGGCCCAGGTCACGAAAATGTATCGGGCATATCGCACATCAAACTTCACAGGTGCCACACGTATTGGCTAACTTTCGCGTAGACCGCTCGACCCGCACCGGCGAACAACGCCGGGCCGAGCGGGCTCCGCCGAATCCGGCATGCCCTCGCGGCCTCCGGAACCGGGGACCCAACCGATCCTGGGGTGAATCGGTCCGACTCCCTCGCGGGACAAGGACCGTAGGGCAAACCTTCCGAAGCATTCGCCCGAACCCGACAGCTAACTCGGTAGGCGGATGACGGAAGGAGACGCCCTCGTGGCGCCACACCGCAAGTCGCGGCCCCCCAGCCCCTTGGGCGTACGGACGCCGGCCCTCGCCACCGCGGCCCTGACCTCGGTGGCCCTGCTCTCCCAGACGGCGGACGCCTCGCCTGCCGCGGAGCCCACGCCCAGCACGGAGGAAGTCCAGAAGAAGATCGACGACCTCTACCAGCAGGCTGGCACGGCCACCGAGAAGTACAACGCGGCCAAGGAGAAGACCACCAAGCAACGCAAGCGCGTCGCCACGCTCCTCGACGACGTGGCGCAGCGTACGGAGAAGCTCAACACCGCGCGCGAGGCGCTGGGGACGTTCGCCGCGGCGCAGTACCGCACGGGAGCGTCCGCCCCCGACACGGCCTCTCTCCTCCTCGCGGACAACCCGCAGGACTACTTCGACCAGACCCAGCTGATGAACCGGCTGACCGCCCGCCAGCAGCAGGCCGTCGACGAGTACGTCACCCAGCGGGCCACCACGTCGAAGAGGCGGCAGGAGGCCTCCGAGGGTCTGGAGACGCTCACCACGACGCAGAGCACGCTGAAGACGTCCAAGGCGGACGTTCAGCGAAAGCTCGCCGAGGCGCGCGAGCTCCTCTCGAAGCTGACCGCCGAGGACAAGGTCCGCCTCGCCGCGATCGAGCGGGAGAAGCAGGAAAAGGCCCGGCGCAAGGCGGACGAGCTGGCGCGGCAGCAGGCAGCCGACGCGGAGCGCCGGCGCCAGGAGGCGGCGACGCAGGGCACCGGGGCCGCCGCCGGAACGGGCGCGGGCACCGGCACCGGCACCGGCACCGGCACCGGGAGCGTGCCGGGATCGGACTCCGCCTCCTCCACCAAGGCGGCCAAGGCGCTCGCCTTCGCCCGCGCCCAGATCGGCAAGCCGTACGTCTGGGGCGCCAGCGGTCCTGGTTCGTACGACTGCTCCGGTCTGACCCAGGCCGCCTGGAAGGCCGCCGGAGTGACCCTCCCGCGCACCACATGGGACCAGGTCGAGACCGGCACGACCGTCTCCGTGGACAACGCCCAGCCCGGCGACCTGGTCTTCTTCTACGACGACATCAGCCACGTCGGCATCTACATCGGCGACGGCATGATGATCCACGCCCCGAAGCCGGGTGCCTACGTCCGCGAGGAGTCGATCTACTACATGCCGGTCCACAGCGTGGTACGGCCGGGCTAGGGGCCCACCCGCATCCGGACGGGGTACGGCACGTGTGTGCCGTACCCCGTCCGCGTACCCCGTCCGCGTACCCCGTCCGCGTACCCCGTCCGCGTACCCCGTCCGTGTTCCGGGTCGGATTCCGGGTCGGATTCCGGGTCGGTCGCTCAGGTCCAGAGCACCGCGATGAAGACGTTCACCGTGGTCAGCCCGCCCACCAGGGCGAACAGGCCCTTCTCCACCTTCTCGTCGTCGCGTTTCACGTAGACGAGGCCGAGGATCACGACCAGTAGCGCCAGCTTCACGCCGATCTTGATGTTGTTGACGGTCTGGTCGTCGGCCTGGTTGAGGCCGACCAGGACCGCGCCGGTGACCAGCATGGTCAGCGCGCCGTGGAGCATGGCGGGGGTGAAGCGGGCCGTGCCGCCGCCCATGGCCTTCAGCTGGGTGAGGAAGCCGCCCAGCAGGGAGGCGATGCCGATGATGTGCAGGGCGACGAAGACATGAATGAGTACGTCCATGAGCCCGGACCCTAACCGGACGCCCGCATGCCGCCTCGCACCGGCCCGCACCGGCTCGCGTCGCCGCGCGTCGCCCCGCGTCGGCCCGCGTCGGCCCGCGTCGGCCCGCGTCGGCCCGCACCTCAGGCTCCTGGCAGGCCCCGGGCGGAGTCCATAGCACCGTCGCGCGTGCCGCTCCCCCACAACGTGAACATCGGTCACCCCACCGCGCCAAGTCGGTGGCACCGGGCCCGGATCACGGTCGCACCCGGTCAGCTCGTGGCCGAGTGCCACCACTTCCGTACATGCCGTTACCACCGGCGCATCGTGAGGTTTAGCGTCCTTCCCCAGGTGACCGGCTCCCCACCACAACCGCCCGGGCCAGGGCGGCAGTCGGTACCACCGCCAAGAAGTCCGGCGGCGGCCCGCTCCCCCTGTGCGGGCTGCCGCCGGACGTGCAACCAGCCCTTGAGGGCCGCCGCCGTGGACGTCTCAATGCCCCGGCGGCCGTACGGAAGGAACGTGGATCGCACGTGGCAGCACACCGCAAGCCCAGACAGCGCTCACTCGGCGGCGGTACGGCCCGCACCGCCTTCACCATCGCCCTCGCGGGGGTGGCGAGCGCGACCGGGTTCGACGGGACGGGGGTCGCCGCACCCGAGCTGACGCCGGCCCAGGTGAAGGCGAAGGTCGACAAGCTGTACCAGGAGGCGGAGGTCGCCACCGAGAAGTACAACGGCGCGAAGGAGAAGTCCACGAAGGCGGCCGGCCGACTCGGCACGCTGCAGGACGAGGCGGCGCGCAAGACGGACCGGCTCAACGACGAACGGGACGCACTCGGTTCGCTGGCGACCGCCCAGTACCGGGACGGCGGCATCGATCCCGCGCTGGGACTGATGCTCTCCTCGGACCCCGATCAGTATCTGGACGGGGCGGCGTTCGCCGAGCGGGCCGGCAGCAGGCAGGCCTCGGCGGTCTCCCGCGTACGCACACAACTGCGCGACATCGAGCAGTTGCGCGGTGCCGCACACATCGAACTCACCTCGCTCACAGCACGACAGGCGGACCTCAAACGCCACAAGAAGACAGTCACTGGCAAGCTCGGCGAGGCACGCCAACTGCTGTCCCGGCTGCCGGACGCGGACCGCGTCCGCATTGGCGCGGACGACCCGGACACCGCACGCGCCTCACGTTCCGGACAGGTTCCCCGCGCCCTCGGCTCCCCCTCTACGACCGCCCCCAACTCCCGGGCGTCGGACGCGGTTTCGTACGCTTACGGAAAGCTCGGCAGCCCCTACGTGTGGGGTGCCACCGGTCCCGACGCCTTCGACTGCTCGGGTCTGATGCAGGCCGCGTACCGCTCGGCGGGCATCTCGCTGCCCCGGACGACATACGCGCAGATCAACGCGGGCCAACGCGTCTCCCGATCCGAACTCCAACCCGGTGACCTGGTGTTCTTCTACTCGGGCATCTCTCATGTAGGGCTGTACGTGGGCAACGGGCAGATGGTCCACGCACCCAACCCGTCGGCTCCCGTGCGGGTCGCGCCTATCGACGAGATGCCGTTCGCGGGGGCGACGCGGGTGGCGTGAGTGGTGTAGTGGTGTGTGAGGGGCACGTGAGTCGCGCGGGGAGGCGCGCAAGTGACGCGAGGGGGGTTGCGGCCCTCCTCATTTGGTCCCCCATACGGCTTCCTCATTGGACCTGTCCACGGGGCCGTCCCCGGACGAGGCTCACGCTCATGACCACGCCTGCCGACACCACTCCCGCCGTCGCCCCACCCGCCCTCGCCACATTTATCGACTACGTCCACGGCTACTCCGCCCACGAGTCCCGCCGCCTCGGTGACCAGGCCGACACCCTCGCGGAACTCCTCCACGCCGGAACGGCCTACCCACCAGGCAGCGAAGTCCTGGAGGTCGGCTGCGGCGTGGGCGCCCAGACGGTCCACCTTGTCGCGGCGAGCCCGGCGGCCCGTTTCACGGCGGTGGACGTCTCGGCCGCCTCGCTCGCCGCGGCCCGCACGCGCGTGACGGCCGACCACCCCTGAGGCCGCGACGATCTGTGAGCGGCCTCCCACCACCGGCCCCCACCACCCTGTGCGGGCGCCACACCACTCGCCCAGGCCTGGCGGCTGGCGGCTGGCGGCTGGCGGCTGGCGGCTGGCGGCTGGCGGCTGGCGGCTGGCGGCTGGCGGCTGGCGGCTGGCGGCTGGCGGGCAAGTCCTAGACCAGTCGTCGTGCCGTCGCCCACCGTGTCAGCTCGTGTCGGTTGGAGAGCTGGAGCTTGCGCAGGACCGCCGAGACATGGGACTCGACCGTCTTGACGGAAATGAAGAGCTGCTTGGCGATCTCCTTGTAGGCATACCCGCGGGCGATGAGCCGCAGGACCTCGCGCTCGCGCTGGGTGAGGCGGTCGAGGTCCTCGTCGACCGGCGGGGCATCGGTGGAGGCGAAGGCGTCGAGGACGAAGCCGGCGAGGCGGGGCGAGAAGACGGCGTCGCCGTCCTGGACACGGAAGACGGAGTCGACGAGATCCGTGCCGGTGATCGTCTTCGTCACATAGCCGCGGGCGCCGCCTCGGATCACACCGATGACGTCCTCCGCCGCGTCCGACACGGACAGCGCGAGGAAGCGCACCGGCTGCTCGGGGTCGGCCATCAACGGCGAGCAGCGGCGCAGCACTTCGACCCCGCCCCCGCCCGGGAGGTGCACGTCGAGGAGGACCACTTCGGGGCGGGTCGCCGTGATGACGGTGACCGCCTGGTCGACGTCCGCGGCCTCGCCGACCACCTCGACGCCGGTCCGCTCGGTCTGCCCGATCTCCGCCTGCACTCCGGTACGGAACATACGGTGGTCGTCGACGAGCACCACGCGCACCCGCCGCCCCGGAGCGGAACCCGCCGGGTCCTCGGCCGAACCCGCGCCGGCCGCACCCGCACCTGGACCGGCCGCGCCTGCCTTCGGCCCGACTGCTCCGGCCGTACCGGCCGGTTCGTTCGCGTCGCTCATGTCTCCGCCCTCTCCATCTCCAGCTCGACCTCCGTGCCGCCGTCCGGCACCGCGCGCAGCCTGGCAGTACCGCCGTTGCGCTCCATGCGGCCGATGATCGATTCTCTGACGCCCATGCGGTCGGCGGGTATCGAGTCCAGGTCGAATCCGGGACCGCGGTCCCGGACCGAAACGAAGACGGTCCTTCCCTCGACCTCGGCGAAGACCTGCACCGCGCCGCCGTCGCCACCGTACTTGGCCGCGTTCACCATGGCCTCCCTCGCGGCCTGCATCTGGGCGCTGATCCTGTCGTCCAGCGGGCAGTCGCCGACGACCACGACCTCTATGGGAACTCCGTGCTTGTCCTCAACCTCCGCCGCGCTGCGTTTGACGGCCTCGGCGAGGGTGTCGGGCTCGTCCGCCTCGTCCTTGCCGGTGCCCTCCGGTTTGTAGAGCCAGTTGCGCAGGTCGCGCTCCTGGGCGCGGGCGAGGCGTCGGACCTCGCTCGCGTTCTCCGCGTTGCGCTGTATCAGTGTGAGGGTGTGCAGCACCGAGTCGTGGACGTGCGCGGCGACTTCGGCCCGCTCCTGGGCGCGGATGCGCATCAGGCGCTCCTCGGAGAGGTCCTGGGTCATGCGCACGAGATACGGGCCGGCCAGCAGCGCTATCCCGACGAGGACGGCCAGCGCCGCCTGCAGGACCGAACCGAGGTGGGCGGCGGAGCCCTGCAGAACGAATATCCCGGAGACTCCCGCGGCGACGAGCAGGACACCGGCCGCCGAGCGGAGGAGGCTGATCGTGCGCTTGCGGCGGCCCACCTCCATCCAACGGGCCCGGCGGGCATTGTCCGCCTGGCGCCAGACCAGGGCCACGCCCGCGCCGACGAGGACGGTGGGCCAGAGGTAGGCCTTGGCGCCGCCGCTCAGATCCACGTTCCCAACGAAGATCATGGCCACCACGACCATCGCGAGCAGCGCGACGATCTGGCCCTTGTCGGGCTTGCGAGCCACTAGCCTGCGGCGGCCGTCGGGGGCGGTCTCGGTGGCGAGGGCGGGGGGCCTCTCGGCGTCCACGCCGCCGACACCGAGGGGGACGAAGAACCAGAACGCCGCGTACAGCAAGGCTCCCAGGCCGTCCGCCATGAACAGGCCCGCGAAGACCAGCCGGACCCAGATCACGGGCAGGCCGAGATGCCCAGCGAGCCCCCGCGCCACGCCCCCGAGCCAGCGTCCGTCGCTGCTGCGGTAGAGCTTGCGCGGAGGCCCCGGGTCCTCGATGGTCAAGGCTGCGGCGTCCGGCATGCCATCGATGTTCACACGCCGGGCGCCACCGGGCATCAGGGTCGACCCCCGAGACTCCCCTGATCTTCGAATCCGTTCCCGGCGGGTGTCCGCGGGGCCGCGGCGACCGGGGCCTCGTGGCCGGACGCCGATGCCCGAGCGGCCCAGACACCGGTGGCTGAGCGGCCCAGGCTTCGGCGTCGCATGGCCCAGCTCCGTGACACGGCACGGCACGGCACGCTGCGCCTGCTGCTGTCCCTCGTCGTCGTGGGAGTACAGGAAGGGCACGGCACGGGCGCCGGAGTCGCGTGGCTTGGACATCGGCGCCGCCTATCTCAGGCACCGGCGTCGCGGGCTCAGGCACGAGCGTCGCGGGCTCAGGCGTCGGCACCGCGTCGCCCCGACACCGCCCCCACCCGATCCAGGCATCGGCACCGGCAGCATCAGCACCCACGACTCCGCCGACCGGCGCCGCACGGTCCTGAGGGTCGTCCCGGGGTCGTCCCGGGGTCGTCCCGGGGTCGTCCCGGGGTCGTCCCGGGGTCGTCCCGGGGTCGAATTCAGGGTTCGGCCAGGGTCGTTCCGACTGCCATCGGGCCGTCGTGGCCGTCACCATGGACGTATGAGCGATCAGCAGCACGCCGCGGCGCATCCGAGGCCAGGGCCGGGCCCCGGCCCTGGCGCGAGTGCGGCCCCGGGTTCGGGCAGCGGGCCGCAGGACTCCGTGCCGACGGCGGACGCCCGGGCGGACGCACCGTCGCCCACCGCGTCCACCGCGTCCACCGCCGGTGAGGAACCGCGTGCGCCCGGGGAAAGGCGCGCGCACGAGGACCCGGTGGTGCCCGAGGTGCCGCGCAGGTTCCGGCGCGACCGGCGGCACCGGATGCTGGGCGGTGTGTGCGCGGGGCTCGGGCGCCAGTGCGACATGGACCCGGTGATCTTCCGGATCGTGCTCGCGGTGCTCTCCGCGACCGGCGGCCTCGGCCTCATCTTCTACGGCTTCGCCTGGCTCTTCGTCCCCTACGACGACGAGGAGGAGAACGAGGTGCGCAAGCTCCTCACCGGCCGCGTCGACGGCCAGGCGCTGGCGGGTGTGCTGTTCGCCCTGGTCGGCTGCGGTGTGTTCCTCTCCATGCTGAACAACGCGAGCGTGCTCACCTTCGCGGCGACACTCTCGCTGCTCCTCGCGGGCGCCGGCTACTGGTCGCGGCAGCGCGGTACCGACGTCCCCGATCCGTCTCCCAGCTCCCGGGTCCGCTCGGGCAGGGGTGGGCCCATAGCCGCGCAGGCCGTCGCCGACGCTCCGCCCGAGGCGCAGGCGCCGCCCGTGCCCGCCGCCTTCCCCTCCTGGTGGCGTGAGCCCATCGTCAAGGACGGTACGTACGAGGGCGGCACGGGCTATCTGTGGGGCCCCAGGGGCACGTGGGACCGGGACATCGCCGCGGCGATCACCATCGCGCACGGCGGGGGCTCCGACCGGGACATACGGACGCGGGACGTCAGACAGCGTGGTCCCAGCGGGATCGGTGGCCGCATATTCATGCTCGCCCTCGTCGCAGGCGCGCTCGGTACGCGTCTGACCTGGGACGACCAGACGCTCGGCACCAGTTTGCAAGCCGGCCTGGCCTGTGCGCTCGCCGTGTTCGGCCTGGGCATCGCGGTCAGCTCGTTCCGCGGGCGTACGGGAGCGGGCTCGGTCTTCCTCGCGATCGTCACGGCGGGGCTGCTGGCCTGCTCCGCGGTGCTGCCGGCGGACATCACCACTCACTGGGAGCGTGTGAACTGGACACCGGCCACGGCGGCCGCCGTACGGGAGCAGTACGACCTCGGCACGGGCGTAGGCACGCTCGATCTCAGCCGGATCGGCCCCGGCAAGGGCCGGACCGTGACGACGAATGCCGAGGTGGGCATGGGCCAGCTCAAGGTCGTCGTACCGAAGGGCGTGACGGTGAGACTGAACATCGAAGTGGGCGTCGGGGACATCCAGCTTCCGGGTGACGACAAGCAGGACGTGGACGTCGCTCCTGGCAAACACAAGGAACTGACACTCGCGCCCGCGGACGGGAGCAAGGACGGCGGCACGCTCGACCTCACCCTCGAAGTCGCCCTCGGACAGGCGGAGGTGGCCCGTGCGACGTCATGAGTTCAAGCCCGGCCGTCTCATAGCGGGTCTCTTCCTCACCCTCACGGCTGTCATCTACGCCGGCGACGCTGGCGGCCTCTGGGAGACCCCATGGTTCGCGGTGATCCCGCTCGTCACGGGAGGCCTGTGCCTGGCGGCTGTCACGGGCAGCGTGGCCCACGGAATACGACGCCGCCACCGCCGCCGCACGACGCCTCCACGGGACAGCGCGGGTGCGCCGGGCTGAGGCCGGCGCCGGACTGAGCACGGAACCGGGCCCCGCACCGGCTCAGCGCGGCCAAGCGTCGGAGCTCGGCTGATCCTCGAACCGCCGGCCCTCGCCTCGGGCCGTCGCCTCGGGCCGCCGCTTCAGACCGCCGCCCGGGCCGGCCCGAGAGCCAGCCCGTTCCGGACCCGTACGGAGTCAGGGGTTGGGACCGGCGCCCAAAGCCGGGCCTGATGGTGAGGCCCCGTGGTGAGGCCCCGTGGTGAGGCCTGGGCCTCGGCCTGAACCCGAGCCAGGGCTCGGCTCGGGCGGGTGGGGCCGGGCGGCCCAGGCCCAGCGCGAACGCTCGGCGGGCACGACGTCTCGAACAGGTCCGGGAGGGGCAGGCCAGGCGAACAGTTCGGCGTGAGCCCGACCCGGACAGACCGACCGGGACCGGCCGACCCGGACCGACCGACCCGGACCGGCCGACGCAGACCGGCCGACGCAGACCGGCCGACTCGGGCGGGCAGCACCAACCAGGTCAGCTCCGACAGGTCGCACCGACCAGGTCACGCCGCTCGGGCCCCGACTCGGGTTCGGGCCCGGCTCGGCCACACCGGAGCGACCGTGTCGGCCCACAGGCCCACAGGATCGTGGGCCCGCAGGCCCGTCTAGTAAGCGGAGGCGGCGCCCGCCCTGCGCCTTCGGCGGGAGCGGAGTGTCGCGTCGACGGAGAAGACACCCGCTCCGGCGAGCACCAGAGGCACCCAGCAAAACAAGTACGGGAGATCGTTGCCGTAGTAGTACGGGTCCGCGGCCCAGCTCATCGTCAGCCAGAGGCTGAGTGAGATCAGTGCCCCGCCGAGCGCGGCGAGGCGGGCCAGCAGGCCGATCAGGGTGGCGATGCCCACCGCGAGCTCGCCGAGGGCGATGGCGTAGCCGAAGCCGACGGGGTTTTTGAGAGAGAGGTCGATGAGGGCGGGAATCGCTGACGAGTCACGGACCGCGCGCATCATGTCGCCGATGGAGCCGGCGCCGGAGTCGGACATGAACGCGCTGTCGGTGAGCTTGTCGAGCCCCGCGTAGATGAAGGTGCCACCGAGGAACACGCGCAGGGGCAGCAGCGCGTACCGCATCGCGGTGTCCCGCCAGTCGCCACCGCCGCCGCCGTCGTCCGAGTATCCGGAGTGCGTGTCCATGCGCATGCCGTGAGCCATAGCCCTCCGCCACCTCTCAACCGCCGAACGGTTCACCCCTCAACAAGACAATACGTACGGGGACGAGTCCTCGCTCAGGGGCGGACGCATAAATTTTCACCACGTCCACCCGATCGTCCCCTTTGATCCTGATCTCCGGTGCTCTTGACCTCCGGTGATCCTGAATCTCCGGTGATCCTGAATCTGCGGTGATCCTGAATCTCCGGAAGGGCAGGAGTCCCTCAGTGGTCCGAGCGTCCTCAGTCCGTCACGTCGATCTCCACTCGGTTCGTCTCCACGCCCGCCGCGGTGACGACCTGTACCTCCACGCGCCCCGGTTCCACGTCCGCGGGTACCGGCACGGTGAGGACGGCGTCGGAGGGGTTGCTGAAGCCGCCCGGCACCGGGACCAGCGGCACGTGCACATGCACCGCGCCGATCCGCACCACCATCCGCGACAGCCGGTCCGCGCTCTGCGCGCCGGGCGGCACGAATCCGGCGCCCCGGATCTCGATGTCGTCGCCGGTCCTGATCGGCGCGTCCAGGTCCCCGGCCTCGCGCGACCGGACGACCGAGAGGATCACCGGCCGACCGCCCTCGGCGTACTTCGCGGCGACATACGTGGCGGCCGAGATCAGCACCATGACCGCGAGTCCCCACGGCAGGTCCGGCAGTTGTTCGGGACGCCGGGCCAGCCGTACCGCCGCGAACACGAGCGCGACGGCGCCCAGCACCGCGTACTGCGTGTCCGCGAAGCTGCCGCGTCCGGAGTCGTCGGTCAGCAGGTCGGCGGCCCGGGGCCGGTCAGCCCGTACCTTCTGCAGCCGCTGCCCGAGAACCCGCAGCCCCACCACCCGCCGCACCAGGACGGCGATCGCGCACACGACGGCGAGGACGGTCACGATGCCCGCGCCCCGGGCGAGTTCGAGCCCCTCGATCAGGGAGTCCCGTTCCGTGTGCGAGGACGCCCCGGCCAGCCGCCCGGCCAGTACCAGCACGGCGTAGACGACGAACAGCACCCAGCCGGCGGCCACCACGCGGGAGGTGGAGAGCCGGTTGTCCTCGCCGATGACCGGCGCCAGCACCCCGCCGCGCGCCCGGTGGAACCACGAGGCCGCGGTCAACAGCACGGCCACGACGATCGCCGCGAGCAGCCCCGCGGTGCGCGCGGACGTCCAGCCCGCCCCGATCGCGGTGAGCGCCTGCACCAGCAGCAGAACGGCCACAAAGCCCCATACGGACGCGACCGTTCGCCGCCACACAAGACCGAGCCACACCTCCCCCTCTGCCCGGCCGCGCTCGGCGACGAGGTCGGCGGACTGGGTCAGCTCGTCCGACACCCACTGCCGCGAGGCCCCGGCCGAGTGCGCGACCGCGGCCGGCAACCCGTGTCCCGACGCCAGTTCGTCCCGCTTGGAGAGGAACGCGGCGACGGCCCGCCGATGACCCTCCCGCGCCCCGTGCGGGCAGTCCCCGCAGGCACAGCCGCCCTCGTGCCCACCTCGACCGGGACCCCGGCCGGGGTCACGCCCCGTGCCCTGTCCCGTCTCCTGCACCGCCACGCCCGTTGCCGCCTTCCGCACCGCTCTGTCGAATATTCATCCCCCGCGCGCCCACCCACCGCGCACACCTGCCCACCGCACACCCGCCCACCGCACACCTGCGCAGCCGTACAACTGCGCAGCCGTACAACTGCCTTGTGACGACAGCGCATTGTGCCGTACCGCACACCCCCCGCGTCCGCCAGGTCTGGTCAGCGCGGGTGAACCGGCCACTCCCGTGTTGACCCGGCTGCGAGAATTTCCGTATGGCCGAGATCATCCAGCGCGACGGGACCTGGGTCTTCGACGGCAGCACGGTCCGGATAACCCCGGGACTGCACCGTTCCGTGCCGCTGTTCCGGCAGACGTACGGAGAGATCGCCGTGCCCCTCGAAGCGGTCGCGGGCGTCGTCTACGAGCCCGAACGCAAGCGTGGCCGACTGCGGCTGAGACTCCGCGAGGGCGCCGACCCGCTCCTCCAGGCGACCGGGGGCCGGCTGCCCGACGCGGCGGATCCGTACCGACTGTCCGTGGACATCGACCGTTCGGGGGTCGCCGAGTACGTCGCCGAGGAGATCCGGCACGCCCTGCTCATCGAACAGATCCCCAAGGAACCGGCCGGGGCGTATTTCCTGCCCGGCCCGCCCGTACCCGTCTCGGTCCGCTCCAGCGACGGCACGGTCTCCTTCGACGGAGCCAGGGTCCGTATCGACTGGAGCGACACCTCGGACCGGGTGAAGCGCGCGACGGGCCCGCGCATCATCGGCCTGCCGGACCTGGTACGGGTGGAGTGGCTGCCCAACTCCGGTTACGAGGACGGCTTCCTGCGGTTCGTGACGAACGACTCGGTGTTCTCCAAGTTGCCGCCGGAGAAGGATCCGTTCGCGCTCGACCTGTGGGGCAGCGCGCGCCGCGATCTGCTCACGGCACTCGTCGCCGCCGCGGTCATGGCCCGTCTCCCGCATCCGTCCGCCCGGACGACGATCGGCGGGCATGGTCGGGGCGAACTCGTACGGGGCGATCCCTCCCACCTCCTGGCCGCCGCCCCCGAGGACTCCGTACCGCTCCAGGCATCCGGGGCGTTCCAAGCACCCCGGACACCCCATGCACCCCATGTATCCCACGTATCCCAGACACCCCATGTATCCCAGACACCTCAAAGGCCCCCAGCGCCCCCAGCACCCCCGGAACACATTCACGACACACTCCTGCGCCGACTGCGGGAGTTGGGCGAGTTGCATCGCGGCGGCGTGCTCACCGACGCGGAGTTCGCGACGACGAAAGCGGCCGTGCTGCGCGACTTCCAGTGAAGCGCGTCCTTCCCGACGAGACAGGCGTTCTGGCGCGGCACGTCCTGAGACACGTCAGGACAGCAGATCCGGCTCGCTGCGGCTGACGTCCTGCCACAGCGGCTGGTAGTTGATCCACGCCACCAGGTCCCCACCGGTCTGTTCCCGCGTCGCGACCGCCTGCTTGTGGTCGATCAGCACCGGCCGCCCCGCCGCGCGCGCGGTCAGCTGCACCTGGCAGGAGCGTTCCATCGACAGGAACCACCAGGCCGCCGCGTCCACGGAGTCGCCCACTGTCAGCAGCCCGTGGTTGCGCAGCACGAGTGCCTTGAACGAGCCGAGCGCGGAGGCGATCCGGCGCCCCTCCTCGGCATCCACGGCGACCCCCGAGTAGGCGTCGTACAGCGCGTGGTCCTCGTAGAAGGCGCAGCTCTCCTGGGTGATCGGGTCGAGGAGATCGCCGAGCGCGGACAGCGCGCGTCCGTGCACCGAGTGGCAGTGGGCGACCGCGACGACGTCGGGCCGGGCCGCGTGCACCTGGGCGTGCACGGTGAACGCGGCCTGGTTCACGTGATAGCGGCCCTCCAGCACCTGCCCGTCCTCGTTGGCCATCACCAGGTCTCCGACGGTGACATGCTTGAAGGGCATTCCGAACGGGTTCACCCAGAAGCAGTCGCTGTACTCCGGGTCGCGCGCGGTGATGTGGCCGGAGACCCCGTCCTCGAACCCGAGCCGTCCGAAGAGCCGCAGCGCGCCCGCGAGGCGTTCCTTGCGGTGCCGGCGCTCGTCGTCGAGCGACTCGTGCATGGGCGGCATCGCGAACCGCAGTCTGTCGGTGGGAAGGGGCAGGGGCGGCGTGGGCCCGTGCATATGTCCTCCAGCCCTGAGGGGCGGACTCCGTACGTGTTTACGGGCGGGAAGTTACCGGCGGTCAGCGCGGGAGAACAGAGATGTCGAGGAAGAGAGTGCACAACCGTTGTACGAGATCGCTGGTCTGCCTGACCGGAGCCGTCACACCCGTCGGGCACCCGCGCCGACGCCCCCTGGAGGAACCCCCGTGCACAGCCTTCCCCACACGCTGTGCGGACCGCGCCCCGCGACCGCATCACCGTCCTGCCCATGAAGAACATGAGAAACATCAAAAGCGCCAACAGAACCAAGCGATTCAAGAACAGCAAGAGAAGCAGCAGAAGCAGCAGAAGCAAGAGAAGCAAGAGAACCGAGCGCCTCATCACGGACATGCTCAGACAGGTCGCCACGCGTGACGTGGTCGTCCTGGACGACCGGGGCGGCTCCCCACGCCGCCTCGCCGCACTCGCCTACATCGCCGTGCAGTACGGCTTCCGGTACGAGCGGTCGAGCCGGGTCGGCCAGACACTCCAGGTCCGGCTGGTGCGCGACTCCCGGCCCGAGGCCCGTGAGCGCAGTACGGCAGCTCTCGGCCGGCTGGCGGCGGGTCGCGCCCCCGGTATGCGTCCCGGCACGCTGAAGCCCCTGCCGGACGTGGCGCCGACGGTGGGTCTGCTGAGAGCCCGCATCGAGTTCGACGCCCTGGACGACGACCTCGACTGGCGCCGCAAGGCCGTGTTCATGACCGCCAGCGCGTCCTTCATGGCGCTGCTGCTGATACCCGCGGGCTGGACGGCCTCACTCGCCGCGGGCGCCATGATGGCCGCGGTGTTCGCGCTCCTCCTGCGCCTGGAGGTGGTACGCAAGGACCGGCTCGCCCGCCGGCTGCGGTCGGCGAACCGCAACTCCCGCAGGACCGGCCTGCGCAACTCGCTGCCGAAAAGGCGACACTAGATGTCGAGTATCGGCGCCACACTCGCCGATATGACCCGCATGACCCGCATGACTCGCATGACTCGCATGACTCGGAAGGCCCGGATGACTCGGATGACTCGGACGACGTCGAACTGGGCGGCCTTCACCGCCGCGGAACAGGACCTCGCCAGGACCGTCGAGGAACGGTTCGCGGCCTTCACCCACCACGTCGTGGCGACTCTCCGCAAGGACGGGTCGCCCCGCACCTCCGGTCTGGAGGTGCGCTTCCTGAACGGGGAGCTGTGGCTCGGCATGATGCCGGACTCCCTCAAGTCGCTGGACCTGCGCCGGGACCCCCGGTTCGCGCTGCAGGCGAACCCGGGGCCGGGCACGGAGATGGCCGGCGGCGACGTACGGATCGCGGGCCGGGCCGTCGAGGTCCACGACCCGCAGGAGAAGGCCGGGTACAGCGAAGAGGTGAAACCGCCGGAGCCGTTCCACCTCTTCCGCACCGAACTGACGGAGGTCGTACGGACCTACGTCGAGGACGACACGTATCTGGTCGTCCAGATCTGGCAGCCCGGAGTGCCGGTGCGCACTCTCAGGCGGACCTGAGGCCCGAAGGACCTGGGACCGCTACTCCCACTCGATGGTGCCCGGCGGCTTCGACGTCACGTCGAGGACGACGCGGTTGACGTCCGCGACCTCGTTCGTGATGCGTGTCGAGATCTTCGCGAGGACGTCGTACGGCAGACGCGACCAGTCGGCGGTCATCGCGTCCTCGGAGGAGACGGGCCGCAGCACGATCGGATGGCCGTACGTGCGGCCGTCGCCCTGGACCCCGACGGAGCGGACGTCGGCGAGCAGCACGACCGGGCACTGCCAGATGTCGCGGTCGAGACCGGCGGCCGTCAGCTCCTCGCGGGCGATGGCGTCGGCGTCGCGGAGCAGGTCGAGCCGCTCCTTGTTGACCTCGCCGACGATCCGGATACCGAGGCCGGGGCCGGGGAACGGCTGGCGCTGGACGATCTCGTCCGGCAGGCCGAGCTCCTGGCCGACCATCCGGACCTCGTCCTTGAAGAGCTGGCGCAGCGGCTCGATCAGCTGGAACTCAAGGTCTTCGGGGAGCCCGCCCACGTTGTGGTGGGACTTGATGTTGGCGGTGCCCGTGCCGCCACCGGACTCGACCACGTCGGGGTAGAGCGTGCCCTGGACCAGGAAGGCCACCTCCGGGCCCTCGTCCGCGATGATCTCCGCCTGGGCCTGCTCGAAGACCCGGATGAACTCGCGGCCGATGATCTTCCGCTTCTCCTCGGGGTCCGAGACACCCTTGAGGGCGGTGAGGAAGCGCTCCTCCGCGTCCACGACCTTCAGCTGTACGCCGGTCGCCGCCACGAAGTCCTTCTCGACCTGCTCGGTCTCACCCTTGCGCATCAGACCGTGGTCGACGTAGACGCAGGTCAGCTGGGTACCGATGGCCTTCTGCACGAGGGCCGCGGCCACCGCGGAGTCCACGCCGCCGGAGAGGCCGCAGATGGCGCGCTTGTCGCCGACCTGCTCGCGGATCAGCGCGACCTGCTCCTCGATGACGTTTCCGGTGGTCCAGTCCGGGCTCAGGCCCGCGCCCCGGTAGAGGAAGTGTTCGAGCACCTGCTGGCCGTGCGTGGAGTGCATGACCTCGGGGTGGTACTGGACCCCGTACAGCTTCTTCTCGTCGTTCTCGAAGGCCGCGACCGGGACGACGTCCGAGGAGCCGGTGACGGTGAAGCCCTCGGGGGCGGCGGAGCAGGCGTCGCCGTGCGACATCCACACCGACTGCTCGTCCGGGGTGCCCTCGAAGAGCGTCGAGCCGGACTTGCTGACGTGCAGCTGTGTACGGCCGTACTCGCGGGCGCCCGTGTTGTCGACCGTGCCACCGAGGGTGGTCGCCATCAGCTGGAAGCCGTAGCACATGCCGAAGACGGGAACGCCGGCCTCGAAGAGCGCGCGGTCAAGGCGGGGGGCGCCTTCCGCGTACACCGACGAGGGGCCGCCGGAGAGGATGATCGCCGCGGGCTTCTTGGCGAGCATCTCGTCGACCGGCATGGTGCTCGGGACGATCTCGCTGTAGACCCGGGCCTCACGGACTCGGCGGGCGATGAGCTGGGCGTACTGCGCGCCGAAGTCGACGACCAGGACGGTGTCGGGGGTGGCGGCGGGGGACGCTTCTGGCACGGTTTGCCTTCCGGCGGTTGAGCGGGGCTGTGCCATTGATTCTAACGGGGGTCCGGGGGCGGGGGGTCACGCCGGGTTTTCCCTCGCCCCCGCCGCCCCTACCCGTCCCGTTCACGCATGGGGGCTCCGCCCCCTCGCCCCCTTGTCGCGCTGCGCGCTCGTCCTCAAACGCCGGACGGGCTGAATACGTTTCAGCCCGTCCGGCGTTTGAGGACCGGGGGTTCGGGGGCTGGCCCCCGAGTCAGTGACGGGAAGGGCAGGGGCGGCGGGGGCGAGAGACCCGGTGTCTCAGGATGCGGGCCAGGTTGGACCCTGCCGGGCGCACGGGCATACTGCTCCCATGCTCACGCACCAGACCTCCGTCTTTACCTATGGCAACCGGCCCCCCGGCTGCCATGGTCGTGCTGCTTGAGCAACTGACAAGCGACTTCCCAGGCGCCCCGGGCCGACAAGGCCCGGGGCGCCTGCGTTTTCCGGACCTTGCCGCTCCGGGGCACCCACCCCAAGAGGAGCCCACGAGATGAGCACAGCCACCCCCGCCGCGGCCACGACCACGGACAGGACCGGCGCCCGCACCGAAGAGGCCGCCGACACGATCACCGGCGCCCGCGAACGCATCGACACCCTCGACGACCGCATCATCGGCCTGGTCCAGGAACGCATGGCCGTCTCAGCGGTCATCCAGGAGGCCCGGATCACCTCCGGCGGCCGTCGGGTGAACCTGTCGCGCGAGATGGAGGTGCTCGGCCACTACAGGGAGGCTCTGGGCAAGCCGGGCACCGCGCTCGCCATGACGCTGCTGGAGCTGTGCCGGGGCCGCATCTGAGGAGCGGCGTCCGAGGAGCCGCGTACGGCATCCCGTATGACATGCGCGTACGACGGACGTCCGGTGCACGCACGTACGCATGCCCTCTCACCCGTACGGCGCGTGACCGTCCCCCGGTGGGCTTCGTTCTCCCGATGTCCGTGCCAGCCAGGGGCGGGCCCGAAGAACCACGCGTGGCTCCGCTGGAGCGGGAGGCGTACGGACGTGCGCCGTGGGACCCCGTTCCAGAGAAGTGACCGGACGGCAGGGGACAGCAGCCCGGTCACCCAGAAGAGGTCGGCTCCGAGGACGCTCGGAGCCGACCGGCGGAATCTTGCAAGGGCGGCCGAAACGGTTGCGGAGGCCGCGGCCCATCGCGCACGATGCCTGGAACACCCCGAGTCCTCGAACGACATCCGCAGTGCACCCTCATGCACCTCCTACCGCCATTGGTCGAGACCACGCGCACTCCCCGAGTGCGCCGGGCGCGGACCGGCGGACAAGCCACTAGGCGGCGCCACCCCCCGGGCGCCGCTTCCCCAGGCACCGGCGCTGCCCTGACGTCGGTGCTGACCACGAAGGGCCCCGCGGATCGTCCCACGGGGCCCTTCGCCTGTCCCTGCGGGCTAGGTGGTCGTCTTCGCCAGTTTGGCCAGCTGCGCCTTGACCAGCTCGGCCGGGACCTCGATCTCGTCCGGGTCCAGCATGTTCATCGAACTGAAGGCCACCAGCGTCGTACCGTCACGGACGACCGTGTACGCGGCGGGCACCTGCGCCCCCTCGATCGAGGCGACCAGCCTGAACGCGACGGACTCGTCACCCAGCCCGGGATCGGCCGCCGCCTTGACGTCCTTGTAGTCGTAGTCGGCGTGCCGGTAGGCGGTGCAGTCCTTGGTCGCCGAACGCAGGCCGTCCATCACCTCGCCGGCCTCGCCGGCCTCGCCGGCCTCGCCGGATTTGTAGGCGAGAAGGGTGAACGTGATGACCGAGGCGTTCGTCTCGTCCTTCGACACGGCACCGCGGCTGACCCCCGCGCGCGAGGCCGGGTCGGTGGAGAACAGGAACATGTCGGCGATCGGCTGGCACTTCGACGGGGTCGCGGGGACGGTCTGGCCCAGGAGGTCCGCCCCTTCCGACTCCTTGACCTCGAAGCCCTTGACATCACCCGTCGCGAGCGCGGCCTTCTTCAACTGCGCCTTGGTGAGGGGCCCGTCGCCCTTCCGCGCGCCGCCGCCCGAGGAGTCCTGCGGGTCGCGCATGTCCCGCGGATTCCCTGTGTCCCCTGTGTTCCCTGTGTCCTGCGGGTCCTTGGCGTCCTTGCTTCCCTCGGCGGGTGTCTTCGTCTTCTCCCCGCCGGCCGCCCGCCCGCTCGCCTTCGACCGCGACGACTTCGAGTCCTGATCCGCGCCGTCTCCGCCTCCGCCGCACGCCGCGACGCAGCCGAGGACGGCGACGGCCGACGCGGCCACCAGAGGGCGCGACATCTTCATCCTCGTCATCGTCCCCGTCCTATTCCCCGTCCTCGTCCCCGTCCCCATCCCCATCCTCATGTCCGCGACACCGTCCCACACGGCTCCTCACCGGAATCACCGGCAGCACCGGAGTCGCTGGAATCGCCCGAGCGGTCTCCGATGTCCCGGCTGCGGTCGTACGGGTCGACCGCGGGCCCGCTCGGGGGCGCGCCCGCCGGTCCGCCGGAGGCCAGCCGCGGGTGCAGGAAGCCGTCGTAGACGTCGCAGGCGGAGTTGGCGATGTCGTCGTCGTAGCTGACGACCGCCAGCCTGCCCGGCGTGGCCTCGTACGTCGCGGGGTCGAGGAGCCGCAGGTCGATGACGCGGCGGACGATGGTGCGGGCCACCTCGGTGGAGTCCGGGTCGGCGGGGGCCAGCGCGTAGACGAAGGTGTAGTCGGTGTGGATGTCCAGCGCCCCGCCCTCGCCCGCCTCGAACGTCGTACGGCCGCGGGTCTTGACCACGTCACCGACGAGCCGTACCTCGTCCCGGTCGAAGCGGCTGAAGAAGCGCAGCGGATCGTGGCCCTCGCCGGGCTTGCGCAGCCAGGACCTCAGGTCGTCGACCAGCTCGGGCTGCTTGGGGTCGAGCACCTTGCCGAGAACGGTCTCGGGGGTGTTGCCGAACAGCGTCCCGCGGTCGACGTTCGCCTCGACGAGCAGGGTTCTGCTCTGCTCCAGGGCCCCGGCGACCTGGTCCTTCGAGAACGAACCGACCGCTTTCGCCTCCGGCAGTACGATCCCGGCGGCGCCGTCGGCGTACCGCGCGGCCGGGGAACCGGCGAAGGGCTCGTCCAGGGTGGGCGTTCCTGGCGCGGATCCCGGAGCCGCGGTCTCGGGCGCAGTCTCCGCCGGCAGCGAGGACGGGGCCCGCGAGCCCGCGCTCAGACCCGTGCCCGAGTTCGAGTCCGTGCCGAAAGGGTCGCCCGGCAGCAGGGACGGCTTCATGGCCACCACGGCCACCACGAGGGCGAGCGGGATGCCGATCACCGTCCACACCCTGCGGCGCCGGGCTCTGCGCCCGTTCGCCCGCTGCCCGACGGGGTCGGCGCGCCAGGCCGGGGGCAGTTCGCCGCGGGCGTCCTGCAGGCGCAGCCGCTCGGTCACCATGCGGGCGCGCGCGGACGGCTCCTTGGGCGCCTCAGAGAGCCGGATGTCCCGCTCGCTGTCCTGGACGAACCGCTCCCACACGTCGTCCGGTATGGACTCCCCGGACCTGGGCCCGAGCCCGGACCCGGACCCGGACCCGTCGGGCTCCCCGGACTGTCCGGACGGCTTCTCACTCACAGCGCTCGCGCCTCTCCCCCATGGCCGACGTGCCTGTCGACGTACTGGTCGCCGTACTCGAACCGTCGACCGAGGGTCAGTTCTATGGCGTGGGCGCGGGAGTTCACAAGTCGAGCCGGCGTGTGACCCAGCCCACATAAAAATTTTGTGAGTTCGAGGACAACCCTTCACAGGAGTCACAGGTCTCACTTGCGGAACCAACGGCCTTACCCGCGACCGCCACGCGGAGGCCTCCCGAATCTCGTGCCGCGACATCGCGGCGCACCGGACTTTTCGAGGTCTTCATGAAGCTTCGCCGTGTCATGGCCGCAGCGGCCACGACGGCTGTCATAGCCCCGCTCGCGCTCCTGTCGGCCCCGGCCGCTTTCGCGACCGACCCCACGCCCACCGGGACCGAGTCGGCGACCGTGACGCCGGGTGCGACGGAGACCACCGAGACCGCCGGGACGACGACGCCCGCCGCGACGCCCACGACGACGACGCCGAGCACCACGCCTCCCGCGGGCACGCCGACCTCGACCCCGCCGGCTACCAGCCCGGCACCGAGCACCACCCCGCCCGAGGCGTCGGAGACCCCGGACCCCGAGCCGTCCGTGTGCGAGGACACCAAGGTCGACGTCAGCATCACCGGCCTGCCCGGCAAGATCGCCGTGGGCAGCGGTTGGCACAAGTTCTCGCTGAACGTCCTGAACTCCTCCGACTCGACGCTCCAGGACCTCGACTTCCTCGCGGGCGCCTCGTCCGACGTGAACGGCACGGACCTCTTCAAGAGCAAGCAGGTGCAGCTCCAGGCCTGGAACCCGGACGCCAAGGTCTGGGAGAACCTCGACGACGAGGGTTACGCGGTCGGTTTCGTCGGCTACACCGACGAGCTCAAGCCCGACTACGAGGTCCAGGTCCCGCTGCGTATCAACGTGAAGTCCACCGCTCCGGTCGGCGCGGGCTTCTCGCTCGGCGCGACGATCTACGGTGACGACGACGCGGAGTGCACCGGCTTCGGCGAGGTCGCGTACAAGTTCCAGATCGTCGCCGCGGGTACGGACACCGACAACACCGAGCCGACAGAGGGCGGCAAGGCGCCGGTCAGCGACCAGAAGCCGGACAAGGCCAACACGCCGCAGGTCACCGGCAGTCTCGCCGAGACCGGGTCCAGCTCCGCGCTGCCGACCATCGGGCTCGTCGGTGGGGTTGCGCTGGCCGCTGGTGTGGGGGCCGTTGTTGTCGCTCGTCGCCGTAAGGCCGGCTCCGACGTGTAGTTCCGCCGTTCAGCTCCGCTACAGCTCATGACGCGTCGCTGACTTGCTGTATGCACGACAGACGAAGGACCTGCGCTCGGAGGGGGGCGCAGGTCCTTCGTCTTTCCCTGACTGCTTCTTTCCTGACTGCTTCTTCGGTGACTGCTTCTTCGGTGGCTACTTCTTCGGTGGCTACTTCTTCGGTGGCATCGTCGGCATGCCGAGGAACGGGAGCTTCAGGGCGCCGAAGGCCCCGGCCGGGACCGCGGGGGTGAGCGGCTCGACCGGTTTCAGGCGCTCGTAGGCGGCACCGGGCGCCGGACGCGGGTCCGCCTCCCCCTTGTTGGGCCAGTACGACATCGCGCGCTCGGCCTGTGCGGTGATGGTCAGCGACGGGTTCACGCCCAGGTTCGCCGAGACCGCGGCGCCGTCGACGACGGAGATGCCCGGGTGCCCGTACAGCCGGTGGTACGGGTCGATGACGCCCTCGTCGGCGGAGGCGCCGATCGGGCAGCCACCGAGGAAGTGCGCGGTCAGCGGGGTGCCCATCAGCTCGCCGACGTTCGAGCCCGCGAAACCGTTGATCTCTGCGGCTATCGCGGAGGCGCCCTCCGAAGCGGTCCGGATCTGCTTCGGGTTGGGGGCCCCATGTCCCTGGCGTGCCGTCAGCAGGCCCTTGCCCGCGCCCTTCGGCTTCAGGTACGTCGTCAGGGAGTTGTCGAGGGACTGCATCACCAGGCCGATGATGGTCCGCTCCGACCAGCGGCGGTTGGAGAGCGAGCGCGCCACGAGGGTGGGGTGCTTCACCGCGTTGACCAGCCAGGCGAACGCCCTCGACGAGCCCTCCGTGTACGGAACCTGGAGGATCGACAGGCTGCCCATCGAGTTCGAGCCCTTGCCGTAGCGGACGGGTTCGATGTGCGTGTTGGCGTCCGGGTGGATCGAGGACGTGATGGCGACCCCGCGGGTGAAGTCCACCTTCGCCTCGCCGGTGGCCTTGCGGTAGCGGCGGTCGCTGGTCTGCGCGCCCACCAGCGCCTCGGAGTTCGTACGGGTCAGCTCCCCCAGCCGCTTGGACAGATGCGGCAGCTGGCCGCCGTCCTTCATCCGGTGCAGCAGGGTCTGCGTACCGTACGTGCCGGCCGCGAGGACGACCCGGCGGGCCTTGAGGACACGCCCCTTGCGCCCCTGGCCCTTCCGCCCGCGGTCCGTGGGAAGCGTCGAGACGGCGAAACCGCCCTGCGAGTCGTCCGTGACGGACACGACGGTCGTCAGGGGGTGGACGACCGCGCCCGCCTTCTCCGCGAGGTACAGATAGTTCTCGTTGAGGGTGTTCTTCGCGCCGTGCCGGCAGCCCGTCATGCACTCGCCGCACTCGGCGCACGCGCTGCGGGCGGGGCCCGCGCCGCCGAAGTACGGGTCGTCGACCTGCTCCCCCGGCCGCGCCTTCGCTGTTCCGTCGGCGTCCTCGCCGTCACCGAAGAAGACACCGACCGGCGCCATGTGGAAGGTGTCGCCCACGCCCATCCGCTGTGCGGCCGCCTTGAGATGGACGTCGGAGGGGGTCATGGTCGGGTTGAGCCGTACGCCGAGCATGCGCTGCGCCTGGTCGTAGTACGGCTTCAACTCCTCCTGCCAGTCCGTGATGTCCTTCCACTGCGGATCCTCGAAGAACGGCTTCGGCGGTACGTAGAGGGTGTTGGCGTAATTGAGAGAGCCGCCGCCCACGCCCGCGCCCGCGAGCACCATGACGTTGCCGAGGAGGTGGATGCGCTGCAGGCCGTACATGCCGAGCTTCGGCGCCCACAGGTAGTTCTTGAGGTCCCAGGAGTTCTTGGGCAGCGTGCCTCGGGTGAAGCGGCGGCCGGCTTCCAGGACGCCGACGCGGTAGCCCTTTTCTGTGAGGCGCAGGGCTGTGACGGATCCGCCGAAGCCCGATCCGACCACGATCACGTCGTAGTCGTACGTTTCCTGAGGCACGTGTGCTCCTCGTTGAGTGTCCGTGCGGGTCGTGTGTGGTTGCTCGCGCAGTTCCCCGCGCCCCTGACGGGGCGCTCCTGACCAGGCGCGTCTAGCGGAAGCGGAAGGCCTTCATCAGCCTCAGGCTTCGGCTCATGAAAGCGGCGTACTTCTCGTCGTCCATGCCCAGGGACGGGGCCATCGGCAGCAGGCGTTGCTGGGCCACCGTCTGGGCCTCCGTGTACTTGAGGATGCCCTCGGAGCCGTGGCGGCGGCCGAGGCCGGAGTCCTTCATGCCGCCCATCGGCGACTGGACGCTGCCGTACGCCGGCCCGTAGCCCTCGTTGATGTTGACCGTTCCGGTGCGCAGGCGGGCCGCGACCTTGGCGCCGCGACGGCCGTCCTTCGTCCAGACCGACGAGTTGAGGCCGTACGCCGTCGCGTTGGCGGAGGCGATCACCTCGTCCTCGTCCTCGAACCGGTAGATCGAGACGACCGGGCCGAAGGTCTCCTCGCCGCAGACCGCCATCGGTGCCTCGACGCCGTCGAGGATGGTCGGCTCGAAGAAGTACGGGCCGATGTCCGGGCGCGCGACACCGCCGGCGACGACGGTCGCGCCCTTGGCGACGGCCTCCTCGACGTGCCGGGTCACGGTCTCCAGCTGGCGTTCGCCGACCAGCGAGCCCATCTCCGCGCCGTACGCGAGGGACGTGCCGAGGCGCATCGCTCTGGTGCGTGCGGCGAACCGCTCCAGGAACGTGTCCGCGATCGACTCGTGGACGTACAGCCGCTCGATCGAGATGCACAGCTGCCCGGCCGACGAGAAACAGGCGCGGACCGCACCGGCCGCCGCCTTGTCGACGTCGGCGTCCGCCAGGACCAGCATGGCGTTCTTGCCGCCGAGTTCGAGGGACACGCCGACCAGCCGGGCCGCCGCGCCCTGGGCGACCTCGCGGCCGGTGCGGGTGGAGCCGGTGAAGGAGACGTAGTCGGCGTGCTTGACGACCTCCGGGCCGATGACCGGCCCCTCGCCGAGGACGACCTGGAAGACGCCGGCGGGCAGGCCCGCCTCGATGAGCAGGTCACGGGCCCACAGCGCGGTGAGGCAGGTCTCGGTGTCGGGCTTCATCACCACGGCGTTGCCCGCGACGAAGGCGGGCAGCGCGTCGCCGACGGAGAGTTCCAGCGGGTAGTTCCAGGGGGCGATCTGACCGACGACGCCTCGCGGGTGGCGCAGCTCGGTGACCTTGGTGAGGGTCGGCATGGCGCCCGCGTGCCGCTTGGGGCGCAGGTAGAAGGGGGCCCTGCGGCCGTAGTGGCGGGCCGCGACGGCGACCGCCTGGACCTCCTCGTGCGCGTGCAGGCGGGCCTTGCCGGTCTCCAGCTGGATCAGGTCCAGCACCTCGGCCTGGCGGGCGAGCACGAGGTCGTGGAAGCGGAGAAGGACGGCGGCGCGTTCCCTGACCGGGATCTGGCCCCAGAGGAACTGGGCGGCGCGCGCCCGCTCGTAGGCGACCTCCACGTCCTGCGGGGTGGACTCGGGCAGGTCGGCCAGCTTCTCGCCGGTGAACGGCGTGTGGTTGGCGGTGCGGCCCGAGCCGACCACGCCACGGGTGAGCTGAGCGATCAGCTCCGGCGTGACCACGTCAGCGGCCGTGCGGGCGCCTTCGGGGGCGGGCGCGAGAGGGTTGGTACCGGTCTTTTCCGGGGCCTGTGCCGGGGCCTGTGCCGGGGCCTGCGAGTCCGTCATGAGCCGCAGGGTATGCCCGCCCGAGCTCTTTGGGTACCCGTCGGTAATAGGGTTTCACCGAGTACACACAAGGCGCCAGTGATCACTGGCAGTAAACGGCCTGATCAGGTCGTTGTCCGGGTGATGATCAGAGAGAAGCAGAACCCGGCCGAGAATCCGTACCCGGAACTCACGGCTCGATCTCAAGACGGTCCCGCGCCCCCTTGAACACCACCGTGCCCCTCTTCTCGTCCGCCGTTCCCTTGGGCATGTCGCCAGGAGCCGGAGGGCAGTCCGTCCTCCACGACCACGTCATGGATCGCGACGGCGCCGGGATGGTCCACACGCGCTGCCGCCCGTGCCTCGCGCTGCAGCCGGTGGTACGCGCGCTGGTGGGCCGCGTCCCGCGGATCGCCGGGCAGCCGCGGCTCCTTGACCGCGACGTCCCGCCCCACGAGTTCGTCCGTGGCCCGCCATACGGTGCCCATGCCGCCCGAGCCGATGCGCTCGGTCAGCCGGTAACGGCCGCCGACCAGGCGCCCCCGCCATCCCTCATGTCCCATCAGTACCGCGCTGGGACGGAGCTTGTCGATGTTCGGGCCGTGTCCGCCGTGGGTCAGGCCGTGGGAGGCGTCCGGTTCGCGGGCAGGGGCTCCTCCCGGGGCAGAACCCGGTGTTTGGGCAGGGCCGTACGCCCCACCGCCGCCGCGAGTTTGCGCAGCCGGCGCCAGTCCATGGGCGGCTTGGTCTCCGGCACGCCCGGCCGGTTCCCGGGGACGCGCACGCGCAGGGCACCGGGCTCGATCCGGCACCGTACCGGCGTGGGCAGCATGAGGGCCTCGCCGTCCACGCCGACCTCGATCTCGGGGCGGTCGGCGTCCACGACCACCTCGCGGGCCGTCAGCACCGTGAGCCCGGTGGAGTGCCTGCCCAGCAGCAGCCCGGCGGCCTCGGCGGCGTTCTCGACCCTGACGCCGAGGACACCCAGCACACCGGACTCCAGCCGCTCGCGGTAGCCGAGGCCCGCCGGATCGTCCATGCGGTAGGGGTTGTTGCTCACCAGGAGGGCCTGGGGCCCGTCGACGACGGTCGCCGCCGTGGCACCCCCCGCCTGCGGACCGGCGGCCGTGCCCGGCTCCTCCACGCGGGCGGTCAGCCGCGGCCCCCGCTGGTGCGTGAGCAGTTCGGGCAGCAGCTCCAGCGTCGTACGGACCTTGTCGTCCCGGTACTCGGGGCTCTGCACGACGACCGCGTACGCCCCGAACGAGGCGTTGTTGACGAACGGGTACGTGTCGGCGAAGCCGAGGTCGACGTGGAGTTCGACGCCGTCGTCCGTGAGGGCGTCGAGGCTCGCCGCCGGATCGTTCCGGTCGAGCCCCAGGTCCATGGCGAAGTGGTTGCGCGTACCGGCGCAGACGACGAGGAACGGTATGCCGTGCTCCGCGGCCACGGCGGCGACCAGCGCCTGCGTACCGTCCCCGCCCGCGACACCGAGCAGATCGGCGCCGTCCGCCACGGCACGCCGGGCGAGTTCGGTCACGTCCTCCTGCCGGTCGGGGTCGAGGAGGTGGACTCGCGCCCCGAGCTTCTCGGCCTTCTCCTTCAGCCCGAACCGCTCGACCTTTCCGCCCCCGGACCGCGGGTTCATGATGAGGAAAGGGCTCGTGGGGGCGGGAGTCCGGTGCTCCCGCACGCTCACCGTGTGCGACCTGGTGCTGCTGAGCGCGAACTTCCCGGCCCAGACGGCGACTCCCCACAGGGTCAGGGACACGATGACGACCCACAGCAGGTTCTCGGCGGCGAAGAACCAGACGACCGCGGCGGGTGTCGTGACGGCCAGCGCGACGGCCGCCGCGCGGGACGGTCCCCTGAGGGTCAGCACCCACCACAGGGCGGCCACGGTGAGCGCCGTGCCGAACGCGCCGACCGCGACGAGGAGCAGGCTCGCGACTCCGCCGTAGCCGAGTGGCAGCAGTACCGCGAGGGCGGCGCCGGTCAGGGCACCGCGTGCCGCCCAGCGCTGCCGGGCATGCGCCCGCCCGTCAAGATCCAGGCCCACGCCTGCCGCCTCTCTGTTCGCGCGGTTCCCCGCGCCCCTACAGGCACAAGATCGCGCCGTTCCTCGCGCCCCTGGAGACAGAAGCCCGCGCTGCTGAAGGCAAAGGCCTGCGCAGTTCCCCGCGCCCCAAAAAGCACAAGATTGCGCCGTTCCCCGCGCCCCCAAGGGCAAAAGCCCGCGCCGCTCTCCGCGCCCCTGGGGCCCTCGGGGGCTTCAGGGGCGCGGGGAACTGCGCGGGCGACCCCCACCGGGCCGCACCCGCCGGACGTCGGCCCGAGGCAGCAGTATGCCGCTACCGACGCTCACTCGACGCCTCGGCAAGCCATCGCCAACCGTCGGTAGCCGTCGCCATCGGCAGCCGTCGGTAGCCGTCGATAGCCGTCGATAGCCGTCGATAGCCGTCGGCAGAGGGTCACAGCCTGTCGATGTCGAGGTTCGCGATGGCCGTCTTCGCGACCGCCCGCCCGCGCTCGGCGAAGTCCCCCTTGCCCGGATATCCGATCATGAGCTTGTACATGTCGCCCGACGTCGTCCTGTAGTACAGGACCTGCATCTCCCGCGGACGCGGATTCTCGGTGTCCGTGCTGGAGTAGACGACGGTGTTCCGAGCGGCCTTGCGGTCCTCGTACTTGACATCGTTGGGATCGCTCCTCGGCGCGGGATCGGAGTCCATACCGAGCCCGTACGCACCGCTCTGCTTGTAGGCGGCGTCGTCCTCGTACATCTCCGCCGACGCGGTCCCGGCGATCTCGCCCGAGGTGTCCTCGGCCTTCCTGTCCAGCGACAGACTGATCCACAGGGTGCCGCTCAGGTCGGTGAACTGCACCCAGTGTTCGTCCTTGGGCGCGTCGGGCTCGGGCACGGTCTTCTGGTAGCCCTTCGGCACCGCCAGCGTGGCGCCCAGCGCCTTCACGTCGGCTTTCTTCCAGTCGTCGGGCAGCGGGCCGGCGAACGGGTCCGCGATCACCAGGTACGCGGCCACCGCCGCCGCGACGACCACGGCCCCGAGGCCGATCCATCCCTTGCGGCCGATACGGACCGGCCTGCCACCCGGTCGCACCCCGTCGGGCGCCGGCCGCTGGACGACCTGGGTGGGCGCGGGCTGCGGCGGTCGCGCGGTCTGCTCCAGCAGGGCACGTACCCGCGCGGCGTCCGGACGGCGGTTCGGATCCTTGTCGAGGAGGCCGTTGATGGCCTCGGCGAGCGGTCCCGTGGCCGCGTTGGGCGGAGCCGGCGTGGCGTTGAGGACGGACTGGAGCGTCGCGGGCGTGTTGCTGCGGCGGAACGGCGACACGCCCTCCGTGGCCGCGTACAGGACGACGCCCAGCGACCAGAGGTCGGAGGCCGGGCCGGGGCGCTGCCCCAGCACCCTTTCGGGCGCGATGAACTCGGGCGAGCCGACGAAGCCGCCCGTGTCGGTCAGATTCGTCTCGCCCTCGATCTGGGCGATGCCGAAGTCGGTGAGGACGACCCGGTCGCCCGTGCCGAGCAGGACGTTGTCGGGCTTGACGTCGCGGTGCAGGATGCCCGCCGCGTGCGCGGACTCCAGCGCGCCGAGCACCTCAAGGCCGATTCTCGCCGCCTCACGCGCGCCGAGCGTGCCCTCCTGGAGTGCGGCGCCGAGCGAGCGCCCCCGGACCAGTTCCATCACGATCCACGGCCGGCCGTCCACGACGGCGACGTCATGGACGGTGACGACCGCCGGGTGGTCGAGCCGGGCCGCGGCGCGCGCCTCACGGCGCATCCGCTCGGAGACATTGGCTCGTTCACGTTCGGGAAGATGATCGGGGATGCGCGGCTCCTTGACCGCGACCTCCCGGTCCACCGTCTCGTCCTTGGCCCGCCACACGGTTCCCATGCCACCGTGGCCGAGCTTGTCGAGCAGCCGGTACCGGTCCGCGATGAGGCGGCCGGAACCGGGGTCGTGCGGCGCCTGCTGCACAGGTTGCACGTGCTGTGCCGGGTGCGCCTGTTGTGTCGACTGCGCCTGCTGTGCCGGGTGCGCCTGTTGCTGCGGTACGGCCTGGGGCACGACCTGGGTGGGTGTGACGTACGGATTCCCGGGGTGTGGCACCGCGACCGGCGGGCGTGGCGGTTGCAGACCGAAACTCGTTGGCTCGTCGGGTCCGTGAGGGGCTCCCCCGTTGCTGCTCATGGGGTCCATCCTTATCGCGGCAGGCGTCCGCGCTCCACCCCGGGCGCTTTCCAGTCACAGACCCGTGACGCACGACGCACGCTTCGCGGTGATATGCGGCTCATGAGCCCTTACGTGCCACGGTGTCCACCGCGACGTCGAAGTACTCCCGCGCCTCCCGCGCCTTGCCGACCGGCGACGACACCAGCACGTCGTACATCCGGCCGCCCTCCTCCCAGCACAGTTCGTAGATGTGCCGCGCGCCCTCCGCCGCGCTGAAGCCGTCCCAGGTGAACTCCCACAGTGCGGCGGGGCGCTCGGAGCGGGTGGTCTCGGTGACCCGGCCGCCGCGGTACCCGGCGTAGGTGTCCGGTCCCTCTTCGGCGGCGCGTTCCAGCACCGCGAGCGGGCCGCCCGGTTCCGGTGCGGACACCTTGACGCCGATGCGGAAGGTCTTGCCCGCCGACATGTAGTAGACGCGCTCACCCTGCGCCTCGCGCGTGAAGCCCACGGGGACGGCGAGGGAGAAGCCCGCCGCGTCGCGGACGAGACGGTATCCCGTGGGCACCGTGCGGCCGGCGGAGGCCGTGGGCCGGGAGGCGGTGGCGGTGGGACTCGGCGTGGCACCGGTGGCCGTCCGGGAGGACGAGACCGAACCCCCCGGTGGTATCGGCCCGTTGTCGCCGTCGCCCATCAGCAGCGCCGCCGCCGACACGCCCGCCACGGCCATCGCCGCGACGAGGGCCGCCGCGATCAGCACGTTGCGCATCGACGAGGAGACGGCGAAGGGGACTCTCAGCGGGTGCGGCACGGCCGGTTCCGGAACCGGCGTCGTCGAGGTGCCGGGCTCCCGCCCCGACACGTCCCGCCGCGAGGGCGTATAGCCGGGCGGGACCTGCGGCATACGGCCCGTGTCCAGAAACACCCGTAACAGCCGCTCCGCCTCGGCCGCGTCGAGCCGCCGTTCCGGATCGCGTTCGAGCAAGCCGCGTACGACGGGGAGGAGGGGCTCGGCGGCGGCGGGCGGAAGTATGTCGTCGACGACCACCGCGTGCAGCGTCCCGCCCAACGAGTCGCGCCGGAACGGTGACTCGCCGCTCAGGGCCGTGCAGAGCAGTGCGCCGAGCGACCACAGATCGGACTCGGGCCCGGTCCTGACGCCCGACATCCGCTCGGGTGCGGTGTACTCGGGCGAGCCCACGAACGACCCGCTCTCGGTGAGCGTCGTCGAGCCCGCGACCTGCGCCACCCCGAAGTCGGTGAGGACGACGATGCCGTCCAGCGTGAGGAGCACGTTCGCGGGCTTCAGGTCGCGGTGCAGGACACCGGCGTCGTGCGCCTTGCGCAGCGCGCTGAGCAGGTCGATGCCCATCCGGGCCGCCTCGACCGGGCCGACGGGTCCGGACCGGGAGATGCGCTCGGCGAGCGAACCTCCTTCGAGGAGGTCCATGACGATGTACGGGCGTTCGTCCTGCTCGACGACGTCGTGCACGACGATGATGTGCGGATGCCGCAGTTGCGCGATCGCGCGTGCCTCGCGCAGGGTACGTTCACGCTGCAGCCGGGACTCCGCCGCGGAGAGCGAGGCGTCGACGGCGAGTTCCTTGACCGCGACCTGCCGGGCGAGCACCTGGTCCGTGGCCCGCCACACGACGCCCATGCCACCGCGGCCGATTCTGGCTTCCAGGCGGTAACGGCCCGCGATGACACGGGCGTTGTCCTCCGGTCTTTCCCCCTCGGTCGCCATGCGTCCCATCATGCCGCAACGGACGGAACCCTTCCGGGGTCACGCGACCGGGGTTGGCCGACAACCGACGCAGGCACCGACAAGGGCAACGATCTCCCAGGGCCGTGGGGACCGGCGCGGCTCTCCTGGGGGCGCGGGGAACTGCGCAAGCTTCTCAGGGGCGCGGGGCTGCGACACATGCGGCTGCGCCACCGGGCGCGACCCGACCCCACCGGCCCCGGCCGACAGAACCCCTGCCCACCCCGCGGCGCCGACACCCCCGGTGCACGGGCACGTCACCGCGAAACCGGCGGCTCCCACCCCCGCAGAACCGCGTCGAACTGCTCCCGCGCAGTCTCCCAGTCATCCGCGGGCGCGGACATATAGATCACGTACTCGACCCCGTCACGGCCGAGATACGCCTGTTCCATCGCCCGGCGCGGCCCGGGAAACTCCGTGTCCTTGCCCAACGCGGTCCAGGTGAAGTCCCACAGCGCCCCGGGACGGTCACGGAAGGTGTTGGACTCCAGACCGACCTGCCGGTACTCGCTCAGCCGCCCCGAGATCTGCTGTTCCAGGTCGACGAGATGCCGGTACGGATTGTCGAAGTCCGGCGAGTCGTCGATGGCGATGCGTACGAAGTGCTCGCCTGCGTCGGGCGTGTAGTCGACCTGAGTGCCCTCGACCTGCCGCTTCCAGCCCTTGGGCAGTACGAGGCTGAAACCCTCGGGGTCGTCGACACGCTCCCAGCCGGCGGGCACGTCACCGGTCTGGGCCGCCTCGGTCTGTTCTCCGTCGTCGTCCTCACCGCCCGAGGAGGACGGGGTCGCGGGGGACGAGGAGGAGTGGTCCGGGGACTTCGACCCGTCACCGCCCCCTTGTCCGTCCGCAATCAGCATCGCCGCGACGCCACCGCCGCCGAGGAGCGCGGCCGCCAGCAGGACCGCGGCGACGGTACGGAACCGTCGCCGCCCGGGCCCGCCGGCCACCGCCGGCTGGTTCGCGGTGGCGACGGCCGGGTCGGGAGCGGGCCGGCCGTGACTGCCGTAGGTGTCGCGGCCGGCCGGGCCGCCGTAGGGGCCCTGCGGATACTGGCCGCTCCGGGGCCCGTCGTATCCATGTGACCCGTGGGCGACGGCGTGGGTGGCGTCCTCGGATCCGGGAGCGGCGGCCTGCGCGGGCCCGTACGCGCCCGGCATCCCCTGGCCGTACGTTCCGCGCGGGTCCCGCGTGCCGTCCACGTGCTGCGTCGGCACATAGGCCTGCGCCGAGTCGGGTGTCCGCCCCTCCGCGGCCTCGGCGAGCATCTGCTCGGCCTCGTCGGGACCGGGCCGCTCGGCGGGGTCCTTGCGCAGCAGGGCGGTGATGACGGAGGTGAGCGGGCCCGCGTTCTCCGGGGCGTCGGGCTCTTCGCCGACGACGGCCTGCATGGTCGTGAGCGGTGTCGTCCGCCGGAACGGCGACCTGCCCTCGACGGCCGTGTAGAGCGTCGCGCCGAGCGCCCACAGGTCGGCGGACGGGCCCGGGTCCTGGCCGCGGATGCGTTCCGGCGCCAGATAGTCGACCGAACCGACTATCTCGCCGGTCCGGGTGATCGTCGTGTCCCCCTCGACCTGGGCGATGCCGAAGTCGGTGAGCAGCACGCGCCGGTCGTTGGAGAGCAGTACGTTGCCGGGTTTGACGTCGCGGTGCAGTACGCCGGCGGCGTGCGCGGCCCGCAGAGCGCGCAGGACCCACAGCCCGACCCGGGCCGCCTCCCTGGGCTCGATGCGTCCCGCGTCCTTGACGGCGTCGGCGAGCGACCCGCCCTCGACCAGCTCCATGACGATCCACGGGCGGCCGTCGTGTTCCAGTACGTCGTGCACGGTGACGACGGCCGAGTGGTTGATGCGCGCTGCGGCCCTGGCCTCGGCCCGGGTTCTGGCGAGGAGGACGGCCTGCTCGCTCTCGGACACGTAGAGCGCGGCCGTCAGCTCCTTGATCGCGACGGCGCGGTGCAGCACTTCGTCGCGCGCACGCCATACCCGGCCCATGCCGCCACTGCCGATGGAGTCGGCGAGCCGGTAGCGGCCTGCGAGAAGCAGGCCCTGCATCTGATTCACGTTTCCCCGCAATGCTCTTGACAGGGTCAGACTAAGGACCGACACGTGCCCAGGGAACCGGCGGGGTCCTACGGAGACAGCACTGTGACGGTTCCCACGGGAGGGATCGAGCGGTTGCCACCCGGTGATCGCGGGTCGGCGGGGAACCGGTGCCACGGCCGCACAAGACCCCTGACTGCGAGGTGTGATGACGCCGCATCAACCGGTGACCCGGTACGCCCTCAACCGATGATCCGGTACGCCCTCGACCAGTGATCCGGCACGGCATCAACCAGTGATCTGGTACGTCGACGACGCCTGCTCGTAGAGCCGCGTCACCTCGTCCCGCTCGGCCTCCGGACCGCGCAGCTGCAGCACGTGGTACTTCCCGCCGGCGATGACCACCAGGTTCCGTACGTAGACCTCGCTGCCCGTGGAGTCCTGCCAGGTGAACTGCCCCTCGGCCATGGCCCGTCCACCCACGTCGATCCGCCGCATCCCGCTGGACGTGGCCCAGGTCGAGTCGCGGAACGGCTGCAACTCGCGCTCGTCCTCACGCTGGTAGGACATCGGATCGCTGCCGAACTCCTCGGTCGTGTCGCGTCCGGGCACGACCAGCAGCTCGAACTTCCCGTGCGAGTAGACGACCTGACCGCGGCCGTTCCTGCCCGTCCGCTCCCAGCCGTTGGCGACCGCCACCCGGAACCCCTCGGAGTCCTTGCGCAGGGTGAAGCCCTGCGGAAGCTCGGGGCCGGTGGTCTGGGTCGTCGAACTGGACGAGCGCGTCGGGCTGTTCTTCCCGCTCGGCGGCTTCTCGCCCGACGTCTTCTCGCCCTGCGGATCGGAGCCCGCGTTCCCGTCCGACCCCGCGCCGGTTTCCCCGGAGTGACCGGGGGTGGGGACGACGACGTCCCCCGCGGAACCGGTGCGCTCACCGCCGGAGCCGGTCCTGGGCATGAACGCCATGGCGTACGCGACGGCCGCGGCCATGACGAGCAGGATCAGCAGAAGCAGTGTCCGGCCGAGCCGGCGGGGTTTGGCCTCCCTGCCCCGCTTGCCCCGCTTGTGCCGACCGTGGGGGGTGGTCGCGGGCAGCCCCGCACGACGCCTGCGGACCAGCTCGCCCCGCCGGCGTACGACAGGAAGCCGGGTGGGGTCCACCGGCGGTGCCGCTATGACGAACGTGCCCGCCTCCGGCTCGGGCGCCGAGCGCACCAGCGAGCGCAGCCAGCCCCGCAGTTCCTCGAAGTCCAGTCGCTCGGTGGGGTCCTGGCGCAGCAGTGACTCCACGACCGGCCGCAGCGGGCCGCACTCCTCCGCGAACGCGGGCGGCTCCGCGCACACCAGTTGCACCAGCTCGGCGGTGCTCTCCTCCGGGTAGGGCGCGTGGCCCTGAACGGCACGGAAGAGCAGCGCGCCCAACGCCCACAGGTCGGTCGCGGGCCCGATCGGCGCCGCCAGCTGCCAGTTCTCGTGCACGGGTCCGGCCTGCTCGGGCGCCCAGCGCTCGGTGACGGGTCCCACGACGGCCATCCTGGCCTGCCGGGCCCGCTCCGCCGCCAGCGCGGTCGCCGGGCCCCGCCGGGTGTCGGCAGCGGCGGAGGTGAGCCGGTTCCACTGCGTGGGAGCTGCGCCTGTACCTGTACCTGCACCTGTACCTGTGCCGGGCTCCGCGCCCGTGCCGGGGGCCGCGGAGGTGTGGTCGGCCGACGGCGCGTACCCGGCGCCGTACGCGACGGTCTCCGCCCGGCCGTCGGTCGCACCACCGATGCCGCCGTCGCCGCCATGACCCTCGTTGCCGCCATGACCGCTGTCGCCGCCGTCAGGGAGCGCGGGAGGCCGGCCCTGTCCAGGGCTTCCGACGGCCGGGGCCCCGCCGCGCGGCGCGGCGCCGTGCCACGCGCCCGGCAGCCCCGCCCCGCCCACCCCGCCCACTCCATACGGGTCGGCGATCTGCCCCGGCGGCGATGTGTGCTCCATTCCCTGCCCGGCTATCCGGCCCGAGATCGGCCCCGAGGCCTGACCGGTCTCCGGGTCGCTCTCACCGGACAGCGACCGCGGAGCGGGCAACGCCGCGTTCCCGCCGCCCCGCTGCTCCTCCTGCACCTGGGCCGCCGCGCGCGCACCCGCGCGGTAGGCCGCGATGGCTCCGGCCCGCGCGGCCCGTACGTCTCCGCCCGCCTCCAGCGCCCGCTGCGCCATGTCGGAGGCGTGCGCCTGTGACTGTGTCCGTCCCTGGGCCTGTGCTTGAACCTGTGCCTGTGCCTGTGTCCGCGGGACGGGCAACGCGCCTGCGCCGCCGCCCCCGCGTACGGCCTCGACCGCGGCGCGACCACCGTCCGGCCCACGCGCTCCGGGCACCGCCTGTCCGACGGAGCGGCCCGGGGCGCCGGACCGACCGAGCTGTCCGCCCGCGCCACCGGTCCGGCCCGCCTGCCCCGCCGAACCGCCCGCACCCGTAGGACCGGCTTGACCTGCCTGACCCGTCCGGCCCACCTGTCCTGCCGGGCCGCCCGGCGTTCCGGGCGCACCCTGTGTGCCTGCTTCGCCTTCGGCGGCCGGCACCGGGTCGTACCCGCACAGCGCCTCTTCCGCAGCCCCCGAGGCGAGTCCGGTGAGCATCACCCGGCCGTCGTCGCAGACGAGCACCGTGCGCGCGGTGATGTTCCGGTGCACCCATCCGTGCGCGTGCAGCACCCGCAGGGCGGTCAGCACGTCGGAGGCCACCTCGGCGGCCCGGTACGGACTCAACGGCCCGTCGGCGAGCAGCGCCGCGAGCTGCCGCGCGGGCACCAGCTCGCTCACTATCCACAGCGAGCCGCCCTCGGCGAACACGTCGAAGACCTGGTCGAGCCGGGGGTGGTCAGGTATCTGCGCCGCGGCCTGGGCGGCCTCGATGGCCCGTCGCACGGCCGGCTCGGCGGGCCGCCGTGTGGTCCGCGCGGACGGCCGCCGCACCCCGGCGTCCCGCGTTCCGGCGTCCCGCGCCACGAACCCGTCGGGCAGCCCGTCCGCGTCGAGCACCTCCGCCTCGACGACCTCGGGCAACGGCACCTGCCGGACCAGGACTTCCTGTCCGCTGTAGGTGTCCCAGGCCCGGGACTCGGCGAACTCGTACTCGTCCGTCGGCGGGAGCGGCAGGCGGTAGCGGTCGGCGAGCACCCGTCCCGCATAGTCCTCCACGATGCCTCCCCCGGCCGCCCGGTTGGTCAAATCCGTTCGCCATGCGTCCCGTTGTGGCTGCAGTTGTGCCTGCGTACGGTCCGCAACCACTCACGATACGTGCCGGAGGCAACCCACCATGAGGAGATACGAGATCTCAGTTGTCCCGTGCTCCTCAGGACTTCGGTTCGAACGACTTGGTCAGCGTGCGCCACGTGTCCTTACGAAGCTCGGTGTCCCATTTCGAGCCCTTCGCGGTATACATGAGCGCATATCCCTGGCTGTCATTGACGACGAAGCCGCGGTCTATGGACCGGTATTCCGTGCCGCCGTCCACATAGGTGAATTCCCAGTCGGCCGTGTTCCAGCCGCGGTAGTCCACCTTCTCTATTCGGATCCGCTGATACTGCGACCGCTGCATGTACTGCTCTTGGTTCTTCCAGTCGGCCACCGGGTCGTCCTTGGGCGTCGTGGTCCAGCCGACCAGCAGCTTCTGGCCGTCGGGACCGGCGAACCGGGCGCCGGCCGCACTCGTGGACTGGTATTTCCAGCCCTTGGGCAGGCCGATCGAGAACCCCTGCCCGTCCTTGTGCGTCGACTCGACCCCACTGCCCGAACCGCTGTTGGAGCCGTCTCCCGACCCACCCGATCCGCTCGACTCACCGGAAGCGCTCGCACTCGGCGTACTCTCCTTCGCCGTGCTCCCGCCGGAGGAGTCCGTCTTGTCGTCGTCGTCCGAATCGGTGCCGCTGTTCTCGTCCTGTTTGGTGTCGCTTCCCGCGTTCGCGCCACTGGACGTCGACTTGTCGTCGCCGCCCTTGTTCTCCTTGGATCCCGAGCCGTCGTCGCCACCCAGCGTGACGGCGAGGATCGTGCCGAGCACGGCCAGCGCCACGACGACGGCGATGATCACCAGCGTCCGCCGGGACACCACATCGGTGAGCGGGGCCCTGGACGTGGTGCCCCGCGAGTACCCGCCCCGCGAGTCGCCCGGATTTCCGCCCACCGCACTGGAGTTCAGTACGGAAGCGGCAGCGTCCCGGTTCTCGGCGGGAGCAGGTACACCGGCGCCCGCGTCGGTACCGGCTGCGGACCCGGACCTCGTACCTGTGGCAGCGTCTGACCCGGAGGACGGCGGCACCGCAGCCGCCCCGGAACCCGCGGGAGCCTGCGACGCGGACGCGGCCTTCCCGCTCGACGCCTCCGCGGACCGGTCCGCGGCGACTCCGGTACCGGCAGCGGCGGCAGCAGCCCCTGCCGCCCCGGCGCCCTTGCCCTTCCGCACGGAGCGCAGCGCCCCGCGCAGCCGGTCGCCCGGCTCCTCACTCTTCTTGCCGCCGCCCGAAGTCCCCTTCCTGGCGGGGCCGGAGGGGAGGTCCGGCAACGGCACGACCTTCGTCGCGTCCACCGGCTCCGGCTCGTCCTTGGGCTCGGGCGTGTTGATGATCTCGGTGAGCATCGCCCGTGCCCCGGCGTCGTCGAGGCGCTGCTCGGGGTCCTTGACGAGGAGCCCGTAGATGACGTTCTCCAGCGGGCCCGCGTTCTTCGGCTGCTCCACCGGTTCCGTCATCACCGCGGTGAGCGTCGCGATGGCGGACCCCTTGTCGTACGGCGGCACGCCTTCCACCGCCGCGTACAACAGGCCGCCCAGCGACCACAGGTCGGCCGCGGGGCCCGGCTTGTGTCCTCGGGCCCGCTCCGGCGAGATGTACGAGGGCGCGCCGACCAGCATGCCGGTCGAGGTGATGGACGGGTCGCCCTCGACCTGGGCGATGCCGAAGTCCGTGAGCACGACCCGGCCGTCCTCGGCGATGAGCACGTTCGACGGCTTCACGTCGCGGTGCAGGATGCCCTCTCGGTGCGCCGAACGCAGCACGTCGAGAATGGCGAGGCCCACCTCGGCCGCGCGCTTCGGCGTGAGCAGTCCGTCCTCGCGGATCGCCTCGGCGAGGGACTTGCCCTCGACGAGTTCCATCACGATCCAGGGCCGGTTGTCCTCGTCGACCACGTCATAGACCGTCACAGCGCTGTTGTTGCGGATCCTTGCGATGGCCTTGGCCTCGCGGAAGGTCCGTGTGATCAGTCGACGCTTCTCGTCCTCGTCGATACGTGGCGGCAACCGCAGTTCCTTCACGGCGACCGTGCGGCCCAGCGTCTCGTCCTCGGCCCGCCACACGGTGCCCATGCCGCCGCGGCCGAGGACTCCTCCCAACCGGTACCGCCCGGCGAGGAGACGCTCACTATCGTCCTGACGGGATGCTCCCGCCCGCTCCGCCTCCGACATGCGTCCCCTCATGCAACCCGCCCTGACAGAGCCTCCATTGTCCCCCACCCGGCCACCGTCCGATGCCCCGGGTGCCCCTCCTGGAGACAACGCTTCCCCGAACCGCCCCCCATCCGTGCCCCATCCGCCCCTCGGCCCGGCTCCTCCCCTGTCATGAACTGTGACAAGGGAGGATTTCGCCGCCACCGCCGAGGGCTCTGCCTTCTCCGCAACCTCCGAATGCGGGTACCCACTCAACCCCCGCGAAAGCCACCACGAGATACCCGGCCGCGAACACGACCGCGCACACGGCCGCTTCCGGCGGCGGGTACCGGCCCCTGCCCGCCGCCGAGTTGCACCCCTACAGCGGCACGATGTCCGGTGCTCCCAGCCGCGCCGCGTCGGCCGTCAGGTCGTCCGGCTGGCGCTGCGACTCCCGCTCCGCCTCCACCCGCTTCTGGTAGTGCTCGATCTCGCGCTCGATCTGGTCCTTGTCCCAGCCGAGCACCGGCGCCATCAGTTCGGCGGCCTCCCGCGCGCTGCGCGTGCCCCGGTCGAAGGTCTCGATCGAGATCCGGGTGCGCCGCGTCAGCACGTCGTCCAGATGCCGGGCCCCCTCGTGCGAGGCCGCGTAGACGATCTCGGCGCGCAGGTAGTCGTCGGCCGCCGGCAGCGGATCGCCCAGCGTGGCGTCCGCGACGATGAGGTCGAGCACTTCCTCGGCGAGTGATCCGTACCGGTTCAGCAGGTGCTCCACGCGCACCACGTGCAGACCGGTCCGCGCGGCGATCCGCGCTCGCGCGTTCCACAGGGCCCGGTAGCCCTCGGCGCCGACCAGCGGGATGTCCTCGGTGACGCACTCGGCGACCCGCTGGTCGAGGCCGTGCACCGCCTCGTCCACCGCGTCCTTGGCCATCACCCGGTAGGTCGTGTACTTGCCGCCCGCCACGACCACGAGCCCGGGCGCCGGATGGGCCACGGTGTGCTCGCGCGACAGCTTGCTCGTGGCCTCCGACTCACCGGCGAGCAGCGGCCGCAGTCCCGCGTACACCCCCTGTACGTCGTCGCGTGTCAGCGGGACCGCCAGTACCGCGTTCACGTGCTCCAGTACGTAGTCGATGTCGGCGCTGGACGCCGCCGGATGCGCCTTGTCGAGGTCCCACTCGGTGTCCGTCGTGCCCACGATCCAGTGCCGGCCCCAGGGGATCACGAACAGCACGGACTTCTCGGTGCGCAGGATCAGCCCGCTCGACGAGGTGATCCGGTCCTTCGGTACGACCAGATGGATGCCTTTGGAGGCCCGGACGTGGAACTGGCCCCGCTCTCCGACCATGGCCTGGGTGTCGTCCGTCCACACGCCGGTGGCGTTCACGACCTGCTTGGCGCGGATCTCGTACTCCCCGCCGCCCTCGACGTCCCGCACCCTGGCACCGACGACCCGTTCGCCCTCGCGCAGGAAGCCGGTCACGCGCGCCCGGTTGGCGACCTTCGCGCCGTACGCCGCCGAGGTGCGCACCAGGGTCGCCACATAGCGGGCGTCGTCCATCTGCGCGTCGTAGTACTGCAGCGCCCCGACCAGGGCGTCCTTCTTCAGGGCGGGGGCGACGCGCAGTGCGTGCCGCCGGGAGAGGTGGCGGTGCATCGGCAGGCCGCGCCCGTGGCCGCGCGCCATGGACATCGCGTCGTAGAGCGCGACGCCCGATCCGGCGTACAGCCGCTCCCAGCCCTTGTGCTGCAAGGGATACAGGAACGGCACGGGCTTCACGAGATGCGGTGCGAGCCGCTCAAGCAGCAGCCCGCGCTCCTTCAGCGCCTCCCGTACGAGCGCGAAGTCGAGCATCTCCAGATAGCGCAGGCCGCCATGGATCAGCTTGCTCGACCGGCTCGATGTGCCCGACGCCCAGTCACGTGCCTCGACCAGGCCGGTGGACAGGCCGCGGGTCACGGCGTCCAACGCGGTGCCCGCGCCCACCACGCCCGCTCCCACGACGAGCACATCCAGTTCGTGCTCGGCCATCGCCGCGAGTGACTCGGCGCGCTCCGCCGGTCCCAGTGTCGCTGTCCGCACAGTTGCCTCCAGCTGTCTGTCGCGCCGGGCTCACCCGTACGGCGAGGCCCCGCTCACATCCCCCATGCCCAAATTCTGACCGTGATGCCCGCCATCGGCCACCACCGGCGGTCCGCCTGTGGACAACTCCCGGTGCCCGGCTCGGCGACTCCAGGAGAAACGCAACCGAACAATCCCGCATATCGGTCATATTTACTCCTAGTCTGACATTGCGCTCGCCCGTTCTGTCCACAGGGCTTGCGCCCTCGCCCAGCTCCGGCTACTGCCACTCCGGCTACAGGGAAGGACGGCCCACCGCCATGCCCGCAGACCTCGCCGTCATCGGCCTCGGCCAGCTCGGCCTGCCCCTGGCCCGGGCCGCCGCCTCCACCGGCATCCCCACCCTCGGCTACGAGTGCGGCGATCCGGCGCCACTGGCCGCGGCCGATCTGCGCCGGATGCTGTCCACGGGATTCCGGCGGGCCACGGACCCGGCCGAGCTGGGCCGCGTACGCACCGCCGTCATCTGCGCTCCGACCCCGCGCGGCGCGGACGGAACGCTCGACCTGGGGCAGGTGGCCTCCGCCGCCCGCACCCTGGCCGCGCACCTGCGCCCGCACACCACGGTGATCCTGGAGTCCCCCGTGTACCCGGGGACGACCGAGGAATTCCTCCGTCCGCTCCTCGAAGAGGGCTCCGGGCTCCGGGCGGGCCGCGACTTCCACCTCGCGTACTCACCCAGCCGGGTGGACCCGGGCAATCGCGACCACGGCCCCGCCAACACCCCGAAGGTCATCGGCGGGCTCACCCCGGCCTGCACGGAGTCGGCCGCCGCGTTCTACGGCCGGCTCACCGACAAGGTCGTACGCGCGCGCGGACCCCGCGAGGCGGAGACCGTGCAGCTCCTGGAGACCAACTACCGGCACGTCAACATCGCCCTGGTCAACGAGATGGCCGTCCTCTGCCACGACCTGGGCGTCGACCTGTGGGACGTCATCCGCTGCGCCGAGACCAAGCCGTTCGGCTTCCAGGCCTTCCGCCCCGGCCCCGGAGTGGGCGGCCACGCCGTCCCACGCGACCTGGCGGGCCCCGGGACCCGAGCCCTGCGCATGGTCGAACTGGCCCAGCAGGTCAACGACCACATGCCCCGGTACGTCATCCAGCGCGCGGCCGCACTCCTCAACGAACACGGCAAGTCGGCCCGCGGCGCGCGTGTGCTGCTCCTCGGCGTCACCTACAAGTCCGACCACGCCGACCAGCAGGGCTCACCCGCCCAGGAGATCGCGACCCGCCTGATGGAACTGGGCGCCGCCGTCAGCTACCACGACCCGCACGTCCCGTCCTGGTCCATCCTCGACCGCCCGGTCCCCCGCGTGGACTCCCTGTACGAGGCGGCGGCCGACGCGGACCTGACGATCCTGCTCCAGCAACACCGCACGTACGACCTGCAGGGCCTGTCGGTGAAGGCACAGCTCCTGCTGGACACCCGCGGAGCGACCCCCACGGGGGCGGCGCACAGGTTGTGAAGGGGGGCGCCCGACACGGCCGGAGCCCCTGCCGCTGGTGGCGAACGACGCCCACCGCCGGTACCGTACGGAACAGGTGGAGCCCACCGCAGTGGGTGCTGCGGCAGGCTCCAGGATGGTTCACGGAGTGTCCGCCCCTAGTTGTGCTGGGGGCGGCCGCTCACCATCCGGGAATCCACAGGATCCACCTCCTGCGGTGCCGTGCCGTTCGTCGGCAGTATTCGGCACCGTGCAAAAAGGGTGGAGCCCACCGCAGGGGCGCTGCGGCAGGCTCCAGGATGGTTCACGGAGTGTCCGCCCCTAGTTGTCTTGGGGGCGGCCGCTCACCATCCGAAAATCCGCAGAATCCACCTCCTCCGGCACTTCACCGTCCGCAGACGGATCCGGTCCCAGCGGGTGGGCTTGCGGTGGCGGCCCATGGGCGGCCCCCTTCCACGACGCCGCCCAGAGACCCGGTAGGCGGCTCGTCAGAACTCGGGCCGGGCCCCGAGGGCCGGGGTCCGGAACGTGTCCTTGGAAGGGGGCGCCCACACAACTGGAGCGCCGAACACGGACGTTATCGCCTCGACACGGCCGTTTCCCGCGCATTCGGCCCAAAGGCAACCGTGCGCCCCCCGAACGCGGAACGCGCCCCACCAGGACGTTCGGGCACGCGGGCACGCGAAAGGGCCCGGTCACTCACCCCTGTGAGTGACCGGGCCCCTCGTCGTTCGTCCGCTCGGATGGAGCGCGGCGTCAGCGCTTGTGCTGGGCGTCCGCCACCGTGACCTCGACCCGCTGGAACTCCTTCAGCTCGCTGTAGCCGGTCGTGGCCATCGCGCGGCGCAGGGCGCCGAAGAAGTTCATGGAACCGTCGGGCGTGTGCGAGGGGCCCAGCAGGACCTCCTCGATGGTGCCGACGGTGCCGAGGTCGACCTTCTTGCCGCGCGGCAGCTCCTCGTTGACGGCCTCCATGCCCCAGTGGTGGCCCCGGCCGGGCGCGTCCGTCGCGCGGGCGAGCGGGGAGCCCATCATCACCGAGTCGGCGCCGCAGGCGATGGCCTTGGGCAGGTCGCCGGACCAGCCGACACCGCCGTCCGCGATCACGTGCACGTACCGACCGCCGGACTCGTCCATGTAGTCGCGGCGGGCGGCGGCCACGTCGGCGACGGCGGTGGCCATCGGGACCTGGATGCCCAGGACGTTGCGCGTGGTGTGCGCGGCACCGCCGCCGAAGCCCACCAGGACACCGGCCGCGCCGGTACGCATCAGGTGCAGGGCCGCGGTGTACGTGGCGCAGCCGCCGACGATGACCGGGACGTCCAGCTCGTAGATGAACTGCTTCAGGTTCAGCGGCTCGGAGGCGCCCGAGACGTGCTCCGCCGAGACCGTCGTACCGCGGATGACGAAGATGTCGACGCCCGCGTCCACGACTGCCTTGGAGAACTCGGCGGTGCGCTGCGGGGAGAGCGCCGCCGCGGTGACCACGCCCGAGTCGCGCACCTCCTTGATGCGCAGCCCGATCAGCTCCTCCCTGATGGGAGCCGCGTAGATCTCCTGGAGGCGGCGGGTCGCGGTCTCGACGTCCAGCCCCACGATCTCGTCGAGGAGGGACTGCGGGTCCTCGTGCCGCGTCCACAGGCCTTCGAGGTTGAGGACGCCCAGGCCGCCCAGCTCCCCGATGCGGATGGCGGTCGCCGGGGAGACCACCGAGTCCATGGGAGCCGCCAGGAACGGCAGCTCGAAGCGGTAGGCGTCGATCTGCCAGGCGATCGAGACCTCCTTCGGGTCGCGCGTACGGCGGCTCGGGACGACGGCGATGTCGTCGAAGGCGTACGCCCGGCGGCCGCGCTTGCCGCGCCCGATCTCGATCTCAGTCACGTGTGTGGCCTTTCCCTCTTCGGTTCTGCGCGTTCCAGTATCCCCGACGCATACGGCGAGGGCGGTCCCGGAGTCTCCGAGACCGCCCTCGAACGTGTCGCTGCTACTGGCCGCGGCTGTAGTTCGGTGCCTCGACCGTCATCTGGATGTCGTGCGGGTGGCTCTCCTTGAGGCCCGCCGAGGTGATCCGTACGAAGCGGCCCTTGGTCTCCATCTCGTCGATGGAGGCGGCGCCGACGTAGCCCATGGTCTGGCGCAGACCGCCGACGAGCTGGTGCAGCACGTTCCCGAGCGGGCCGCGGTAGGGCACCTGGCCCTCGATGCCCTCGGGCACGAGCTTGTCGTCGGAGGCCACCTCGGCCTGGAAGTAGCGGTCCTTCGAGTACGACTTGCCCTGGCCACGGGACTGCATGGCACCGAGCGAACCCATGCCGCGGTACGACTTGAACTGCTTGCCGTTGATGAAGAGCAGCTCGCCGGGCGACTCCTCGCAGCCGGCGAGGAGGCTGCCGAGCATCACCGTGTCGGCGCCGGCGGCGAGCGCCTTGCCGATGTCTCCGGAGTACTGCAGACCGCCGTCCCCGATCACCGGTACACCGGCGGAGCGGGCCGCGAGGGCCGCTTCGTAGATGGCGGTGACCTGCGGTACGCCGATACCGGCGACCACCCGGGTCGTACAGATCGAGCCGGGGCCCACGCCCACCTTGACGCCGTCGACACCGGCGTCGATCAGCGCCTGGGCGCCGTCACGGGTGGCCACGTTGCCGCCGATCACATCGACGCCGACGCTCGACTTGATCTTCGCCATCCAGTTGAGGGCGTTGCTGTTGTGCCCGTGCGAGGTGTCGACGATCAGGAAGTCCACACCGGCCTCGGCGAGCGCCTGGGCCCGCTCAAGGGCCTCAGGGCTCGCGCCCACGGCGGCGCCCACGAGGAGGCGGCCCTCGGCGTCCTTCGCGGCGTTCGGGTACTTCTCGGCCTTGACGAAGTCCTTGACCGTGATGAGGCCCTTGAGGATGCCCGCGTCGTCGACCAGCGGAAGCTTCTCGATCTTGTGGCGGCGCAGCAGCTCCATGGCGTCGGTCCCGGAGGTGCCGACCTTGCCGGTGACGAGCGGCATCGGGGTCATGACCTCGCGCACCTGACGGGAGCGGTCGGTCTCGAAGGCCATGTCGCGGTTGGTGACGATGCCGAGCAGCTTGCCGTTGCCGTCGGTGACGGGGACACCGCTGATGCGGAACTTGGCGCACAGCGCGTCGGCCTCGCCCAGCGTCGCGTCCGGGTGCACCGTGATCGGGTCGGTGACCATGCCGGACTCGGAGCGCTTCACGAGGTCGACCTGGTTGACCTGGTCCTCGATGGAGAGGTTCCGGTGCAGGACCCCGACGCCGCCCTGACGGGCCATGGCGATCGCCATCCGGGACTCGGTGACCTTGTCCATCGCCGCCGAGAGCAGCGGGATGTTCACGCGTACGTTGCGGGAGATGCGGGACGAGGTGTCGACCGCGCCCGGCAGCACTTCCGATGCGCCCGGCAGCAGCAGCACGTCGTCGTAGGTCAGCCCGAGCGTCGCGAATTTCTCGGGCACTCCGTCGACGTTTGCAGTCATGACACCTTCCCCAAATGGCCTTGATCGGTGCGGATGTCCATGCTAACGGGAAGCATGGCTCTCTCATTCCACGGTCGGGAGCGCCCCTGGGGCTCGTAGGTTCCTACGGGCCGGGCGGCCACTGTGTTCAGCGCGTTGCCCCACACCGATGCGTACCGATGCGTACCGGTGAGCACCGGTGAGTACCGGTGAGTACCGGTGAGTACCGAAGCGCACCGGCGAGAAAGCCCGCCCCACTGCGATCCGCACGTCGGCGGACCCGGTCCTGGGCCCGCCGGAAGCCGCACCCGTAACCCGTAACCCGTAAGGAGAACCGCCTACTGCTCGGCCAGTGCCCGCAGGCGGCTGAGCGCCCGGTGCTGGGCGACCCGGACCGCGCCGGGTGACATTCCCAACATCTGTCCGGTCTCCTCGGCCGTGAGGCCCACCGCGATCCTCAGCAGCAGGAGTTCGCGCTGGTTCTCGGGGAGGTTGGCCATCAGCTTCTTCGCCCACTCGGCATCGCTGCTGAGGAGGGCGCGCTCCTCGGGGCCGAGCGAGTCGTCCGGCCGCTCGGGCATCTCGTCCGACGGCACGGCCGTCGAACCGGGATGGCGCATCGCGGCCCGCTGCAGGTCGGCCACCTTGTGGGCGGCGATCGCGAAGACGAAGGCCTCGAAGGGGCGCCCGGTGTCCTTGTAGCGCGGCAGTGCGAGCAGCACCGCTACGCAGACCTCCTGCGCCAGGTCCTCCACGAAGTGCCGCGCGTCGCCCGGAAGGCGGGACAGTCGCGTACGGCAGTAGCGGATGGCGAGCGGGTGGACATGGGCGAGCAGATCGTGCGTGGCCTGCTCGTCGCCGTCGACCGCGCGGTGAACGAGCCCACCAATGACCCCTTGGGCATTAGTCGCCTCGTCGTCACGCATCGGTCCATGGTGCCTTGGCGTCGTTCGTTCCGTGGCACCGCGTCCGTAGTTGTGCACCGAAGCGTTATGAGCAGGTGCGCCGGAACTCATCTCCTGCGCCCTCCCCTCCCGCTCGACCGACTTGTTCCCGAGGAACTCCACACCTCAAGGATGCGGCATCCGCCGGGAAACGGGGATCGGGTGCCCGAACGGCGTCATTCGATCCCCTGTCGGGCCCGGCCCCGCCCGCCTCACGGCAGGCGGGGACACCCGTACCCCCGCGGCGGTTCACCTAGCGGACCAGGCCCCATCGGAACCCGAGCGCGACCGCGTGCGCGCGGTCCGAGGCGCCGAGCTTCTTGAAGAGCCGGCGGGCGTGCGTCTTGACCGTGTCCTCGGAGAGGAACAGCTCACGGCCGATCTCCGCGTTCGACCGGCCGTGGCTCATGCCTTCCAGGACCTGGATCTCACGCGCGGTGAGCGTCGGCGCCGCGCCCATCTCGGCCGACCGCAGTCTGCGCGGGGCGAGCCGCCAGGTCGGGTCGGCGAGGGCCTGGGTGACGGTCGCCCGCAGCTCCGCGCGGGAGGCGTCCTTGTGGAGATAGCCGCGGGCACCGGCGGCGACCGCGAGTGCGACACCGTCCAGGTCCTCGGCCACGGTGAGCATGATGATGCGCGCACCGGGGTCGGCGGACAGCAGCCGCCGGACCGTCTCCACGCCGCCCAGACCGGGCATGCGTACGTCCATCAGAATCAGGTCCGAACGGTCGGCACCCCAGCGGCGGAGGACTTCCTCGCCGTTGGCCGCCGTGGTCACGCGCTCTACGCCGGGCACGGTCGCCACCGCACGGCGGAGCGCCTCTCGGGCAAGCGGGGAGTCGTCGCAGACGAGGACGGATGTCATGGCCGTCCTCCGCAGCTGATGCGCGTCACCTTGGGCCTCCAGGCTGGTACGAAATCGTCACCTGTGCGGTCGACCGACTCGGACGCTTGCCCGAGCGTTTGTTCCTTCAACCGCCTCGCACACTCAACGACGGTCACTCGAAAGAGTTACGGGGCGGTGAGCCACGTTCGGCACTCTACGTGAGGGCGCGGACACGGTGCAGACACGTGCGGCAGACCCTCAAGGTTTCATCACAAGCCATGCCCCATTTAGCCGCTTTTCGTTCCATTTACTGGTGTCTGCGGCTAGATTTGCAATGAGTCATATTTTCATCTCCTTAGATCGTAGATGTACGGTGATGGGCACGTAACCGACCAAAACGGCTACAAGGGGACAAAGCAATGGCAGATTTCTCCCGCCTTCCCGGACCGAACGCGGATCTGTGGGACTGGCAGCTCCTCGCGGCGTGCCGCGGGGTCGACAGCTCGCTCTTCTTCCACCCCGAGGGCGAGCGCGGTGCGGCACGGAGCGCTCGTGAGAACTCCGCCAAAGAGGTCTGCATGAGGTGCCCGGTGCGAGCGGAGTGCGCCGCGCACGCGCTCGCGGTGCGCGAGCCGTACGGCGTGTGGGGCGGCCTGACCGAGGACGAGCGCGAGGAACTCATGGGACGGGCGCGCACCCGTCTGGTCTCGACATCGAGCGGGGGCGACCCGTCACACCACTGAAGGAACGTTTCTCCGAACCGACACGCGCGCGCGTGCCCCCTCTTCACGTCCCCGACGGCATACTCCGCGCCCCAAAGGACCGGGCCTCCGCGAAACCGGGCCCCGCAGAACCGGGTTCAACGGCTGGCGGCCCTGGCCAGCTGGTCCAGCGTGGCCGCCACGGCGGGCACCTGGGCCAGATCCGGCAGGGTGAGCGCGACGATCTCCCGTCGCAGGGCCGGCTCCACCGTCACTGTGCGTGCACCCCTGGGGCGTACGGACTCGATGGCCAGCTCCGGCAGGACCGCGACCCCGAGGCCCGCCCCGACCAGACCGACCACCGCCGGATAGTCGTCGGTCGCGAAGTCGATGCGCGGGGTGAAGCCCGCGCTCTCACAGACCTCGACCAGCTGGGCCCGGCAGCGCGGGCAGCCGGCGATCCACGGCTCGTCGGCGAGGTCGCCGATGGCGACCGTGCCCGCCCGGGCCAGCCGGTGCCCCTCGGGGACCAGACCGACGAGCCGGTCCGTGAGCAGCGGCCGGATCACCAGGTCGTCCCACTCCTCCGCGCCCGCCGAACCCGCCGCTGAGGCCGCGCCCTCGTAGCGGAAGGCGAGTGTCACGTCGCAGTCGCCCTCACGCAGCATCTCGACGGAGCGCGGCGGTTCGGCCTCCTCCAGGGAGACCCGGGTGCCGGGGTGCGCGGCGCGCAGGGCGGCGAGCGCGGTCGGTACGAGCGTGGAGCTTCCGCTGGGGAACGAGACCAGGCGCACCCTGCCCGCGCGCAGCCCGGCGATCGCGGCGACCTCCTCCTCGGCGGCGGTCAGACCGGCGATGATGCCCGCCGCGTGCCGCACGAGGGCCTCGCCGGCCTGGGTCAGCCGCATCTCGCGGCCGGTGCGGATGAGCAGCGGTGTACCGACGGAGGTTTCGAGTGCCTTCATCTGCTGGCTGACGGCGGGCTGGGTGCAGCCCAGTTCGCGCCCCGCCGCCGAGAAGGAGCCGGTGGCGGAGACGGCACGCAGGACACGCAGATGACGGGCCTCGATCACCCTAGAAGCATAAGCGAATCTTGGATACGGCGACGAATATCGCATCGACGCTTTGGATCGCATCGCCTAGCGTGCCGTCATGAAGCTTCTTTCAGTGAATCTGGGACGACCCGAGGCGGTCGACTACACGGATCAGGCCGACGGCGTGACAGGGATGAACAAGCGGCCGGTCGACGGGCCGGTACGGGTCGCCGCGCCCGGGCCGAAGGGCGTCGGCGGGAGCGGTCTCGCCGGGGACGCCGTGTGCGAGCTGCGGCACCACGGCGGCGACGACCAGGCCGTGTACGCCTTCGCGCGCGAGGACCTCGACGAGTGGGAACGCGAGCTGGGGCGCCCTCTGTCCAGCGGGATGTTCGGGGAGAACCTCACGACGGAGGGCATCGACGTGTCCGGGGCGAGGATCGGGGAGCGCTGGCGCATCGGCTCCGAGGTCGTGCTCGAAGTGACGTCCGGGCGGATTCCCTGCCTCACCTTCCAGGGCCACCTGGGCGAGAAGGGGTGGGTCAGGCGGTTCACGCGGAAGGGTGCGTCCGGCGCGTATCTGCGGGTGATCGAGTCCGGCGAGATACGGGCGGGCGATCCGATCGAGATCGTGCACCGGCCGGACCACGAGGTGACCGCCGCTCTCCAGTTCCGCGCGGTCACGCTCGAACGGACGCTGCTGCCGCGGGTGCTGGCGGCGGGCGACGCCCTGCACCCGGCGGCACGGGAGACGGCGCTGAAGTACGTCGAGAAGTACGGCGGTCACTAACCTTGGGCCATGACAACGGCTTTGATTACGGGATCGACAGCGGGCATCGGTGCCGCCTTCGCACGGCGGCTGGCCGCCGACGGGCACAACCTCGTGCTGGTCGCGCGTGACAGCAAGCGGCTCGGCGAGCAGGCGACGGAACTGCACGACCGGCACGGCATCGAGGCGGAGGTGCTGACGGCGGATCTGGCGACCGACGAGGGCATCGAGGCGGTGGCCGCCCGCGTCTCGGACCGCAAGAACGCGGTCGACCTGCTCGTCAACAACGCGGGCTTCGGCAACAAGGGCCTCTATCTGGACGTACCGATGGCGGACGAGCTGAAGATGCTCAAGGTGCACTGCGAGGCGGTGCTGCGGCTGACGTCGGCGGCGGCCGAGGCCATGAGGGAGCGCGGTCGCGGCGGTGTCGTCAACGTGGCGTCGACGGCCGCGTTCCTGCCGCGCGGCACGTACGGGGCGTCGAAGGCGTGGGTCGTGCAGTTCACGCAGGGCGTGGCGAAGGACCTGGCGGGCAGTGGCGTCCGGCTGATGGCGCTGTGCCCCGGGTTCGTGCGGACCGAGTTCCACGAGCGGGCCGGGATGGGCACGGACAACATCCCCAACTGGATGTGGCTGGACGCCGACAAGGTGGTCGCGGCCGCGCTGGCGGACCTGGCCCGGGACAAGTCGCTGTCCATCCCGGACCCGCGCTACAAGGCCCTGATGGGCGTGGCGAAGGTGACCCCGCGGGGCCTGCTCAGCGGCATCAGCTCGAAGACGGGCCGCAAGTACGGCCCGAGGTGAGCGCGTCGGTGCCGTTAGGCGGCGGCAGCATGAAGGCCCGGCCCCCGCCGAGGCGGGGCCGGGCCTTCATGTCGCGCCCCGAAGGGGCGCGGGGCTGTATCCATGTGCGGCTCCGTCGCGTGGGCGCGACCAGCCCTCACCGGGCCCGCGGTCGCATCACCGCGCATCCGGTAGAACGCCGGGCGGAGCGCCTAGTGCGAGTGGCCGTGGCCGCCGTGGCCCGCGTCGCCCTCTTCCTCGGCCGGCTTCTCGACGACCAGGGTCTCGGTCGTGAGGAGCAGGGAGGCGATGGAGGCGGCGTTCTCCAGGGCGGAACGGGTGACCTTGACCGGGTCGATGACGCCGGCCTTGACCAGGTCGCCGTACTCACCGGTCGCGGCGTTGAAGCCCTGGCCCTTGTCGAGCTCGGCGACCTTGGAGGTGATGACGTAACCCTCCAGGCCGGCGTTCTCGGCGATCCAGCGCAGCGGCTCGACGGCGGCCTTGCGGACGACGGCGACACCGGTCGCCTCGTCGCCGGTCTTGCCGAGGTTGCCTTCGAGGACCTTCACGGCGTGGACGAGCGCGGAGCCACCACCGGAGACGATGCCCTCCTCGACCGCGGCGCGGGTCGCGGAGATGGCGTCCTCCAGACGGTGCTTCTTCTCCTTCAGCTCCACCTCCGTGGCGGCGCCGACCTTGATCACGCACACGCCGCCGGCCAGCTTCGCGAGGCGCTCCTGGAGCTTCTCGCGGTCCCAGTCGGAGTCCGTGGACTCGATCTCGGCCTTGATCTGGTTGACACGGCCGGTCACGTCGGCGCTGTTGCCGCCGCCGTCGACGATGGTCGTGTCGTCCTTGGTGACGGTGACGCGGCGGGCGGTGCCCAGCACGTCCAGGCCGACCTGGTCGAGCTTGAGGCCGACCTCCTCGGCGATGACCGTGGCGCCGGTGAGCGTGGCGATGTCACCGAGCATGGCCTTGCGGCGGTCGCCGAAGCCGGGAGCCTTGACGGCCACCGCGTTGAAGGTGCCGCGGATCTTGTTCACGACCAGGGTCGACAGGGCTTCGCCCTCGACGTCCTCGGCGATGATCAGCAGCGGCTTCGACGCGTTGGTCTGGATGACCTTCTCAAGGAGGGGCAGCAGGTCCTGGATCGAGGAGACCTTGCCCTGGTGGATCAGGATGTACGGCTCGTCGAGGACGGCCTCCATACGCTCCTGGTCGGACACCATGTACGGCGACAGGTAACCCTTGTCGAAGGCCATGCCCTCGGTGAACTCAAGCTCAAGACCGAAGGTGTTGGACTCCTCGACGGTGATGACACCGTCCTTGCCGACCTTGTCCATCGCCTCGGCGATGAGCTCGCCGACCTGGCTGTCCTGGGCGGACAGACCGGCGACGGCCGCGATGTCGGACTTCTCCTCGATCGGGCGGGCGGTCGCGAGGAGCTCCTCGGAGACCGCGGCGACGGCCGCGTCGATGCCCTTCTTGAGAAGGGCGGGGGACGCGCCGGCGGCGACGTTCTTCAGGCCCTCGCGTACGAGCGCCTGGGCCAGCACGGTGGCGGTGGTCGTACCGTCACCCGCGATGTCGTTGGTCTTGGTCGCCACCTCCTTCACCAGCTGGGCGCCGAGGTTCTCGTACGGGTCGTCGAGCTCGACCTCGCGGGCGATCGTGACACCGTCGTTGGTGATGGTGGGGGCGCCGAACTTCTTGTCGATGACGACGTTGCGGCCCTTGGGGCCGATCGTCACCTTCACGGTGTCGGCAAGCTTGTTGACGCCGCGCTCAAGGGCGCGACGGGCGTCCTCGTCGAACTTCAGGATCTTCGCCATGGAGCTGATTCAGTCCTCTCGAAAAAACGAACGGCGCCCCCAGCACCCGGCTTCTTAGCACTCGCGTTCAGTACTCGCTGGGGCCAGGGGCGCAGTTCAAAGCAAACCTGGGTGAATTACTTCTCGATGATCGCGAGCACGTCGCGAGCCGAGAGGACGAGGTACTCCTCGCCGTTGTACTTCACCTCGGTACCGCCGTACTTGCTGTAGAGCACGATGTCGCCGGTCTTGACGTCGAGCGGAAGACGCTCGCCGTTCTCGAAGCGGCCCGGACCAACGGCCAGGACGACGCCCTCCTGGGGCTTCTCCTTCGCGGTGTCCGGAATGACCAGGCCAGAGGCGGTGGTCTGCTCGGCTTCGAGCGGCTGGACCACAATGCGGTCTTCGAGCGGCTTGATGGCAACCTTGGAGCTGGTGGTCGTCACTATCCGACCTCCCCCTTCGGAGATTACGGGGTTAACTGTCTGAGGTGGCGACCAGGTGGATCCGTCGTCGCGGGTGCCGGACCTGCCCGTCGCTATTGGCACTCTCCTGTGGTGAGTGCCAGAGCCGACACTATGACTGCGATTAGCACTCGGTCAAGCGGAGTGCCAGTCGCGTCAGGCGGTCAGCGGCATCCCGGCGGGTCGAGAGGGGGCTGTACGCCCTGGTGCCACGGCCCCCGGACCCCCGTTGCCCTCAAGCGCCGGACGGCCTGAAAGGACTCCGCCTGCGGCCCCGGCGGGGACGGATCGCGCAGTTCCCCGCGCCCCCGGACGCGCTGCGCGCTCGTCCTCAAGCGCCGGACAGGCCTGAGGGATTTCGCCTGCGGGCCCGGCGGGGGCTGGCCGCGCAGTTCCCCGCGCCCCTGATAGGCGGGGCTGCGCCCCGGCCTTTCAACGGGGGACGCACCCCCAGACCCCAACCCCTCAGGGGCGCGGGGAACTGCGCAACGGGGGCGAGGGGGCGGAGCCCCCATGCGGTGACGACGGGGGAGGGTAGGGGCGGCGGGGGCGAGGAACCCCTCCGGGCCCCCTACAGGTAGTCCTCCAGCCGCGCCACAGCGAACCCCTGCTCCTGAATGCGGCGCAGCATCCCCGTGGTCGCGGCCGTCAACGCGCCGCCCCCCTCCCCCTCCGGACAATGCAGAATGTCCCCCGCCCGCAACCGCTCGGCATCACGCCAGAGAACGACCGCGGCGATCCCGCAATCCCCCGCCGCCCGCAGCGTGTCGCCGTCGTACTCCCCATAGGGCGGCCGAAAAAGCCGAGGCCGGATCCCGAACCGCTGCTTGAGCTTCTCCTGCTGGCCGCAGATCTCGGCCCGCTGCCCCTCGTACGGCAGCCCCGGCAGATACGGATGATCGAGCGTGTGGTTCTGCACACTCGCGCCGACCGCGCGCAGCCGGCCGAAGTGGGCGTACCCCGGGCCGACGACGCTGTCCGTGAGGAACACGCTGACCGGCAGCCGCAGTTCCCTGACCATGTCGACGAACCGCGGATCCCGCTCCGCGCCGTCGTCGAAGGTCAGGAAGACGACCTTGTCGCGGGTCGGGACGCGGTCCACCACGGGCGGCAGGCCGGGCCCCGCGGCCCGTAAGGCGGGCCTCGGGGCGGACGGGTCCGGCGCCGCGGCGAGCGGGGCGCTCAGGCCCCAGCGGCGGTACGCGTCCGCAGGGGGCCCGTGTGTGCGTACCTTCTGCGCGGCCTTCTTGCCCAGCCGCTCGATGGGGTCGACGGACTGGGCGCAGCCGGTGAGGCAGAGCACGCCGGTGAGAAGTGCGGCGGTGGCTCCCCGACGCCTCACAGGTAGTCCTCCAGGCGTGCCACCGCGTACCCCTTGTCGGTGATCAGCTTCAGGAAGCGGCGGACCATGTCGGGCATCGTGCCCTCCCAGTCCTCCTTGCCGCGGAAATGGCTGAGAACGATGTCTCCGGGGCGCAGGTCGCGGTCCCACTCCCGGTACTCCCAGCGGTCGACGAAGACCTCCTCGTTCCAGAGGGGGGCCGCCTTGACGCCGCAGGCCTTGGCGGCCCGCAGGGTGTCCTCGTTGTAGTCACCGAAAGGCGGGCGGAAGAGCGTCGGCCGCTTTCCGTACCGCTTCTCGATCACGTCCTGCATCCCGCAGATCTCACGCTTCTGCGCGGCGTACGACAGGCCCGGCAGGTAACGGTGGTGAAGCGTGTGGTTGTTCAGAGCCACCCCGTCGGCCTGCATCTTCTTGAAGTACCCGTAGTCCTCCTTGACCAGGTAGTCACTGAGGAACGCGGTGTACGGGATCTTCAGCTCGCTCATCATCCGCAGGAACGCCGGGTCCTTCTCGGCCCCGTCGTCGATGGTGAGGAAGACGACCTTGTCCTTGGTGGGGATCGTCGTGAAGACGGGCGGCAGTCCGTCGTGGTCGTCCACCTCGAAGCCGTCACGGGTGGTGATGTGCGGCTTCTTCGCCGGGGCGGGGGGCGCGGGCAGGGGGGCCTTGGCCAGGCCCCATCTCTTCACCGCGGCGGCGTGGGCGCGTTGTTCCCGGCGGAGTTCGGCGGCTGCTTGCTGGCCTGCGGCCGGCTTGGTGTCCTTGGGGGCCGGACCCACGCAGCCCGTTGCCATCGCGGTGGCCGCCAGCAGAGTCAGGGTCGTGCGCGCAGCCGCTCGGGACGGGTGGGCGGTCGGCCGCGGGCCGGTGAGGGCGGGCCGCGCAGTTCCCCGCGCCCCTTTCAAGGCGCTCACCTCGACCCCTTTGACACTGTTGCTGTGGGATTGTCGTACAAGTCGCATGGGGCCGGATACTCCCAGGTCAACAGCCCTCCCCTGGCTCGACACCGCCGTCGCGCGCGTGCCGTCCACCGACTGGCCCACAATGGGGCGGTGAACGACCTCGATCCGCCGGACTCCCCGCTCGCCTCCTTCGCCGCTCTGCGCACGTCCGAGGGGCGTGCCCTTCTCGACGAGGTGCGCGGTACCGAACCGGCCCAGGAACTGGCCGTGGCGACGCGGCTGCGGCGCGGTCATCCCGTCGGGCTCGTGTCGGCCGCGATCGGGCAGGCGCGGCTGCGGCAGCGGGCCGTCGCGAAGTTCGGTGCGGCGGACGCGGCGGAGATGTTCTTCACGCCGAACGGGGTCGAGCAGTCGACCCGGGCGAGCGTCGCCGCGTACCGTGCCGCGCGCTTCGGGGAACTCGGGGTGCGGTCCGTGGCCGATCTGTGCTGCGGCATCGGCGGTGACGCGATCGCGCTCGCCCGCGCCGGGATCCGGGTCCTCGCCGTCGACCGGGACCCGCTGACCGCGGCCGTGGCCCGCGCGAACGCCGAGGCGCTCGGGCTCGCGGAGCTGATCGAGGTGCGCGAGGCCGATGTCACCGAGGTCGACACCGCCGGGTACGACGCCGTCTTCGTGGATCCGGGGCGCCGGGGCGGGCGCGGGCGGATCTTCGACCCCGAGGCCTACTCACCGCCGCTGTCGTGGGCCGTCCAAGCCGCCCGCGAAGCGCCTCTCGCCGCGCTGAAGATCGCCCCCGGCATTCCGCACGAGACCGTCCCCGCCGAGGCCGGGGCCGAGTGGATCTCGGACGCCGGGGACGTGAAGGAAGCCGTGCTGTGGTTCGGCACCGGGGAGGCGGGCTCGGTCCGCGCGACCCTGCTGCCCGGGACGCGCACCCTCCACGGCCGCGGACTGCCCGATCCCGCGGTGCGTCCCGTGGGACGCTTCCTGTACGAGCCCGACGGTGCCGTCATCCGCGCGCATCTGGTCGCCGAAGTGGCCGCCGGCCTGGACGGCGGAGGGCTGGTCGACGAGACCATCGCCTACGTCACCGCGGACTCCGCGACGGCCACGCCGTACGCCACCGCCTACGAGATCACCGACCAGCTCCCCTTCGGCGTCAAGAAGCTCAAGGCGCTGTTGCGGCAGCGCGAGGTGGGCGTCCTGACCGTGAAGAAGCGCGGGTCGGCGGTCGAGCCGGAGGAGTTGCGGCGCAAGGTGAAGCCGCAGGGACCGCACTCGGCGACCGTGTTCCTGACGCGCGTGCGGGGCGCCCCGACCATGCTCCTGGGGCACCCCGCCACGCTCGACAGTTAGACAGTTAGTTAGACAGACAGACAGCCAAGAGGGTCAAGGCGGTCAAGGCGGTCAAGACGGCTAAGACGGCCAGGAAAGACGGCTAGCCGTCCAGCTGCTCCAGGGTCGCGTTCGACGGGCCCCTGCGGGACTGTTCGTCGCGGGCCACGTCCTCCGCCGCGGCCAGGACCCGTACCGAGTTCTGCCAGGTCAGCTTGGCGAGGTCCGGCTTCGACCAGCCGCGGTCCAGGAGTTCCGCGATCAGGTTCGGGTAGCCGGAGACGTCGCTGAGGCCGTCGGGGGTGAACGCCGTGCCGTCGTAGTCGCCGCCGATGCCGAGGTGATCAACACCCGCCACCTCACGCATGTGGTCGAGATGGTCGGCGACCGTCGAAACGGTCGCGGCCGGGCGGGGGTTGGACTCCTCGAAGGCCTGGTGGACCTTCATCGCCTCGGCGGTCGAGTCGAGGTGGTGGAAGCCCTTCTCCCGCATGTTCTCGTCCGCGGCCTCCGTCCAGTCGACGGCTGCCTGGAGGACGAACTTCGGCACGAACGTCACCATCGCGACACCGCCGTTGGCCGGCAGGCGCTCCAGCACGTCGTCCGGGATGTTGCGCGGATGGTCGCAGATCGCGCGCGAGGACGAGTGCGAGAAGATCACCGGCGCGGTGGACGTGTCCAGCGCGTCCCGCATGGTCGTGGCGGCCACGTGGGAGAGGTCCACCAGCATGCCCAGCCGGTTCATCTCGCGTACGACCTCGTGGCCGAACGGCGACAGGCCGCCGACCACCGGCTCGTCGGTCGCCGAGTCCGCCCACGCGATGTTGTCGTTGTGGGTGAGGGTCATGTAGCGCACCCCCAACTCGAACAGGCCGCGCAGCGTGGCGAGGGAGTTGTCGATCGAGTGGCCGCCCTCGGCGCCCATCAGCGAGGCGATCCGGCCCTCGGCGCGCGCCGCCTCCATGTCGGCGGCGGTCAGGGCACTCCGCAGATCCGCCGGGTAGCGCTCGATCAGCTGCCGTACGCAGTCGATCTGTTCGAGGGTCGCCGTGACCGCGCCGGGCAGGTCCGAGCGCACGTACACCGACCAGTACTGCGCGCCGACGCCGCCCGCGCGCAGTCGCGCCAGGTCGGTGTGCAGGTGGGCGCTCTGGTCGGCGGCGATGTCGCGGGCGCCGATGTCGTAGCGGACCTGCTCGCGCAGCGCCCAGGGAAGGTCGTTGTGCCCGTCGACCACGGGGAAGTCGGCGAGGAACGCGCGGGCGTCGTCAAGAGAGGTGCCGCGGGGAGTACCGGAGGGAGTACTGGGGGGAGTACCGGGGGAAGTCATGTCCGTCACTTTCCGAAGCCGAAGCCGCTGCCCGTGCCCGCGCTGCTCTCGACCTTGGAGCGCAGCCTTCTGCCCTTCTCGGTGGCCTGGTCGTTCAGCTCCTGCTGGAAGTCACGCATCTTGGCGAGGAGTTCCTCGTCGTGCGTGGCCAGGATGCGGGCGGCGAGCAGGCCCGCGTTGCGCGCGCCGCCCACCGAGACCGTGGCGACCGGGACACCGGCCGGCATCTGGACGATCGACAGCAGCGAGTCCATGCCGTCGAGGTACTTCAGCGGGACCGGTACGCCGATCACGGGCAGCGGACTGACCGAGGCGAGCATGCCAGGCAGATGGGCGGCGCCGCCCGCACCCGCGATGATCGCTTTCAGGCCACGCCCGGCCGCCTCCTCGCCGTACGTGATCATCTCGCGCGGCATCCGGTGGGCGGAGACCACGTCGACCTCGTACGCGATCTCGAACTCGTCGAGGGCCTGCGCGGCCGCTTCCATGACGGGCCAGTCGGAGTCCGACCCCATGACAATGCCTACGACAGGGCTCATTCGGTGATCGTTCCTCTGAGGTAGCCGGCTGCGTGACGGGCGCGCTCCAGCACGTCGTCGAGGTCGTCGCCGTAGGTGTTGACGTGGCCCACCTTGCGGCCGGGCTTCACGTCCTTTCCGTACATGTGGATCTTGAGCTGGGGGTCGCGTGCCATGCAGTGCAGGTACGCGGAGTACATGTCGGGGTAGTCGCCCCCCAGGACGTTCACCATGACCGTCCACTTCGCGCGCGGGCGAGGGTCGCCCAGGGGCAGGTCCAGGACCGCGCGGACGTGGTTGGCGAACTGGGAGGTGATCGCGCCGTCCTGGGTCCAGTGGCCGGAGTTGTGCGGGCGCATGGCCAGTTCGTTGACGAGGATGCCGTTCTTCCCGTCGGGTCCACGGGTCTCGAAGAGCTCGACGGCGAGGTGGCCGACGACGCCGAGTTCCTTCGCGATGCGCAGGGCCAGTTCCTCCGCCCGGAGCGCGAGCTCGTCGGAGATGCCGGGCGCGGGCGCGATCACCGTGTCGCAGACCCCGTCGACCTGCTGGGACTCGACAACCGGGTAGGCCACGGCCTGGCCGTGCGGCGACCGTACGACGTTGGCGGCCAGTTCGCGGGCGAAGTCGACCTTCTCCTCGGCGAGGACCGGGACGCCCGCCCGGAAGGGGTCCTCGGCGTCGGCCGCGGACCGGACGATCCACACGCCCTTGCCGTCGTAGCCGCCGCGGACGGTCTTCAGGACGACCGGGAAGCCGTCCCCCTCGGCCCCTTCGGGGAGCCCTTCCGCCGCGAAGGCCACCACGTCTGCGGGATCGCTCACGATCCGGTGCCGTGGGCACGGCACCCCGATCTCGACGAGCTTCGCGCGCATCACGCCCTTGTCCTGGGCGTGCACGAGCGCGTCGGGGCCGGGGCGCACGGGGATGCCGTCCGCCTCCAGTGCCCGCAGATGCTCGGTGGGTACGTGTTCGTGATCGAAAGTGATCACGTCGCAGCCCCGCGCGAAGGCCCGCAGCGTGCCGAGGTCGCGATAGTCGCCGACGACGACCTCGCTGACCACCTGCGCCGCAGAGTCCTGGGGGGTGTCACTGAGGAGCTTGAACCTGATGCCGAGCGGGATGCCAGCCTCGTGCGTCATACGAGCGAGCTGACCGCCGCCGACCATGCCGACTACCGGGAACGTCACGCCCCCAGGGTATCGGCCGTTTCGAGCCACCCCTGTCGCCCGCACGATCATCGGACCTTGTGCGGGTTCGTCACATCCCGGCCACATCTTCGAGTCCGAGCCGGGCAGCGCGAGGAACCGCTGGTTAGCATGGCGGAGTCGACGAAGGTTGACGAAAATGACGTATCCGACGAGACGGGGGCTGGGCGACACCATGGGCACAGGTGATAAACGCGGGGCTCATGCCAGGCCGGTCAGCGCCGTTCGCCTCCGGATCGAGCGGTTGACCAGGGAAATCGCCAAATTCGGCGCGGTCGGCGGAGCGGGTCTCCTCGTCAACCTGATCACCTTCAACCTGGTGCGCAGCACTACCGACCTCCAGGTCGTCCGGGCCAGTGTGATCGCCACGGTCGTCGCAATCGTCTCGAACTACATCGGTTTCCGCTACTTCACGTACCGCGACCGTGACAAGAGTGGCCGTACCAAGGAACTGACGCTGTTCATGCTGTTCAGCGCGATCGGCCTGGTCATCGAGAACGGTTTCCTCTTCGCCGCCACGTACGGCCTGGGCTTCGACAGCCCACTGGCGAGCAACGTCTTCAAGTTCGTCGGCATCGGCATCGCGACCCTCTTCCGCTTCTGGTCCTATCGCACGTGGGTCTTCCGGGTAGCCCCGGCCCACGACCCCGTGACCGACGCGGAATCGTTCCTGGAGAACCCGTCCCCGTACCTCGACGAGGACCACCCACCCCAGAACCTCCGCCAGGTCCAACGAGTCCGCTGACCGGCACCGGGGGTACCCCTCCCAAGGGCGCGGCACCTCCAGGGGCACGGGACCTTCAGCGGCGGGGGCCTTCAGGGGCGCGGGGAACGGCGCAATCTTCAGCCGTGATCACTGTCACCAACCTCCGTGGACAGAACAGCTAGCGCACGGTGGGTTCGTCACCTTCCCGCCGTTTCGCAGGCGTACGCGACAAGAACAGCCCGAACACGGGCGGCTGCGCCTGAAGCATCTCCAGCCGCCCCCCATCCGCCTCCGCGAGGTCACGGGCCACAGCGAGCCCGATCCCCGTGGAGTTGCGCCCGCTGATGGCCCGCTCGAAGATCCGCGCACCCAGATCGGCCGGCACCCCCGCCCCCTCGTCGGTGACCTCGATCACGGCCTGGTTGCCGGTGACCCGCGTACGCAGCGCGACCGTGCCACCGCCGTGCATCAGCGAGTTCTCGATCAGCGCGGCAAGGACCTGGGCCACGGCCCCCGGCGTCCCGACGGCCTGCAGATGATGCTTGCCCGAGCTGACGATGGCGCGGCCCGCGTTGCGGTAGGCCGGGCGCCACTCGGCGAGCTGCTGCTTGATGACCTCGTCGAGGTCGAACGTGACGGCGGAGCCGGTACGCGGGTCACGGGCGTTGGTCAGCAGCCGCTCCACCACGTCGGTGAGGCGCTCGACCTGCGCCAGCGCGATGGTCGCCTCCTCCTTGACCGTGCTCGGGTCGTCGGTGAGGGTGATCTCCTCCAGCCGCATGGACAGCGCGGTCAGCGGCGTACGCAGCTGGTGCGAGGCGTCGGCCGCGAGGCGCCGCTCGGCCGTCAGCATGCGGGCGATGCGCTCGGCCGAAGCGTCCAGTACATCGGCGACCCGGTCCAGCTCCGGCACCCCGTACCGCTTGTGGCGCGGGCGCGGGTCCCCCGATCCGAGCCGTTCCGCGGTCTCCGCGAGGTCGGTCAGCGGGGAGGTGAGCCGGTTGGCCTGGCGCACCGCGAGGAGGACGGCGGCGATCACCGCGAGCAGGGCCACCGCCGCGATGATCAGTAGCGTCCGGCCGACCTCACGGGTGACCGCCGAGCTCGCCTCCTCCACCGTGACGGTCTCGCCCTCCTCGCCGTCGCGGGTGGAGGTGATGACGTCACCGGTGGGCTGCTTGCCGATGTGGATGGTGTCGCGGCCCGGGATCTCGATGCGCGCGTACCGGTCGCCCGTGACCTGGTCCTTGAGGACCCGGGCGTTGACCTGCTCGTCGCCGAGAATGCGGCTGTCGACGATGCTGACCAGCCGTACCGCCTCGGAGTCCACCCGTTCCTGGGCGCTGTTGCTGATCGTGCGGGTCTCGACGATGACGAGCGAGACCCCGAACACGGCGATCACCACCAGCACGACGGCCAGCGTGGAATTGATGAGACGGCGACGCACAGGTCCCTCCGGGCAACTGATGATCAGGGCTGGACCCACGCCCCGTCAGGGGCGCGGGGAACCGCGCGACCAGCCGCACACGGCCCGCGGCCGCGCATCCGCCTACGAGGCCGCGGATCCGCCTACGACGCGACGGCGGAAAGCGCGGCCCGACGGCAACGGGTCAACTCTTCTCGAAGCGGAAGCCCACTCCTCGTACCGTCGCGATGTACCGCGGATTCGCCGCGTCGTCCCCCAGCTTCTTGCGCAGCCAGGAAATGTGCATGTCGAGCGTCTTGGTGGACGACCACCACGTGGTGTCCCAGACCTCGCGCATCAACTGGTCACGTGTGACGACCCGGCCGGCGTCCCTGACGAGCACCCGGAGCAGGTCGAACTCCTTCGCCGTCAGCTGGAGCTCCTCGTCGCCCATCCACGCCCGGTGCGACTCGACGTCGATGCGCACCCCGTGCGTGGCGGGCGGCTGCTGGGGCTCGGCCGCGCCGCGCCGCAGCAGGGCCCGTACCCGGGCCAGCAGTTCGGCGAGACGGAAGGGCTTGGTCACGTAGTCGTCGGCACCCGCGTCCAGGCCCACGACGGTGTCCACCTCGTCGGCGCGCGCGGTCAGGATGAGGACCGGCACGGTCATCCCCTCGGCGCGCAGCCGCCGGGCCACTTCCAGCCCGTCCATACCTGGCAGCCCGAGGTCGAGCACGACCAGATCGATACCGCCCTGGATGCCCGCGTCGAGCGCGGTGGGTCCGTCCTCACGTACCTCGACCTCGTACCCCTCTCGGCGCAGGGCGCGAGCGAGGGGTTCCGAGATGGACGCGTCGTCCTCGGCGAGCAGTACTCGGGTCATGAACTGATGGTAGTCCGCTGCGGAGCGGCGCAGTGAGGGTGATCGACATCCGTGTTGATCCTGACCCCTCCGCACATGCGAACCTGGGGTTCAGAATGAAAATCTGTGAACGACCTTCGATTCATGCGCATGGTTCCATCCACGCCTGTGATCCATCTCTCAAGTCGTGCCATATGCGGCATTGATATGGCGTACGGCCTTATGGTGACCAGACGCCTGTAGCACCACACAGGGACCTTTGGCGGGAGCTTCACGCTGAAGGTCTCTTTTGTGTGCGGGCTGGTGTCTACCAGCCTTGAAAGGAATGACCTGTGGCCGGGCCCGGCGCGCGAGAACGCGCGACGGGCGTGGATCCCGGTGGTCGTCGTCCACCGCTGCGACCTCGTCGACCGAGGACGGGGCGGAACTCCCCGTGGGCGTGGGGCGGGACGGCCGACCCGCCGGTGCCGGCCGCCTCCCCCACCGGGCGCGCAACCCCATTCCGCTCAAGCGGCTTCCGCTCCAGCGGCGCGTCCCGACCAGCAAGGAACGACCATATCGTCCAGCCTGACGAAGGACTCGGTCTCTCCGGGCACCCCCGGTTCCGGATACGAGAAGACCTTCTTCGGCCACCCCCGCGGACTGGCCACACTCTTCATGACCGAGATGTGGGAGAGGTTCTCCTACTACGGCATGAGGGCACTCCTGCCGCTCTACCTGGTCGCCCCCGGCGGCCTGCACCTGAGCGCGAGCACCGCGACCGCGATCTACTCCGTGTATCTGTCGCTCGTGTACCTGCTCGCCCTCCCCGGCGGCTGGTTCGCGGACCGTGTGCTCGGCCCCCGCAAGACCGTCGCCGTCGCGGGACTGGTCATCATGCTGGGCCACCTGACGCTGGCGCTGCCCTCGTCCGGCACCTTCTTCGCGGGCCTCGGTCTTGTCGCGATCGGCTCGGGTCTGCTGAAAGCCAACATCTCGACGATGGTCGGCCACCTCTACCAGGGCCCGGACGACCCGCGCCGCGACGGCGGTTTCACCGTCTTCTACATCGGTATCAACCTGGGCGCCTTCGCCGCTCCGCTGGCGATCGGCACCATCGGCGAGAAGGTGAACTGGCACCTGGGCTTCGCGCTCGCCGCGCTCGGCATGGCACTGGGCCTGGCGCAGTTCCTGATGGGCCGCCGCCACCTCGACGCGCGCTCGGACGTCGTCCCTACGCCGATGTCCGCAGAGGAGAAGGCCTCGGCCCTGCGCAAGGGTCTGCTGTGGCTGGCCGTCGCCGCGGTCTTCTACGCCGTCGTCAGCCTCTCCGGCCACTACACGCTGAACTGGATCATGGTCCCGCTCGCGCTCATCGGTCTGATCATCCCGGTCTGGGTGATCGCCAGGATCAAGCGCGACAAGTCGCTGGACCGGGTCGAGCAGTCGAGGATGTCGGCGTACATCTGGTTCTTCGTCGCCGCGGCCGTCTTCTGGATGATCTACGACCAGGGCGGCTCCACGCTGTCGATCTTCGCCGAGTCGTCGGCCGAGAACAGCGTCCTCGGCTGGACCTTCCCGGTCTCCTGGTACCAGTCGGTCAACCCGGTCATGATCATGGCGCTCGCCCCGGTCTTCGCCTGGGCGTGGCTGGCGCTGAACCGGGCCGGCCGGGAGCCGAGCACGATCGTGAAGTTCGCGTCGGGTCTGGTCCTGGTCGGTGCCTCGTTCTTCCTCTTCCTGGCCCCTCTATCGATCGCCGAGGGCGGTCACAAGGCCGCCGCGATGTGGCTGGTCGGCATCTACTTCGTGCAGACCGTCGGCGAACTGGCCGTCTCCCCGGTCGGCCTCTCCGTCACCACGAAGATGGCTCCCGCGAAGTACGCCTCCCAGATGATGGGCGTCTGGTTCCTGGCCGTCACCGCCGGTGACGCCACGACCGCCCTGCTCTCCATCGCGGGCGTCGACCTGAACGGCATGGGCATCGTGGCCCTGGAGGCCGGCCTCGCGGTGGTCGCGGGCGTAGCGATCTACATGTACCGCAACAAGGTCAAGTCCTTGATGGGCAACGTGAACTAGTCACTCCGCCAGAAGCTCCCCAAAGACGAACAGATTGCGCCGTTCCCCGCGCCCCTGAGTACCCAGGGGCGCGGGGAACGGCGCAATCTTGTTTCGTCTTCCAGGGACGCGGGGAACGGCGCAATCTTCTGGCTTTGAGGGGCGCGGGGAACTGCGCGGCCGGCCACAGCGGGCCGTCAGATCCCCACGCAGCTCACCCCCGCCGCCCTCGGGGCATGAACGTGAACACGGCCCCGCCGAGCAGAACCGCGGTCCCGGCGACAAACCCGAGCGCCCGCAACCCCCCACCGTCATCGCTCCCGGTGTCCGCGAGCCCACCCCCCGCAGAGCCACTGCCGGCGGAGCCGCTCCCACCGGAACCAGAGGCACTACCACCGGCGGAGCCACTCCCCCCGGCCGCACCCCCCGGCTGGGCAGCCGTGTCCAACGTCAAGGACACCGCGGACTTCGTCGGCGTGCACGTGGTCGTCGTCCCGAGCGCCTTCACCGTCAGCACCCCCGGCGACAGCGTCGACTCCCCGTCCGCGCCCGGCTTGTACGTGCCGGTCATGTCGGAGATCACCATGGGCTCCCCGGACTTGATGGCCTCGGCGTTGGTCGGCCCTGCGACCGCGACCGTGCCCTTGTCCGCGCCACCCAGTACGACCTCCATCGACGGCTTGACCGAGTCGGCCGGAATGTCGGCGGGGCTGTCCATCACAGACCCCTTGAACTGGACGGTGAGGTCGTAGTTCCCGCCGTTTTTCTTGGCGTTGATCTGCACCGGCGAGGTCACGTTCTTGTCCCCGATCGGTGTCTTGCACGCGTAGGGGATGTCGACCGCCTTGCCGGTGAAGTCGGTCTGTTCCCCACCGCCGGTGGTACCACCGCTGGTACCACCCGTGTCACCACCACCGGTCCCACCGCCGGTCGTACCGCCGGTGGTGCCCCCGGTGGGCGTGGGCGTCGGGCTGGTGGGACCGGGCGACTCGGGGGGCGGATCACCCTCCCCCGCCGTGACGTTGATCGTCGCGGCGGGCCTCACCGTCTCCGTCGGCGCGCACTTGGTGTCCGTGGACATGACGTTGATGGCGTACGCGTCCGGCGTCAGCGTCGCCTCGCCGGCCTTCGTCAGTTTCAGCTTGCCCTTCATGTCGGACAGGATCATCGCCCCGCCCTTGGGGATCGCCGGGTTCTCGCGCGGCCCCTGCATCGCGACGGACGCGGTCTGCGCACCGGCCGCCTTGAGGATGCCGGACGGCTGCACCGAGTCGGCGGGCAGGTCGATGAGGTCGGGGTTCTTGGAGGCGGCCCGCGTGAACTTCCACACCACCTCGACCTCGTCACCGACCTTCGCCGCGGCCGGCGCGGTGATCTCCACCTGGGTGGTGCCCTTGACCGTCGGCAGCCCGGAGACCGGAGGGGGTACGCAGTCGGTCGCGTAGGACACTTCGGCGGCCTGGGCGGGCGTCGCCGCCACACCCAGCAGGACTCCCGCACCGCCGAGCATCATCGCGACTCCGGCCGCGCTCGCTCTTCGGCCGCCTCCGGGCTTCTTCGGCCCGGGCCGGACTCTCCGTTGCGTGCTCACGTGATTCCCTTCCTGGTGGGGGACGTCGGAGTGTTCTCGTGCGGTGCGGAGAGCTGATCGGCCTCGGCGGCCCCGGGATCGGTGTCCGGGGTGAACCAGGGCAGAGCGGAACGCGTACGGGCCCGCGTACGCGTACCTGTGTCGGCGCCGACGCCCGCGGATTCGTTGCCGCCGAATTCGTTGCCGGCGGATTCGTTGCCACCGAATTCGTTGTCGCCGAATCTCTTGTCGCCGGAGTCCTTCGAGGCCGGCGAAGGAGTCAGCCTTGGCATGCGCAGGGTGACTTCGGGCAGCCGCAGCCCCCCGCGCCGCACTCCGTGCGCGCCACGACCGGGCCGGACACTCCGTCCGCCCCTGCGCCCCCGGCCCCTCCCGCCCCGCCCGGCGGGTCCGCTCGGCCGCACCCGGTCCACCACGGCCATCCCGGTCCGGAACAGCGCGGCCGGTACGACGACACAGACCAGGAGCCAGAAGAGCGCCACGCCCCAGGGGCGGCCCACGCCCCACGGCTGCTCGGCGAGCACCTTGCCGCCGAACTTCAGGGAGACCGTGTAGTCGCCGTGCGCACCGGCGGTCAGTTCCACCGGCAGGGTGATCCGTGCCTTCTTGCCGGGGCCGACGGTGCCGCGCCACTGGTGTTCCTCCCACTGCGGGGCGAACACGCCGTGCGAGGTACCGACCTGGAAGACCGGGTTCTTCACGTCGGTGGTACCGACGTTTCCGACGGTGAAGACGAGCTTGCGGGCAGGCGGCGCGCCGAACCAGGTGAGCAGACCGCCGGACCCTCGAAGCCGGGTGTCGGTGAGCACCGAGAGCCGCCCGCCGCTGTCCTCCTTGGGCAGCGGCTCGACCTCGTGCCCCGCGACCAGGAAGGGGGCGTCCGCCTCCGCCTTCGCGCCGGTGACCGTCGCGACATGGACCACGCAGGGGCACGGTTCGGGCGGTTCGGTGACCGGCAGTTTCTTGCTGAACCGGCCCTTCGCGTCGGTGGTGACGGCCCGTCCGTCCGCGTTCGCGCAGGAGTTGGTCCCGCCGATCACGCCCCGGTCGGTCGAGGACCGACCGCAGATGAGCATCATCAGCAGGGCGTTAGCCCGCCATCCACTGCCGCTCACCGTGAGGGAACCGCCGGTCCCCGCCTGGGACTTGGAGAGTTTCACCTGCGGTTTCTCCGCCGCGGCGGCGGTACCCCCCACCAGCGAGAACAGCGCGAGCGCCACAACCACCGCCGCCACGGCCGCCCGCCACCGACACACCCCTGCAGCCGTGCCGCTCACATCACCGCTCCCGTCGACTCGACTTCCGTAGCGACTTCCGTACGCGGCCGTACGCGTCGCATACATCGCATACGTCGTACACGTCGTACGAACCAGAGGGCGCCGCCCGCACACACCGCGAGCCCGGACAGCGCGCCCGCCGACGCCGCCGTCCTCGGCACGAACCACGCTTCCGCGGCGGCATCGCCACGGGCCCCGCCCTCCGCCGTGACCGTCAACTCGACGTCGACCCCGTCGAGGGCGGGCGGGTCGGGCGGGTCGTGCGGGTCGGGCGGGTCGGGCGGGTCGGGCCAGGAGAGCGCTTTGTCGGCGCCGTTGTCGGCGTCGGCGCCCCCGAGCCGTACCGCCAGCGGCTTTCCGCCGGGGTTGCGCACCGACCCGGTGTCCTGGAGGACCATGCCGGGCGCGCCCTCCGCGTAGAAGTACGGCCGACCGTCGTGACCCCCGCCCGCCGAGGGCACCACGGACCAGTCGTCGTCGGTGACGGGGACCGGGGCGACGCCGAGCACGGTCACGGACGCGTGGCAGAGTGCACGGACGGCGAACGGCATCGGCGGCTCCGAAGCAGAAGGGCTGGTGCGGGGCGATTCAGCCGCGGGCCTGGTTGCGCCGGCTCAGCCACAGCACGCCGGCCGCGCCTGCCAGCAGGACGGTGCCGCCGAGCGTGCCGAGTGCGATCGCGGAGTCCTCGGGGCCGGTCTGCGGCAGATCCTCACCGCCCGCCGCGGCGTCCTGCGAGGAGCCGGTATTGCCTGTTGTGCCCGTTGTGCCTGTGGAGCCACCGCCCGACGCCGCGACGGTCAGGGTCAGCGAGGGCTTCGGGCTGTTGCCGGGCGTGCACGTGGTTGTCGTACCGAGGGCCTTGATGGTCAGCACACCCGCGGTGAAGGTGACCTTGCCGCTTCCCTTCGGGGTGTACGTCCCGGTCAGGTCGGTGATCTTGATGGGGGTGTTGGCGGGGATCGCCGCAGGGTTGGCGGGACCCTTGACCGACACGGTCCCGCTGTCGGCGCCGCCGAGTTTGATGACCGCGCTCGGATTCATCGCGCCTTTGCCCAGTTCGACGGGGCTGGACGAGACGCCCTTCTCGAAGGTCATCGTGAGCCGGTAGCCACTGCCGCTCTTGACGCTCTTGATGTCGATGGGCGAGACGGCCGACTTGTCGCCGATAGGGGTTTTGCACTGGTAGTTGACGTCCACCACGTCGGCCCGGGCTGCGGGGGCGGCCATCAGCACCGCCGAGCCGGCCAGGGCCGCGGCGGACGCGAGCGCTGCGGTTCGTTTCTGGTACGTCCGGTATGACACGGTCCCCTCATTCCCGAAGGCGTTCCTGACACCATTCCTGGCCAGTTCCTGACGGAACATCAGATCGGCCGTCAAGGTACGCCCGGCCCCTTGCCGAGGGAAGACAAAATGCGCACCGGATCCGTGAGGATCCGATGCGCACAAGGTGAGCAACGGGCGAGGGGAGGGCCCGCGCCCGGGGAAGGGGGCGACTCCCGGGGGCGACTCGGAGGGGGGCAGGTCCGGAGGACCGCCCCGAAAGGGGCGCGGGGAACTGCGCGCCCAGCCCTTACCGAACCCGCACCCGCACCCGAAAACACAGAGCCACCGCAGCCCGCAGGGCACCCCCACAAGGCATCGCAGGGCATCACAGGGCATGGCATGACAAGGCACGGCAAGGCTCAACAGAGAGCAACAGGCCTCACAGAGGGCAACGCCAAACCGCGGCGGAGCGCTACGCGGGAGCGCCCAACTCCGCCCAGACCGTCTTCCCAGCGGCCCCCTCCGCCCGGACCACACCCCAGTCCAGGCACAACCGCTGCACGATGAACATCCCGTGCCCGCCGGGCCGCCCGGCCCGATGCGGGGTCCGCGGCGCGGGCTGACCGGCCCCCCGGTCGGAGACCTCGATCCGCAGCACCTTGTTCTCGCAGGAGATCCAGAGCTCGTCCGGGCCCTCGGCATGCAGACAGGCGTTGGTGACGAGTTCGGACACGACCAGCAGCACGTCCTCCGCCGCGGCCCGCCGATCGGCGGTGGCCGCGGGCAGCCACCCCCACTCGTACAGCGCCTGCCGGGCGAAGTCACGGGCGAGCGGGACGACTCCGCTCTCGCCCTCGAAGTTCAGTCGGCGGGCATGACGCCCGGGGGGCGTATCGCCCGGAGACGCCCCGGAAGCGCCGCCGTCGCCCGATTCAGGGCCGCGGTCGCCCGGCGAGTAAGGCCGGGTGGTGCTCATCAGCGCTTCACCTCACCGATTCACCAGTTCACGATTCAAGACTCAGTTCTCAGCACATTCAGCACATGCGGCGCACTCGGAAAGTCCAGAGCACTCGGGCTCGGGGAGTGGTCCGGGACTGCCGCACACTTGCCGTTCGGTCCGTTGACATATTCAGAAGGTCTCCTGCCCGACCGAACCGCCGGAACACCCACTTGTTCGGTACGGATGACGAGACTCCGATATCGCGTTGATCACGTCGAAGGCGACCTGGACACAACTGTGCCGCAGGACAGCGCCTCGGGGCGACTAGTCACCCCGATCGGCCGCGGGCAGGTCGGCCCCGGACGCACGGCTCTCGGCCGCACCGTCCTCGGACCCCGCGGCCCCGGCTTCACCCGCCGCCGCGGAATCGTCCGCCACGGAGTCACCTGCCCCGCTCTTGTCGTCCAATGCCGCTTCCAGCGTGTCGTGCACGGTGAAGACGGCCTCCGCCCCGGTGATCTCGAAGACCCGGGCCACCACCGGCAGCATTCCTGCCAGGTGGACCCCGCCGCCGGCGGCCTCGGCGCGCAGCCGAGCACCGAGAAGGACGTTCAATCCGGTGGAGTCGCAGAACTCCAACCGTGAACAGTCCACGACGAGACGCACGAAGCCGCGGTCGAGGCAGTCCTCGACCGGTTCGCGCAGAAGATCCGCCGTATGGTGATCCAGCTCACCCGCCGGGGTGACGACGGCACTAGTGCCCTCTTCTCGCACCTCGACCAGAAGCCGGCCCGACTGTGCGCTGCCGACCGTCCCGCGGTCCATGCCGTCTCTCTCTTCCGACCGATGTGGTTGTTCGTTGACGCACTCGAACCCTACGCCTTCCCTGCACACTCTGACACCCGAACAACCGCCAAGAATTGGACATTTCGCCGCAAAACTCACTTGCGAGAGGGTCACGAAAGCGGGTAGGGCTAGTAGAGACAGTTTTCGACACGGCCGGCTTTGGAGGCGCCGCACACCGCAGTGCACGTATTGGCATCGGCAGCCATATGCCGAGAACGATGGAGGACATCATGTCACCCCGGCTCGACGCATCGCAGGCCCAGAGGGCGACGTCGACACGCCCTCTGGACGATCTGGAAGAAGAGTCCGCCGACGAGAACGCCGGCCTCGCCGGGCTTCCCGAGATCCCCCCGTTCGCGGAGGTGGGCCCGGTCGACGCGCGAGCACTCTCCAAGACTCTCTTCGGGCGCCTTGAGTCGCTGGAGGAAGGCACCTCCGAGTACTCGTACGTCCGCAACACTCTGGTCGAACTCAACCTCGCCCTGGTCAAGTTCGCCGCCTCCCGGTTCCGCTCCCGCAGCGAGCCGATGGAGGACATCATCCAGGTCGGCACGATAGGCCTGATCAAGGCGATCGACCGCTTCGAACTCAGCCGCGGCGTCGAGTTCCCCACTTTCGCGATGCCGACCATCGTCGGCGAGATCAAGCGCTTCTTCCGTGACACGTCATGGTCCGTGCGCGTACCGCGAAGGCTGCAGGAGCTCCGCCTCGACCTGGCCAAGGCGGGCGACGAACTCGCACAGCAACTGGACCGCGCTCCGACGGTGGGAGAGCTGGCGGAGCGTCTGGGGCTGTCGAACGACGAGGTCGTCGAGGGCATGGCGGCGTCCAACGCCTACACGGCCAGCTCACTGGACGCCCAGCCCGAGGAGGACGACTCCGAGGGCGCGCTGGCGGACCGGATCGGTTACGAGGACCACGGACTCGAAGGCATCGAGTACGTGGAGTCGCTGAAGCCGCTGATCGCCGAACTTCCGCAGCGCGACCGGCAGATCCTGTCGCTGCGCTTCGTCGCCAATCTGACCCAGTCGGAGATCGGCGAGGAACTGGGCATCTCGCAGATGCACGTGTCGCGACTGCTGTCGCGGACGCTGGTGCGACTGCGCAGGGGCCTGACCGTCGAGGAGTGACACCTCCGTCGCCCGACACGCGCGGGGCCGAGCCGACCTGACCGGCTCGGCCCCGCGCTTTCTGTCCACAGGCCGCGACGCGCACCAGGTCGCGCTCTGGCCGGGGGCGCGGGCGCAGCCGTACGACGCCTCAGCAGCCCTCGGCGAACAACTCCCCGGCATCGGCGACCCGATAGGAACGGTCGAGCCAGGAGCCGAGTTCATCCATGTCGGTGGACGAGAGAACACGCTTACGAACGACATCGGGCACGTCGACGCCCCGCCACTGAAGAGTGCGCAGAACACTCTCCGCCCGTTCCAGGGCCCGACCCTCTTCGCGCCCTTCCTCTCGCCCTTCCTCTCGCACCTGCTCAGCAAGCGGGTGTCGCCAGAAGTACTGGATCGCCGTCATCAGGTCCCTCCACATCTGCTGCGCCCCACCGGCACCATGTTCATCGATGCGGGAGTAGAGCTGAAACAGCTCCGAACACTCTTCCGTGAAGTCGAGAAGATGACGCTGGAACCCATGGCGTCACGGAACTTCATCCACCGTATGACCAAGGAGTTGTGAGCCGCACATGGACCATGCATTGCGCTGGCAGAAATCCACCTTCTCGGGCGGCGGCGACGGCAACACCTGCGTCGAGATCGCCAAGTCCCCCGGGACCCTCCACCTCCGTGAGAGCGAAACCCCCGGCACCGAACTCATCACCAGTACCCGCCCGTTGGCCCACCTGATACGCGGGGTGAAAGCGGGCGCGGCCCCTACCGCCGCCTAGTCACACTCGCGCGCCCCTGCGCCACACCTCCCGCACCAGCGGCACCCCCGGCCGGTACGCCAGGTGCACGTGGCTCGGGGCGTCGAGGAACGCCAGGTCGGCGTACGCGCCCGGGGCGAGGCGGCCGACGTCGGTGCGGCGCAAAGCCCTCGCCCCGCCCGCCGTGGCCGACCACACCGCCTCATCCGGCGTCATCCCCATGTCCCGTACCGCGAGCGCGATGCAGAACGGCATGGACGACGTGAAGGACGAGCCCGGATTGCAGTCCGTCGACAGGGCGACCGTGACGCCCGCGTCGAGCAGGCGGCGGGCGTTCGGCCACTCCGCCCGGGTGGAGAACTCCGCGCCGGGCAGCAGCGTCGCCACCGTGTCGCCGTTCGCGAGGGCGTCCACGTCCGCGTCGGTGAGGTGGGTGCAGTGGTCGGCGCTGGCCGCGTCGAGTTCGACAGCGAGCTGCACTCCGGGGCCGTACGAGAGCTGGTTGGCGTGGATGCGCGGGTGCAGCCCCTTCGCCCTGCCCGCCGTGAGGATCGCGCGGGCCTGGTCCCCGTCGAAGGCCCCCTTCTCGCAGAAGACGTCGATCCAACGCGCGTACGGGGCACACGCGTCCAGCATCTCGCCGGTGACGAGCGCGACGTACGCGGCGGGGTCGTCCGCGTGGTCAGGCGAGACGATGTGCGCGCCGAGGTAGGTGACCTCGTCGGTGTGCGCGGACGCGATGCGCAGGGCCCGCGCCTCGTCCTCGACCGTCAACCCGTAGCCGGACTTCGTCTCGAACGTGGTCGTGCCCTGGCGCAGGGCCTCGGCGAGGTAACGGGTGAGGTTCCGCTCCAGTTCCGCGTCCGTCGCCGCGCGGGTGGCGGCGACGGTCGTCCGGATGCCGCCGGCGCTGTAGGCCCGGCCGGACATACGGGCGTTGAACTCCTGCGTGCGGTCGCCCGCGAAGACGAGGTGCGAGTGGGAGTCGACGAAGCCGGGGATCACCGCGCGGCCACCGGCGTCGACCCGATTGTCAGTGGCGGGTGCTTTTCTTGAGTCACCGGTCCACGCGATGCGGTCGCCGTCGATGACGACGGCCGCGTCCTGGATCAGACCGAGCGGAGATCCTCCCCCATTCTCGAATTTGCTCGAACGGGGGGACCCCCATCCGAGAGAGGAGTCGTTGGTGACCAGACTGGCGATGTTGGTGATGAGGGTCGTGCTGCCGGTCCTGCTGCTCATGGCGTCCTCTTGGGCGATCGGGGCGACGGGGGCGGCGACGGGGGCGGGTTCGGAACCGGGGCCGGGGCCGGGGCCGGGGCCGACGTTCAGGCGCGCAGGGCTTCGATGGCGTCCGCGAGGGCACGGGGCACGTCCGGGACAAGGGCGTGCGCCCCGTCGCGTACGACGTGCCGGCCGCCCACGACGGTGTGCCGCACATCCGCCGCTGTCGCGGCGAATACGGCCGTCTCGGCCCCGAGCCGCGGCAGCGTTCCCGCTGTCCTGACGGAGTCGAGCGCGACCGTCGTGAAGTCGGCGAGCGCACCCGCTTCGAGCGTGCCCGCGTCGGCCCAGCCGAGGGCCGCGTGGCCGTCCGCGGAGGCGGCGCGAAGGAGCGCCGCCGCGGTCCAGTGGCCCCGGGTGCGGCTGCGCAGGCGCTCGTTCAGCTCCATCGCGCGTGCCTCTTCGAGCAGGTCGACGACTGCGTGGCTGTCGGAGCCGAGGGACAGCGGGGAACCCGCGTGCTGGAGGGCGACGGCCGGTCCGATGCCGTCGGCGAGGTCGCGCTCGGTGGTCGGGCACATGCACGTGCCGGTGCCCGAGCGGCCGAGCAGCGAGATGTCCTCGTCGGTGAGGTGGGTGTTGTGCACGCCCGTGGTGCGCGGGCCGAGCACTCCGTGGTCGGCGAGCAGCCGGGTGGGCGTACAGCCGTGGGCCGCCAGGCAGGCGTCGTTCTCCGCCGTCTGCTCGGACAGGTGCACATGGAGCGGGGCCCGCCGCTCCTCGGCCCACCGCGCCACCGTCGCCAACTGCCGTGCGGGGACCGCCCGTACGGAGTGGATGGCGGCCCCGATCCGCGCGTGATCCCGGTCCTTGAGAACTGAACAGCGTGCTGCCCAGGCTTCCGCCGTGCCGTCGGAGAAGCGGAGCTGGTGCCGGTTGGGGGGCTGTCCCCTGCGCGCGTCGACCAGGCCCGCGGCGAGGTAGACGGTGTCGAGGAGGGTGATGCGGATGCCCGCCTCGGCGGCGGCCTCGACGAGCGCCTCGCCCATGGCGTTCGGGTCGGCGTAGGGGGTGCCACCGGGCGCGTGGTGCACGTAGTGGAACTCGCCCACGGCCGTGATCCCGGCGAGGGCCATCTCCGCGTACACCGCGCGGGCGAGCGCGTGGTACGTGTCCGGGGTGAGCCGGTCCGCGACGGAGTACATGATCTCGCGCCAGGTCCAGAAGGTCCCGGAGCCGACCTGGACGGTACCGCGCAGGGCCCGGTGGAAGGCGTGGCTGTGGGTGTTGGCGAGGCCGGGGAGCGTCAGGCCGCGCAGGACCTCCGCTCCGGGCGGTGGACTGTCGACGCCTGTGCGGACGGCGGCGATCCGGCCGTCCGCACCCACGTCGAGGGCCACGCCCGGCTCCACGTAGGAGTCGAGCCAGGCGTGCTCCAGCCAGTACGTCGTGCCTCGCGCGCTCGCGTTCAGCTCGCTCACTTGCAGGCCAGCCCTTCCAGTACGTCGGCGAGTGCGGTCACCCCGGCCACGCAGTCGTCCTCGGCGGCGTACTCGGCCGGCGAGTGCGAGACCCCGGTGGGGTTGCGTACGAACAGCATGGCGGTCGGAATCGAACCGGAGAGGATCCCGGCGTCGTGTCCCGCACCGGTTCCCAGGACGGGAACCCTCAGATCCGCGGGGTCCTTGCCCGTCTCCCCGCCCAGGAGGCGGGCGATCTCGTCCCGCAGCGCGTGCTCGAACTCGACGACCGGGGTGAACGACTCCCGGACGACATCGAGGTGGATGCCGTGCGCGTCGGCGTACTCGCGGGCCGCCTTCTCGATGCCGTGGACGACCCTGTCGAGGGTCGCCTGGTCCGCGGCGCGGGAGTCGAGCCAGCCGCGTACGAGGGAGGGGATGGCGTTGACTCCGTTCGGCTCGACCGAGATCTTGCCGAAGGTGGCCACGGCGCCCGTGAGCTGAGCTTCCCGGCGGGCCGCGAGCACGGTCTCCGCGTACGACAGCATGGGGTCGCGGCGGTCCACGAGGCGGGTGGTGCCCGCGTGGTTGGCCTCTCCCCGGAAGTCGAACCGCCACCGCCCGTGCGGCCAGATGGCGCTGGCGACACCGACCCGGTCGCCGGTCAGGTCGAGGGCGCGCCCCTGCTCGACGTGCAGCTCGACGAACGCGCCGATACGGCTCAGGCGTTCGGGGTCCGCGCCGATGGCGTCCGGGTCGTGACCCGCGGCCTCCATCGCCTGCGGGAGCGTGATCCCGTCGGCGTCGGTGAGCCGGTGCGCCTGCTCGACGCTGAGTTCCCCGGCGGTGAGCCGCGAGCCCACACAGGCCAGCCCGAAGCGGGCGCCTTCCTCGTCGCCGAAGTTCACGATGGCGAGGGGCTTGGTGAACCGTGCGTTCCGGCCGCGCAGTTCGTCCAGCGCGGCGAAGGAGGACACGACGCCGAGGGGCCCGTCGAAGGCCCCGCCGTCGGGCACCGAGTCGAGGTGGGACCCGGTGACGACGGCGTCCCCCGCCGAGGGGTCGCCGAGCCAGGCCCACTGGTTCCCGTTCCGGTCCAGTTCGAGCACGAGCCCGCGCGCCTCGGCCTGCGCCCGGAACCAGGCCCGGCAGTCGGTATCGGCCCCGGTCCAGGCGAACCGCCGGTAGCCACCGGATGCGGGGTGCCGCCCGATGGGCTCCAACTGCCGCCACATCTCAAGGAAGGAGGAAGTACCTGAACGTGGCCGGGCGTTCGAGTCCGGTCCAGGCATTTTCAGCCCGTCCGGCGTTTGAGGACGAGGCCGTTCAGGCCGATCGGGGGCCTGGGGGCGGAGCCCCCAGCGGGGCCCGGGGGCAGCGCCCCCGCCCGACAACGACCCGCTCACTCGCCCTCCCGCATGGGAACCCGCACGCCACGCTCGTCAGCGACCGCCTCCGCGATGTCGTACCCGGCATCGACATGCCGAATGACACCCATCCCGGGGTCGTTCGTCAGGACACGGCGGATCTTCTCGCCGGCCAGCTTCGTGCCGTCGGCCACCGTCACCTGCCCCGCGTGGATGGAACGCCCCATGCCCACACCGCCACCATGGTGGATGGACACCCAGGACGCGCCGGAGGCCACGTTCACCATCGCGTTCAGCAACGGCCAGTCGGCGATCGCGTCCGAGCCGTCGAGCATGGCCTCGGTCTCGCGGTACGGGGAGGCGACGGAACCGCAGTCGAGGTGGTCGCGGCCGATCGCCAGGGGAGCCGCCAGCTCGCCAGAGGCGACCATGTCGTTGAACCGCTCGCCCGCCTTGTCCCGCTCCCCGTAGCCGAGCCAGCAGATCCGCGCGGGCAGCCCCTGGAAGTGCACCCGCTCGCCCGCCAGCTTGATCCAGCGGTGGAGGGAGGCGTTCTGGACGGAGTCGCCCTCGGGGAAGAGGTCGAGGATCGCCCTGTCCGTCTTGTGGATGTCGGACGCCTCACCGGAAAGGGCGGCCCAGCGGAAGGGGCCCCTGCCCTCGGAGAACAGCGGCCGGATGTAGGCGGGTACGAACCCGGGGAAGGCGAACGCCCGCTCGTATCCGGCGAGTTGGGCCTCGCCCCGGATGGAGTTGCCGTAGTCGAAGACCTCGGCGCCGGCGTCCATGAAGCCCACCATGGCCTCCACGTGCCGCGCCATGGACTCACGGGCCCGCGTGGTGAAGCCGGCCGGGTCCTTCGCCGCGTACGCGGCCATGTCGTCGTGTTCGACGCCCACGGGCAGGTAGGCCAGTGGGTCGTGGGCCGAGGTCTGGTCGGTCACGATGTCGATCGGGGCGCCCTCGGCGAGCATCCGCGGCAGCAGTTCGGCGGCGTTGCCGAGCAGGCCGATGGACAGCGGGCGGCGGGCGTCCCGGGCTTCCACGGCGAGCTGGAGGGCGTGCTCCAGGGAGTCGGCCCGCACGTCCAGGTACCGGTGCTCGATGCGGCGCTCGATGGCGCGCGGGTCGACGTCGATACAGATCGCGACACCGTCGTTCATCGTCACGGCGAGCGGCTGGGCGCCGCCCATGCCGCCGAGACCGGCCGTCAGGGTGATGGTCCCGGCGAGCGTCCCGCCGAACTTCTTCGCGGCGACGGCGGAGAAGGTCTCATACGTGCCCTGGAGGATGCCCTGCGTGCCGATGTAGATCCACGACCCGGCGGTCATCTGGCCGTACATGGTGAGGCCGAGTGCTTCGAGGCGCCGGAACTCCTCCCAGTTCGCCCAGTCGCCCACCAGGTTGGAGTTGGCGATGAGGACGCGCGGCGCCCACTCGTGGGTCTGCATGACACCGACGGGGCGGCCGGACTGGACGAGCATCGTCTCGTCCTGCTTCAGCGTCCGCAGCGTACGGACCATGGCGTCGAAGGAGCGCCAGTCGCGGGCGGCCTTGCCGGTGCCGCCGTAGACGACGAGCTTGTCGGGGTGCTCGGCGACCTCGGGGTCGAGGTTGTTCTGCAGCATCCGCAGAGCGGCTTCCTGCGGCCATCCCAGGGCGCTCAGTTCCGTGCCGCGCGGTGCTCGGACGGGGCGGGGTCCTGACATGGTCTGCCTCCTGGCGAAGCGGCACAGTGGATATTCACATCTTGAACTTCTGAATAGGTCTAGTCAATACCCTCCGGGGCCAGCACGGGCGTCGCACGGGTGTTTGGCTGGATGCATGGCTGCATACACAGGTTCAGGGGACGCGGACGGCACGACGGGCTACCAGCCGGAGAAGGGCGCGGATCGGGGCACCGGCGGAGGTGGGGACCAGGGTGCGGACGGGGCCGCGCGACGCCACGAGGCCGTTCGCGCGGCCGTGGAACAGGGACTCGTCAGCCCCTCCGCTCCCCTCGTCGCACTCCTCGACACCACCGGCATCCGGGCCTCCGTGGCAGCCCTGCGGGCAGCCTTCGACGCGGTGACCGCACCGGGAACCCCCGTGCTGCACGCGTTCGCGGTGAAGGCGACCCCCCTCGTCCCCGTGCTGCGGCTGCTGCACCGGGAGGGCATCGGCATGGAGGTCGCGAGTCCGGGCGAGCTGGCCCTCGCCCGCGCCGCCGGGGTGCCCCCGTCCCGTACGGTCCTCGACTCGCCCGCGAAGACCCCCTCGGAGCTGCGGGAAGCGCTCGCACTGGGCATCGCGGTCAACGCGGACAACCCCCAGGAGCTGGCGCGGATCGACGCGCTGGTCGGCTCGGCGGCGACCCGCTCACCTCTGGGGCTGCGGGTCAACCCGCAGGTCGGCGGGGGTTCGATCGGGGCACTGTCCACGGCGACGGCGACCTCCAAGTTCGGGGTCGCGCTGCGGGACGAGGGCGCGCGCGAGTGGGTCGTACGGGCGTACCTGGACCGGCCGTGGCTGACCCGGCTGCACACGCACTCGGGTTCACAGGGGATGCCGCTGGAGCTGATGGCACACGGGGTGGCCGAGGTGTACGGGCTCGCGGAGGAGATCAACGAGCGGGCCAGCCGACGGCGGATCGACACGCTCGACATCGGCGGCGGGCTGCCGGTGAACTTCGGCTCGGACGCCCACACCCCGACGTACGAGGAGTACGCGCGGCTCCTCGCGTCGACCGTGCCGGGGCTGTTCGACGGACGGTACGGGCTGGTCACGGAGTTCGGGCGGTCGCTGCTCGCCAAGCACGGCGTGGTGCTGGCGCGCGTCGAGTACGCGAAGTCGGCGGGCGGCCGGGCCATCGCGGTGACGCACGCGGGAGTTCAGGTGGCGACCCGCACGGTGTACGCGCCGGAGTCCTGGCCGCTGCGGGTGGCCGCGTACGACGCCGAGGGGCGGCCGAAGTCGGGGCCCGACGTGGTGCAGGACGTGGCGGGACCCGCGTGCTTCGCGGGTGACCTGCTGGCGGAGGGCCGGTCGATGCCACTGCTCGAACAGGGCGACTACGCGGCCGCGCTGGACACGGGGGCGTACTACTTCGCGCACCACTACGGCTACAACTCGCTCGCGCGGCCCGCCGTCCACGGCTTCGGCCCGGACGGGTCCGGCGGGGTGCGGTTCGCGGTGGTCCGCACGGCACAGACGATCGACGAACTCGTGGCGGAGTCGGGAGGGGCACACTCCGAGGCGCTGACCCGGCGGGACCCCGGCGTGACCCGTACGACTCCGGCGTGACCGGCGTGACCGGCGTGACCGGCGCGACTCCGGCGTGACCGGCGAGACCCGGCTCGCCCCGACATGGCCCGGCATGACCGGAATGAATGTACCCGTGAACCGGGAAAAGCCCGAAGGTCTGATTATCTTCAGAGCAATCGACCCACACTAGCCAGCAACCGGCATGTTCCACAGGAAAATGCCCTATCTCTCACTCGTCACGCACACGTTGCGTAGCTTCTGCGTCACTCAGCTGAATCGACGGGCGGGAGGGAAGCACCGTGCCCGGAATCGACGAGTGCCTGCTGGAGGCCATGAGACTGCCCGGAGCCCGGGGAGCCTCGGTGGTCGACTGGACCAGCGGACTGGCTCTGGGCACGGTCGGGGACTCACCGAACGGGGACCACGAGGCCACCGCGGCCGAGGCGGCCGAACTCGCCCGGCTCGCCGCGGAACACAAGGCTTTCGCACCCGAGGAAGGAGCCGACTGGTCCGGCGGGCAGCCGCCGGTGGAGGACCTCATCATCAGCAACAGGGACAGCTATCACGTCCTGCGTTTCGTCCGGACGACCTTCGACAGCAGTGTGTTCCTGCATCTGTGGCTGGGACGTTCGGACGGCAATCTCGCCCTGGCCCGAATACGCCTGGGCGAGATGGCGGAACGGCTGGTGGTGGGGTGACCACGATGGAAGCAGCCCCCCTCCCGGAACTGGGCAGACCAGGCCCCGACCCCGCCCCCGGCCCGCCCGCCGACCCGGGCGGCGCGGACCGGTCGGCCTCGGTCCCACCTGTGCTCAGTCCCATGCTCAGCCGGCTCGCGGAGGAGCGCGCCACCGGCGTACTGACACGGGATCGCGGAGTGCTGTACCTGGTCGAGGGTCAGGTGGTGCACGCCGAGAGCCCCGCGACCCCCGGGCTGGACATCCTGCTCACCCGCCGTGGGGCACTGGGTTCCGACGGCTGGTGGGAGGCGGTCTCGGAGGCGGGCGCCGAACGCCGCGTCGGACGGTTCCTGGTGGACAGCGGGCGGCTGGCCGCGGGCGCCCTGGAACTGTGCCATCTGGGGGCGCTGTACGACGCCGCGTTCTTCACACTCGGCGCGAGCAGCGGCCCGGCGCGGTTCAGATACGGGGTCGCGCACTGGATCGGCCCCGTACGACCGGTGACCGTGGACGCGGTGGAGCGCGAGACGCTGCGGCGCCGCGCGCTGCTGCACCGCATCTGGCCGGACCCGGACACGGACACGGCGGAACTCGTGCGGACCGCGCGAGCCGTCGACGTGGACCTTCCGCCACGTCAGCGCACGGTTCTCGACCAGGTCGACGGCAGGCGCACGGTCTCGGACATCTCACGGGTCCTCGGCCGACCGGGATTCCACACACTGGTCGACGTCCGCCGGCTGGCGGCCGCCGGGATCGTGACGACCGGTGCGCGGACGGTCGAGTGCCGGGCACCGTTGACCGCCGCGCCCCCCGTGTCGCCCATGTCCCCCGTCTCCACTGTGACCGCGCAGGCGGCGCAGGCCGCGCAGGCGTCGGCGGATCCCGACGTGGCCCTGCTGCGCCGGCTCAGAGACGCATTGGAGGCCTTGTGATCCGCGCGCTCCGACAGCGTGCCGAGAGGAGACAACTGATGGCGGCGGAGGCCGAAGTCCTCGACGAACTGCACCGGTTGCGGGCCCGGGTGCCCCAGCTGACGGGCGCGCTCGCGGCCAGCGTCGACGGCCTGGTACTGGCCCAGGACACTCCGGGCGTGGAGCCGGAGGGGCTGGCCGCCCTCACCGCCGCCGCACTGGGGGTCGCCCTTCGCGTGGCGGACGCGACCGGGCGGGGCGACTTCCGCGAACTGCTGGTGCGCGGCGAGCACGGCTATATAGCGACCTACGCGGCGGGACCCTCCGCCGTACTGACGCTGCTGGCGGGTGACCGCGCGAACGTCGGCCGGCTGCACCTCGAAGGGCGCCGCTCCGGCACCCGGATCGGCGAACTCGTCGAGGCCGCCGCCGAGGCCCAGCCGACCCCGGCGGCACGGCCCGCCCCGAAGGCCGTTCTCACACCCCGCACCAGAACCGCGCGCACCACACGCACGGTTCCCGGGCCGACCGGTGAGAGCCGTTGAACCCGGCTGCACCGCCCCGGCCCAGCCCGGCCACAACCACCACAAGCCAAACCAAACCGTCATGAAACAACCTGAAACAACCTGAACCGAAAGGACCGGCACAACCATGGCCAACACCGAGACCGCATTGAAAGAGACCCTGGCCTCCATCGAGGGCGCGACCGGAGCCGCTCTCGTCGACTACACCACCGGCATGGCGCTGGGCACGATCGGCGGCAGCAAGAGCTTCGACCTCACGGTCGCCGCGGCCGGCAACACCGACGTCGTCCGCGCCAAGATCCGCACCATGGAGCACCTGGGCCTGAAGGGCGAGATCGAGGACATCCTGATCACGCTGTCCGACCAGTACCACCTGCTCCGGCTGATCAAGGGCCGAGGCGGCAACGGGCTCTTCCTCTACCTGGTGCTGGACGCCAAACGCGCCAACCTGGCCATGGCGCGACACCAGTTGAAGAAGATCGAAGGCGACCTGGAGGTCTGAGCGGTCCGACAGATCCAGCGGAGAACCGGCGGGGTGAGATCCGAGGGGATCAGACCAGTACCCCGCCCCGACGCCGCGCCCCACCGGGCGCGGCGTCGCCCGCGGCGATTCCGGTGGCCCGGTAGCCCTTGACGCGCTTGCCCGCCGGGACGCCCACACCACGGCCGAGCCAGTCGACCCGCACCCACAGGAGCGACTCGGCCGCCCGTTCGAGCCGGCCGATCCAGGCCGCCTTGAGACGAAGGCCCACTCCGGCGCCGGCGAGCAGCATCCCGCCGGCGGCCGGCACGGCGAACGCGGACCCCAGTGCCGCGGCGAAGGCGAGGAGTACCCACCAGCGGTGCCCCCGGCGCCAGTTCCGTACGGACACCGACCGGTCCTGCAGCACATCGTGCTTGCTCGCGCGGTCTGCGCCACGGGCGAGCGCCACGTACCGTTTCCGGCGCGTCAGCAGGACGACGACCGCCGTGATCAGGAAGAGCGCGGCTCCCGCCGACACCCCGATCCGCCGTCCCGTCATCCCGGGCACCAGTACGCCCACCCCCGCCGCGACGGTCCCGAGCCATCCCAGCGGTGCCGCTCCGGCCCGTACGACGACGGCCACCCGAGCAAGTCCCTGCCCTCCGCGTGCCACGATCCGCCTCCTCACCAGACGCCTGTTGTGGCGGGCAGATTAGCGGCCGAACGTGAGACAAGCCTGAGAGAGCCCTAAAACCTGAGAGAGCCCTAAAAAAGGGCCGGGCGCCGGCACTTCGCTTCAAAGGTGCCGCTACTCGACGAAGAGGCCCCGCGCCGCGGCCCGCGCGTCGAACTTCTCAAGGCGTGCCTGGGCGTCCGGCAGTCCGTCGCACATCGCCTCCAGCAGCACCCGTCCGAGCAGCATCGGCGCGCAGGCCGTGTCGAAGGCGAGGCCCGTTCCGACGGCGGCGGGCAGCAGCAGGTCGGACACCTTGGCGACCGGCGCGAACGCGGAGTCCGCGACGGTGACGACGGTCAGCCCGGCCTCCTTCGCGTAGGCGAGGGTGTCCACGACCTCGCGCGGGTGGCGGGGCAGCGCGAAGCACAGCAGCGTGCTGGCCCCGGCCCGTACCGCCGCGTCGATCCGGTCGTGGACCATCGTGCCGCCCTCGTGCAGCAGCCGGACGTCGGGATGGACCTTGGCCGCGAAGTACGCGAAGCCGTACGCCTGGGACGCGGCGGCCCGCAGCCCGAGCACCGGCAGCGGGCGGGAGGCGGCGAGGAGCCGGCCGGCGCGTTCGACGGGACGCGGGTCCGCGAGCACGGAGGCGAGATGGCGGAGGTTCTCGATCTCGGCCTCGACGGCCTGCTGGTACTCGTTGTACGAGCCGGTGTCCGGGGCGGGCTCGGCCGGAGCGACCTCCCGCAGGTGCTTGCGCAGCGCCGGGTAGCCGTCGAAGCCGAGGGCGACGGCGAAGCGGGTGACGGACGGCTGGCTGACACCGGCGAGTTCGGCGAGCTCCACGCTCGACAGGAACGGCACGTCGGCGGCCCGGCGCACCATGCTGTGGGCGATGCGCCGCTGGGTGGGCGTCAGCCGGTGCCCCTCGAAGAGGGCCTGCAGCCGCCCGGCGGGAGCGTCGGTCCCCCCGCTGCCCCCGACCCCGTCCCTGCCCCCGCCCGCGCTCCGGTCGTCCGTCCGCGCACCGTTCGCCTCGCGCGCACCGTTCGCCTCGCGCGCACCGCTCGCCTCGCGCGCATCACCGCTGTCCGGGCCCGTTTCCATGTCCCTGTCCATGCCCATATTCACGCTCGTGTTCCCGTCCACGCTCATGCCGTGCCCCCACTCCAGATGTCCGTGAACCGGTCGAGCAGCGCTGCCGCCGCCGTCACGTCGTCCGTGAGCGGCCGGTCGGTCGCGTCCGCGTCGAGCACCGACTCCGCGATCTCCAGCGCCCTGCCCACCGGCAGCTCCGGGTCGGGACGCAGGCCGCGCTGGCGCAACGCCCGTACGGCGGCCACGAGTTCGCAACCGACCACGAGACGGTACGCGCTGCACGCACGCAGGGTCTGGCGAGCGGCGAGCGAGGCGAAACTCGCCTGTTCCTCGACGCCCCGGGAGAGTACAGCGTGGCCGAGCGAGGCGGGCGCGGAGAAGGCCCGCAGGTCACCGAGGGCGGCCCCGGCGGCGTACTCCAGGATCATCACGCCGGAGGAGGCGGGTTCGTGGTCGGCGAGGAAGGGGCGCAACCGGGTGTAGGAGGGTTCGTTGAGGGTCGACAGGCGTGAGGTCGAGAGGCGGGCGACCTGGGTGAGGGAGAGCCTGAAGTGGTCCAGGGCCAGGGCGAGCTGGGCCTGGTAGAAGCCTCCGTGGTGGTAGGCGGCCATGTCGGCGGCGCAGATCAGGGGGTTCTCGGCGGCCGCGTTGATCTCGACGGCGAGAACCTCCTCCAGCGCGTCGGCGGCGTCGTGCGCGGGCCCGTGGATCTGGGGCACGCACCGGAAGCCGTACGGGTCCTGGATCCGTCCGAGCGGCGGGGTCGGCCGGTCGGGGGCGCCGATCATCTCCCGCATCCGGCGGGCCACTTCGGTCGATCCGCGATGCGGCCGGGCGGCGTGGACGGGCGCCGCGTAGGCCTCGTACGAGCCGTCCACCGCGACCAGCGACAGCGCGGCGACGACCTGGGTGGCTCCGATGAGCCCGCGCAGTTCGTGCAGGGCGAGCGCCGACTGGCCGAGGGTGAGGGCGTTGCTGCTGATGAGCGCGAGGGCGTCGTTGTTGTCGAGGGGCTGCGGCTCGGGTGCGCGCACCCGCTCGACGACCCCGGCGCCCGCCCCCACCGACAGGCCGGCCCCCTCCCCGTCGCGCCAGGGATGCTCCCCCGCCAGCGCAAGCCCCACCTGGGCCAGGGCCGCGATGTCGCCGGTCCCCACCGAGCCGAACTCGTTCACGACGGGGTACGCGCCGCTCTCCAGCGCCTCGCACAGCGCCGTGACGACGGTGGGGCGCAGGCCGGCGCCGCCCGCGAGGAGCTGGTTGGCCCGCACGGCGAGCATCGCCCGGACCTCGCGTGCGGGCAGCTCCGCCCCGATGGCCCCCGCGTGGCTGCGCAGCAGGCGCAGACCGTGCTCGGCGGCGGCCTCGGTGGGCACGTCCTCGTTCCGGTTCGCGCCGACCCCGGTGGAGCGGCCGTACACGCGGCCGGTCGCGGCGATGCGCCGGGCCGCGTCCCAGGACTCCTCGACACGCTTCATCGCGTCGGTGCCGGGGACGGGTCGCGCGGACCCGTCGGCGAGGCGTACGACGTCGGCGACCCCCGTGCTGTAGCCGTCCAGCACCACGAGGCCGAACGTCGCCGCACTCGGCGCGTCCACATCCCGAGTCGACATAGACCGCAGACTCCCCTCACACCGGGCATTCGGGCCTACCCGTCGGTCACGAGAGACCCGCGATCAACAGCACACCGGTGACAAGCTATTCAAACAGAGAGAACTCTGCATGACTATATACAGCCGACCGAGGAGCACCTGCGGACAGGGGGGCTAACCCCCGTGCCAAGCCGGCGCCGGCTGCCTACCGTGGACCTCATGACCGGAATGGAAGCCCACGACGCCGAACTGAAGAAGGAACTCGACGCCACCTTGCACGCACGCAAGGAACTGGGTGCCGACTACGAGTCCGCGCTGGTCGACTCGTTCATGGAGAAGGTCGAACAGAGCCTGGACGGCGCGGTCGACCGCAGGGTGCGCCGCCAGCTCGCGGAACAGCAGATGGTGGTGGCCCGGGACTCGCGTTCGCCGCGGGGGTCCTCGGACTCCTGGGGCGAGCGCTTCGGATTCGGGATCGTCTCCCTCGTCCTCGCGGTCCCCCTGTCCGCCATCGGCGTCGGCGTCGCCCAACTGCCCGGCCTGCTGGTCGCCTGGGCGGGCATCGTCGGCGTCAACGTGGTCCAGGCCGCGCGCTTCTCACCGAATCTCTTCGGGCGGCGCAGGACCAGGTCGGACTCGGACTGGGACGGGTGACGGGGGAACACGGGGAACAGGACAGCACGGGGAACGGAGCGGCACGAGAAGCAGGACAGGGCGGGAACGCCGAGGGGCCCGGTACCTGAACAGGTACCGGGCCCTTCGTGAAGCTTGCGCGGAGACCGCCGCACCCCCGTTGCCGGGGGGCGGGACGACGGCGGTCCCCGCGAGGGACGCGAGCCGGGTCAGGGCCGAGCTGCGCGTCCATTGGCGTCCATGGAGGTCCGGGAGCCGCTCCGGAGGTCCTTGGCGCCGTTTTGGTGCCGGCCGGGGCGGGGAGCCGCTCCCGCCCTTGCCGACATCCACCAATGTGCCGTACCCGTGTTAAGCGTGTGCTGCGTGGACGTGACGCGCTCGTACCACTTCCACGAAGTTCCGCCGCGACCGCTCACACCGGAAGTCCCCCTGCGGCGCGCGCGGTTCACCGGACGTCCTACTGCCGTCCACCCTTGGCCAGGAAGGACAGCAGGTCCTGTCGGCTGACGACTCCGGTGGGCTTGCCCTCGACCAGGACCATCGCGGCGTCGGCCGCGCCGAGCACGGTCATCAGGTCGCCGACCGGCTCGCCGGAGCCGACCTGCGGCAGCGGCGCCGACATGTGCTTCTCCAGCGGGTCGGTGAGCGAGGCCCGCTGGGTGAACAGCGCGTCGAGCAGTTCCCGTTCGACGACGGAGCCCACGACCTCGGCGGCCATCACGTCCGGGTGTCCGGCGCCCGGCTTCACGATGGGCATCTGCGAGACGCCGTACTCGCGCAGCACCTCGATCGCCTCGCCGACCGTCTCGTCGGGGTGCATGTGGACGAGTTGCGGCATCGCCCCGTGCACCTTGTCGCTCAGGACGTCGGCGACGCGGGCGCTGGGGCCGTCGTCCTCCAGGAAGCCGTAGTCGGCCATCCACTCGTCGTTGAAGATCTTGCTGAGGTAGCCGCGGCCGCTGTCGGGGAGGAGGACGACGACCACGTCGTCCGGGCCGAGCCGCTCCGCGACCCGCAGCGCGGCCACGACGGCCATGCCGCAGGAGCCGCCGACGAGCAGGCCCTCCTCCTTGGCGAGGCGCCGGGTCATCTGGAAGGAGTCCTTGTCGGACACGGCGACGATCTCGTCGGCGACGGTCCGGTCGTACGCGGTCGGCCAGAAGTCCTCGCCGACGCCCTCGACGAGATACGGGCGCCCGGAGCCGCCGGAGTAGACCGACCCCTCGGGGTCGGCCCCCACGACCTGGACCCTGCCGTCGCTGGCGTCCTTCAGGTAGCGACCGGTGCCGGAGATGGTGCCGCCGGTGCCGACACCCGTGACGAAGTGGGTGATCCGCCCCTCCGTCTGCGTCCACAGCTCAGGGCCGGTGGAGTGATAGTGCGAGGCGGGATTGTCGGCGTTGGAGTACTGGTCGGGCTTCCAGGCTCCGGGCGTCTCCCGCACCAGCCGGTCGGAGACGTTGTAGTACGAGTCGGGGTGCTCGGGGTCGACCGCGGTCGGGCAGACGACGACCTCGGCGCCGTACGCGCGCAGCACGTTGATCTTGTCGGTGCTCACCTTGTCGGGGCAGACGAAGACGCACTTGTAGCCCTTCGTCTGGGCCACGATGGCGAGGCCCACACCCGTGTTGCCGCTGGTCGGCTCGACGATCGTGCCGCCCGGCAGCAGTGCGCCGCTCTTCTCCGCGGCCTCGATCATGCGCAGGGCGATGCGGTCCTTCACGGAGCCGCCGGGGTTGAAGTACTCGACCTTCGCGAGGACGGTCGCCTGGATGCCGGCGGTCACGCTGTTGAGCCTCACCAGCGGGGTGTTGCCGACGAGACTGATCATCGAGTCGTGGAATTGCACCGTTGTCTCCGGAGCTGCAAAAGAAGTGGTCGGGGAGTTCCGTCAGCCTAAGCCCCTCCTGGGCGTTCACACCGCGTTGAGATTGGCCGACGGTCTGTACGGGGCAAGGAGTGGGTGTACGGCTAGAAGGAGGTGGCGGCTTCGCATGTCGAGCTTGTCGAGGGCGAGGGTGGCACGGCGGATCGCGGCGGGCGCGGCGTACGGCGGCGGCGGGATCGGGCTGTTGGGCGCGGCGGCGGTCGGAGTGGTGCTGGCCGAGGTGCAGCTGGCGAAACGGCAGGTGGGTCACGGGCGCAGTCCCCACCCGCCGAGCGCGGACGGTCTGTACGGGTATGTGTACGCCGGTGGGGAGGAACCGCTGCGCCTGACGATGCTCGGTGACTCGACGGCGGCGGGGCAGGGGGTGTACCGGGCCCGGCAGACACCGGGCGCGCTGCTGGCGTCCGGGCTCGCGGCGGTGGCGGAACGTCCGGTGCGGCTGCGGAACGTGGCACTGCCCGGCGCCCAGTCGGACGACCTGGACCGCCAGGTCCGGCTCGTCCTCGCGGATCCGGACGGGTTGCCCGAGGTCTGCGTGATCATGGTCGGCGCGAACGACGTGACGCACCGGATGCCGGCGACGCGGTCGGTCCGGCACCTCTCGGCCGCGGTACGCAGGCTGCGTACGGCCGGTGCGGAGGTGATCGTCGGCACCTGTCCCGACCTGGGCACGATCGAGCCGGTCCACCGGCCGCTGCGGTGGTTCGCGCGGCGGGCCTCGCGCCAGCTGGCGGCGGCGCAGACGATCGGCACGGTCGAGCAGGGCGGGCGGACGGTGTCGCTGGGCGACCTGCTGGGACCCGAGTTCGCGGAGAACCCGCGGGAGCTGTTCGGACCCGACAGCTACCACCCCTCGGCGGAGGGGTACGCGACGGCGGCGATGGCCGTGCTGCCGACGGTGTGCGCCGCGCTGGGGCTGTGGCCGGCGGAGGAGGAGCGGCCCGACGTGTCCCGTCGGGAGGGGTTCCTTCCCGTGGCGCGGGCCGCCGCGGAGGCGGCGTCGGAGCCTGGTACGGAGGTGGCCGCGGCCATGCCTACCGGGCCGCGTGGGCCCTGGGCCCTCCTCAAGCGCCGCCGACGCCGCCGCGTCCCGGAGACGGACCCGGCCCCGACGTCGACCTGACCGTCGCTGCCTCGGGGGCTCCGCCCCCGGACCCCCGGTCCTCAGACGCCGGACGGGCTGATTCTCAGCCCGTCCGGCGTCTGGGGACGAGCGCGGAGCGCGACGGGGGCAGGGGGCGCAGCCCTCGGTGACGGGACGGGCAGCGAGGAAAAAGCAAGCGCTTGGAAAGTGCGGCCCGAGTCACACGCTCATACCCGTGACCTCACCCATACCTACGGGTAGCTTCCCAAGCAGGTCCGCCCAATCCCCCGCGACGCCAATGGAGCCGTAGATGCCCGAAGCCGTGATCGTCTCGACCGCCCGCTCCCCCATCGGCCGCGCGTTCAAGGGCTCCCTCAAGGACCTGCGCCCCGACGACCTCACCGCCACCATCATCCAGGCGGCCCTCGCCAAGGTGCCGGAGCTCGATCCGAAGGACATCGAGGACCTGATGCTCGGCTGCGGCCTTCCCGGCGGCGAGCAGGGCAACAACCTCGGTCGCATCGTGGCCGTGCAGATGGGCATGGACCACCTTCCCGGCTGCACGATCACCCGTTACTGCTCCTCCTCGCTCCAGACGACCCGCATGGCCCTGCACGCCATCAAGGCGGGCGAGGGCGACGTCTTCATCTCGGCGGGCGTCGAGCTGGTCTCGCGCTTCACGAAGGGCAACTCCGACAGCCTCCCGGACACCCGCAACCCGCTCTTCGCGGACGCGGAGGCCCGCACCGCCGAGGTCGCCGCGAGCGAGGGGGCGTCCTGGCACGACCCGCGCGAGGACGGCCTCGTCCCGGACGCGTACATCGCGATGGGCCAGACCGCGGAGAACCTCGCCCGGATCAAGGGCGTCACCCGCCAGGACATGGACGAGTTCGGTGTCCGCTCGCAGAACCTCGCCGAGGAAGCCGTCAAGAACGGCTTCTGGGAGCGCGAGATCACCCCGGTCACCACCCCGGACGGCACGGTCGTCAGCAAGGACGACGGCCCCCGCGCCGGCGTCACACTGGACGGCGTCGCGGGCCTCAAGCCCGTCTTCCGCCCCGACGGCATGGTCACGGCGGCCAACTGCTGCCCGCTGAACGACGGCGCCGCCGCCCTCGTGATCATGTCCGACACGAAGGCCCGCGAGCTCGGCCTGACCCCGCTGGCCCGGATCGTCTCGACCGGCGTCACCGGCCTCTCCCCCGAGATCATGGGCCTGGGCCCGGTGGAGGCGTCGAAGCAGGCCCTCTCCCGCGCGGGCCTGACGGTCGGTGACATCGACCTGTTCGAGATCAACGAGGCGTTCGCCGCCCAGGTGATCCCGTCCTACCGCGACCTGGAGATCCCGCTGGAGAAGCTGAACGTGAACGGTGGCGCGATCGCGGTGGGCCACCCCTTCGGCATGACCGGCGCCCGCATCACCGGCACGCTCATCAATTCGCTGCAGTTCCACGACAAGCAGTTCGGCCTGGAGACGATGTGCGTGGGCGGCGGCCAGGGCATGGCGATGGTCATCGAGCGCCTGAGCTGACGCGTAAACACGCTCGCCGTAACAGCAGTTGAACGCACGGTGAACGAAACGGCCCCGAGTCCCGCACCCACCGGGACTCTGGGTCGTTTTGTGATCGAATCTCCCCCAGGATGTGACCTAACTCCCTTCGGGGAGGGATTTATGCAGGTCAAGGCTGGTCCGCAAGTAAACGCCAGGGCTAAAGTCCTGTCCCTTTCGTGACGTTACGCACTGACAGCTGGTTAGTCCACCCTTCAAGCTGATGTAGGAAGTCGGGGGTCGACTTTGAACCGGGAGTACGTCAGTGAGCACCACGTTTCTCGCTCTGCTGCTCGCCACAGCCACCACCACGGCCGTGGGCGTCGCCGTTCTGCGCACCTTGCTGGCCCTGCGCCGACAGGTGGCGGCCCTGCACACCGAACTCGCCAGAAGCCGCTCCACGGCCCTCAGCGGCCTCGTACCGGCTGCCCGCGGATCCGCTGACGCGGACGAGATACGCGCCGCCGTGGCCGAAGCTCTCGCCGAGGAGCGAGAGCGGGAGCTCGCCGAGGCACGTGCGTTCTGGGCCGCCCAGGAGGCGCGTGACGCCGGTGACACGCCGACACTGCTCGGCCTGCCCGACAGCGAGCTGTTCCTGCCGCGCCAGTCGGACTTCGTCGGCCTTGAGCACCTGGAACCGGTGACCGAACCGCCCGCCGACGCCGACGAGTTCTCCGGGGACTCCCCCGAGCTCGCCGCGGCCCGCCGACGCCACCCCTCGCACCCGGACTTCGTCCCGGTCCAGTCACCGATGGTGAACGACCACGAACGTACGGTGTCCTGCCTTGAGGAACTGGCCACTTCGCGTACGGAGTTGGCGGACGTCCGCCCCGGCCCCCTCGGCACTCTCGACGTGTACGTCTTCGCCGACGGCACCACCCTCTGCATGACACCGGGCCACCGTGAGACCGCCGAACGCCTCGCCGAGTCCCTGCGCACCGGCCACCCGCCGGTCCTGCTCGGCGGCTCGGGAGTCTCGGGCGCCTACGCGCTCACCTTCGAGTGCGGCCAGGAGAACGTCTACGTCCTGGCGGATCGCGTCATAGCGTCGCTGTAACCCTCCGCGCGACCATCCGCATCAGACGCCCGCCCTCTTCTGCGCCTCCTCCACGAGCACCAGCGCCTCCGCCAGTTCCGCCTCGCTTCTCAGTGCGAGCGCGAGGTCGTGCACGGCCACCGTGATCTGGTCCGCGGACGCGAACATGCCCGCGTCCGGCATCTCCCGGCCGGCCTGCTCGGGGTCCTCAAGCCGCTGGGCGCGCAGGGCCAACTCCCTGGCCAGGCCCAGCGCCTCGGCCGCGGCCCCCCGCTGCAGCCGGCTCTGCGGCGCGGCCCGCAACCGGTCGGCGAAGTGGTCCACGGCACGGGTCAACGGCGTCGTATCAAGCACGTCGCGAGACTACGCGTCGCAACCGGACTGTTGCCAACGACCGAACGCTCAGGCACGGTGGCGTGAAGGACCGGCTTACATCCCCTTTGCGTCCGGAGGCGCCGATGTCCCAAGTCTTCTCCGCGGAGACCCATCGCAATCTGCTCGCCCGCATCCCCCACTGCACCGGTCGTGAGATCTCCGACTGGCTGCGCACCGTCGACGAAGGCCCCGCACTCCACCGCTTCGAGGAGAAGGTCAGCTGGCTCCGTGCCGAGCACGACCTCGCGTACGGCCACGCCAAGGCGATCATCCACGAGTACGACCTGAGGAGGGCCGCGCGCAACCTGCGCTGAGCGCGCCCTCGCCGCTCCGGTACCCGAAAAGAATGAAGGGCCCCGCGAACCTTGGTCCGCGGGGCCCTTCATCGTGCCCCTCGCTCACGCGAAGTGCCGGCGCTCACGCCGAGCTGGTGCCGCACCAGTCGTTGCCGCTACTAGTCGTTGCCGCTGAAGATCGCCACCAGCCGCAGCATCTCCAGATAGATCCAGACGAGACTCATGGTCAGACCGAACGCGGCCAGCCACGCCTCGTCACGCGGCGCGCCGTAGGCGATGCCGTCCTCGATCTGCTTGAAGTCGAGCGTCAGGAAGAACGCGCCCAGGACGATCGCCAGGATGCCGACGATCGCGCCGAGCGGGCCCATGCTGCGCAGCCCGCCGTCGTCGGCGACACCGAAGACGACCAGCAGCAGGTTGACCGCCATGACCAGCACGAAGGCGATCGCGATGGCCATACCGATGCGCGCGTACCTCGCGGTGACGCGGATCCAGCCCGCCTTGTAGATCAGCAGGGTGGCGCCGGAGACGGCCATGGTGCCGAGCACGGCCTGGAAGGGCGCGCCGGACCACCTGCTGTTGTACATCTCGCTGATCACGCCGAGGAACACGCCCTCGAAGGCGGCGTACGCCAGGATCAGCGCGGGTGAGGCCTTGCGCTTGAAGGCCTGGACCAGCGCGAAGACCATCGCGATGAGCGCCGAGCCGATGGCCAGGCCGAAGCTGCTCGACGTGACCGGCAGCAGGACCCAGGCGAGAACGGCACCGACGGTGACGGTACCGAGAGTCATGGCCGTACGCGCGACGACGTCGTCCATCGTCATGCGGCCGGCGGCGGGCGGGGTCTGCGGCGGTGCGCCGTGCTGCAGGTCCTGCTGAGCGTAGGGATTCTGCGCGTACGGGTTGCCGCCCTGCGGGGCGCCGGGGGCACCCTGCGCGTACGGGTTCCCCTGCGTTCCGACAGCGGGGCCCCCGGCCTGCGGCGCCGCGTTGAAGCCCGCGTAGCCGTTGTCGCGGCTGAACCCCCGTCGCGAGAAGACCGGGTTGCTGCTCCTCATTTCACTCCTCCATGGCCACCTTGCGCGGCCTTGGCTCAAGAGTAATGGGTAGGCAAAAGAATGCATCTAGTGCCTGGGGAGGATCTTTCCCCCCTTGTGACCGGGAACACCGGGTCTCACCCCCGCATTCCCCCGTACCGGTAGAACGCCGGTACGTACCGGTCCGGTTCCCCCGCCAGGGGTCTTTCACTCCAGGGCGAAGCCGGTGTACCCCTCGGCGAGGTCCTGCTCGGCGGCGCGCGCGGAGGCGAGCCGCTCCAGCCGGGCCAGCTGGATCCGCTCCTCGAAGGGCGTCGCGCCGGGCGAGCGGTGCAGCAGCGTCGTCATCTCGTACGAGAACCGCTCGGCCTGCCACACGCGCCGCAGGCAGGTCTCCGAGTAGGCGTCGAGCAGTGCGCCGGATCCGGTCTCCTGCCGGTGGGCCAGGGCCCGCGCGAAGGTCACGACGTCACCGACCGCGAGGTTCAGGCCCTTGGCGCCGGTCGGCGGCACGATGTGGGCGGCGTCCCCGGCCAGGAAGAGCCGCCCGTGGCGCATCGGCTCGTGGACATGGCTGCGCATGGGGGTGACGGACTTGGCGGTGACGGGCCCCCTCGCCAGCCGCCAGTCGTCGTCCGTCTCGAAACGGCGCTCCAGCTCGTCCCAGATCTCCTCGTCGCTCCACGACTCGGCGTCGGTGCCCTCGGGCACCTGGAGGTAGAGCCGGGAGACGACCGGCGAGCGCATGGAGAGCAGGGCGAAACCGCGGTCGTGACGGGCGTAGACGAGCTCGTCGTGCGACGGGGGCACGTCGGCGAGAATCCCCAGCCACCCGAAGGGGTACGTCCGCTCGAAGACCTGCGTGAGCTCCTCGGGGATCGCTCTACGGGCCACACCCCAGAAGCCGTCGCACCCGACGACGTACGCGCACTCCAGGACGTCCTCCCGCCCCTCGTGCCGGAAGCGCACCCGGGGGCTGTCGGTGTCGGCCCCCTCCACGGCCAGCGCCTCCGCCTCGAAGAGCAGCGGGCCGCCGTCCTTGAGCTGCAGCGCGATGAGGTCCTTGCACACCTCGGTCTGGGCGTAGACCATCACGGACCGCCCACCGGTGAGGGCGGGGAAGTCGATCCGGTGGCGCCTGCGCGCGAACCGCAGCTCGATGCCGTCGTGGCGCAGTCCCTCACGGTCCATCCGGGCGCCGGCACCCGCGGCCCGCAGCACGTCCACGGTCCCCTGCTCCAGGATTCCGGCGCGCTGGCGCTGCTCCACGTAACTCCGGTCGCGGCTCTCCAGTACGACGGAGTCGATCCCCGCGTTGTGCAGCAGCCTCGCCAGCAGCAGGCCGGCCGGTCCGGCCCCGATGATCCCGACGGTGGTACGCATCGACACGCCCCTTCGCGCTCCGACGACTCTCGTGAGCGCCGTCAGCGTAGTTCGCCGCCGTCCGCCGCCGTGAGCCTTTGTTCGCTGGGTGAAGTTTTATTCACCGTTTTCCGCTCACGAGAGTCTGCGGCGGACGCAACCCGCTGTCAACGGTCGAGTGGTGAAGTCTTCAATGAAGGATGCACTCTTCGTCGTGATACGCCGGGAAGGGCGGGGAAGGCCCTGGAAGGGTGAAAGTGTCGGTGGTGCCCGGAACCGGACTTGAACCGGTACGCCCGTTAAGGGCAGCGAGGTTTAAGCTCGCCGTGTCTGCATTCCACCATCCGGGCAGGCCATGGACTCCGCTTCGAGTGTCCCGAGCCTATCGGGACAGATCCCCCGAACAGCGGTGGGGCGACCCGATGTTGTCTTATTTTATTGGCGTCTGAGGGTGCATCAGCCCACGGTATGCGCCATCCGCACATGCCACGTGCCTTTCGACGTGCGCGGGACGGCGCTCAGGGAATGACGTGATTTCACCGCCCGAACGAGCGGAACCTGACGAACCGTCGCCGTTTTGCCCTCGGGTTCCTCTCGAGGGCGGGTGTCATCCCCAGGTATGACCCGGGGCCGCGGGGTCCGACCCGAGTCCCCCTCGGAACCGGAACAGAGGGTGACTACACGGCGGCGGCCGGCGCCGACGATGGAACGGTCGTCCACTCGTCGTCGTACCGACAAGGAGCACCCTTCCGTGACCACCACTCCCCTCGCCGAACGGTCCACCACGGTGGCCGCCCGTGCCACGGAACTCTCGAAGGTCTACGGACAGGGGGAGACCCAGGTGGTCGCTCTGGACCGGGTCTCCGTCGACTTCCGGCAGGCCGAGTTCACCGCGATCATGGGTCCCTCCGGCTCCGGCAAGTCCACGCTGATGCACTGCGTGGCGGGGCTGGACAGTTTCTCCTCCGGCTCGGTCCGCATCGGTGAGACCGAGCTGGGGTCCCTCAAGGACAAGCAGCTGACGAAGTTGCGCCGGGACAAGATCGGCTTCATCTTCCAGGCGTTCAACCTGCTGCCGACCCTTACCGCGCTGGAGAACATGACGCTCCCCATGGACATCGCCGGCCGCAAGCCGGACAAGGAGTGGCTGCACAAGGTGATCGAGATGGTGGGTCTGGCCGACCGGCTCTCCCACCGCCCCTCCGAGCTGTCCGGCGGCCAGCAGCAGCGCGTGGCCGTGGCGCGTGCGCTGGCGTCCCGCCCGGACATCATCTTCGGCGACGAGCCCACCGGGAACCTGGACTCGCGCTCGGGTGCGGAGGTGCTGGGCTTCCTGCGCAACTCCGTGCGGGAGATGGGGCAGACGGTCGTGATGGTCACCCACGACCCGGTGGCCGCGGCGTACGCGGACCGGGTGATCTTCCTGGCCGACGGGCGTGTGGTGGACGAGGTGCACGCGCCGACGGCTGACGCGGTGCTGGACCGCATGAAGCGTTTCGACGCGAAGGGCCGCACCAGTTGACCGGGGCGCCCCCCGACCTCCTCCTGCCTGAGCCCGGTACCCTCCCGCGGGCCGGCGGGGGCGGGCCGCGCAGTTCCCCGCGCCCCTGAAGGGACGCGCTCCAGGGAACGCGCAGAACGACGCGAGCAACCCTCGCAGCCCGCACCCAACACCCCACCCCAGCCCCCACTTCCAGGGGCGCGGGGAACGGCGCAAACGCCCCCACCTGCCGGCACCCGACACCCCACCCCAGCCCCCAACTTCCGCAGGGGCGCGGGGAACGGCGCAAACGCCCCCCGGCCGGCACCCGATATGCCACACCCGTCCACCCCGACCCACCTGGACTGAGAACACATGCTCCGTACCGCCCTGCGCAACGTGCTGGCGCACAAGGCCAGGCTCCTGATGACCGTGCTCGCCGTGATGCTGGGCGTGGCCTTCGTCTCCGGCACCCTGGTCTTCACCAACACCATCTCGGACGCGTACCAAAAGAGTTCGGCGAAGGGCTTCGACCAGGTCGACGTGGCCGTCGAGCCGGAATACGCGGACGACGGGAGCGACGACCTCGGCAAGGAGCCCGAACTGACCCAGGCGCTGCTGGACAAGGCCGCAAAGGCCCCCGGCGCCGAGTCCGCCATCGGCGTGGTCACGGGCTTCACGGCCATCGCCGACAAGGACGGCAAGCTCATCGGCGGCGGCTTCCAGTCGCAGGGCGGCAACTACTGGGGCGACAAGGACCCCCGCTACCCGCTGAAGAGCGGCAAGGCCCCTTCCGGCAAGGACGAGGTCGCCATCGACGCCGAGACGGCCGAGCGCGCCGGCTACAAGGTCGGCGACACCGTACGGCTCTCGGTCGACGGCCCGGTCCTCACCCCCACCGTCACCGCGATCTTCACCACGGACGACGGCAACGTCGCCGCAGGCGGCAGCCTCGCCCTCTTCGACACGGCCACCGCGCAGCAGCTCTTCCACAAGACCGGCGCGTACGGCGAGATCGCCGTGAAGGCGGCCCCGGGCACCAGCCAGACCGCCCTTCTGGCGAGCCTCGACAAGGTCCTCCCGCAGGACGCCACCTACACCACGACCGGTCAGGAACTCGCCGACGACCAGGCCGCCATGATCGAGAGGGAGATGGCCGGCCTCAAGACCGGCCTGCTGGTCTTCGCCGGCATCGCCCTGTTCGTCGGCACGTTCATCATCGCCAACACCTTCACCATGCTGGTCGCCCAGCGCACCAAGGAACTGGCGCTGCTGCGCGCGGTCGGCGCCTCCCGCAAGCAGGTCACCCGCTCGGTGCTCCTCGAAGCCTTCCTGGTCGGCGCGGTCGCCGCCGTCACGGGCCTGCTCGCCGGTATCGGCATCGGCGCGGGCCTGCGCGCCCTCATGGGCCTGCTGGACGCCACGGTCCCGGCCGGGCCGCTGGTCATCACCCCGGGCACGGTCGGCACGGCGTTCGCCGTCGGCATCCTGATCACGATGCTGGCCGCCTGGCTCCCGGGTCGCCGCGCCGCGAGGATCCCGCCGGTCGCGGCGATGAGCAGCGTGCACGCCACATCGACCACCAAGTCGCTGGTGCTGCGCAACACCCTCGGTGCCCTGGTCGCGGCGGCGGGCGTCGTCGTCGTCCTCTACGCCACGACGATGGACGGCACGGACGGACAGGCCCCGATGGGCCTCGGCGCGGTGCTCCTGATCATCGGCGTCTTCATCCTCACGCCCCTCCTCTCCCGCCCGCTGATCGCGAGCGCGGCCCCGGTCCTGCGGATCTTCGGCGTCTCGGGCAAGCTGGCCCGCCAGAACTCCGTACGCAACCCGCGCCGCACCGCCGCCACCGCCTCCGCCCTGATGATCGGGCTGACCCTCATCACCGGTATGACGGTGATGGCGGGCAGCCTGCAGAAGGGCATCGACAAGATGGCCACGTCCGCGCTGAAGGCGGACTACGTGGTCTCCATGGCGAACTTCAACGACCTCTCGCCGGACGTCGAGAAGAAGCTCGCGAAGACCGACGGCGTCACGACCATCAGCGCCCTGCGGGACGCGCCCGCGCGTATCGACGGCGACACCGAGTACGTGACCGGTGTGAAGGGCTCCGCGATCGGCGAACTGACCGATCTGAAGGTCGACAACGGCTCCTTCGAGGTCAGCAGCACGCAGGCGGTGGTGGACGACGACACCGCCGAGAACCACGGCTGGAAGGCGGGTTCGACGTTCTCGGTCTCCTACGAGGACGGCAAGAAGCAGAAACTGACGGTCGCCGGTGTCTACGAGGGCAACGAGATGATCCGGGGCATCATGGTCGACATCGCGACCCTCGCCCCGAACCGGACGAACCAGGGCGACGCGCAGGTCATGCTGAAGACCTCCGGCGGCACGTCCGACGCGACCAAGGACAAGCTGGAGAAGGCGCTCGGCAACAACCCCGCCGTCAAGGTCCAGGACAAGCAGGACGTCTCCAACGAGATCGCGCAGATGTTCACGCTGATGCTGAACATGCTCTACGGCCTGCTGGCGATGGCCGTCCTCGTCGCCGTCCTCGGCGTGATCAACACCCTCGCCATGTCCGTCTTCGAGCGTTCGCAGGAGATCGGCATGCTCCGCGCGATCGGCCTCGACCGCAAGGGCATCAAGCGGATGGTCCGCCTGGAGTCCCTGGTCATCTCCCTCTTCGGCGGAGTGCTCGGGGTGGGCCTGGGCGTGTTCTTCGGCTGGGCCGCCGGTGAACTCGCGGGCGCCAAGATGCCGACGTACGAGCTGGTGCTGCCCTGGGACCGGATGGCTGTCTTCCTCCTCCTGGCGGCGGCCGTCGGTGTCCTCGCGGCCCTGTGGCCGGCCCGCCGGGCGGCGCGTCTGAACATGCTGTCGGCGATCAAGTCCGAGTAGGCGCCGCCGCACGACCGCCGACACGTCGGGAGGGCCGGACCGATCCGGTCCGGCCCTCCGGGCACGCGCGTCCGCCTCAGTTCCAGGTACGGGCCCGCAGCGGCATGCCCGACGCGCCGGAGCCGGGCGTGCGCACCGCCAGCACCTGGTTGACGCCGATGCGGTTGCGTTCGAAGGCGAGCGCCGAGGCGGCCATGTAGAGGCGCCAGACGCGGGCCCGGCCGGGGCTGGTGAGCTTGACGGCCCGGGGCCAGTCCGCCTCCAGGTTGGCCACCCAGCGGCGCAGGGTGAGCGCGTAGTGCTCCCGGATCGACTCGACGTCACGCACCTCGAACCCGGCGCCCTCCAGCTGGGTCACGGTCTCGCCGATCGGCGCGAGCTCCCCGTCGGGGAAGACGTACGCGTCGATGAACTCGTCGATCTCGTACGCCCCTTCGTCGCGCCACGGCCGGCGGCCGATCTGGTGGTTCAGCAGCCGTCCGCCCGGCTTGAGGAGGGTGAACAGATCCCGCGCGTACTCCAGATAGCGTTCGCCGCCGACGTGTTCGGCCATCCCGATGGAGGAAATGGCGTCGTACGGCCCGTCGCCGACGTCCCGGTAGTCCTGGACGCGGATCTCGACCCGGTCGGTGAGCCCTTCCTCCGCGACGCGCTTACGGGCGTACGTCGCCTGCTCCTGGGACAGCGTCACGCCGACGACGCTCACGCCGTACTCGCGGGCCGCGTGGATGGCCATCGAGCCCCAGCCGCAGCCGACGTCGAGCAGTCGCATGCCCGGCTTCAGGTCCAGCTTGCGGGCGATGAGTCCGAGCTTGTCGCGCTGGGCGTCCTCCAGAGTGCCGTCCGGGGCCTCCCAGTAGGCGCACGAGTAGACCATGGACGGCCCGAGGACGATCTCGTAGAAGTCGTTGCCGACGTCGTAGTGGTGGCTGATCGCCTGCCGGTCGCTGCGTTTGGTGTGCAGGTGCGAGAGCTGGGACCGTCTGCGCACCTCCTCGCGGGGCGGGGCGGGCGGCAGGGGCGAGCCCGCCATCCGTACGAGCCCGCGCACGGCGGACCGTACGTCGGGGTCCCGCAGGGCCTGGACCAGGGTCCTGGCGTCCTCGCCGCGCTCCCAGACCATCTCGGCCATCGCGTCCAGTACGGCGTACAGGTCGCCGTCCACCGTCAGGTCCCCGGCGACCCAGGCCCTCGCCCAGCCCAGTTCCCCCGGCTTCCACAGGAGTCGGCGCAGCGCCCGCCGGTTCCGTACGACGAGCACGGGCGTGCCCGGCGGTCCCGCTTCCGAACCGTCCCAGGCACGAATCCGTACCGGGAGCGGGGCTCCCAGCAGCTGTTCCATCAGCGCCTTGAGCCGAAGCGCCGCGTCCTGCATGACGCACACCTCCGTGACGAGGAATTCCACAAACTCCAACACCACGTAAACACCAACGGGGCCGGAGCGCAGTCCCGCGAAAGTGTCATGTTCGAGCAAAATACATGCACACACCATGTACTAGGCGGTGGGTGTCCGGCCCCATTCCTGGGGGCTGCCGCCCCCAGACCCCCGCATCACGCTGCGCGGACCGGGGGTTCGGGGGCGGAGCCCTCAGGAAACACCGAAGGGACCCCCCGCACCACGGATGGCGGAAGGCCCCTTCAGAGCAGGCGGGCGGGACGGCGACCGAAGGTCAGGAGGCCTTCGCCTTCTCCTCCGTCTTCGCGACAGCGGCCGGCGCGGGCGCCGGCTTGGCCGCCTCGTAGAACTCCTCCCGAGGAGTCTCCATCGCACCGAGCGAGACGACCTCACGCTTCAGGAACACAGCCAGCGTCCAGTCGGCGAAGACCCGGATCTTCCGGTTCCAGGTCGGCATGGCCAGCCCGTGGTACCCACGGTGCATGTACCAGGCCAGCCGCCCCTTGAGCTTGATCTTCATCTTGCCCACGACGATGAACGCGACGCCCTTGTGCAGCCCGAGCCCGGCGACCGCACCCTTGTTGGCGTGGCTGTACTCCTTCTGCGGGAAGCCCCGCATACCGGAGATCACGTTGTCGCCGAGGACCCGCGCCTGACGCAGCGCGTGCTGTGCGTTCGGCGGGCACCAGGCGTTCTCGTTGCCGGCCTTGCGGCCGACCAGGTCCGGCACCTGGGCGTTGTCGCCGGCGGACCAGATGTAGTCCGTGCCCTGCACCTGGAGGGTGGTCCGGGTGTCCACGTGGCCACGGGGGCCGAGCGGCAGGCCGAAGCGGGAGAGCACCGGGTTGGGCTTGACGCCGGCCGTCCACACGATCGTGCTGGAGTCGACCTCAAGGCCGTTCTTCAGGACCACGTGACCGTCGACGCAGGAGTCCATGGAGGTGGAGAGGTAGACCTCGACCCCACGTCCTTCGAGGTGCTCCTTGCCGTACTGGCCGAGCTTGGGGCCGACCTCGGGAAGGATCTTGTCCGCGGCGTCGACGAGGATGAAGCGCATGTCCTCGCGGGACACGTTGGTGTAGTACTTCGAGGCGTCCCTGGCCATGTCCTCGACCTCGCCGATGGTCTCCGCGCCTGCGAAGCCACCGCCGACGAAGACAAAGGTCAGCGCCTTGCGGCGGACATCCTCGTCGGTCGTGGAGTCGGCCTTGTCGAGCTGCTCAAGGACGTGGTTGCGCAGGCCGATGGCCTCCTCGATGCCCTTCATGCCGATGCCCTGCTCGGCGAGGCCGGGGATCGGGAAGGTGCGGGAGACCGCGCCCATCGCGATGACGAGGTAGTCGAAGGGCAGCTCGTACGCCTCGCCCACGAGGGGGGCGATCGTGGCGGCCTTGCGGTCCTGGTCGATGGTCGTGACCCGGCCGGTGAGGACTTCCGCCTTGGGCAGCACGCGTCGCAGCGGGACGACGACGTGCCGAGGCGAAATGCTGCCTGCGGCTGCTTCGGGGAGGAAGGGCTGGTAGGTCATGTACGACCGGGGGTCGACGACCGTGACGGTCGCCTCGCCGTAGCGCATCTTCTTGAGGATGCGCCGAGCTGCGTACAGGCCTACGTACCCACCGCCTACTACGAGGATCCTGGGACGCTCCGTGGTGCTCATGCCATCGAGTATCCACCTGTCACAGGGGGGTCGCTCGTGCGCCCCTTCACAAGCTTCTTCGCGCCCTCTGCTACACTGCGCCACCCACGTGACCCAGGTCATGTTCCGGCAGGGGAACCAGCGCGCGCCGCGGCCCGTTGTCAATGCCTCCTGAGCTGCCACTCCGGCCCATTCTCACCGCTGGACCAGTCCCCCTCTTCATGCGATCGCAGCACCCGCGAAACAGTCCGTTGGGCACGCCTTCGATGCCGCCAGGGGCCCTGGAGTACCCGGAGGGGGCAAAACCTCCCTCAACAGGGCCGATTCTCTTGTGAAGAACTTCACGAAGTTTTCCGCCGGGCTGCCGGGAAGGTCGTTTCCAAGCCCTCTTCAGGCCCCTCAAGTGCGCTCATACGTTGTCGGACGTGCTCAGCGGAGGCCACTGACGCGTGCCAAGAGGGGCCCGGGAAGGGCTGCGGACCGGGCCCGGGTCAGGCCACGGACCACGCGATGCCGTCGAGGATGTCGTGCTCGCTCACGACGACCTCCCGCGCGCCGGTCCTCTCCATGATCGCGAGGAGTACGAGGGCGCCGGCGCCGATGACGTCGACGCGCCCCGGATGCATCGAGGGGATCGCCGCCCGGTCGGCATGCGTGGCGGCGAGCAGCCGCTCGGTGATCTCACGGACCCGGTCCACGGAGACCCTGGAGTGGTGGATGGCCTCGGAGTCGTACTCCGCGAGCTCCAGGGCGATCGCCGCGACGGTGGTGACGGAGCCGGCGAGCCCGACCAGCGTGCGGGCCTCTCGCAGGGGCACGGACTCCTCGGCGAGGTCGAGGGCCGCCTCGATGTCGGCGCGGATCGCCCGGACCTGCTCCTCGGTCGGCGGGTCGGTGACCACGTCGTCCCGGACGAGGTGCCGTTCCGTCATCCGTACGCAGCCGATGTCCACCGAGCGGGCGCCCCGCACGTGGTCGTCGCCCACGACGAACTCCGTGGAGCCGCCGCCGATGTCCACCACGAGGTAGGGCTTGGCCAGGTCGTCACGGCCCGTCAGCTCCTTCGTGGCGCCCGTGAACGAGAACTCGGCCTCCTGGTCGCCGGAGATGACCTCGGGCTCCACACCCAGGATGTCGAGGACACCGCGGACGAAATCGTCCCGGTTCTCGGCGTCGCGGGAGGCGGAGGTGGCCACGAAGCGCAGACGTTCGGCGCCGTGCTCCTTGATGACCTCGGCGTACTCCCGGCAGGCCGCGAAGGTGCGCTCCAGGGCCTCGGGGGCGAGGCGGCCCGTGCGGTCGACGCCCTGTCCGAGGCGGACGATCGTCATGCGGCGGTCGAGGTCGACGAGTTCGCCGGTCTCGGGGTTCGCGTCCGCGACGAGCAGACGGATGGAGTTGGTACCGCAGTCGACGGCGGCGACGCGAGTCATGATGGTGATCTCCTGTAACCAGTCGTTCGTCCCGCTCGGGGGCTCCGCCCCCGAACCCCCGTTGCGCAGTTCCCCGCGCCCCTTACAAAGATCGCGCAGTCGGCCGCGTACCCCCGGTCGCTCACGCCGTAGGCAGGACGCACGCCCCCTTGCGCCACCACTCCGGCAGCATCGCGATCGCCTCGTCGCCCAGGGGGTTCACCCCCGGCCCCGCGGCCAGCGAGTGCGCGACCAGTACGTGCAGGCACTTCACCCGGTCCGGCATCCCGCCCGCGCTGGGAAACCCTTCGAGCACGTCGATGGAGTCACGGCGCGCGATGTAGTCCTCGTGCGCGGCCCGGTACGCCTCGGCCAGCTCGGGGTCCGTGGCGAGACGGTCCGTCATCTCCTTCATGACGCCGTTCGCCTCCAGCGTGCCGATGGCGGAGGCCGCGCGCGGGCACGTCAGGTAGTACGTCGTCGGGAACGGCGTCCCGTCGGGAAGCCGGGGGGCCGTCTCGACGACGTCCGGCTGTCCGCACGGACAGCGGTGCGCGATCGCGCGCAGCCCGCGCGGCGGCCGCCCGAGCTGCTGCTTGAAGGCCTCGACGTCGGCGTCGGTGGGCTCGGTGCGCGCGGTGGGCGGCGGGGGCGTTTCCATGCCTTGGCTCTGTGTCCTTCTGGTTCAGTTCACTGGTCGGAGGCGTCGGCCTTGTCGACGCCGTCCCAGACGTTGGCGTACCAGGCCCGGTCGGCGGCCGTCCGGTCCGTGCGCGTCTTCTTCGCCGCGTCGGGGTCGACCACGATGAAGCCGGTCTCGCCCGGCATCACGTAGTGCAGCCGTTCCCGAATGCGCTGCTCGGCGTACGCGTCGTCCTGCCAGCGCGCCTTCAGGTCGCGCAGCTCCTCGACGCGCTCGCGGGCCTGCTCGCGCTCACGCTGCAGCTCGGCGACCTCGGCACGCTGGGAGACGTACTGCCTTATGGGATAGGCGAGGGCCACGACGAGCGAGCAGAGGACGAGGGCGAGAAGCGCCGCGCGGCCGGTCAGCCGGGAGCGGCGCGCCTGGCGTTTGGTCTGGGAGCGGTAGACCCGGGCGGCGGTCTGCTCGCCGAGCGCCCGCAGCCTGGTCGCGGTGGAGAACCGGTCACGGTCCTTCACAGCCATCTGTCCCGCCTCCCCGATACGTACGTACGTCCCCGCACACGGTACGGGACCGGGTACGGGGACGTACGTACGACGCTGCCTACGAGGGCGTCAGCCCTTGAAGCGGGGGAAGGCCGAACGGCCCGCGTACACCGCGGCGTCGTCGAGGATCTCCTCGATGCGCAGCAGCTGGTTGTACTTGGCGACGCGGTCCGAGCGGGCCGGGGCGCCGGTCTTGATCTGGCCGCAGTTCACGGCGACCGCGAGGTCGGCGATGGTGACGTCCTCGGTCTCGCCGGAGCGGTGGGACATCATGCACTTGAAGCCGTTGCGCTGGGCCATCTCGACGGCGTCCAGGGTCTCGGTCAGCGAACCGATCTGGTTGACCTTGACCAGCAGGGCGTTGGCGGAGCCCTCCTCGATGCCGCGGGCGAGGCGCTCGGGGTTGGTGACGAAGAGGTCGTCGCCGACGATCTGGACCTTGGAGCCCAGCTTCTCGGTGATGACGTTCCAGCCGGCCCAGTCGTCCTCGTACAGCGGGTCCTCGATGGAGACCAGCGGGTACGCGGCGACGAGCTCCTCGTAGTACTCGGTCATCTCGGCGGCCGAGCGGGACTTGCCCTCGAACTCGTACTTGCCGTCCTTGTAGAACTCGGACGCGGCGACGTCCAGCGCGAGGGCGACCTGCTCGCCGGGGGTGTAGCCGGCTTCCTTGATGGCTTCGACGATGAGGTCGAGGGCCTCGCGGTTGGAGCCGAGGTTCGGGGCGAAGCCGCCCTCGTCGCCGAGGCCGGTGGACAGGCCCTTGGTCTTCAGCACCTTCTTGAGGGTGTGGTAGACCTCGGCACCCCAGCGCACGGCCTCGGAGAAGGACTCCGCGCCGATCGGGGCGATCATGAACTCCTGGATGTCGACGTTCGAGTCGGCGTGCGACCCACCGTTGAGGATGTTCATCATCGGGACGGGCAGCAGGTGCGCGTTCGGTCCGCCCAGGTAGCGGAAGAGCGGCAGGTCGCTGGCCTCGGAGGCGGCGTGCGCGACGGCGAGGGAGACGCCGAGGATGGCGTTGGCGCCGAGCGAGGCCTTGTTGTCGGTGGCGTCCAGGTCGATCATCGCCTGGTCGATGAGGCGCTGCTCGGTGGCGTCGTAGCCGACGAGCTCCGGGCCGATCTGCTCGATGACGGCGAGGACGGCCTTCTCGACACCCTTGCCGAGGTAGCGGTTGGGGTCTCCGTCACGGAGCTCGACTGCTTCGAAGGCACCGGTGGAGGCGCCGGACGGAACGGCGGCACGACCCGTGCTGCCGTCGTCGAGGCCGACCTCGACCTCGACCGTGGGGTTGCCTCGGGAGTCCAGGATTTCCCGGGCTACGACGACGTCGATGGACGGCACGAGCATCTCCTTCTGGGATGTGACACAAGCTGTGCCGGGCCGGAGGCCCGGTTGCGCGCAGGCCGTGGTGGCCCCGCGGGATGAGCCTAACCGGCTGCCGGGGATCGGCCAGCCCTCGACCGCCTCCTGGACAGAACCGAGAGGAAATTGTTTCCGAACGGAACAAAGACGCGGGCGGAGGCAGGGGCGGAGGCACTCACAGAAAAGCCCCGCCCCGGTGCGTACGGGGGAACACGCACCGGAGCGGGGAGCCCGTGGGGGACGGGGGTGGCCCTCACGAGGCCTCCACTATGAAGGACACGGATGTGAGAGCGCTGTGGTTCAGCGGCGATTCGGATGTGGGCCGGACTTCCGGTCGAGGCCGAGCGGCCAGTGCCTCGACCGGACATCCGGCGCCACCGTCAGCCGGGGTTCAGCTGAGGTGCAGCTGCTGGCCCGGGAAGATGAAGTCGGCGTCGTCGACGATGTCGTCGTTCAGCTTGTACAGCTTCGCCCAGCCGCCCTTGACGTTCTTCTTGTCGGCGATCCCGCTGAGGGTGTCGCCCTTGACGACCTTGTACTCGCCGTCGCCCTTCTCGACCTTCTTGCCGGTCGGGGTCTCGACGGTCTTCTTCGCGGCCGGACGGTCCTGGGAACGCGAGGCGCGCTCCTCGGAGGACTGCGAGTTCTGCTGCTGCGGCTGCGAGGTGCCCTGGTTGGAGCTGTCGGAGCCCGAGGGGGCGGTGGAGCCACCGGTCGAGGCGCCGGACAGGCCCACGCCGCAGCTCGGCCAGGCACCCTTGCCCTGGCTCGCGAGGACCTTCTCGGCGACGGCTATCTGCTGGGACTTGGACGCCTGGTCGGCGGTGGAGGCGTACGAACTGCCGCCGTACGCGGCCCAGGTGGAGGACGAGAACTGCAGGCCGCCGTAGTAGCCGTTCCCGGTGTTGATCGACCAGTTGCCGCCGGACTCGCACTGGGCGACGGTGTCCCACTCGGAGGCAGTGGCGGCGGAGGCGCCCGTGGCGCCCATCAGCGGGACGGCGACGGCGGCGGTGGTGACACCGGCCAGCGTGGCGAGACGGGTAGTCCGGTTGGCAAGTGTCGGGCGACGGTGCTTGCCCTTGCTCGAAAGCAGCATGAAGTGATCCCCTCACCGACGCCTGCGAGGTGAGCTGTCGGGTTCGGGCCAAGTGAGTTGCCCGGCCGCGCGACACTGCTGTCACACGGCTTAACCCCAAGCCGTACCCGGTCTCGACGACCGGTTCCGGCACTTACCTTGGGTCCCCCGCTCCTGCCTACGGCGCTTTACGCGACGACTGTTCCCGTACGGCCGTTGGCAGGATTCGGCGTGCGACCGTCGGGGCTCACCAATGGCGAGCGGTCACGACCGTAGACACGGGCCGCGCCGAATTTCAAAGACGATCAGGGGTGTTGAGATCCATGTCTCAATTCGCCAAATCGGACATTCAGCGCGAACTACCGCTGGTTTTCGCCCGATTCGGCGCCTTGATCACTACTTGCTCGATGCCGCTCAGCCGTCGACCGTGATGCGCTGACCGGGGATGATGAAGTCCGGGTCGGCGCCGATGCTGTCCTTGTTCGCGGCATAGAGCTCGCTCCACCCGCCGTCGACACCAAGGGAGTCGGCGATGCTGGAGAGACTGTCCCCGGAACGGACCGCGTACGAGCCTTCGTCGGCGAGGACGCGTGAGGTGCTGTCGATGCGCGAGGCGTGCCGGCCGGCGTAGTCGTCAGCGCGGGGGGCCATGTCGACCTCTTCGGCGCTGCCACCCCGATGACGGCCGGAGTTGTCCGCGGCCGCGTCGGCCGAAGCGTCGTCATTCTGGGACGACTTGTCCGAGTCGTCACTCTTCGCCTTGGTGTCCGCGGACGAGCTGTCCGTTCTCTGTGACTCCGAGGCGGAGTCGTCGGAGGACTTCGCATCGGAGTCCGTCGAGGAGTCGGACTTCGCGCCGTCGCTCCCCTTTGTCGCGTCCGCGTCGGCCGACGGGCTCGGAGAGTCCTCGGCGAGGCCCGTGTCGACGTCGGCGGAGTCGGAGTCCTGCGTCAGACCGGCGACGAGACCACAGGTCACCCAGGCGCTCGTCCCCTGGTCCGCGAGGATCTTCTCGGCGACGGCTATCTGCTGCGAACGGCTGGCCTGGTCGGCGCTCGGCGCGTAGTCGAGGCCACCGTGTTCCTCCCAGGTCTCCTGGTTCATCTGGAGGCCGCCGTAGAGCCCGTTGCCGGTGTCGGCGCTCCATGAGCCACCGCTCTCACACTCGGCGACCGCGTCCCAGGTCGTGCCGCTGGCGGCACTCGCGCCGCTCGCACCGAGCAGGGGGATCGCGATGGCCGATCCGGCCACGCCGGCGGCGACGAGGAGCGCCGGGGCCTGGCGGGGGCGACGATGGCGGCCGTTCCCGGAGAGCATGCGGTTGCCTTTCGCGTGACAGCAAGGAGTACGCACGGGGCACGGCGGAAAGCCGTGCTCGTGACTGCTGCGACGGGCGGACCTGCCGCATTGATGGGTGAACGTAGTGGCACTCGAACTCTTGTCACAAGTCGATGCAGCGCAGATAACGTGAAGATCACAGAGTTGACGGAGTCTCACCTTCCGTTGCCTTCGGTGCTACAGCCGCAGAACTTCCGTCAAGACTTCGCGACCGGGGTGAACTCCACCGGAAGCGTGCGCAACCCACGCATGATGAGCCCGCCACGCCACCTCAAATCCGCCGAATCTCCCGCGAGTCGCAGGTCGGGCAGGCGGGTCAGCAGCGTCGCCAGCGCGGTCCGGCCCTCCAGCCGGGCGAGGGGCGCGCCGAGGCAGTAGTGGATTCCGTGCCCGTAACCGAGGTGTTGGTTGTCACTGCGGGAGAGGTCGAGCGTGTCCGGGTCCTCGAACCGGCCGGGATCACGGTCGGCCGCCGCGAGCACGACGAGTACGGGGTCACCGGCGGCGATGTCCTGACCGCCGACGCTGAGCGGTTCGGTGGCGAACCGCCAGGTGGCCAGCTCCACGGGCCCGTCGTAACGGAGCAGTTCCTCCACGCCGGTCGCGAGCAGGTCCGTGTGGCCGGCCGCGAGGGAGTCCTGCAGCCGCCGCCGCTGCTCCGGGTGGGTGAGCAGGGCGTAGGTGCCGTTCCCGATGAGGTTCACGGTTGTCTCGAAACCGGCGAACAGGAGGATGAAGGCCATCGCCGCGGCCTCGTTCTCACTGAGGTGCTCGCCGTGGTCGGAGGCCCGGATGAGAGCGGAGATCAGGTCCTCCCCCGGGGCGGCCACGTCCGTGAGTTCCTGGCGCTTGCGGTGGATCAGCTCGGCGAGGTAGCCGCGCATCTTCTTGACCGACCGGGCGACACCGCCCCTGGGCCCGCCTCCGTGCCGGATCATCATCCCGGCCCAGTCGCGGAAGTCGTCCTGGTCCTCGCGCGGGACGCCGAGGAGATCGCAGATGGCGTAGATGGGGAGCGGGAAGGCGAAGTCGTGGATGAGGTCCGCCTCCCCCCTCTCGGCGAACCCGTCGATCAGCTGGTCCGTCAGCTCCTGGACCCGGGAGGCGAATTCGGCCACCCGCCGGGGTGTGAACGCCTTGCTGACGAGCCGCCGCAGCCGGGTGTGGTCCGGCGGGTCGATGTTGAGCAGGTGGGTCATCAGCTCGGCCTTGCGCTCGCCCGGAATGCCGGTCTTGCCCTTCGCGTGCGCGGGCTCGTCGTGGTGGGCGGAGTTCTTGCTGAGCCGGCCGTCGGCGAGGGCCTGCTTGGCGTCCGCGTAACGGGTGACGAGCCACGCCTCCACCCCGCTGGGCAGCTTCGTCCGATGCACGGGGGCGTGCTCACGGAGCCAGGCGTACGCCGGGTAGGGATCGGTGGCGAACTCCCAGCTGAAGAGTTCGGGGACGGGCTGCCCCGTGGTCGGCGCGGGCGGCTGTGCAGGCGTTTCGGTCACTCCTCGACGGTATCGGGAGGGGCGGCCCGAGCCCGCCCGGCGTCCTGGCGGCCCGCGGTCGCCCGCGCCCACCGGTCGCGACTATGACCGATTTACGCTTTTCACCCTGGGCTGTCCCGAAAGGTACTGCCTCTTGACTGTCCGGCTCTCCGGCTACCTACATTCGCGAGCGTGGACCCCGAAATACTCCGGACCAGTTTCGCGGTCGTCGAAAGGCGGGCCGAGTTCGCGCTCAAGTACTTCTACTCGCATCTGTTCTGGCACCACCCCGATGTCCGCGCCCTGTTCCCGCTGGACTCCCCGCAGGACAAGGAACGCCAGCGGGACCGTCTGTTCACCGCTCTGGCGCTCGTCGTCGCCCGCCTGGAAGGGCCGGGACTGCATGAGTACCTCCGGGAGCTGGGGCGGGACCACCGGAAGTATCTGGCGCGCCCCGAGCACTACACGGCCGTGGGAGACAGCCTGATCGCCGCGTTCGCGGCCGTGTCCGGGTCGGCGTGGAGCGCGGAGGTGGAGAAGGCCTGGGACGAGGCGTACGCGCTGATCGCGGACGCCATGCTGGACGGCGCGGGGGAGGCGGAGAGCCAGGGGCAGCCGTCCTGGTGGGACGCCGAGGTCGTCGGCCGCACCGGGCATGGGGACGATCTCGCCGTACTGACGCTCCGTCCGGACCGGCCCCTCCTCCATCTGCCGGGCCAGTACGTGAGCGTCGGCAGCCCCCGGGTGCCGGGTGTCTGGCGCCCGTACTCCGTCGGCAACGCGCCCCGCTGCGACGGCACGCTCGATCTGCACGTCAGCCTCGTCCCGGGCGGCGCCCTGTCGCCCGAACTGGTCCGGCGCGTCCGGGAGGGCGATGTCCTGCGGCTCGGCGCGCCGGGCGGTCGGCTGACCCTCCGTACGCCCGTGGAGCGGCCCCTCACCTTCATCGCGGCCGGTACCGGCTGGGCTCCGGTGAAGGCTCTGCTGGAGCAGCTGGGGCGGGCGCCCGGCACGTACGACGAGGCCCGGCTCTTCGTCGTGGCCCGCGATGTCGCGTACCTCTACGACCGGGCCGTGCTCGACGGGTTGCGCACGCGGCTGCCCTGGCTGGACGTCACCGTGCTCACGCCCGCACCCGGGCGCCCGAAGGCCCAGGCCACGGAGCGGCTGCTGACGGCTCTGGGGAACCGGGCGAACTGGGCGCGGCACGATGTCTATCTGGCGGGGCCGCCAGGGTTGGTCGCGGAGACCTCCGCGGTGCTTCCCGGGCTGGGTGCGGAGCCGGAACGGATTTTCTGTGACGAACTCCCGTCCACGGGGCGGGACCGGGTCCGGGGCCGCGACCAGGCGGTGGGGACTGGGGCGTGGTTGCTGCGGCGGCCCCAGCCGCGGTAGCGCTCCGCGCTTCGCGGGGAGGCCGGTGCTTCACCTGCGGGCCGGTGCGTTGCCTGCGGGTGCTTCGTGGCCGGTCGCGCCCCTACCGGCGCGCTCAGGACTCCGTTGCTCGTATCGCGTCGCGGTAGGAGCGGGCGGCTGCTCTGAGGGCTGCTTCCGGGTCTACGCCGGACTCCTCCGCCCGGGCTGCCAGGGCCAGGAGTTCGTAGCCGATGCCCTCGCCCTGGGGCAGGGGGGCGTCGAGGCCGGCCGTACGCGCGCGGGAGGCCAGTTTCGCGGCCAGCGCGAGGGCGGGCTGGCCCAGAGGGACGCCCTCCGTGACGGATGTCCGCTGTTTCTCCTCGGCCTTGGTGCGCAGCCAGTGCTCCTTGACCTCCTCCGGTGTGGAGGCGGTCTCGTCGCCGAACACGTGCGGGTGGCGGTGGATCAGCTTGGTGACGATGCCGGCCGCCACGTCGTCGATGGAGAAGGGCTCCGACCCGTCCTCCAGGCTGCCCTCCTCGGCGATCCGGGAGTGGAAGACGACCTGGAGCAGGACGTCACCGAGCTCCTCCCGCAGTTCGTGCCGGTCGCCCTCCTCGATGGCCTCGACCAGTTCGTACGCCTCCTCGATGCCGTACTTGGCGAGGCCCTTGTGGGTCTGCTGCGACGACCAGGGGCATTCGAGGCGGATGCGGTCCATCACCTGGACGAGGTCGAGGAGGCGGGCGCCCGGGAGGTCGTACGAGGCGGGGAGCAGTTCGAGGTCGGGCATCTGCACGCGTCCCGTGCCGGCCAGCCGGGCCAGCCCGTCGGTCAGCCGCGGTTCGCCCTCGCCGGTGGCGACGACGGTGACCGTGCGCCCCCCGGCGCAGGCGTCGACCAGCTCCCGGGCGCCGGGCGCGGCCTCCTCGACCTGGATGCCCGCCTCGCGCAGGTACGGCAGCTGCGGGTGGGCGCCGTCCGCGCACAGGACGCGGTCGGCGCCGTGCAGCGCCTGCCAGGCGGGCCAGGACAGGAGTCCGGGCGCGACACGGTGGCTGGTGGTGAGCAGGACGATGCGCCCGGGGCTGGATGCGTTCACACCTCGAACGTAACCCACGCCACCGACATCAAGGTCACGTGCGCCGGACGGTACGGGCTCTCGAAGGGTTTCAGCGGTTACGCCGTCTTCTGGGACGCCGCCGCCGTGACATCGCGTACCCACGGGAGCTTGGCGTCGACGCGGCTGCTCTTCTCGACGTCCCAGCTGCCGTACCGGGGGTTCAGGTCGACGTCCAGCTTCTTGGAGGCCTCGGACAGCGCCTTCCAGAAGGCCGGCTGGCTGGTGTCCGTGCCGAGTGCGGCGGCGAGCTTCTGGGCCTCGATCTGGACGCGGAGGTTGTCGTCGAGCCGCTCGGGCGGCACTCCGTACTGCTGGAGCCAGCTCACCTCCAGGGCCTTCGCGCCGCCGGCCTGCTGTTCCAGGCCGGTGCGGACCTCCTGGATCGCCTTGCGGGTGACCGTCACGCCCGCGTCGTCGGCGGCCCGGTGCAGCACCCGGTCGAGGACCATGCCGTGCAGGGTGTCGCGGGTGAGGCCGCCGGACTTGGCGATGGCCTGCTCGTACTGCGCCTCGCCCGTGGTGGCGGCCCGCTGTGCGGTCCGTACCTCGTTCACCCGGTTCTCCAGCTGGGAGACCGTGATGCGGTCGTCGCCCACGACGGCCGCGGCACCGGGATGCGCGTCGCTGCCACAGGCGGTCAGAAGGGGGGCCGCGGTGACGAGAGCGGCGGTGAGGAGGAACGCGGTGCGACGGCGGCGGTGCAAGGAAAACCTCCTGTAGGAGATTGTGCGACGGTGCACAAAGTCTTGCGATGATCGATGTTAGGCAGGGGACCGGCTCTCGGCCACCCATTCGACCCAACGATTCGCCAGGACTTCGGGCACCGTCCCACGGGCGCGCGGTTCAGCCGCGGACCTGCCCCAGCCAGTGCAGCGTCCGGCCGATGTCGCCGACCAGCGGATGGCCGGGGCCCCGCAGCCGTTCGACGTCGTACTGGAGCCGGGCCAGCGTGTCGTGGGCGGCGGCCCGGTCGCCGAGCGCGAGGAGCAGATGCCCGATGCGGCGGCGGACCTCGAAGGACAGTTCGGCGTCCTGGGCGACGTACTGGTTCTCGTAGTACGGCAGGAGCGCGCGGTATTCGGCGAGTGCCGCCGCCGGTTCGCCGAGCTGTTCGAGGCACTGGGCGGCCTCGTAGCGGAAGCGCAGGGACTGCGGGTCGGCCTGGCCCGCCTCGGTGGCCCGCTCGTCGGCGAGGCGGCGCAGTTCGGGCAGGGCGCGGCGGTACTGGCCGTCGTCCATCAGCGTGGCCGCGTACTGCTTGCGCAGGGTGCGCACGACCGGTGAGTGCTCGCCGTGCTGGGCGGCGGCGGCCGGGAGGATCTGGCCGAGGATGTCGACGGCCTGCGTGATGCGGCCCTCGCCGAGGAGGCGCTTGACCTCGTCGACGGCTCCCGCGACGTCGGGCTTCTCGACGGCGGGCGCGGCCTGCGGCTGCGCCGCGGGGGTGCGGGCGCGGTCCGGCCAGGGGGCGTGTGGGCGCAGGAAGGGGCGGGTGGGGTCGAGCGGCCCGCCGGACGGGATCCCGCGCGCGGGAAGCAGCGGCAGCAGCTGCTCGTACGTCTCCTGGGCGGAGTCCGGGCGGTGCTGCGGGTCCTTGGCGAGCAGCCGCAGTACGAGGGCTTCGAGCGCCTCGGGCACCTCGGGGCGCAGCCGCCGGACCGGCAGGGGCGGTTCGTAGAGGTGGCGGTGCAGCACGCCGAGGGCGGTGGAGCCCGAGAACGGCACGTCCCCGCTGAGGAGTTCGTGCAGCAGCACCCCGAGCGCGTACAGGTCGGTGTACGGGCCGACCGCGCCGCCCATCGCCTGCTCGGGGGCCATGTAGGCGGGCGATCCGATGGGGGAGCCGGTGTGCGTGAGGCGGGTGGTGTCGGTGTCCATCACGGACGCGACGCCGAGGTCGAGCACGGTGACCGTGCCGTCCTGCTTGATCATCACGTTCCGCGGCTTGAGGTCGCGGTGGACGATCGGCACGGCGTGCACGGCGGAGAGCACGGCGCACAGCTGCGCGGCCACCGAGACGGCCCACTGCCAGGGGTAGGGATCGTGCTCGGCGAGGTGGTCGGAGAGGTCGGCCCCGTCGACGTACTGCATGACGAGGAACAGCTCCTCGTCCTCGCTGCCCGCGTCGTGCACCGTGACCAGTCCGGGGTGGTCGACCTGCGCGGTGACGCGGCACTCGCGCACGAAGCGCCGGCGCAGCTCGTCGGCCTCCTGCCCCGCGACCTTGTCGGGCCGCAGCAGTTTGACCGCGACACGCCGGTCGAGACGCTGGTCGTACGCCGTCCACACCTGGCCCATGCCGCCCTGTCCGATGAGTGTGGACAGTTCGTAGCGGCCGGTGATCACCCGTCCCGGCGCCACGCTCACCTGCCGTCCTCGTGCTTGCGGAGGTAGTCGCTCAGCTCGTCGAGCTCGGCGCGCACCTGGTCGATACGGGCGGGCGCGGGACGCTGCGGCGGCGGGGTCGGGGTCGGGGTCGGCGCGGAGGACGGGGGCCGGGGTATCGGGGCCATCCGCGGCACCGGTGTGTGCGGACCGGTCGCGGCGGCGTACGGCGGCTGCGGGTAGCCGTAGGCGTGCGCCGGAGGCTGCCCGCCGCCGGCGTACGCCTGATAGGCGTACCCCAGGGCGTGGAAGTGGCGGACCTCCACCGCGAGGTAGTACGAGATCGCGGGGACGAGGGAGCCCACGAGCAGGGCCAGGCCCGTCCAGCCGCCCGGCGTGTGGATCTCCTCGCCGGGCTCGTTGCCGAGCAGGACGAGACCGAGGGCCTCGGCCGCGAAAGTGGCCACCAGGAGGCCCCAGTCGAGCGATTTGCGGGTCACGAGCGCCAGGCGCAGCATCATCACCCAGCCGAGAAGGCCGAAGCTGCACACGGAGATCACCACGAAGAGCACGCGCAGGAAGACCAGCAGCCCGGTCGAGGGTGGCGGCTGCACCGGCTGCGCCTGGCCGTGGCCTTGCATGGTTGCTCCTAAAGGCCTGATGGGGACGGACGGAGGTGCGGACGTACGAGTGCGGAGTCCGAGCGTATAGGCCGACAAGGACAACCGGTCCAGGGTTGTACCGAACCGTTGTCGCGCTGGTCACCGCGTCCGTCCCACGGGACTCAGCCGGGCTCGACCGTGCCGTCCGTCAGCCCGTCGTACATGCCGCGGACCAGCTGCTCCCCGAGGCGTCCCGCGAGCCGCAGGGTCTCCTCGAACTCGGCGAGCGCGCGGAACCGTTCGCCGTAGACGCGCTGCTGTTCCAGGGGCAGCCGGGGCAGTTGGAGACGGCGTACGTCGAGCCGGGTCGCGGTGGACGCATAGCTGCTGGCCTGGCGGTTGTTGGCGGTGCCCCGCAGGAAACCGGCGAGGAACCACGGGTCGAGCGCGGCCGGGTCGGGGCGCAGCAGCGCGAGGTTGCGGCCCAGGGCGGCGCCCGCGATCGTCTCGTCGACCACGCGCGCGATGGAACCGCCGCCGAGCACGGGCACGACGACGTCCCCCGCCTCGGTGAGCACGGCTTCCTCGTCGCTCTCGGGCAGCGTTCCGGACGGTGCCGTACCGGCCAGGACGTCATGGTCGGTGAGGACGGGCACGCGCGCGTGCCCGCCGCTGCCTCCCGTACGCAGCTGGAGCGCACCCCCGCGCGCGAGTTCACCGATCGTGGTGAGCGGACGGCGGACGGGCGCGCGCGGAGCGGCGGGGGGCGGGGTGAGGCGGTCGGTCAGGCGGAGGGTCTCGCCCAGGCTGTCGCGCACGCCGGCCAGGTGTTCGGCGCCGCCGCCGGCCTCGGAGGGCGGCAGATGGCGGGCCGGGGCCAGGTCCACGTCGTCGTCGAGGAGTTCGATGACCGGCACGCAGCGGCTGAGGCCCGGCTGCTCCGGCGTGGTGCCGGTCCGGTCGAAGGGCCGCCAGGCGTCGAGGACGGCGGTGCGCACGGCCTGCCAGTCGAGGCCGCCGCGGCTGTCCGCGGTGAACACTCCCGTGTCGGCGAGGAGCACCTCGGGCGCCGCGACCTGCGCGGCGACGGCGGGCTTGCGCAGCACCCACAGGTGCAGAGGGAGGTTGTACGGGGGCGCCGCGCCCGGCGGCAGGGCGATCACCGCGCGCAGGGCGCCGCGGCGCAGCAGGTCGGCGCGGATACGGCGGCCGGAGCGGCGCGACGCGGCGGCGGGCGGCATCAGGAGGACGGCGACGCCACCTTCCCTGAGTCGGGCCAACGCGTGCTGCACCCAAGCCAGTTCGGACTCGGTGCGGGCGGGGAATCCGTACTCCCAGCGGGGGTCGTAGGCCAGCTCGTCGTGCCCCCAGTTGCGCTCGTTGAACGGCGGGTGGCACACGACGGCGTCGGCCCTGAGGCTCCCGTACGCGTCCTCGCGCAGGGTGTCGGCCGCGGCGGTGCGCACGACGGCGCGGGTGTGGAGGGCGAGGCGCAGTGCCGTCAGGGCCGCCAGCTCGGGTGCGCTGTCCTGGCCGTTGAGGTGCTGCTCCTCGGTTGCGGGCGTGCCCTGTGCGGCGGCCACCGCGCGCAGCAGGGCGCCGGTGCCGCAGGCCGGGTCGAGGACGGTGGTAGCCGGTCCGGCGAGGTCGGCCATCAGGGCGGCCAGGCCGGTTGGCGTGAGTGTGTACTGGCGGGGGTTCGCGTCGAGGTGCCTGCCGAGCAGGAACTCGTACGCCTTGCGCGCGTCCAGTTCGGCGGCGAGTTCGGCCGCGGCGCGCAACAGGGGTGCGGACGGCCGCAGCCGGTCGGCGGTCGGCGTGGTGACGGCCCGTTCGCGGATCGCGCCGAAGCGCGGGGTGAGGACCTGGTCGAGGGGCCCGGGCAGCAGCTCGGCGAGACGGGCGTCGGAGCCCGCGCTCACCTCCAGCCAGACCGTGGGCCGGTCGTGGACGAGCAGAAGAGCGCAGCCGACGTGGATGAGTGCGGTGACGGGGCCCTGCGGGTGTCCGGCGACCTGCTGCCAGACGCGCTCGCGCAGGGGGACCTCGGCCAGCTTGCCCTGGGCGCGCAGCCAGTCCTCGATCTCGGTGAGCGCGAACAAGGGGCTGGTCTCGGTGCCGCCGACGGACTTGGGGAAGTCGGTGTGCCGGCGGCGCCAGTTGCTGACGGCGGCGCGGCCGACTCCGGCGAGCCGGGCGATCCCGGCCGCGGTGACCTCTGTCCCGTTCTCCTGCACCCGCTCGGCTCCCCTCGTCTGGTGTGTGACGTCCGTCTGGTGTGTGACGTCCGTCTGGTGTGTGACGCCGAGCATAGCGATGTACGCAAGGGCCACCCATTCACGGCCGTGTACGCGCTCATATCCGTGAACCGTGTTGACTCGGTTCACAGGCTCTGCTGTGATTGACCCATCGGATGAACGGCCGCCGAGTTGAGGCGGTCGTCAACCTCTGGGGAGGGGACTGTCATGGGCGCCAAGGGAAAGATCGCGCTGGGGGTTGTCGTGAGCGTCGTCGTCATCGGCGCGGTATCGGCGAACTCCGGTGACGGGGACGGCGGTTCCGCGAACGGCAAGGGCTCCTCGGCCTCCGCCGGGCGCGAGTCAGGCAAGAAGGGTCAGGACGACGCCGGTTCGGACGGGGACGCGAAGAACGACACCAAGGCCGGCAAGGCGGCGGGGTCCGGGAAGAAGGCGGCGTTCCAGGGCGACGGCGACTTCCAGGTCGGCACCGACGTGCAGCCCGGCACCTACCGGACCACCGGCAACGCCGACGCCCTCTGCTACTGGGAACGCTCCAAGGACGCCTCGGGCGAGATGGACTCGATCCTCGCCAACGACAACGTCAGCGGCACCAGCTACGTGACGATCCTGAAGAGCGACAAGCTCTTCAAGTCGAGCGGCTGCGAGGACTGGGAGGCCGTGGACGCGAAGGCGTCCGGTACCCCGGCCACGCTGATCAAGGGCGACGGCGGGATGCACAGAGTGGGCGCCGACATCGCCCCCGGCACCTACAGATCCACGGGCAACACGGACGACCTCTGCTACTGGGAGCGGACCAAGGACTCCTCCCACTCGATGGAGTCGATCATCGCGAACAACAACGTGTCCGGCTCGGCCGTCGTGACCATCGCCGCCGGGGACGCGTACTTCAAGACCTCGGGCTGCGCGGACTGGAAGAAGACCGGCTGACGCCCCGCCCTTCCCCCACCACCGCTCCACCTCGACTTCGACTTCGAAGGAAACCGTCATGCGTCGCACCGCACTTGCCGCTCTCTGCCTCGCCGCCGCGGCCACCGTCTCGCTCACCGGCTGTCTGCCCGGCGAGGACAAGGCCGACAGCAAGCCGAAGGGCCCGTTCGCCGGGCTGACCGGGGGTGAGATCGCCGACCGGGCCGTGGAGGCCACCTCGAACGCCTCGTCGCTGCGTATGAAGGGCGACATCCTGGACGACGACGGCAGCCGCATGGACCTCGACATGGCCCTCGACAAGAAGGGCCGGTGCGCCGGCACGATGAGCGCCGACGGCCAGGGCGAGGCCCAGCTCGTGATGACCGGCGACACCCTCTACATGAAGTACGACGAGAAGTTCCTCCGCGCCCAGGACGAGGACGCGCCGAAGGAGGAGACCGACCAGGTGGTGGCCATGCTGGCCGGCAAGTGGACCAAGATGTCCGCGAAGGGCTCGGACGCCAAGGACATCGCCGGTTTCTGCGACCTCGACACCGTCCTCGCGGACTTCGAGGACGTCAGCTCCGACGCCACCCGGGGCAAGGCGGCCACGGTCGGCGGCACTCCGGCGATCGTCCTGCACGAGAAGGACGGCAACGACACGTACACGCTGTCCGTCGCCACCGAGGGCAAGCCCTACCTGCTGAAGGTCATCAGCAGGTCCGCCAAGGAGCCGGGCACGGTCACCTTCAGCGACTTCGACACGCCGGTCCCGGCCGAGACCCCCCAGGGCAAGATCCTCGACCTGGACGCGCTGGGCGGCTGACGGGCCACAAAGGGCCGGCGCGAAGGCCCGGCGCGAAAACCCGGCGCGAGAACCCGGTGCGAGAACCCGGCGGGGCGTGTCCACGGGGGGCATGCCCCGTCCGGCACGCCCGACCGGCGGGCCGGGTTCGCGCACGGCTCGAAGGGAGTGCCGTCAAAGGGCGTGCCGCACCCACACGTTGGGCTCGACGTACACCGCGTACCCGAGCGCCGGCTCGCAGTGCACCGGCACCAGCGCGCCGGGCACCTCGACCCGGCCCTCCTTGTCGAACGGCAGCCCCGTCCACTCCCGCCACTCGTGCAGCGACGCGGCGACGGTCATCGACGCCGGTGCCACCGCCTCGATGCGCCCACCCGCCCTGACATGGACCCGCAGCCACGGGTCGTGCGGCAGCCCGTCCTCACGCGTCCGGAACGCGTACTCCTCCATCGCCGTACGCGGTTCCAGATGCTTCGCGTTCGGCCGCACCGGTGCGACGACCTCGTCGAAGCCCTTGGCCCGGGCGTTGTCGCGCATCGCCGAGAGCATCCGTGCCGACAGGCCGGTGCCCTGGGCGTGCGGGGCGACGACGATCGAGACGGCGCTCACGGTGTCGGGCGTGACTCCCTGACGCCGGTCCCCGAACGCCCGCACCAGCACCTCGTCCCAGCCCCGCGCCGGCAGCGCGCCCGGGCCCTCGTCCCCGAGGGCGAGCGGCACGCTGTAGGCATGCGCGACCACTTCGCCGCCCTCGCCCTCGCCCTCGGCGAACAGCACGTACTCCGGCAGTTCCCTGGCGATCCGGCCGTAGTGCGCGTTGCCGACGAGGTCGTTGCGTATGAACTCGGGCCAGGTGTCTGCCATCCCCGCCACCGCGTCGTACATCTCCGGACGCTCGGCGAGGCTCGCGATTCTCAACACCATGCCGGACACGGTAGGCACCGGACCGGCCTCGGCGAAACCGCTTTTCGGGCACGGAACCGCCCTGCACGGAGCCTTGCCGGAACGTCTCCGCAACGCCTCCGTGACGCCTCCGCAACGCCTCCGTCAGTCCGCGTGGAACCGGCTCGGCGCCCGTGTCGAAGTACCACCCGTCGGGAGCTTCTGCCCCGGGCAGGCGGACAGCACCTTCTTCATCGCGGACTTCTCCGCGTCGGTGACCCACAGCTCGTACTTCTTCTTCACGGCCACCTGCCGGGCCACGTACGTGCAGCGGTAGGCCTTGTGGGGCGGGAGCCAGGTCGCGGTGTCCCCGTCGCCCTTGCTGCGGTTGCGTCCGGCGTCGACGGCCAGGAGGTTCAGCGGGTCGTTGGCCAGCGCTATCCGCTTGCTCGCGTCCCATTTCCCGGCGCCCTTCTGCCAGGCGTCCGACAGCGCGACGAGATGGTCTATGTCGACCTCGCTGCGCCCGCCGCGTACGAAGGTGACGTCCTTGTTGGTGTACGGGTCGGGGTCGAGTGTCCCCGACCGCACGCTGCACTCGCCGTCACTGAACTTCACCTCCTCCAGGTCCCGTTTGAGGATGTCGTCGCGGGTGTCGCAGCCGTTCGAGTCGGTGTCGGCCCAGGCGGTGCCGAACTTGTCCCGGTCGTACCCCGTCTTGGGCGCCCTCCCCTTGACGGTGAGTGAGTCGACGGCGGTGAGGGCGGCTCCACCCGCGCCCGCCGGCTCCTGAGGTCCGGCGGCACCGGTCGTCTCCGCCGTACAGCCGGTCGCGGCGAGCAGCAGGGCCGCGACGCCTGCGGTCCTTGTCCAGAACGTCACGGGCGCTCCTTCTTCTTGCTTGCCCATGTCCGCCCTGAGCGGGCGGTCTTCCTGCACTTCACCGTACTGGCCCGGGGATTGGGAAAGAACGGCGCGAAAGGGATGTACGGGGACTTTGGTGAGCAAGTGGCGCACCACCGGCGTGACAGAGGTGGTGAGGCACCGTCGGCCCCCGAGACCGGCTGTCCCGTATCGCGCCCCTCACACCTTCCCGATCCCCAGCGTCGTCTCCGACACCAGCAGCCCCGATCCGAGCACCGCGACCCAGAACTCGCCGGGCGGACCGGCGAGTCGACCGGTGCCCTCCGGCCCCGGCGCCCGCCACGGGGCCGCGGCCGGCTCGTCACCCGCGGCCGTCCACTCCCCCCTGCACGGCCCCCTCAAGACCCCAGAATCGAAGCCAGGAACTCCCCCGTCCACCCCAGCAGCTCCCGCCCGACCAGCGGCTTGCCGCCGACCTTCGCCGTCTTCGGGCGCGGGACCAGTACCTGGTGCGCGGACGGCTTGACGACGGTCCCCGGGTACAGGCGCTGGAGCCGCAGTTCCTGCGATTCCCGCAACTCCACCGGCGCGAACCGGATGTTGTTTCCCTGGAGGACGACATCACCCACCCCGCACGCGCGCGCGAGCATCCGCAGTCCGGCCACCAGGAGCAGGTTCTCCACCGGCTCGGGCAACTTCCCGTACCGGTCGACGAGTTCCTCGCGTACGGCCTTGATGTCGTCCTCGGAGTTGACCGAGGCGATCGAGCGGTAGGCCTGCAGGCGCAGCCGCTCGCCCGGCGCGTAGTCGTGCGGGACGTGCGCGTCGACCGGGAGCTCGATCTTGACCTCCAGCGGCGCCTCCTCCACGACACCGCCCTCCATGGACGCGCGGTAGTCCGCGACCGCCTCACCCACCATGCGTACGTACAGGTCGAAGCCGACTCCGGCGATGTGGCCCGACTGCTCGCCGCCCAGCAGGTTTCCGGCGCCGCGGATCTCCAGGTCCTTCATCGCCACGTACATGCCCGCGCCCATCTCCGTGTGCTGGGCGATGGTCGCGAGGCGTTCGTGGGCCGTCTCCGTGAGCGGCTTCTCCGGCGGGTAGAGGAAGTACGCGTAACCGCGGTCGCGGCCACGCCCCACCCGGCCGCGCAGCTGGTGCAGTTGCGAGAGGCCGAAGTTGTCGCCGCGCTCCACGATCAGCGTGTTCGCGTTCGAGATGTCGATGCCCGACTCCACGATGGTGGTGGAGACGAGGACGTCGAACTTCTTCTCCCAGAAGTCGACGACGACCTGCTCCAGCGCCTGTTCGGACATCTGGCCGTGGGCGGTGGCGATCCGCGCCTCCGGCACGATCTCGCGCAGCCGGGCCGCGGCCCGGTCGATCGACTCGACCCGGTTGTGGATGTAGAAGACCTGGCCCTCACGCAGCAGCTCCCTGCGCACCGCGGCGCCGATCTGCTTCTCCTCGTACGGGCCGACGAAGGTCAGGACCGGGTGCCGTTCCTCCGGGGGTGTCGTGATCGTCGACATCTCCCTGATCCCCGTCACCGCCATCTCCAGCGTGCGCGGGATCGGGGTGGCGGACATGGTCAGTACGTCCACGTTCGCGCGCAGCTTCTTCAGCTGCTCCTTGTGCTCGACGCCGAACCGCTGCTCCTCGTCGACGACGACGAGTCCCAGGTCCTTGAACTTGGTCTCCGCGGAGAAGAGGCGGTGGGTGCCGATGACCAGGTCCACCGAGCCCTCCCGCAGCCCCTCCAGGGTCGCCTTCGCCTCGGTGTCGGACTGGAAGCGCGACAGGGCCCGTACGTTGACGGGGAACTGCGAGTAGCGCTCGCTGAACGTCCCGAAGTGCTGCTGCACCAGCAGAGTGGTGGGCACCAGGACGGCGACCTGCTTGCCGTCCTGGACCGCCTTGAAGGCCGCGCGGACCGCGATCTCCGTCTTGCCGTAACCGACGTCTCCACAGATCAGGCGGTCCATCGGGACCGTCTTCTCCATGTCCTCCTTGACCTCGGCGATGGTCGTGAGCTGGTCGGGCGTCTCGGTGTACGGGAACGCGTCCTCCAGCTCGCGCTGCCACGGCGTGTCGGCGCCGAAGGCGTGCCCGGGGGCCGCCATCCGGGCCGAGTACAGCCTGATCAGGTCCGCCGCGATCTCCTTGACGGCCTTCTTGGCGCGCGCCTTGGTCTTCGTCCAGTCGGCGCCGCCGAGGCGGTGCATCGTCGGGGCCTCGCCGCCGACGTACTTGGTGATCTGTTCCAGCTGGTCCGTGGGGATGTACAGCCGGTCGCCCGGCTGGCCGCGCTTGGCCGGCGCGTACTCGACGACCAGGTACTCGCGGGTCGCGCTCTGCACGGTCCGCTGGACCATCTCGATGTAGCGGCCGACGCCGTGCTGCTCGTGGACGATGTAGTCGCCCGTCTCCAGCGTCAGCGGGTCGATGCTCTTCCTGCGGCGGGCCGGCATCCGGGCGCCGTCCTTGCCGGCGGCCTTCTGCCCGGTGAGGTCGGTCTCGGTGAGCACGGCGAGTCTGAGCGCCGGGTCGACGAACCCGTAGTCGATCGAGCCGCAGGACACCTGCACGACCGAGGGGGTCAGCGCGCCCAGGTCCGACTCAAGGCGGGCCGCGATGCCCTCGCCGCCGAGCACCTCGACCGTACGGGCCGCCGGGCCGTGCGCCTCGGTGACGAACACCGTGCGCCAGCCGTCCGCGAGCCAGCCCTTGGTGTCGGCGAGGGCCTTCGCGGTGTCGCCGCGGTAGGTCTCGGGCGCGTGCATCCCGAGCTTCAGCGTGTCCGCGTCACCCGCAGCGCCGTCCGTGAACGTCTCGTCGGCCGCGAACTGCGACACCGACCACCACATCATGTCCAGCTCGCGGGCCCGCTCCCGGACGTCCGCGATGGACCACAGGGATGCCGCGTCGACGTCGATCGGGGCCTCGCCTCCGCCCGCTGTCGCCGCCCAGGACGCCTGGAGGAACTCCTGCGAGGTCGCCACCAGGTCGGAGGCGCGCGTGCGCACCCGCTCCGGGTCGCACACGACGGCCATGGAGCCCTTGGGCAGTACGTCGATGAGCAGCTCCATGTCGTCGACGAGGACGGGAGCGAGCGATTCCATGCCCTCGACCGCGATGCCCTCGGCGATCTTGCCGAGCAGCTCGCCCAGCTCGGGGTGCTCCTGCGCGAGGGCCGCCGCCTTGGCCCGTACGTCGTCCGTGAGCAGCAGTTCACGGCAGGGCGGCGCCCACAGGCCGTGCTCGGCGACCTCAAGGGACCGCTGGTCGGCGACCTTGAAGTAACGGATCTCCTCGACGTCGTCGCCCCAGAACTCCACGCGCAGCGGATGCTCCTCGGTGGGCGGGAAGACGTCCAGGATCCCGCCGCGTACGGCGAACTCGCCGCGCTTCTCCACCAGCTCCACCCGGGCGTACGCCGCTGCCGCCAGGCCCTTCACGATGTCACCGAGGTCGGCGCTCCGGCCGGTCCGCAGGGCGACAGGCTCCAGGTCACCCAGGCCCTTGACCTGGGGCTGGAGGACCGAGCGCACGGGGGCCACCACCACGGAGACGGGACCGGTCTCCGGGTCGTCGGGGCGCGGGTGGGCGAGCCTGCGCAGGACGGCGATCCTGCGTCCCACGGTGTCGCTGCGGGGGGACAGCCGCTCGTGCGGCAGCGTTTCCCAGGACGGGTAATCCACGACGGTGTCGGCCGGCAGCAGCGACCTCAGCGCCGCCGCCAGGTCCTCGGCCTCGCGGCCGGTGGCGGTGACCGCCAGGACCGTGCGTCCGGCCTCCCTGGCCAGGGCCGCCACCGCGAAGGGCCTGGCGGCGGGTGGGCCGACCAGGTCCACGTGCATGCGGTTGCCGTCGCCGGCGGCCTTCACCGCTTCGGTGAGTGCGGCGTCCTTGACGACGGCGTCGAGCAGACCGTGCAGGCTCATGAAGGGTTTCCGTCCGAGGATCCGAGGAGCTGAGGGGGGTGGGGCTGGAGGGTGGGCTGGGCAACGCGAGCCGCCCGACACGTGTGACGGGCCGGGGGTGTCCAGGGTACGACGCCGGGGTCCTCCCCGCCCGCCCCTGTGGACAGAGGGGGCTTTCCTCGCCCCCGCCGCCCCTGCCCTCCCCCGTCGTCACCGCATGGGGGCTGCGCCCCCTCGCCCCCCTTTGCGCAGTTCCCCGCGCCCCTGAAAGCGGGCTGCGCCCGCCCCTCAGGGGCGCGGGGAACTGCGCGGCCCGCACCCGGCGAACAGCCCGGTGCCGTCGAGTCAGAAGACTCGACGGCACCGGGCTCCCCCCGTTCCTCCAGCCGGCGGCGGCTAATCCGTCGCGATGGCGTTCAGGACGTTCATCCGCCCCGCCCGGAACGCGGGCACCAGCGCCGCGAACAGTCCCACGAAGGCCGAGCCGATGAAGACTCCGATGATCGTCGGCCAGGGGATGTCGAGGACCTTCAGGCCCTCCAGGGCGAGGAGCTTCTGAGCGGTGGCGCCCCAGCCCATGCCCAGGCCGAGGCCGAGCAGCGCTCCGAAGAGGGCGATGACGACCGACTCCAGGCGGATCATGCGGCGCATCTGCCGACGGGAGAGGCCGATGGCGCGCATCAGGCCGATCTCACGGGTCCGCTCGACGACCGAGAGGGCCAGGGTGTTCACGACCCCCAGGACCGCCACGATGATCGCGAGTGCCAGCAGACCGTAGACCATGTTCAGGAGCTGGCCGATCTGGTCCTTGAGCTCCTGCTTGTAGTCGGTCTGGTCACGGACCTGGTACTGCGGGTACGCGTCCAGGGACTTCTTCAGGGACGCGTACGCCGTCTTCTCCTGGCCGTCCTCGGCGGTGGCGAACATCATGTCGTTCGGCGGCATCTTGTCGGCCGGGACGTACTGCTCCAGCGTGGTGATGTTCAGATAGCGCGAACCCTTGTCGAGGGCCGTGTCGTCGTCCGTGATCGCCGCGACCTTCAGCTTCGCGCTCTGTCCGCCCTTGAAGGCGACGGTCATCGTGTCGCCGACCTTCACACCGTGCTTCTTGGCGTAGAGGGAGCCGACCGACATCGCGTTCTTGCCGTACGCCGCCGACAGCTCGCCGGCGATCGTCTCGCGGCGCAGGTCACTGACGTACGTCGGGTCCGCGGCCGTGACGTCGCTGTCCTCGGTCTTCCCGTCGGGCGAGGTCAGCTTCGCGTCGATCATCTTGTAGCTGGTGACGTGCTCCAGGCCCGGCGTGCCCTCGATGGCCTTCTGGGCCTGCGGCACGATCCGCTGGTTGCCCTCGATGATGAAGTCCGTGCCGACCGACTTGTCGAGCTCCTCCGTCGCGGAGGCGACCATCGAGGAGCCGACCACGGAGAGGCAGGCGACCAGCGCGAGGCCGATCATCAGGGCCGCCGCGGTGGCACCGGTGCGGCGAGGGTTGCGCAGGGCGTTCCGCTCGGCGAGGCGTCCGACGGGGCCGAAGCCGCGGAGCAGGACCGCGCTGAGGGCCCGGACCACACCACCCGCGAGCAGCGGGCCGATGATGACGAGGCCGATCAGCGAGAGCACCACACCGATGCCCAGCATCGACGCGCCGTCGCTCGCCTTGTCCGCGCCGGCCGCCGTGAAGAGGGCCGCGCCGCCGGCGCCCGTGAGGGTCAGGCCGATCAGTCCGCGGATCCAGCCGGCCTTGCCGTCGGCCGGCGTACCGGCGTCGCGCAGTGCGGCCATCGGGGAGACCTTGCCCGCGCGGCGGGCCGGCAGGTAGGCGGCGAGGACGGTGACGACGACGCCCAGGACCAGGCCGATGGCCGGGGTCGCGGCCTTGACCGTCAGGTCGTCGGTGGAGAGGTTCATGCCCGCCATCGACATGAGCTTCATCAGGCCGATCGCGATGCCGACCCCTGCGGCGACACCCAGGATCGAGCCGACGACACCGAGCAGCAGCGCCTCGACCAGCACGGACCGGTTGACCTGCTTGCGGGAGGAACCGAGGGCCCGCATCAGGCCGATCTCACGGGTGCGCTGGGCGACCAGCATCGAGAAGGTGTTGATGATCAGGAAGATGCCGACGAGGAAGGCGATGCCGGCGAAGCCGAGCATGGCGTACTTGATGACGTTCATGAACTCGCCGATGCCCTCTTGGCCTTCGTCCGAGAGTTCCTTCTGCGTCTGGACCTTGAGCGCCCCGTCGGACCCGGTGAGCGCGGCGGAGACGGCCTGCTTGAGCTGGGCGTGGGTCACACCGGTGGCGGCGACGACGTTGACCTGGGTGAACCGGCCGGTGGCGCCGAGCAGTTCGCGCTGCGCGGTGGCGGTGTCGTAGTAGACGACGGCGGCACCGGGGTTGGTCACCTTGAAGGTGGCGATGCCGACGATCTTCGCCTTGAAGTCACCGGTGACGGCGATGGTGCGCAGCTCGTCACCCATCTTGAGGTGGTGCTTGTCCGCGGTGTCGGCGTCGACCATCACCTCGGTGGGCCCGCGCGGGGCGTGTCCGGAGGTTATCTCCATCGAACGCAGTTCGTTCTTCGTCCAGTTGCCCGCGATCGTCGGGGCGCCGTTGGTGGTCCCCATGTTCTTGTTGTCGCTGTTGACGACGGTCACGTTCAGCGAGATGACCGCGCCCTCGGCCGACTCGACGCCTTCCACCTTCTGCGCCCGCTCGACGAGGGAGTCGGACAGCGACAGCGGCTTGTCGTTCTGCGGGGTGTCGTTGGTCGAGGCCGCCTTGGGCGAGATGGTGACGTCGGCGGAGGTCATCGAGAAGAGCTTGTCGAAGGTGGTGTTCATCGTGTCGGTGAAGACGAGCGTGCCGCACACGAACGCCACCGACAGCATGACGGCCACGGCCGACAGGGCCATGCGTCCCTTGTGCGCGAAGAAGTTGCGCCTGGAGGTCTTGAAGACGGTCATGACGTGCGCCCCCGGGCGTCGAAGTCCTTCATGCGGTCGAGAACGGCGTCGGCGGTCGGCTTGAGCATCTCGTCGACGATCCGCCCGTCGGCCAGGTAGAGCACGCGGTCCGCGTAGGAGGCGGCGACCGGGTCGTGCGTCACCATCACGATGGTCTGGCCCAGCTCGTCGACCGAGCGGCGCAGGAAGCCCAGCACCTCGGCGCCGGCCCGGGAGTCGAGGTTTCCGGTGGGCTCGTCACCGAAGATGATCTCGGGCCGCGCGGCCAGGGCGCGGGCCACGGCGACGCGCTGCTGCTGGCCGCCGGAGAGCTGGTTCGGCCGGTGCTTCAGCCGGGAGGCGAGACCGACGGTCTCGACGACCTGGGCCAGCCACGCCTTGTCCGGCTTGCGGCCCGCGATGTCCATCGGGAGTGTGATGTTCTCCATGGCGTTCAGCGTCGGCAGCAGGTTGTACGCCTGGAAGATGAAGCCGATCCGGTCCCGGCGCAGCTGGGTGAGCTTCTTGTCCTTGAGTCCGGTGATCTCGGTCTCGTCCAGGTAGATCTTTCCGGCGGAGACGGTGTCGAGGCCGGCGAGGCAGTGCATCAGGGTGGACTTGCCGGACCCCGAGGGGCCCATGATCGCGGTGAACCGGCTCCGCGCGATGTCCACGTCGACCTGGTCCAGGGCGACGACACGGGTCTCACCGGACCCGTACGCCTTGACGACCTGCCGTGCCCGCGCGGCAACGGCCGTACGCTCTCCAGTGCCCCCGTGCCTGGGAATGGTTACAGCCGATGTCACGGTATGTCTCCTAAGTCGGCCACTGACAGGTCAGTGGCGGTCTGCGGTTGTCCTGAGCGCCTGCGGTTGCCCGCGCCGAGCGGTCGAGTCCTGCCGGTACGTCGTGCGGTCGAGCCCTGCGAGTACGTCGTGCGGTGCGGCGGTGCGGTCACGCCGCCCGGTCACAGCCCCAAGTCTGGTGGCGGAGGGTGGTCCCCCGCGCTGGTGCCCAGCGCAGTCTTCTACTGGGGAAAACCCCACCCCCGAAGGTGCGGGACACCGCCCTCAGCGGCATAAAGCCAGGTTAAGGACGGCACCCGTACCGTCTCGTCCTCCGCCGGGACGAACCCTCCCCGAGCCGTAGTACGGAGGTACCCCTAGGGGCTGTCCACCCGTCGGTGGACTTCCTCTCAGGGATGCCACCGCCTTCCGGCCCGCTCAGCATCCGCCCTCCCGTGGCGTGAGGCTCAAGTGGCAGAGTGGCCACGGCAGATAGGTGCAAGGGGAAGGAATCCTGTGGGCCAGGGGGACACCGGAATACCGGCCGTCACGGAGGGCGGGCCCGCCGCGGCGCGGGCCGGGGCCAGGAACCGCCGGGCGGTCGTCGCCTCCCTCATGCTCTGCATGGGTCTGGCAGCGCTCGACTCCACGATCGTGTCGACCGCCGTCCCGCAGATCGTCGGCGACCTCGGCGGCTTCTCCGTCTTCTCGTGGCTGTTCTCCGGCTATCTGCTCGCGGTGACCGTCACGCTGCCCCTCTACGGCAAGCTCTCCGACACCTTCGGCCGCAAGCCGGTCCTGATCGCCGGTTCCATCCTCTTCCTGCTCGGCTCCCTGCTCTGCGCGCTCGCCTGGAACATGGCCGCGCTGATCGCGTTCCGTATCGTCCAGGGCCTCGGCGGCGGCGCCCTCCAGGGCACGGTCCAGACGCTCGCCGCCGACCTCTACCCGCTGAAACAGCGCCCGAAGATACAGGCGAAACTGTCCACGGTGTGGGCCACCTCGGCGATCGCGGGCCCGGCGATCGGCGGGCTGCTCGCCTCGTACGCCGACTGGCGCTGGATCTTCCTCATCAACCTGCCGCTCGGCGCGGTCGCCCTCTGGCTGCTGGTCCGCCACCTCCACGAGCCCGAGCTGGCCGCCCCCGCGCGCCGCCCACGCGTCGACTGGGCGGGCGCGCTCACCGTCTTCGCCTGCGGCGGCGTACTCCTGACGGCCCTGGTGCAGGGCGGAGTGGCCTGGCCCTGGCTGTCGGTGCCCTCGACAGCGCTCTTCGGTACGGGACTCGGGCTCATCGGCCTCCTCGTACTCGTCGAACGCCGGGCCGCCGAACCGATCATCCCCGGCTGGGTCTGGCGCCGCCGCACCATCGCCGCCGTGAACCTCGCGCTCGGGGCCCTGGGTCTGCTCATGGTCGCCCCGACCGTCTTCCTGCCCACGTACGCGCAGTCGGTGCTGGGGCTCACCCCCGTCGCCGCCGGATTCGTGCTCTCCGTATGGACGTTGAGCTGGCCGGTGTCAGCGGCCCTCAGCCAGCACGTCTACCGGCGCATCGGCTTCCGCAACACGGCGATGCTCGGCATCGGCACGGCCACGCTGATCCTGTTCGCCTTCCCGTTCCTGCCGTATCCCGGCGCGGCCTGGCAGCCCACCGTCCTGATGCTCCTGCTCGGCGGGGCGCTCGGCCTCTTCCAACTGCCTCTGCTCATCGGCGTCCAGTCGACCGTCGACTGGGCGGAGCGCGGTACGACCACCGCCTCCGTCCTCTTCTGCCGGCAGACCGGCCAGACGGTCGGCGCGGCTCTCTTCGGCGCGGTCGCCAACGGCGTACTGGCCTCCCGGCTGGGCGGCGCGGGCGACCTGGACTCGGTGACCGCGTCCCTGGAGTCGGGCGCGCCGGCCGAGCACGTACGCCGGGCGGTCGCGGAGGCGGTCCACGCCGTCTACTTCGGCGCGGCCTGCGCGGCGGCCCTCGCCTTCCTGGTCCTGCTGTTCGTGGCCCCGCGCCGCTTCCCGGTACTGAAGAGCCCAGGGGACTGAGGGCCGGCAGGCGAAGTGGGGTCGCGAGTCACTTCTCCCGGTCGAACCAGGCCGTGGGCTGCGGCAGGACAGCAGCACCAGCACGGGCGGCCCCAGCACGATGCGGCAGCACGGATCCGCGTGAGTGCACGGCGCCGGCCGTGGGCACGCTGCGGGCCGGTGGGGACTTGTCGCGCGGTTCCCCGCGCCCTCCCTGGGGGTGAACGGCGCGTTGTCGTGTGCGGGCCGGTGGGGGCTGAGCGCACGGTTCCCCACCGGCCCTGCGAGGCTTCGCCCTCCAGGGGCGCGGGGAACTGCGCGGCCGACCCCCACCGGCCCGCCGGAACTACTCCGCCGCCGCCCGCCCCGTCAGCGCGGCGAGACTGCTGCGGACATGGTCCATGTGCGCCTGCACCTCGTCCCACCGCTCGCCGTGTTCGCGCAGGACCCGTTCCGTCTCGCGGGCCACGCGCTCCTCCCGGACCCGGGCCTCGGCGAGGAGTTCGGCGGCGCGGGCGTCCGCGTCCTCCTGAAGGTGGCGGGCCGACTCCTGCGCCTCGGCCAGCTCCCGTCCCGCCGCGGCCATACTCTCCTCGGCGCGCGCGAGCAGTTCCTCGTGGCGCGCGACGAGGGCGGCCTCCCGCTCGGCGGCCTCGCACCCGGCCCGCTCCCAGCGTTCGGCGTGCTCCTTCTCCTGCTCGGCGATGAGGTTCTCACCGCGCCGCCGCGTCTCGCGCAGCGCGGCCAGGGCCTCACCGCGGCCCTCCTTCACCTCGCGCCGCGCGGAGATCCGCATCTCGTCGGCCTCGGCCTGCGCGGCCAGCAGCCGGTGCCGGGCCCGGTCGTCGGCCTCGGCGCGCACCTCGTCCGCGTCCGCCCGCGCTGCCTCGCGCACCCGTTCGGCCGCCGCCCGTGCCTCGTCCACGGTCCGGCGCGCCTGCCGCAGCGCGTCCTCGCGCAGCGCCGCGGCCTCCTCCTCACCCAGCTCGAAGAGCCGCCGGGCCCGGTCGCCGAGCGTCTCGTACGTCTGGGGGGCGAGATCCATCACGACCTCGCGCAGCCGCAGCGCCTCGGACCCCATCTCCCTGGCCAGCACGGTCAGCCGCGCGGCCCGCTCCCAGGCCGCGTCGCGCCCCGCCGACAGTGCCGTGGCGTACGCGTCGACCTGCGCGGGGCGGTAACCACGCCCCCGTACGACCTCGAAGCCCTGAGACGACACCGAGGACACCGAGGGCACCGATGAGCTGCTCATGCCGCTCATCTTGGTGGATCAGACGGAAGTGTTCATAACGCGACACTCCGCATATTCCGTCGCCCCTGTCAGCCGCTCCTGTCGGGACCGATTCAGCGCCGGTCCGTCAGAGCAGGCCGTCCCACATCTGCTCCAGCAGCACCGACCACCAGCTCTCCGGCGACCCGAGGGCCGCCGGATCGATCGCGGCCAACTGCGCCTGGAAATCGACGGTCCAGCGCCCCGCCTGCTCCTGATTGAGCCCGAAGCGAAGACGCCACATACGGCCCAGCAACGCGAGGCTGCGCGCGAACTCGGGCAACCCCGTGTTCACGAACTGCGGCGGTACAGGAGCACCGCCCGGACCCGCCTCCACCGGCACGGCCACGATGTTCGCGGTCCCGTACTGGACACAGACCGCCTTGCCGAAGTCACTGCCCATGACGAGGTACGAGCCCGCGTCCGCGCCCGGCTGCACCCCGCGCTCCTGCGCCAGTTCGGCGAGCGTGGGCACCGGACGGCCCGGCTGGGCCTGCGCCCAGAAGAACGGGTTCATGTCGAGGGGCAGCCCGGCCACCACCAGGGTGTGCGCCACGATCGGCGGCACGCCCTGCCGGGACACGGCCGCCTGGTCGAACCGGAACAGGCCGGGCCCGAAGGCCGCCGCCAGCTCCTGCCCGATGGCCTCCGGCGGGATCGGCGGCGCGGACTGCACCGGCGGCAACGGCGCCCGTACGGGACCGGGCCTCGCCGGACCGTCCGCGACCTGGTGCAACTCACCCTGGTGCGCGAGCAGTTGGGCCATGCCCTGCTGACGGCTGGCATGGTCGGTGCCGTACGAGGCGATGCTCGTGATCCGCGCCTGCGGCCAGCTCTCCCGGATCATCCGCGCGCAGTACGCGCCCGGCAGCTCGCAGGACTCCAGCTCCGTGTGCAGCTCAAGGACCTGCTGCGGCGGCACGTTCATCGCCCGCAGCTCGTGCAGGATCTGCCACTCCGGGTGCGGGGTGCCGGGCGCGGACCGCCGGATCAGCTGCTGCTCGCTGCCGTCCTGGGCGCGGTAGCGCAGCACCGCCTGATAACCGGGGCCGACCGTGGGCTGGGCGTGCTGCGGATAGCCGTAGGCCGGGGGCTGCTGACCGGCACCGGGCTGTCCGGGCATCGGCCCGCCCGGGAAGGGCGGCTGCTGCTGTCCCGGGAACGGCTGCCGGCCGCCCAGGTGCGGAGCGGGCGGCGGCCTCCCGGGACCCCCGGGAGGCATACCGGGCGCACCGGGCGCGGGGGGTGGCGGCGGAGCCGTACCCGGTCCGCCGACCGGCGGACCGGCCAGCATGGTCGCGGCATGGTGCACACCACCGGGCGGCGTACCACCCGGAGTGCCCGGACCACTCGGACCTCCTGGCCCTCCGGGAGCGCCGGGAGCGCCGGGAGCGCCCGGAGGCTGCGGAGCACCGGGGCCGCCGACCGCGGGCCCGGCGAGCATGGTCGCGGCATGGTGGACGCCACCGGAGCCACCGCCGCCGGGAGAGCCGGGAGAACCCGGGGAGTGGGGCGCACCGGGAGGCTGCGGAGCACCCGGACCACCCGGGCCGCCCTGCGCGCCCGGTACCTCCGGCCCGTCGGGGCCGAGCTGCGAGACGAACTGCGTCGGTACGTATCCACCGGCCGGTACACCCGGCGCACCGGGCCCGGACGCCGGAGCGGGACCGCCCGAGGGAGGACCACCCGGAACCGGACCGCCCGGCCGCGCACCCGGCGTACCGGGCGCACCGGGAGGCGGCGGCGTACCGGGCGCGTTCGCGCCCCGCGCGCCACGCGGCGGACCCTGCGCCTTGCTGGTCGCCGCGTCCGCGATGTCACCGGCACCGGGCGGCAGCGGCCGGCCAGGCGCACTCGGAGCGGGCGGCTGCTGCGAAGCGTTGGCGGCGGCGGGCGGCGGCGGAGCGCCCTGCGGATAGCCGTACGAGGGCGCGCCCGGAGGCGGCGCCCCCGGACCGGCCTGCTGCGGACGGTCGTACGAGGAGGGCCCGGCAGGCGCCGCACCGGGCGCACCCGCACCCTGCGGCGCGGTGCCCTGCCCACCCGCACCCCGCGGGAACGCGGGCGGTGCCGGATCGCCGAGAGCGGGCGCGACACTCGTGCTCGGCAGTCGGCTGCCACCCGAGATCAGCTTGGTCCTGGCCTCGGGGGCGGCCTCGGGCGGAGGCGGCGTGCCACCGGGCCCGACATCGCGGATCTGCGGCGCATACACCGTCACCGGCAGCGGCACGGAACGGTCGTCCCCGGCCTCGGCGTTGGTGTCGGTACCGGCCCACGGCGTCGCGTCGGCGGGCACGGCGGCGGCACCGGAGGCGTTCCCCCCGGCGGCGGGCCACGCCGTGCCACCGCTCGGAGCGGCGGGCGCCGGCGAACCGGCGGGCGGCCCCGGCAGAGTCTCGGGCAGCGAACCCGCGGGAACTCCGGCACCGCCATGCGGGGCAGGCACCGCGTCGGCCGGAGGAACGGCGTCGACCGGGGAAGCGGCACGAGCGGAGGGAACCGCGTCACTGATCTCGGCTGCGGGCCGCGACCCGGCGCCGTCCGACGGCCGGCCCGCGGCCCCGCCGGCCGTACCGTCCCGACGGTCCGGGATGCCCATCCGGTCCGCCGCCTCCTGCAGCCACTCCGGCGGAGTCAGCAGGAACGACGTCTGGTTGAGGTCCACCCGGGCGGGCGGGGCGGGCGCCGGATCGGGCACCCCCGCCGACACGCCGTACTCCTCCTCGTACCGGCGGATGACCTCGCCCACCGGCAGCGAGGGCCACAGTGTGGCCTCCCCGCTGTCGCGCGCGATGACGAGCCGCTGGGCACCGCCGTCGGAACGCGGTCCCTCGGCCCGGTCCTCCGCCCACACCACGAAGCCGAGTTCGAACTCCCGGACCCGCACCTCACGGTGCTGGTAGCCGGGCACGTCTGCGTTGATCCACTCCTCGGCGCGCTCCTGCGCCTGCGCGAAGGTCACCATCGGACGCTCACTCCCCCACCGAAGACACCGAAGACGCCGAAGACACTGCGGAAACCGGCACCGCCCGCGCGAAACCGCCGTCCACCATCAGGTTCGCCACCGTCTCCAGCTCGGGCGGATTGCCCGCGAGCCGGGACAGGAACTGATCGAAGTCGTCACCACAGGGCAACAGCAGCCGCTGTACGCGCTCCGCGGGCGGCCACTCGTCCTGGTCACGGGCGTCGTCGAACGCGCAGAACCACACCGAGCCGACCCGCTCGCCCCTCACCTTCACCGCGAGCAACCCGCCCTGCACGAACCCGACTCCCAGGTAGTCCTTGGTGAGATGGTCCCGCAGGCACTTGTTGACATAGACGAGGTCATTGACGGCGGCCTCGTCCCGCACCGTGAAGAACGGCTGGTCGACCAGCAGCCCCAACTCCGCGTCCAGCGCGGCACCCACCGGCGCGCACCCGCCGGCGGCCTTCAGGAAGGAACGGTACGACCCCGGCAGCCGGTACCCGAGATCCTCCTCGACGCCCTGCACCTGCTGCTCGGTCACGGCGACCGCCGCCTTCGGCAGTCCGAAGTGCGCGGGCCGGGTCTCCTGCAGCGGCCGGGTGCCGCGCTTGCCCTGGTCGACCACCGCGGTGGCGAGACCGCCGTGGTGCCGCAGCAACGCCTTCACCTCGACCGGCACCAGCTCCAGCCGGCGCGTGCGCGGCACGTGGTGCCACGTCCAGCCGTGCGGAGTCGCCACCGCCGGGATCGTGTCCCACAGGTCATGTCCGGAAGCCGCCAGGACGGCGTTCGCCGACACGTAGTCGGTCAGCCGCAGCTCGTCGACACCGAACCCCTCGGGCGGTTCGGCGATCTCCGCGGCCGCACGCGCATAGAACGAGAAGTCGGGGTAGCCGACCTCGTCAACGCGTACCCCTCTCGGGTGACGTGCCGCCCGCACCGGATCCGGGAAGTGCACGACCTGCCCGGCATAGGCCGCGTTCGGCGGCGCGGCTTGTTGCCCGAGCCGACCTGTCGTCATGGCGGTTGCCCCCTGCGGCGTAATGAAGGATCGCGGATGTCGACAGCCTATGCGGTGGAACGACACCGGTCACCGGGCCTCCTGTTCCATACCGGCCAAGGGCCCTCCGGTTACGTGACCTGCCGTCATCGAGTCGTGACGGTACGACGAAGACCGCGCGTGTCGCACCGCCCCAGCTTCCGCACCAGCCACGGAGTTTGGCACTCTGTCGGAGCACCGGGGGATGCGTGAAGGGGAGGAAACAGGACGATGAGCACAACACAGATGGGTACGTCCGGGGATCCGCGGGTCGGCTGGAGCAGTACCGAGGCGCCCGCCGCCCCGGTCCTCCTCCACCGGCGCGACGGCATACTCCCGACCATCGCCGCCGCCCTCTCCGTACGGGGCGCGACCCTCACCGGCACGGCGGGCCGCGGCGACCAGCCGCCGTCCCTGCATCCCCTCGTACGGGACTTCCTCGACACACTCACCAGCGGCCAGCGCGACCGCTTCACCGGCCGCTGCGCCGAGGCGATCCTCATCTCCCGCCACCTCGCCGCCGCCGACGCCGCCCGCTCCAAACGCGCCACCCGAAAACCCATGACCAACGGCGAGGCCAGAAAATCCCTCAAGCAGGCCAAACTCACCGCCCGCCGCATCCGCGAGGACGGCGACCCGCTGCACGGCAGTTTCGCGCAGCCCTGCCGCGCCTGCACCGCGCTCAGCGCCCACTTCGGTGTACGCGTCGTCGATCCGACGGCTCAGGAGAACTGACAGCGGCCCCACCACCGACAGCGGCCTCCCACGCGCACGAAGGCGCCACCCGCACGAAGGCGCCAGCGGCGCCACCAGAAGCAGCCGGCCGGAACCCCACACGGCAGCTCAGACCGATCGCGAAGGGCAGATGCACACCGACCGCACCGCCGCCACCTCGACCACCCGCTTCTCCGTCCAGGTCGACGCCTCGCTGCGCGACGCCGGATGGCGACCGGGCCGCTGGGACATAAAGCAGGCCGAGTTCTGGGCCGACGCCCTGCGCAGCCACGAGTCCCCCGCGGGGCACCGCCATGCCGTGTTCCCGGCGGCGGTGGAGGCATGGGCGGAGTTCGGCGGGCTGCGCGTCAGCACGGCCGAGGCGGGCCGCCAGATCGCCTCGTCCCCCCTGCACCTGGACCCCCTGCACGGCCTCCACATGGCCCGCACCCTCGCCGACCTCGGCAGGGCCCTGGACACCGAGGTCGCCCCCCTCGGCGAGGAGACCGACAGCGGAGCCCTGCTCGCCATCGACACGGAGGGCCGCGTCTACACCCTGGACCACACGGGCGACTGGTACCTCGGCGCCGACATCGACCAGGCGCTGGCCACCCTCATCGCGGGCAGGGAACCGGTACGCCTGACAGCAGGCTGAGCAGCCGCCGAAGAGCCGCCGACACCGATGTCATGGCGGGCACCGGCGCCGGTCGCCCCCGGCTCAGGCCCCGGCCGGGATGACCGCCGACACCCGGAACCCGCCCGCGTCCGTCGGCCCGGACACGAACACCCCGCCGAGCCCGACGACCCGCTCCTTCATCCCCAGCAGGCCGTTCCCCCCACTGGGCAGCCTGGCGTCGGAGGCGGCCCCCGGTTCCGGCGGCGGACCGTTCTCCACCTGCATCGCGATCTCCGCCCCCCGATGCGCCAGCCGCACCCGGGTCTTCGCCCCCGCGGCGTGCTTGTGGACGTTCGTCAGCGCCTCCTGCACCACGCGATAGGCGGTCTGCTCCACCATCGCCGCGTACACCCGCGTCTCCCCCTCCACGGAGAGATCGACGACCATCCCCGCGGCGGCGGACTGCCCCACCAGTTCGTCGAGATCGTCCAGACAGGGACCGTCCCCCGCCTCCTCGTCGACGGCCCGGGACGCGGCGGCTGCCGCTGCCGCCCCCACCGCCGCCAGCGGCACGGCCTGCGCCGGCGCGGCCCCGAACCCCGCCCCCCGCGCCGACCCGTCCCCCGTACGCAGAACGCCCAGCATCTCCCGCAGCTCGGTCAGCGCCTGCCGGCCCATGTCGCCCACCAGCGACGCGTTCTTCACGGCCTTCTCGGGATCCTTGCGGGCCACCGCCTGCAACGCCGCCGCGTGCACCACCATCAGACTCACCCGGTGCGCGACCACGTCGTGCATCTCACGGGCGATCCGGGTCCGCTCCTCGTTGCGCGCCCACTCCGCCCGCTCCTCGGCGCGCTCCGCCAGCAGCTGCAACTCCCGCTCCAGGGAGTCGGCCCGCTCCCGCAGGCTCTCCATCAACCGCCGCCGCGCCCCCACGTACAGCCCGAGCAGCACCGGCGGGGCCGTCATACCGAGTGAGGTCGTGATCGACACGAAGGGCACGAACCAGTCCCCCAGCGCCACATCGCCGCGCACCATCCCCTGGTGCGCCCGCACATAGGTGACGATGAGCATCCCCACCATCGACATTCCGGCCAGCGCCCCGGTGATCCGCCTCGGCAGCTCGGACGCCGCCAGCGTGTACAGCCCGACGAGCCCCATCAGGAACCCCATCTGGGCCGGTGTGATGGCGACCGACACCAGTACGACGGCGATCGGCCACCGCCGCCGGAACAGCAGTACGGACCCGGCGACGGCCCCGAACAGCATGCCCGCGGGCACCGGCAGCCCCGCCGCCCCCGCGAACGGAAACCCTTCTATCGCGCACTCCACGGACGACACCAGCGCGAGGCTCCCGTCAAGCACCGCGCTGCGCCACCTCGCCCACCACCACGGCCCCGCCAAGGCCGCGGTGTGGTCTTCCCCCGTCGTGGTCATGGCTCCAGCCTACGGTCGCCCCCCGCCCCTTTTCCGGTGAGTTTCCCGGACTGGCCTACACCACTCCCGTAATCGAACAGAAGCGAAAGGGCCCGTTATCCCTCGAACTGCCGAATCACCGACCGTTCGACCCCTGGCCTGTGATCCACACACCCTCCGTGTGCCGATCCGTACCGTCGCGTCGAAGGGCCTTGGTACGGCATAGTGTTGGTTGCCAACTCGACGGCCCGACCAAATGTCCGGCTTCGTCGGCTTCCATCCCCCGTGGTGTAATTGGCAGCACTGTGGCTTTTGGTGCCATCTGTCCGGGTTCAAGTCCTGGCGGGGGAGCTGTGGACGCCCGGGCCCTGACAGCACTGTCAGGGCCCGCTCTCATGTCGCTCCTGAAACGCCCCGGTATCCTGCGGATGTCCGCACCCCAGACACCAGCAGCCGAAAGGCATATCCGTGAGCGCCAACCTTCCCCAAGCTCATGGCTCCGGAGCAGGGGAGACCCCACCCGCAGCCGTCGTCGTTCTCGCAGCGGGTGAGGGCACCCGTATGAAGTCGGCCACACCCAAGGTCCTGCACGAACTCTGCGGCCGTTCCCTTGTCGGCCATGTGCTGGCCGCGGCGGGTGAGTTGGAGCCCGAGAATCTGGTCGTCGTCGTGGGTCACGCCCGCGAGAAGGTCACCGATCACCTCGCCGGAACCGCTCCGGGCGTCCGGACCGCCGTACAGGCCGAGCAGAACGGCACGGGGCACGCCGTACGGATGGGCCTGGAGGAGCTGGGCGTCGTCGACGGCACCGTCGTGGTCGTCTGCGGCGACACGCCCCTCCTCACCGGCGCGACCCTCCAGAAGCTCGCCGCGACCCACACGGGTGACGGCAACGCGGTCACCGTGCTGACCGCCGAGGTGCCGGACGCCACCGGATACGGCCGTATCGTCCGCGACAGCGCCTCGGGCGCGGTGACGGCGATCGTCGAGCACAAGGACGCCTCCGACTCCCAGCGCGCGATCCGTGAGATCAACTCCGGTGTCTTCGCGTTCGACGGGCAGCTCCTCGCGGACGCGCTCGGCAAGGTCCGTACCGACAACAGCCAGGGCGAGGAGTACCTCACGGACGTCCTCGGCATCCTCCGGGAGGCCGGGCACCGCGTGGGCGCCGCCGTGGCGGACGACCACCGCGAGATCGCCGGCATCAACAACCGGGTGCAGCTGGCGGAGGCCCGCCGCATCCTCAACGACCGTCTGCTGCGGGACGCGATGCTCGCCGGCGTGACCGTCATCGACCCGGCCTCCACCTGGGTCGACGTCACCGTCACCTTCGAGCAGGACGCGATCGTGCACCCCGGCACGCAGCTCCAGGGCGCCACACACCTGGGCGAGGGCGCCGAGGTCGGCCCCAACACCCGTCTGAACGACACCGCGGTGGGCGCCGGCGCCCGCGTCGACAACACGGTCTCGAACGGCGCGGAGATCGGCCCCCAGGCGAACGTGGGCCCCTTCGCGTACCTCCGTCCCGGCACCCGCCTCGGCCTGAAGGCCAAGGTGGGTACGTATGTGGAGACGAAGAACGCCACCGTCGGCGAGGGTACGAAGATCCCGCACCTGTCCTACGTGGGCGACGCGACGATCGGCGAGTACTCGAACATCGGCGCCGCGAGCGTCTTCGTGAACTACGACGGCGAGGCCAAGCACCACACGACGGTGGGCTCGCACTGCAAGACCGGTTCGGACAACATGTTTGTGGCGCCTGTCACCATCGGGGACGGTGCCTACACCGCGGCAGGCTCCGTGATCACGAAGGACGTACCGCCCGGTTCACTGGCCGTGGCCCGTGGCCAGCAGCGGAATATCGAGGGCTGGGTGGCACGCAAGCGTCCGGGCAGCGCGGCGGCGAAGGCGGCGGAGGCGACATCCCGGGAGGCCGGCGGCGAAAGCTGACCGGAAAAGGTCGGGTCCGACTCGGCGTACCGTGATAGGCGCACACCCGCACATCCAGCTGAGACCGCAACTGAGAACGCAACTCATCTCGACATCCAGCTGAGACACCTCTGAGGAGACAGTGCTGTGACCGGGATCAAGACGACCGGCGAGAAGAAGATGATGTTCTTCTCCGGCCGCGCCCACCCCGAGCTTGCCGAGGAGGTCGCCCACCAGTTGGGTGTCGGGGTCGTACCGACGAAGGCCTTCGATTTCGCCAACGGTGAGATCTACGTCCGCTACGAGGAGTCGGCCCGCGGCGCCGACTGCTTCCTGATCCAGAGCCACACCGCACCGATCAACAAGTGGATCATGGAACAGCTGATCATGATCGACGCTCTGAAGCGGGCCTCGGCCCGGAGCATCACCGTGATCATGCCGTTCTACGGTTACGCGCGCCAGGACAAGAAGCACCGTGGGCGTGAACCGATCTCGGCACGTCTGGTCGCCGACATGATGAAGACGGCCGGTGCGGACCGCCTCCTGACGGTGGATCTGCACACCGACCAGATCCAGGGCTTCTTCGACGGCCCCGTGGATCATCTGTTCGCGCTACCGCTGCTCGCGGACTACGTGGGCCACAAGGTGGACCGCTCGAAGCTCACGGTCGTGTCCCCGGACGCCGGCCGGGTGCGGGTGGCCGACCGCTGGTGCGACCGCCTCGGCGCGCCGCTGGCGATCGTGCACAAGCGCCGTGACAAGGACGTCGCGAACCAGGTGACCGTGCACGAGGTCGTGGGTGACGTCGAGGGCCGCGTCTGTGTCCTGGTCGACGACATGATCGACACCGGTGGCACGATCTGTGCCGCGGCGGACGCGCTGTTCGCGCACGGCGCGGAGGACGTCATCGTGACGGCGACTCACGGTGTGCTGTCGGGTCCGGCCGCGGACCGTCTGATGGCCTCCAAGGTCAGCGAGTTCGTCTTCACGGACACCCTGCCCACCCCGGGCGAGCTGGAGCTAGACAAGATCACGGTCCTGTCGATCGCGCCGACGATCGCCAACGCGGTCCGCGAGGTCTTCGAGGACGGTTCGGTGACCAGCCTCTTCGACGAGTAGCGGTCCTGACGGGGTCCCCCAGGGGTCCGCGTTGATCGATTTCTTGTACGGCCTCCCCGCCGCGTAAGCTGTCACAGTTGCTCGGCGAGGGAGGCCGCACTCTTGGGTGCGGCGGTCCGTTATCGACGCGCTCTTCGTAGCAGGCCGATGGTTCGGCCGGGTGACTCCCTTTCCCTGGCTTCCCTGTTCTACGAGGAGTGACCATGTCCGAGGTCAAGATCGCCGCTGAGGCCCGCAGTGAGTTCGGCAAGGGTGCCGCGCGCCGCATCCGCCGTGAGAACAAGGTTCCCGCGGTGGTGTACGGCCACGGTGGCGAGCCGGTCCACATCACGCTGCCGGGCCACGAGCTGCAGCTCGCCCTGCGTACCCCGAACGTCCTGCTGACCCTGGACATCGAGGGCAAGACCCAGCTCGCCATCCCGAAGGCCGTCCAGCGTGACGCCATCAAGGGCTTCCTTGAGCACGTCGACCTGCTGCTGGTGAAGAGCGGCGAGAAGGTCACCGTCGAGGTCTACGTGCACACCGAGGGCGACCTGGCCCCGGGCGCGTTCCTGCTTGAGCACGTGCTCAGCACGCTGACGGTCGACGCCGAGGCCACGCACATCCCCGAGTCGGTCACCGTCTCCATCGAGGGCCTTGAGGCCGGCGCCGCCATCCTCGCGAAGGACATCCCGCTGCCCGAGGGCACCACGCTGGCCATCGACGAGGACGCGGTCGTGCTGCAGGTCCTGGCCGCCCAGTCGGAGGAGCCCTCGGACGACTCGGCCACCGAGTCCAGCGAGGCCTGATCCCCACCGGATCACCGCTTCACCATCCACCGGCCGCCGCTCCCCAGGGGGCGGCGGCCGGTGCGTATCCGGTCAAGAACCATTACCCAGGACCCAGGACCCATGGGAGTGACGGACGTGACCACGGAACCAGGCGCCCCCTGGCTGATCGTGGGGCTCGGAAACCCCGGCCCCGAGTACGCCATGAACCGCCACAACGTGGGCTTCATGGTGGCCGACCTTCTCGCCGGGCGGATCGGCGGCAAGTTCAAACGGGCGGGCAAGGCGCAGGCCCAGGTGATCGAGGGGCGGATCGGCCCGCCGGGTCCGCTGAACCGGCGGGTGATCCTGGCGAAGCCGATGTCGTACATGAACCTGTCGGGCGGTCCCGTGACGGGCCTGCGGGACTTCTACAAGGTGCCGACGGCCAACATCGTGGCCGTGCACGACGAGCTGGACATCGACTACGGGGTGCTGCGGCTGAAGCTGGGCGGCGGCGACAACGGCCACAACGGTCTGAAGTCGATGACGAAGGCGATGGGTCCGGAGTACCACCGGGTCCGTTTCGGGATCGGGCGCCCGCCGGGGCGTATGCAGGTCGCCGACTTCGTGCTGAAGGACTTCTCCTCGACGGAGCGCAAGGAACTGGACTACTTCGTGGACCGGGCGGCGGACGCGGTGGAGGCTCTGGTCATCGAGGGTCTGGAGCGGGCGCAGTCCGCGTACAACTCCTGACTCGGATCGAAACAGGGCTCAATCTTCGTTGAGCAGGGCAGACCAACGGGCAGGTTCCGCAAGTACGGCTGCTGCGCCTTCGGGATCCGCCAACCGGGCAGCGAGCGTGGCCACAGCCAGCTCCTCAGGCAGGGCGACAGCGAACTTCAGACCTCGCAGAGCTCGGGAATCCACCTCTGGGACGCTCAGGCGCCCTGCCGTCTCGTCCCTCGCCTTCCTCAGTTCCCGCTCGGTGACGTCCTCTCGGAGTCGGATGTACCCGTCCGTGGGACGCTGCAAAGGATCGGCTACTGAAACGAGAGTCGCCGCCAAGGTCGCGTTGGCGCGGTGACCGGCCCAGGTCCACCAGCGCACGTTGGTGTCGCGTCCGCCACGGAGTACGACGGTGCCGCCGGGATGAATACGCTCCCAGCCTGCCTCGCGTGCTTTGTGCAGAGCTTCTGTGGCACGTCGTGTCAGCACGACCGCCGGGTCGGCGCCCAGGAGGACATCACGCACCGCCCGTGTGAGGGCGAATGAGGATCCTTGGAGGAATCCGGCACCTCCCCAGCGGGCTTTGCCCCCGCCATCGGTGGGCTCCACGAAACATCGACGACGGGACCAGTCGATGTAGGTCACCTGCCAGCTGCGGCCGGCGAGCAGCAGGCGTCGAGGACCCTGCACCCGTTCCGTGAGGAGCACGGGGTCAGTAGTGCCGATCTCGTTCCGGCCGAACAGGACGGTGAATTCCGGTGCGGCGGTGAACACGGCGGTGAGGTCCATGAAGTGTCGGAAGCCGAAGCGTTGTTCGGCTTCCGGGCCGATGAACAGCATGCCGTCGTCCCGGTCCAAGAAGCCCTGGTCCAGCAAATGCCGAACGATCGGTTCGGCCTGCGGTCCGAACGGCCCGAACTCGCCCCACCAGTCCTGCCACAGCCTCTCGCCCACCTGCCGCTCCTGCAGGCACAGGGCGAGCACTTGTTGAGCGACGATGTGGCGTGGTTCAGGAGGTGGTTCGACGGGTTCCACCCAGCCTCGCGACCACTGGAGCAGGAGTCCCGCGGCGGCAAGAAGCCCATCCTCGTCAAGGGTGAGAAAGAGGCAGTTGCGAGCCGAGCCCGGTCGTCTGCCGGTCCGGCCGATTCGCTGGAGGAAGGCCGCGACGGTGGAGGGGGCATCGATCTGGATGACCCGGTCCAGGTCCCCTACGTCAATGCCGAGTTCGAGCGTGCTGGTGGCGATGATGACGCAGTCCCGTGCCTCGGCGAATGCCTCTTCGGCGCGTCGTCGTTCGTCTGCGGAGAGCGAGGCGTGGGAGAGAAAGGCAGTCACACCCCTGGCGCGCAGCATTTCGCCGAGGTGTTCCACCTGTCGCCGGGATTCGCAGAACACCAGACGTTTTTCTCCCTTATGCAGGGAGGCGATGACCTTCGCAGCATTGTCCAACGATCCGACGTAGTCGAGTTGCACGTCTACGGTCGGGTGTTGCGCTCCCTCGTCCGGCATCGACAGGTGCGGGGCGACGACTCGGGCGGTACGGGTACCGGCGTTTGCCCCTTGCAGCCATGTCAGCAGTTCTTCGGGATTTCCGACTGTGGCCGACAGCCCGATTCGCTGGAGCGGGTGTCCGGCGACGCGCTCCAGGCGTTCGAGGACGGCAAGCAGGTGCCAGCCTCGGTCGTCTCCGGCAAAGGCGTGGATCTCGTCGACGACGATCGCGCGGAGTCCGGAGAAGAAGGTGTGGTGGTCGACGTGTGCGCTGACGAGCATCGACTCCAGGGACTCGGGCGTGGTGAGCAGAATGTCGGGACGGTCTCGCAGGATGGTCCGTCGTCGGGTCTGGGATACGTCGCCGTGCCACAGGGAGGCCGTGCGGCCGAGCCAGGAGGTGTACGTCTCCAGGCGGGGCAGCAGGTTGTTGAGGAGCGCCTTGAGGGGGCAGACGTACAGGACCGATGTGCCCGGCCAGCGGTTCTCCCCCATCTTGGACAGCAGGGGGAAGAGCGCTGCCTCGGTCTTTCCTCCCGCGGTGGGGGCGAGGAGCAGTGCGTCCGCGCCGTCCATGAGCGGCGTGATGGCGGCCTGTTGCAAGACGCGAAGGCCGGGCCAGCCCAGGGAGTTGGCGATGTGGTGCAGGACGACCGGGTGGAGCCGGTCCGTGGGGTCCTGGGGTGTGGGCTCGTTCACAGGTCGAGGGGGATGTCGTCGGCACGGTCGCCTTCGGCGGCTGCGTTCCGTTCCACTTCGGTGAGTTCCGCAGTGTTGAGGGTCAGGGCGTAGTGCCGGTGCGGGTCGAAGTCCGGGAACTGGTCGACCCGGTCGAGCACGTCCGAAACCAGTTTTTTCAGGAACAGGCGGGGTGCGATACCCACTTTGCCGCCGAGGCCTCCTGCCACGGCACGCGCGAGTTCCTCGATGTACGCGTCGTCGGCGACGGTCTGGATGCGGTCGGCCGCGCTGCTTTCCCGGGCGTAGATGTCTCTTACCCGACCGCCGAGTTCGGTGAGGGATTCGACGGTGAATCCAGGAAGCCGTAGTTGTACTGCGCGCGGATTGTCGAAGCGGGCGTCCGTGGTGAAGTCCGTGGCCAGGCGCTGGGCGAGCGGGGGGAGACGCTGCGCCCCCTGCGCGCCGTCGTAAAAGGCGGGCGTTCCGGTGATGAGGAGATACAACCCCGGAAACCGTCCGGCGTGGACTTCGTCAATGAGCTGTCTCAGGGCGTTGAGTGCCTTGTCACGGGCATCCGATCGCACGCGCTGAAGTGTCTCGACCTCGTCGAGGACGAGCAGCAGTCCAGGATGTCCGGAGTCCCTCAGGACCGTGAGTAGGCCCTGGAGGAAGCCGAGTGCACCGAAGTGGTCCAAGTCTCCCCGCACCCCGGCACTGCGGCGGGCGGATGCGGCGACATGCGGCTGGCCACCGAGCCACGCGATGAGCGACTCGGCCGTCGCCTCGTTCTCTGCCTCTTGAGCACGCCGGTAGCCGCGCAGGGCGGCGGCGAACATCGGAGCGGTGCGTGACACTTCGGCCAGGCGTGTGGCGAGGAGACCTTCAGCGGCCTCACCCAGTCCTTCGTCGGTGGCTCCGGCGGCAAGGGCGTCCTCTTCCAGGGCATAGAACCAGGCGTCGATCACCGGGCGGAAAGCGCTGGGCTGGAAGCTGGCCGTGGCGAGGCGTTCGGTGAGCCGACGGTAGACGGTCTCCAGTCGGTGCAGAGGGGTCTCGTTCTCGGAGACCTGGACCTCAGCGACGGCGAAGTTGCGCTGTTTGGCGCGTTCCGCGAGCCAGCGGGTGAAGAACGTCTTGCCTGAGCCGTACTCACCTCGGATCGCCTTGAACACTGCTGATCCCGTGGCGACGGAGTCGAGTTCGGCGTCCACTGCTGTTTCGAACCGCCCGAGGCCGACAGCGAGCGCGCCGAGGCCAGTTTCGGGGACCGCTCCTCGGCGCAGTGCGTCGATTAGCTGTCGGCGACGCTCCGGGCTGAGGGTGTCGTGAACCTCCCTCACCTCTTCCCCCGGCCGCCACGTGGTTCGTCCAGGCCGAACTGCCTTCGCAGCAGCGGTACGTCGAGCCTGAGCGAGCGTCCGTTGTCGATGAGCGTGAGGACTTCCGACTGGTCGTAGTTGAGCACCCGCTGAAGCGTGGCAGCAAAGCCTGCTGCACGAGCAGTCCGCTTGCCGGCCCGTTCTGCGACCACCGTGACGGGGAGGATGCCGTGGGCTTCCGCCAGGGCACGTACGGCAGAGGCGATAGCGTCAAAGGCTTCGTTGCGTGGCAGAGAAGCGAGTTGTGCGTCCATGATCTCGGAAGCTCGCAGTGCTTCGACGAGGAGATCCGCAGGAGAGATCGGATCCGTTGCCATGGCGCGTGCGGGTTCCGTCGTCGCGACGGTGTCGAAGGACAGCAAAGCACCCTGGCCGGTTTCCAGCTCGGCCGCCTTCTGCCGTTCGGCCTTCGCGCGCAAGGCGTTGGCAGATGGCTGCCGCTTTGTTGCATGGAGTGTGGCGCTTCGAGGCTGGTCGGCCACAAGCAGCTCGCCGTCCAGGGACCACCACGACGGGCGCTGCGGTCCGAGTTCACGCCACCCCTTGGGCACGGGCGCGCCGTAGGGAGCGAAGGCCAGGACGGGAATGCTGGCTTCGGTGAGGGCGGCGCCTCCGTGGTATCCGGCTTGCCGGTTGCCGTAGCGCAGGGTGGTGTCCCACAGGGCGGTGATGCGCTGCTGAGCCGCGACGACGCGCCGGCCGGTCAGGAGTACCTCGCCTCGGCCCGCGGGTGTCGTACCGCTGCGATGGCGTGCGGAGAGCGCGTCGGGGACGTTCTCCTTGTCGGTTCCTCGGTCGAGAACGTGTCCGTGGTCGGACGTGATGATCACGGCTCGTCCGCCGATGCGGGCCAGAGAGAGAAGTTCTTCCATTCCGAGCAGTTCGTTCAGCTGCCAGTGCGACATGGCCCGGTCCTCGCCGAGCCGGTCGTCCACGGTGTTGACGACGACGGCGACATGGGTGTTCGGGTCGGCCAGCGCCTCGGTGAGGTCGTTCCCAAGAGGGTGTCCTGCCTCCCCTCGCAGGTCCGCCTTGTGGAAGAGCTTGACCGTGGCGCCGTTCCAGAAGCGGTGCGCGGCGAACCTGCTGCGCTCTTCGTACTGGTCGATCTCGGTCAGTTCACCGGCGAACAGCGACCCTCGGGAGACCTTGGTGACCGTGGGCAGGGCGGCGAGCATGCCGCGCCGGTGCTGGGGCTCGTCCGTGTCGGTCACCGGGTCGTACTCGGCCCAGGAACGGGTCCGCAGCTGTTCCGCGAGGCCCGCTGCAACGGCTGCGCTCGCCCCGTCGAGTACGACGAAGAGGAGTGCGGGGGTTTCGGTGCGGGTGGCCCGGGACGGTTTGACGACCGGGGCCAGCACACGGCGGGCGAAGTCCTCCACGACGAGGGCGTTACGGGGCGCGGAACCTGCCCTCGTCTCCTCGGCGAGACGGGCCGCGAACCGTTCGTCGATGCCGTGTCTGCGCGCCTGCACGGCTGCGATCAGCGAGGCGAAGGCCGAGGGGAGTTCGGGATGCGCACGATCTCCGTCCGTGATCCATCCGAGTGCGAGGTCGACCCACGCGTAGTCGGCGATGTGGCGCTGGACGGCTTCGGCCACCGTCGTGAACTCGGTGGCCCGCGCCTGTCCCAGCCACTGGATCAGGCGTTGCGCCATGCGTACTCGTGTCAGGGAGTCCCGGTGGCTTCCTAGGGCTGACAGCTCGTGGCTGGTCAGCTGGTCGACGGCATCCCGGAGTTGCTGGACGCGTCGGGGTACCGGGCTGGTCTCCGAAGCGGTGGGAACGCACCGGAGGAGTGCACGGGCGACGACTCCGTACCGGGCGTACTGCCCGGCTTCCAGCAGGTTGCTGGAAGCAGCGGCGTCCTCCGCCCCGAGTTCACGGATCAAGGCGTCGGCACGGGCCATGAGCACACGGGGATCAGGGCTGCGGGGGGCGGTGTCGTCCTCGGCGTTACCGGCGGAACGGCCCGTCAACAGGACGCGGGTGAAGTCCTCGGCTTCGGCACCGAAGGCGGTGAGGGTGGCGTCGTCGAAGAGCCGGCCGCCGAACTTCAGCTCGGCGCGTCCTCTGGCACGGTCCGCACTCGCCTGCGCGCTCGGCCCCCACAGGGCGGCGCACACCAGTCCCATGGGTACGGTGTCCGGGCCGTGCCCGGCTTCGAAGAGCGCGAACAGGGCGGCCAGAGCCTGGTGCGCCCGAAGACCGACTCTGTCGGGATCCGCGATCCATTCGGTCAGACCGCGTCGTTCCTGTTCGCGCAGCGACATCAGGCGTTCCGCGGTGCCGGGTGCCAGTGACCAGCCGAGCAGGGCGGGCAGGTCGATGCCGGCGGCGTCCAGCCTGTGTGCGGAGGTGGAGAGCCGGGTGGCGGCGAGCCGGGACAGCGCGGTGTCCCGGGAGAGCACGGCGCCCGGTGTCTTCGGCCAGTTCTCCTGCCCGGCGGCGTCGATGAGGGCTTCCGCGGCCCAGCTTTCGGCCGTGAGCCGCGGATCCAGATCACGGGCGCTGAAGAGCCTGCGGACGACCGCCCAGGGTTCTATCGGGTAGATACGGTTGCGGTACACGCGGGCGAGCAGTCCCGGGCCGAGGTCGGCCTCCTCCGCGTCGGTGAGGATGGCGAGGACGTCCCGGCCGTCCGCGGCCTCTGCGTCCTGTCCCTGGGTGCTGATGACGTCCAGCACGGCAAGGGGGGACACCGCAGCGGTGATCTGGGCCGTACGCCCCCGGCTGAGCGTCAGCCGCTCGGGGCCGTTCCAGTGTGGTTCGGCGCGGATGAGTACGGTGCGGGGCTCGCCCTCGGTGAAGGAGCGGGCCTCAAGGACTTGAGCGACGGCGGCGGGATGGGCGGCCCGCGGCCGGGCCTGCCCGATCTCGGGGCCTTGCGGTGCATCGGTGGTGCTGTGGTGCATACTCACGGCTGGTCAACTACCTGCCACGTCACGTGGATACGGGTGTGCGGGTCGGTTGCGTCGAGCGAGTCGAGCTCGACGCGCAACCGGTCGGCGGCTTCGGCGGCACTGACTTCGTACTGCCCGCCGACGGCCGGGACGCGTGCGCTCGCATCGGCCTGCCCGCTGCCGTCGTCCAGGGGGAAGCGGGCCGGCGCGGGTACGGGCGCGGGCGCCGACGGCTGCGGGGTGGTCGTGGTCGGCGGCTGAGCTGCATTGGCCCGGCGCAGGATCCTGGTGAGTTCGGTCTCCGCCTTCGTCAGCGCGGGTTCGAGGCGTGCGGCAAGCTCGTCGGCCTGTGCCGTGCCGTGCAGCGAGTCGAGTACGGCGCGGGCGTCGGTGCCGTACGGCTCCCGCACATCGCGTGCCATGGTGAAGACGCTGTTCCACGGTGCCGAGATCAGTGCGTCCTTGATTTTCTTGGCGCTGGTGAGGGACTTGCCCAGGCGTTCCTGCGCGGCACGGTCACCGATCTCCGGGTCGGCCAGCAGGTTCACGACGGCGAGCGGGTCGTGCCGGTCGGCGCCGGCAAGTTCCTCGACGAGGGTCATCGCCCGGCGCGCGGTGCCGAGCCGCCCGTCGTCCGTCTCCGTGTCGAGGCCGAGCTCGTCGGCCCGGTCCTGCAGTATGTCGACCAGCTGTCCGGCTGCGATGCGGTAGCCCGCAGCCGTCTCCCTGAGCTTGTTGCTGAACTCGGCGATGATGCGGGCCCGGCGCATCCTCGACATCGGCGATTCGCCGAAGATACGCGCCGCGCTGTCCAGGGCTGCTTCCCACGCCTCCTGGGTCGGCCGTTCCTGAGCACGGAGGCTGTACGCGGGCCTCAGTGCGGTCGGGTCCGCGATTTCGACGGGTCCGCCGTGCTGGGTCCACACCCGGTCGGTGCGCTCGGCGTACGCGCACAGCACGAGGTTCGCGAGGAGCGGGTCGAGTCCGTACGGCAGCGGCTCGTCGATCCAGTCGAGGAGCAGCTTTACGGGGATGTCCTGGTCGTCGTACGCCGTCCCGGCCTTCTGCCCGAAGTGCTCCTCCCAGTGGCGGCCCAGTTGGAAACGGGCTTCGTGCATGGTGCCGAGCTTGAGCCCACGCTGGCCGGCGACGCGCGCCATCAGGGGGCGGTCCTTCGGCTTGACCTCGACGACCTCGGTGCCCTCGTCGGAGGCGACGCGCAGATACCCGAACACGGTCTTCACGTCCGCGGCCTTCACCGACAGTCCGTCGTTCTGCGGGTCGAAGTCGGGGTGTGCCGGGAACTGGTGGGCGAGAGCCTGGGAGGCGATACGGCGTACGGCGTCGTACAGCGGCTTGTTGTACTCAAGGGTGATTTGAGGCATGTCGGGCACAGCCAGGACGTGCTCGTCATACGCACCGACGAGCGCCGAGTCCTTGGGAGCGAGCCCGTAGGCCTGCTTGAGCGCGGTGCGCACCCGCTCGGTCAGCGAGCGGCGGTGGTTGCGCAAGGCGTCCTTGGCCCGCTCGCGGTCGTTGGGGCTGAGGTGCCCGGCGTACGACTCGAAGCGCTGCCCGTTGAGGACGTAGTCGATGGTGACGAGTCGCTGGAACTTCAGGTACATGTCGTGGGTGAAGTGCGCGGGAATCCATCCGATGGTGCGTACGTCCTCGCGGTCCGGCCGCTCCCTGAACCGCATGATGCGGTCGCGGTCCTCGGCTTCTCCGTAGACGTCATCGAAAGGTACGTCGACGATGATGCGCCAGCTGCCCGGCTGACGGGGCTTCACCTTGTCGTCGATGAGGGAGTTGGCGTCGGCGAGGTTGCCGAACAGGACTTCCACCGAGCGCTTGGAGCCACGCCACACGAGGTTGAGCTGATCGTCGAACTGGCCCTCGCTCACCGCGAGTTCCTCCCACAGCAGCCGCTTGAGGAGACCTCGGCGGTTGTGCGGGTTGTTGTTGTTGTGGGCGCGGGTGATGACCGATTCGTAGTCGACGCCGACGAGTTTCAGTGAGATTCCGGCGTCCGGCCCGTCGACGTACTCGATCTCGGGAAAGACGGAGGCCCACTCCTTGGCCTTCTTGGCGACTTCCTTGGCCTCGAAACCGCGGACCCGGGAGGTGACCACGCCGTGGTTGAGCGCGGTGAGCCGCTTGACGGTGAGATTCTGGAAGGCGGGCACGGAAGGCACGAGGGCGGACAGCAGAAGGGTCCCGATGAGCCGGTTGTCCGTGATGTACGACTCGACCCTCTCCCGGACAGCCGGGTCGAGCGCGTCCGGATCGCGGTGATACGCCTCGACGTCGTCCTCGCTGATCTCGTACTGGCTGAACAGGTACGGCTGGAACTTCTTCTTGTAGAGGTCCTGCGCCGACAGAAACTGCTCTTTGAGGGTCTGGGTAAAGGGGGCGCTGCCACCCCGGTGCAGGACCTCGTACAGGTCGCCGAGCGGGATCAGCTGGCCCAGCGGCAGGGTCTCCCGCTGGTCGTGCAGCATCTGCCCCATGAGCTTCAGACCGGTGCGGGAGCGGGAGAGCGCTTCCGCGACACGCACCAGTGTGTCCATGAAAGCCGGCGAAAACGGGAACGCCAGGCGGAACGCCTGCTCGTCGGCGGCAGTGACATCCGTGCTGGAACCGAGCAACGCGTCCCACACGTCGGGCTTGACGCGCTTGATGTTGGAGAAGGCCTGGTCGATCCGGGCCTGGGCGTCCGGCACATCCGTCCGCGCCTTCAGCAGCCGCTCGTGGGCGATCACCGGGAGATCGCTGTCGGGCAGCGGGATCGTCCGGAACCGGTCGTCGGCGAGGGACAGCGTGTCCTGGATGGACACCTCGGCGGACCCGAGTACGGCCTCGTCCCCGACGAGGTCCCGCAGGTCGCGCTGGCGAGCGATGAAGGAGATGACGGGAATGGCCCGGGTGGCGTCACTGCCCTCCACGAAGTTGGTGATCTTCGCGGCCTGTTCCGAGACGAACTTCTCGTCCCGGATGTGGTTGGCGAGCCACAGGATCAACTCGTCGAGGAAGAGCACGAGCGCGTCGTAGCCGAGCGCCTTGGCGTGCGCGGCGATGATGCCGAGCCCCCGGTCGAGGGAGACGAAGGCCTGCCGATCCTCGGCGGCGTCCTGGAACAGCCCTTTGAACCAGGTGGTGAGCGCGTCGGACACCAGCTTGGCGCGCAGTCCTCCCGGGGTGACGGGCTCACGGATCCAGTTGGGGTCCTCGTCGTTGAGCCGGTCCTCGTCGACCTGTTCGGCTTCGAGGGCGGTGTCCAGCTTCTCGCTGGTCCAGAACACCGAGTCGCCCCACTTGTCCTGGGCGTTCTCCCCCGGCAGCCCGTCGATGAACGCCTCGTCACCCATCTGCGCACGGTGCCCGCGAATGTTCGTGAACAGCGCGTCGGTCCGGTAGACCTGCGGGATCGGCGCATCCGGATGCAGTCGGCGTACGTGCTCCACGTACCCGCCGAACACCTTCTGCTCCAGCGACTTGCCGTCGAGCATGTGGAAGGGAAGCAGCAGGAAATTCGTGTCCTGGACCCATCCGTGCTCACGCATCGCCCCGGCGAATCCGTCGTGATTGCGTACCCTGAGCGCGGCTTGCTCCTGAATTCCGAGCAATGCGGCCAGTACCGCCATGAAGTGTGACTTACCGGAACCGAACGAACCGTGCAGGAAGGCTGCCTTGGAGCTGCCACTGCTCATCGCGGACTGAATGAGCGTGAGCGCGTCACCGAACCGCTCCGCCAGCTTGTCCGTCAACACGTACGCGTCGAGGGCCTTGCCCAGTTCGGCATCGCTGCCGAGCGCCTCCGTGAGCTTCAGGACGAAACTCTCGTGAGTGATCGTCTTCGGGATGTCGATGACCTCACGCAGCAGCGCCTGCTGGGTGGGCTGTGTCATCGCGTATCTCCTCGTGTGTCCCGTTGTCGTGCTCGTCACCGCCGCGTCCGGATGCAAGCCGGATAAGTCCCCGTACATACCTATGCGCCGGGATCCGCTCTTCCTGCTGTCGGGTGTACGCCGCCGAAGCCGGCCCCCGTGCCGTCGAAAACACCCCGTCACAAGCACCCCGGACCACCGGACCTGCCCGGCCCGCGTCACCCGAACGCCCCAGCGTAACGCGCGCACGGCACGGTTCGACGGGGTTTGCTGGGGCGGGCGGGCCCGGTGGGGCGGAGAGTAGCCGAATAGTTACGGCTGCTCGGACTCGCCGAAGCCCTCGGGCAGAGTGTCGGGCGCATCGGCGCCCGTCTCCGCCGGTTCGGCCTCCGCCGTTGCCTTCGCCTTCGCTGTCTTCGTCCCGGGGGTTTTCCTGACCGCTCGCTTCGCCGTCTTCTTAGCCGGGCGCCAGGCTCGCAGGTCCTCCGAGGTCACGGCGAAGATGTCCTCGTGCTGCCAGCCCGCCAGCGCCTCCTGGTAGACACCGGCCTCGTCCGGGTGCCACTGCTCGACCCAGAACAGCAGCTCCTGGAGGCCGGCCAGGTACGGGATGAAGTCCTCCCGCTCCCAGTTTCCGGACTCCTCGCGGGCCACGATCGTCTCGGTCAGCGCGACCGCCTGCTCCTCGTGGTCCCAGCCGCCCCAGCCGAGGACCTCGATCGCCGGGTTGAGGGTGCGGCTGTAGGAGATGAACCGCTCCTTGGGCACGTCGAGCCCCCCGCGCTGGGCCGCGTAGGAGTCCTTGCGAAAGTCCTTGGTCGTGTACTTCGGCGGTACGGGCGTTTCCTTGCGGATCTTCAAGGCCTTCTCGAAGTCCTTGTCCTCCATCGCCTTGTCCTCGGCACGCTGCTTGCGCCAGACCTCTTCCCACACGTACCGCTTTTTCTCCAGCACGGGCTCCTGGTAGCGCAGCGCCGCGAGGAACGGCACGTGCTGGTCATCCACCAGCTCCGGGACGATCTCGGTCAGGTCCTTACCGGGTGCGCACAGCGCGGCGACGTCCATGAAGTCGGAGTCGGCGGCAAGGTCGTCGACAAGCTCGTGGACGGACCGGGTCCGGGGCCGCTCGACCCCGCGGGAGTCGGTCTCGAACCAGAGCTCACGCCGCTCCATACGCGTGAGCAGCCACTCCCTGAGCGCGGCCTCCTGCTGCTTGTCCCACCCGTCGGTGAGCCAGCGCCGCTTGTTCTCCGGCCGCTCGATGAGCCCGATCACAGCGGAGTTCCGCATGGCGTCGAGGCGGCGGCGGACGGTGTCCTTGTATGCCTCGGGCCACTCGGACGGGATTTCGCTGATCATTTTGGATTTATGGCGACGGAACCACTCGGTCTTGGCCTCGCCCTTCTCCACCCGGGCGCCGAGATCGATCTCGAAGGCCCGCTGGCCCAGAGCCAGACCATTGGGGGGGAGGGAATCCTCGGGTGCGGTGAGGTCGTCATGCAGCCCGTAGATCCCGTAGACCTCCCAGTCCAGCTCCTCCTGGACAGCGATCATCCGGGCGCGGATGCGGTGCCATTCCGTTTCGGCTCCAGAAAGGACACCGGCCGTGGGGGGCTTTTCCGGGTCAGCCGTTAGGGCGGTGGGACTGGTGGCGGTCAGTTGTTGGGCGAGGGTGTCCAGTTCGGTGGCTCGGGCGAGGGGGTAGGTGGAGGGGAGGGGAAATTCTTGAACATTGGTAGCGTTAAATTGGTAACTCCAAGACCAAGGCTGATCCGACTTCCCGCCTCCGGCGCCTACATTTCCTCCCTTCTTGTGGCAGACCTGCTTCAACCAGAAACAGGCAGAAGAGGAATTGAGTACCCCCAGAAGTTTGATGTGATCTTCTTCAGTGGCAAGTTCCGTCAGTTTGATCACAGGCGCAGTCTGCTTAAACACCTTACCGCCGCGATCAAGAACAAAGTTATTATGGCTAGCCACTTCAGCGAAGACAATAGTGAGTGGCGTCCTCAACTTTCGCGTGGTCAGTCTACCGAATTCGTACCACTTCAATCCGCCCTCAACCTTGGTCTTCCGCCCGAACAAAATGTTATGCGAGAGGTTAGTCCTAGCAGGCCACATGTAAGTCATCAAAGAACGGTTGAGCTCCTCGACAGGCTTGAGGTCTTCTCGATAGGGGAATGCCACCACATCATCACCTCCCTTAACCCAGTCCCGTACGCCGTCACCCAATACGAGCTCACGCACATCATGCGCCTGCATGCCGTGCCGCTCGGCACTACCCTTCGGGAGTACATAGAGATCGTCTTCGAGGGTAAAGCTTGTAATTCCGACAGAGACCGCTGAATCATCGATCGTGCCAACTCTGATCCGCTCAATCTCAGTGAGCGTTTCCACGGCACCATCTGCGAGAACCCACGGATGCCTTCCAAAATAATCTGTCCGGTCAAGATTGTCGGCAGAAACCCACGAACCTGCACTTTTACCGGGCGCATCGATTCGCTGCACGATATCCTGCCAAACACGCCCACGGGCCGGATACTTCGGCATTTCAGGTTCACCCTGAACACCACGCACGGCACGGACTGTCTTGGCACCTAGCGCAGCCAACCGGTTCCTTCCAATCACTATAACCGTTGGCGTCCCATGCCCAGGAATATAAGCTCCAGACGAGTCAATAACCTCCGTCAGATCCACTGAGCTCTTCAGATACCCCCCTACCAGCTTTTCACCGAACTCACGTTTCATGAAGGAGTTTGATGTAATCTGGCCAACATACCCAGAGTCAACCTTTCCAGATTCATCTCGGATCGCGAGTTCAAAAAACCGCTGCATGAAGGGAACGGACAACACGTACTTCCCGTGGCATACATTCCTGTAAAGCTTTCGATACGCATCCCTTAGGCCGGGGTCTTTTACTGCAATGTATGGAGGATTCCCCACGACAACGTGATAACGTCCAGGCTTGAGAATATCCAGATGCTCAGTCACGTCCTCGGTGTCAAACAAAAACTCGAAATCATCTCTCGCGCCAGTTTCACCTACGTCAGCGAGTTCGAAAATCTTCCCCTGCTGCCCCTTCAGTAGAGCATCTCCGGCGGCGACATGAAGAGGCCAACTATAATTCCCCGCCTCCCTAAAGGTCGATACACCCGCCGCCTTCAATGCCGCAATCATGAGACGGAAACGAGCAATCGCTACAGCGAACGGATTAATATCGACGCCATGCACCGCGTTGAGCGCACCTTCGACCCGCATGTGCACGTCATCACCCGGCGCCTTATCCTCCCACACTTCCAGAATGCGCTGAAATGCGCCCAACAAAAAGTGGCCTGACCCACACGTCGGGTCAATCATCTTGACGACGTCGTATCCGAACCGGTCGAGTGCTTTATTTAGCGTGCGATGAAGAATGAACTTCTCGACAAACTCAGGTGTCTGCAGGAGCGCGTACTTTTCCTTCGCCTCCTGAGATAGGTCCTGGTACAAGTCTCCCAAGAATCTGGTGCTCCAATCCACGTCACTGAAGTTGTGGACAACGCGCGTCCCTTCACCTTCAGACTCTTCGTGACGCCGCCAGAAATCGATCAGCCCTTTGGCCCCCTCATTGGAGAGCGGGATCTGATATAGGGGGTTGTGCTTGTCGAAGAGCAGCCGACCCGCCGGAGACGAACCGATCTCGTCGAACGCTCGCCAGAGCCAATGGCGATGCGTATGTGACGCGTCCTTAACCATGAACTCGTCGTGACGTTCCTGCGCGTGTGTCTGCCGAGCAGCGGCGGACCCTGAAATGTACGGATCCCGCAGGAGAAGGTTGTCCTCACAGAAGCGGACGAAGACTGTGCCAAGCACCCAGGCCACGGCGGCCTGAGTCACGCGCTCGCCGATCCACTGAGGAGCAGCAGCCGACGTCCGGCCCACCTTGAAGGCGTTCCTGTACTCCGTCTGTAGGCGCTCCTCCGCCTCGGGGAGCCTCTCGAGCTGCTCCCCGAGGTCCTTCTCTACCTCGGCCACCTGCTTCTGCAGGTCCTTGAGTAGCCGCGCACTGTCAATCACTGAGCCCACCAACAGTTGAGTTGTCTGGTCACGGAAGGCGCCTGGCGACGCACAGGCACCTATTGGACCATGCAAAAGCCCCGCCTCCCAGGAGAGTGACGGGGCTGGAACGGATCGTGACCGACACGGGTCAGTAACGGGTGATCGATCCATCCTTGACTGCGGTGACGAAGGTCGACCAGTCGGTGTTGTGGACAAGGATGGCAGGGCCTTCTGGAACCTTGCTGTCGCGCACAGGCACGACGCAGGGGAAGCCGTCGGCTACCTCCACGCAACTACCTCCCTGACCATCGCTGTAAGACGACTTTCGCCAGGCTGCCACGTTCAGGTCCTTTGAGTTGCTCATGCTAGTGAGTAGTCCTCCGCCGCCGATGCGATCAGGTCGAGGGATGCCGCTGGCGACAGCGCGGTTGCCCTAACCCGATCGTATGACCTTTGATACTGCTCAACCAGCGCCGGGTCTTCAATGAGTTGCCCACTGCCCGCACCCTCCGCGTAGACAGCGGGCGGAGCATCGTAGAAGGCGAAGAGAGATGTCATCCCATTAATGAACGCCTCAGCCGAGGCAGCGAAGGGCAGCACCTGCAACACCACACGCTGGGTCTTGCCCGCTTGAAACAGATGCTTCAGCTGCTCCGACATGACAGCAGCCCCGCCCATCGGCACCCGCAGAGTTGTCTCGTGGAGAACCGCCCACAACAGCGGACTCGTTGGACCTTCTAGTACCCTCTGCCGCTCCAGCCGAAGTTGCACGTATTGCTCGACCTCGTGCGGCTCCGCATAAGGCAGGGTCACTCGGGTGATCGCCCGCGCATACCCCTCCGTCTGCAACAACCCCGGTACCAGCATCGGCGCGTACTCGCTGATCGTCTTCGCCAGCTTCTCCAGCTCCGCCGCATCCGCGAAGTAGTCCGCATGCTTGGACTTCCGGGCCAGGCTGCACAGCCGCTCGAAGTGCCGGCTCGTCCCGAAGACCTGGTCGAAGAGGCGGGACAGGTCCGGCTGCGGGCGGCGCGTCGCGGACTCGAACTGGCCGATGTACGTCCCGGAACAGAAGACCTTCTCCCCCAGCTGGTCCTGGGAGTAACCCGCCTCCTCCCGCTCCCGGCGGAGCTCGGAACCATAGAAGGTCCTCGGCGATGTGTAAGGGTCGGGGCCCGAGCCCTCGGCCCCGATCTGGTTCCTGCGATCCTGTGCGGTCACCGGCAGTCACGTCCCCTCGCGCTGCCCATGGGCAGCGCTCTCTGAAACTCCGGCCTCTGAACAGGCCAGTTCGGTCCGGAGCAAGTACCGCCCGCAACCCCGTTGTTGGCGCGCTCCCCCTACCGAGCGTAGCGCTCCATCGTCACGCTGTGGACATGAATCGTCACTCTCGTCACATCATCTCCTCCACGGAACGCCCCTCTCCCGCCGACCCGTTCGCCGACCATCCCCTCGCCGCCGCACTTGCCCGCACCGACGAGCTGGCCGAAGCACTGTTCCGCCACGGGATCACCCTTCCGTCGCTAAGCGCCGACCTGGCCTCCTGCACGGCGGCCGGCCCTCCACGCCAGCTCATCGTCCTGGGCCGGGTGAACATGGAAACGGCCCGCCTCCTGATCGACGTACTGCGGAACGCAGACGCAGACGCAGACACGGCCGCGGAGGAGAAGTGACCAGCCCCCCCGACATCCCGACCAACATCCCCAGCAGCAGCTCGGCCGACACCGTCCCGGGCGACGGTCCGAGCAGAACCCCGCACGCCCTCTCCCCCGGACTCGTCCCCGCCCTCGCCGTCGCGCCCCGCACGATCGTCGTCGACGAGCACACCGCCCGTGTCGGCGAGGTCATGGGCTGCGAAGGCCCGTACCTCCAGTTGCGTCCTCTCGGCGGCGGCCGGGAGTGGGACGCGGACCCGGCCCAGGTACGTCCCGCGTCCGCGCAGGAACGGCTGCGCGCGTCGGTCGCCGCAGCCAACGCCCGGAGCCGGAGCGCACCACTCGGTCCCGGCTGAGCGGCCTGTACGTCCTGCGATGTACCGCCCCGTGCCGAAGATCGGAGTCACGCCGCCCGCCCCTCTCCCGAGTCGTTGATGACCCAGGCGTGGTTGAGGGAGATCCACTCCTCCCGGTCCTCCAACGGGACCGTGACGCTGTCGAGGCGCGGCGCGTCCGTCGCGTCCGACCGTGGGCTGAGCAGCCACAGTCCACGCCCATGGGGGCCGCCCCGGCGTGCGGCCCCCGTGAGGCGCTGGAGGACGCCCATTCCCCCGTACCGGGCCATGACGAAGGCGTCGTGCAGGAGTAGCGGGCGGGGCGGAACCGCCGGCACCTCCTCGGCTGTCGGAGACGTATCGCCGGGGCCTTCCAGCACTCCCCGGATCTGTTTCTCCACGTCTCCCCACGCAGCCGCCGTGTACTCGCCGAACTTCAGCGCGTCCCGCGAACCGGGCTCCGCGTTGTCCGCCTCCAGGATCGTCTCCCAGGTGGGCCGGGGCCGGGCCTCGACCAGATTGCGGAGAGAAGTCAGAAACAGGGCGCTGACATCGATCGGTTCGGCCTGCCACTCGCGGCCCGGCTCGGTCAGGGTCCGCAGGGCGAGGCGCTGGTCGTCGTGGCGGACGGTGAGCAGCCGGAAGCCCGGTCGCCCGGCGGACTCGTGGAGCTGGACCAGTGCACGCAGCCGGTCCCGTTGCTCGGGGGTGTCGGCCGTCCAGTGATCGACTCGGGTGATCCTGGTCAGGCTGGCGTGGCGCTGGGTGACGGCGGACGTCGGGTCTGCGCCGCCCGCGTCACGCTTGGGGATGAAACGGCCGCGAGGTGGTTTGGTCCTCGTGTGCCATCGCAGCTCGAAACCTGCCTGCCGCAGCAGCCTGCCGAGCGAGGTGTGGTCGTCGGGGAGGCGGGTGGACAGGTCGGGGAAGCGGGCGTAGACCCGATCATGGATCTGTTCGACCGTCAGCCCCTCCTGCTCGCTGTCGCGTTTCCCGGCGAGCGGCAGGACCAGTCCGGCCTGGGTCAGCCGCAGCGCTCGTACGGGCTGGAGCGAGCGGGAGTAGATCTCCAGCCGGGCGTTGGCGGCGGCGTCCTCGGCAGCCACGGCGGCCAGGGTCACCATGCGGGTCTCGTCCATGGAGACCCGCGCCTCGGGCTGGCGTGCGTGGAAGGCGGCATCCGCAGCGACGATCTGTTCGAGGACGGTGCCGGGGCCGGCGAGCGTGTCACGCCCGGCCAGGGCATCGGCGGCCTTGCCCAAGCGGTCCGCGTAGTCGAGCAGGGCAGGCGCGGACGGGGTGTCCGGGGCGTCGGTGTCCTCGTCGACCTCCAGAGCGAGAAGCATGCGGTTGTCGCCGGTGTCACCGTGGCGGCGGCCCCGGATGCGGCGTGGCGTCTGCGCCCAGTCCACCTCGTACGCGGCACGGACCGCAGCCATGCCCAGGGCGCGGCGCAGCAGTGGGTCCGCCTGTACGGTGCCGCGGCGGGCGACCAGGGCCTCGGCGAGTTCGGTGGCGGAGGCCACACGGCCCATGGTTGTAAGGATGTCGACGACCTCGTCGCGCAGGGCGACCAGTGCCGTGTCATTGGCCCAGCGTTTGCGTTGGGCACCGACGATCTGGGCGATGCGCCCTTCGGTGACCTGCTCGCTGGTGAGGGGCGCGACGGACTTGTTCAGCGGCCAGCTCGGCAGCTCGGGCGGCAGGTTGCCGCTCTCGTCCGGCAGGCTCAGCAGCAGGCGCACGGCCTCTACCTCGGTAGCGTTGCGACCGCGCGGGGCGGGTTTCGGCACCAGGAGCGAGACGAGGGCGTCCAGGGAGATCCTGCGCAGGGGGCGGTCGTTGCCCGCCTCGGTCTGTTCGGCCTTGGCCTCGGCGATCTCCTCCGCGGAGTCGCCGCGCTCGGTGGCGGAGAGTGGTGACGGCTGGCGTACATCCAGAGCGAGACGCCACTGCTTGATGCGACGGTTGATCTCGTCGCGGGTACGCGCACCGAGGCCGGGGCGGTTGACCAGACGGCGCGTCGAGTAGTCGAGGAGGTCGCCGACCTTGGTCAGTTCGAGGCCGTTGAGGAACGAGACGGCCCGCATGGACAGCCCGGAGACGAGAAGTTTCGTCTCGCGGGTCACCTTTGCGGCGGCCTCGTCACGGCGTGCCTCTTCGGCCGCCGGGTTCAGTGGAGGCAGCTCGCCCGGGGGGAGGGCGGCGGCCGGGGAACCCGCGTCCTCGGGGTGTCCGGTGGAACGCGCCTGGACAGGCTGGTCGGCCAGGGCGAAGACACGCTGCCAGGCGCGCTGCATCTCCTTCAGGTCGGCGAACCGCTTGCGGTGGTCGCGGTGGAGGGCCTGGTGGAAGAAGTCGATCAGACCGTCTCGGAGAGCCGAGTCGAAGGCCTCGGCGGCGATCCTAGGATACGGCCATTCCTTGGGGTCCGTCTGCCTGGCCAGGACCGAACCGTCGCCCCACTGCGGCAGCTCGCCGGAGGCCATCTCGTGCAGGGTGGCGGCCAGCGCGTACCACTCGGCCTGCGCGTCGTAGCGGCCGCGCGTGATGGTCTCGACGAAGGGGTCCAGGTAGCCCTCCGTGCCGGCTTTGACCGCGTCCACGTCGAGTCCGGCCAGGGAGAAGTCGAAGAGAACCAGTTGCCGGGTGCCATTGGGGCGGACCCTGATGGCGATGTTGTCCGGCTTGAGGTCGCGGTGCCAGATGCCCTCGCCGTCGAGGAAGTCGACGGCTGCGAAGAGGTAGCTGGCGTACGTCTCCAGCTGGTCGGTGAGAAGCGGGCCACCCTCGCGGAGCTGACGCGCGACCGTGCGGTCACCGGCATGATCGAGGACCAGCACGGTGCGCGGACCGATGCGGATCGGCTCGGGCACGGCAAGGTGGATGACCTTGGAATCGTTGCGCAGTTTCGACAGCACGTCGGCCTCACGGCGCAGGGCCGCGGCGTACTTGTCCGCACGGGCGATCTTGAGGACCACCTGCGCGTTGTCACGTTCCACGTCCTCGGCGAGCAGTGCGCGTGCGGTCGAGCCCTGGCCCAGGCTGCGTCTGACGCGGAAGCGACCGCCGACGACGTCATCCGGAACGGCGTCCAGCGGATCGCCCTCCTCGATGTGCGCCTCGGGTTGCGGATCGGGCTCCGGCTGAGGCCGGAGGCCGCGCTCAACGACGTCGAGCCATTCCAGGAACTCCGCGGCTGTGCGTGTACGGGCTTCGGGCAGATAGACCGTGGCGTCCTGGATGATCTGGTCGACGTCCTTGGTCAGCCCGTCGGCGACGGCCGAGGGCACCAGTCCGCCGCCCTGGTCGAGGCGGCTGCCCAGCTCTGCCTGGCTGTGCGCGGGCGGCTTCCCCGTGAAGATCAGGTAGCCGAGGACACCGAGGCCGAAGACGTCAAGAGCGGTCGGATCCGGGGACTTCGCTGTGACCTCGGGCGCAAGATACGGGTCGGCGGCCTCGGCGACATAGGCCGCAAGGTTGTTGGACGGGACGATCTCGTGCCCGCTGCTCAGAGCGCCGCCCGAGCCGCCGGCGGCCCCCTTGGTCTGGGGGTGGCGCACCGCCGTCTGCCATTCGGCGATCTGCAGGACCGGGCGCAGCCAGCGCTCGTCCTCACCGCCGCCGCGCATCCGCGGCCCCGGCAGTACGTGCACGGCGCGGGCATGCAGAGCACGATGGTAGAGACGGTGGCGGTGAGCGTAATGGACCGTTTCGGCGAGCTGCCTCAGTAGGGCTGAACGTGCCTGCGCATCGAGTTTGTCGCCGTACTGGAGGAGATAGTCGTCAAGACGGAGCGTGCGTGGGTCGTACTCGTAGAGGAGAGCAGGTCCGGCGCTGTGGCCGTTCTCGTCGAAGTTCTCCAGGGCGACCAGACCCGGGTGCCCCAGCCCCTCCAGGGCCAGTGCCTCACGCTCGGCGGTGTGGCTGATGGACTCCCGCGACTGCCGGTCCGCACCACGTTCCCGCAGGTAGATGCGTACGCGGCGGGTCTTGCGCATCGAGTCGTGGTGGCCGAGGTAGTCCGCCCAGTTGGGGCCGGTGTCGAAGGGAGTACGGTCCAGGCGGTATGTACCGACGTGAAACTCCGCGTCGGATCGCCCTATCCCGACACTCCTCAGCAGCTTGCCCAACTGCCGGGACAAGTGAGGGTCGACACCGCCCTGGAAGTCACGGCCCGGCCGCTGGAGCTCGTCGAGCACGTCGGGCAGCCCGCTGTGACCGGCTTTACCCACGACGGCCGCCAGGTCGTTCTGCGCCAGGCGGATGCGCAGGGCCGGATTGGTGAAGAAGACAAGCTCTTGGACATAGGGCGCGGGACGACGGATCCCTGCCTTCTCCATGGCGTCCTTCAGGAGGCCCTTGAGTTCCTTGGCCTTCTGATTGGCCAGGTGTCGAGGGTTGCGATGCACGCGGGTCCGGCCGTCGGGCAGTGTCTGCACCCAGCTCGCGCCGGAGGAGGTGAGTGTGCCCTGCCAGTTCTTCAGCTCGACGAGGAAGAGGCCCGCGGGCGCGGCAACCAGGAGGTCCACCTCCCGGACATGCCCGCTGTGCGCGGTGAAGGTGAAGTTGGACCAGGCACGGAAGGGCTCGCCGTCGGGCAGCCGCTCCTTGAGATGCAGCAGCCCACTGCGCTCGTGCTGGAACTGTGACTCGGTGACTGTGGTCCACCAACCGTCTCGCATGACGCGATCGCCCCTTCCCCACATCTCGGCTTGGCACCGTGGCTGCATTTCAGCCGCCGTTTCAGCGTATCGGCCAGATCTGACAGCCCCGACAGGTGTCAGCCCTGACGCGGGGCCGACTCCGCAACAGATCATCTGTTGGTGCTGCGCAGACCACTCGACACGCCCCTGGCCTAGGGTTGGCGCCATGCCGCCGTACAAAGTCTCCGAGGTGACCGTCGAAGGGTATGCCTCCATCCGCTCCAGCACACTGACGCTCGGTGACGGCGTCACCGTGCTGGTGGGGGCCAACGGTGCGGGCAAGAGCAACGTCGTCGGCGCACTGGAACTGCTCGGACGGATGGCGGACGGCGATCTGGCGCTGGAAGTGGGACTGCGCGGTGGCGCACAGGCCCTCCAGTACGCGGGGCCCCGGGCCGAGAAGGGGATCCGGCTGCGCGTCAGTGCGTCCCCGTACCGTTACGAAGCTCATCTCCTTCCCGCGGCGAACGACACCTTCGTCTTCGCTGAGGAGAAGGGCCACTTCCACGAGTGGGGCCAAGGCCGTCCGCTGGAGGAACACTTCGGCCGCGGGCATCGCGAATCCCTCCTGCGGGAGAAGGAAGCGGAACAGCTCTCGCGGCTGGCGGGACCCGTACGCGAGATTCTGGCAGGGTGTCGCGTCTTCCACTTCCAGGACACCGGCCGGGAAGCGCCGGTGAAGCAGCTGGGTTTCACCGCCGACAACGAAGCACTGAGACCGGATGCGGGAAACCTCGCGGCCTTCCTGCTACGGCTGCGGGAGAGCAGGGCGAAGCCCTACCGCCGCATCGTGCGAGCCGTGAAGGCGGTCGCCCCCTTCTTCCGTGACTTCCTGCTGTCCGAAGAACCCGGCGGCAAGATCCGGCTTCGCTGGACCCAGGAGGGCGTGGACGCGGTGTTCCCCGCGGAGGCGCTCTCCGACGGCACTCTGCGGTACATCTGTCTGTGCGTGCTGCTGCTGCAGCCGGACCCTCCGGCCCTGCTCACCCTGGACGAGCCGGAACTCGGCCTGCATCCTTACGCGATCGTCCAGCTGGCGGACATGCTGCGCTCTGTCGCGGTGCGGAGCCAGGTGGTCGTCGCAACCCAGTCCGTGACACTCCTCAACCAGTTCTCGCTGGACGAGATGGTGGTGGTGGAGCGGGAGGACGGTGCGACCGTGTTGAAGCGGCCGGACCGCGAAGCGCTCCATGGGTGGCTTGACGACTACTCACTTGGCGAGCTCTGGGAGAAGAACGTACTGGGGGGACGTCCGGCTCCGGAGTATCCGGTGCAGGGCCGCCTGGGATGATCACGGTGGGGGTGCTGTGTGAGGGGCAGACCGAGGAGAACATGGTCAAGGAGTTCCTCGGCCCTGAGCTGCTTGCCTACGGAATCAACCTGGTGCCCACGATTCTCCTGACGAAGACCGCGGCCGGCGGGCCTTCGAGCCGGGGTGGCGTCAGCAAGTGGTCGAAGATCGAGAAGGATCTCCGCAATCTCCTGGCGAGCACACCGCACTGGGCCGCGGTCACCACACTGCTCGACTATTACGGCCTTCCGCAGGGCAGCCCCGGTATGGCGGACCGTCCGATGACCATGCCGCCCCGGCAACGCGTGGAGCATGTGGAAAAGCACATGGCGGAAAGGATCCGTGACGCGCGTTTCATTCCCTATCTCGTCCTTCACGAGACCGAGACCTGGGTCTTCGCAGCAGCCGAGCAGTTGGGAGAAATGCTGGAGGAACATGCGCTGGCAGGCGAGCTCAAACGGCAGGCTGATGAGAAGGGCGGTCCTGAGGGTGTCAACGACAGGCCGGACACAGCGCCTTCCAAACGGCTCCTGCGGCTCTGTCCCGAGTACAACAAGACCCAGGACGGACCCGAAGCCGTCGCCCATCTGGGTCTGGATGCTTTGCGGCAAGCGTGTCCGCACTTCGATTCCTGGATCGGCAAGCTTGTGACGCTCTCCATGATGCGGTAGATCCGGACCCTGGGATTTTGCTTTGTTCGGGGATCTTCAGGGGCCGTAGAGCTGGGGAACGGTCAGCACGGCCGTCGAAAGGTCCGTACAACATGGGACTTGCCCTCCATCCGAATTCCGCCCGGGTTGACCTAGTGACACGCCATGGCCAAGGATCGCCGCCATGCCCGCCCATTCCCATGCCCGCGCCTCCCGCCCCAAAGCGGCCGCGGCGCTGCGGTTCGGGCAGCTCGCGGCGATGGGTACGGTCGCTGTGCTGCTCCTGATCGCGGGCGTGTGGGCCTCCTGGGGCACCGCCCAGCACGTGATGCTCACCAAGGGCCGTGAACGCGGCACGATGACGGTCACCCAGTGCGCCGAGGACCACTGCACGGGCCGGTACCGGCCCACGTCGGAGGGTTCCACCGCCCGGGACCGGGTGGTCCTCGACAGCGAGGTGGCCGTGGAGAAGGGCCGCACGTACACGGTCGTGGTGAAGCCCGGCACCGACGAGGTCGTCCGCGCGGGCACCGGTGGCCTGTTCTACGCCTGGGTTCCGCTGGGCGGCGCGCTGATGCTCGCCTCGGTGGTGGTCGCGGGCGGCCTGGGCAGGACCCGGCTGGGCTGGGTGCTCGGCGGCGCGGGCCTGGCCCTGGTGACGACCGCGTTCCTGGCGCTCTGACACACACCCCGCGACACACCCCGCAACGAAGGAAAACGAAGGAAAACGAAGGAAAAAGGGGTGCCGGGGTGGTCCTCGACGGACCACCCCGGCACCCCTTCCTCGTGCCGCTGGGCCGGTCAGCCGGTGTTGCGCAGACCCGCTGCCACGCCGTTGACCGTCAGGAGCAGGGCGCGGGACAGCAGCGGGTCCGGCTCGGAGCCGGCCGCGGCGGCGTCGCGCTGCCTCTTGAGGAGGGCCACCTGGAGGTACGAGATCGGGTCCAGGTAGGCGTCGCGGATGGTGAAGGTCTGCTTGAGCACCGGGTGGGCGTCGAGGAGTTCGGCCTCACCGGTGACGCGCAGCACCTCGCGGACGGTCAGCTCGTGCTCGGCCTCGATGGTGGCGAAGACGTGCTGGAGCTCCTCGGGGACGAGGGTCTCGACGTAGTGGCGGGCGATCCTGAGATCGGTCTTGGCGAGCGTCATCTCGACGTTGGAGATGAAGTTGCGGAAGAAGTGCCACTGCTCGTGCATCTCGTCCAGGACGCTGTCGAGACCGGCCTCGCGCAGTGCCTTGAGGCCGGCGCCGACGCCGAACCAGCCGGGCACGATCTGCCGCGACTGGGTCCAGCCGAAGACCCACGGGATGGCGCGCAGGCCGTCGAGCGAGACGCCCGAGCCGGGGCGGCGGGAGGGCCGCGACCCCAGGTGCAGGTCGGCGAGCTGGTCGACCGGCGTGGAGGCGAGGAAGTACGTCGGCAGGTCCGGGTCCTCGACCAGCCGGCGGTAGGCGGCCTCGGCTGCCTCCGAGACGACGTCCATGGCGGCGTCCCAGCGGGCGAGCGCCTCGTCGGACTGGCGCGGGGAGGTGTGCAGCGCGGACGCCTGGAGGGTGGCCGCGACGGTCAGTTCGAGGTTCTCCCGGGCCAGCGACGGCACGAGGTACTTGTCGGAGATGACCTCGCCCTGCTCGGTCACCTTGATCTCGCCCTCCAGCGTGCCCCACGGCTGGGCGAGGATCGCGTCGTGCGAGGGGCCGCCGCCGCGGCCGACGGTGCCACCGCGGCCGTGGAAGAGCCTCAGGCGTACGCCGTACCGGTGCGCGACGTCGCGAAGCCGCCGCTGCGCCCGGTGGATCTCCCACTGACTCGTCGTGATGCCGCCGAACTTCGACGAGTCGGAGTACCCGAGCATGACCTCCTGGACATCACCGCGCAGGGCCACGAGCCGCCGGTAGGACGGGTCGGACAGCATGTCCTCAAGGATCGTGTCCGCGGCCTTGAGCTCGTCGGTCGTCTCAAGGAGCGGCACGATGCCGATCTTCGCCCAGCCTGCGTGCAGGTCGAGGAGTCCTGCCTCGCGGGCGAGCACGGCGGCGGCGAACACGTCGTCGGCGCCCTGGCACATCGAGATGATGTACGACTCGATGACCTCGGGCCCGAAGACGCTGAGCGCCTTCTTGACGGTCTCGAAGACTCCGAGGGTCTTGCGGCCGGCGGCGTCCAGCGGGGCCGGGGTCGGTCCGAGCGGCCGACGTGAGCGCAGTTCCTTGGCGAGCAGCTTGTGCCGGTACTCGCGAGGCATGTCCTCGTAGCGCCAGGACTCCTCGCCGAGCCGGTCGAAGAGCTGCCCGAGCGCGTGGTGGTGGGCGTCGGCGTGTTCCCGTACGTCCATGGTGGCGAGCTGGAGGCCGAAGGCGGCGAGCGTGCGGATCGTACGGTTCATGCGGCCGTCGGCGAACAGGGCGCCGCGGTGTTCGCGCAGGGAGGTCTGGATGAGCGTGAGGTCATGCAGCAGCTCGGCGGTGCCGAGGTAGTCGCGGCCGTCCTCGTGCGGGATGCCCTTGGCCAGGCGGAGCTTGGTGTTCTCCAGCTTCTGCCGGATGCAGGTGGCCTTGAGCCGGTAGGGCTCTTCGGCGTTGAGGCGCTTGTAGCGGGGACTGATCTCCGGCATCAGCTCCAGGTCGGCCCGCAGCGAGTCGAGCAGTTCCTCGGTGGCGCCGGTGTAGCGGATGGAGTTGGAGAGGAAGCCGCGCAGCTCGTCGATCAGTTCCAGCGCGTCGTTGATGCCGTGCTCGTGCTGGAGGATGAGGACGTCCCAGGTGACCTGCGGGGTCACGTTCGGGTTGCCGTCGCGGTCGCCGCCGATCCAGGTACCGAAGGTGAGGGGCCGGGTCTCCTCGGGGAGCTCGACGCCGACACGCTCCAGTTCCGCCGTCAGATCCTCCAGGACGTCTCCGACGGCACCGGCGTGCAGCTCGTCCAGGTAGTAGATGGCGTTGCGGGCCTCGTCGGCCGGTTCGGGCCGCACGACCCGCAGCTCGTCCGTCTGCCAGACCAGGTCGATGTTCTCGGCCAGACGGGTGTCGTAACGGCGCCGGTCGGCTTCGATGACCGGGGTCTCCAGCAGGGCCGCGATGCGGCGCAGCTTGTTGAGGACCGAGCGTCTGGCCGCCTCGGTGGGGTGCGCGGTGAAGACGGGGCGGACGTTGAGGTTCCTGACGCTCGCGCGCAGGTGGTCGGGGTCGGCGTCCTTGAGCCGGTCGGCCGTACGGGCGAGGAGTCCGCCCTCGGCGGCACGGCGGGCGCGCAGCTCGCGGCCGCGGTGCACCTGCTCGGTGACGTTGGCGAGGTGGAAGTAGGTGGAGAAGGCGCGGACCAGCTTGGCCGCGGTCTCCAGTTCGGTGCCGCGCAGCAGCTCGGCGGCGGCTTCACCGTCCTCGCGGGTGAGACGGCGAACCTTCTCGACCAGCTCCAGAAGCTCGGGCCCCTCCTGACGTACGAGGGTCTCGCCCAGCAGATCCCCGAGGCGGCGGATGTCGGCGCGCAGTTCACTGCCGGTTGTCGTGTTCTGGTCGTCGGCACTGCTCACAGGTGCGGCTCCTTGCAGTGTTGAAGCTCGTCTGGAGGGGAACCCGTCGGCCCGTGGCGGCAAGCGCCGCCACAGCGGCTGGGCATACGGGAATGAAACAGAGCGGACCGCGCTGTCCGACCGAGACCAAGGATAGGTGTCCATCCGGACGCGCAGTCTCTCGGGCTCTTGCCCCGGGGCAGCGCGCTGCCATACTTACGACGCCGTAGGTTACGGAACCGTAAGCGTGGTTTCCGGCTACCCACCGCAACGCTTACCGGCCACACCCACCCTCCTCGACCCCCCAGGGGACGCCCCCATGACCACAAGTTCCGACGTGATCGATGACGCCCCGAGGGCGCACGACGACTCCCCCGTCCCCTCCGCCACGCTGGGCGGCGAGAAGAAGCGCTCGATCGAGCAGATCACCCTTCTCCTCTTCATCACCGTCCCGTTCCTGGCCGTCCTCGCGGCGGTTCCGCTGGCCTGGGGCTGGGGTGTGAGCTGGCTGGATCTCGGCCTGCTGGTGTTCTTCTACTTCCTGGGCTGCCACGGCATCACGATCGGATTCCACCGCTACTTCACCCACGGCGCCTTCAAAGCGAAGCGGCCCCTGCGCATCGCACTCGCCATCGCCGGTTCCATGGCCGTCGAAGGGCCACTGGTCCGCTGGGTGGCCGACCACCGCAGGCACCACAAGTTCTCCGACGCCGAGGGCGACCCCCACTCGCCGTGGCGCTTCGGTGAGACGGTCCCGGCCCTGATGAAGGGCCTGTGGTGGGCCCACATCGCCTGGATGTTCGACGAGGAGCAGACCCCGCAGGAGAAGTACGCGCCGGACCTGATCAAGGACAGGACGCTCCGCGCGATCTCCCGCCAGTTCCTCCTCTGGGCGGGCCTGTCCGTCGCGCTCCCCGCGCTGATCGGCGGCCTGGTGACGATGTCCTGGTGGGGCGCGTTCACGGGCTTCTTCTGGGGTTCCCTGGTCCGGGTGTCGCTGCTGCACCACGTGACCTGGTCGATCAACTCGATCTGCCACGCGGTGGGCAAGCGCCCCTTCAAATCACGTGACCGCTCGGGGAACGTCTGGTGGCTGGCCGTCCTCTCCTGCGGCGAGTCCTGGCACAACCTCCACCACGCGGACCCGACCTCCGCCCGGCACGGCGTGGAACGCGGCCAGGTGGACTCGTCGGCCCGCCTGATCCGCTGGTTCGAGCGCTTCGGCTGGGCGTACGACGTGCGCTGGCCGTCACGCTCGCGTATCGATTCCCGTCGCAACCCGGACGGGAAGGGCGCCCGGCGCAAGGCGGAGACCGCCGAGGCTGCATGATTGACGGCGTGGCCGACTCCAGCACACCCAGCAATGAAAAGCCGCGGCGCGTCCGCCGTACCCGGATGACCGGGGCGGAGCGGCGGGCCCAGTTGCTGGAGATCGGCCGCACCCTCTTCGCCCAGAAGGGCTTCGAGGCGACGTCGGTGGAGGAGATCGCGGCGAAGGCCGGCGTCTCCAAGCCGGTCGTCTACGAGCACTTCGGCGGCAAGGAGGGGCTGTACGCGGTCGTGGTGGACCGCGAGATGCGCCGCCTCCTGGACGGCGTGACAGGCTCTCTGACCGCAGGCCACCCCCGCGAACTCTGCGAGCAGGCGGCGTTCGCCCTCCTCGACTACATCGAGGAGTACACGGACGGCTTCCGCATCCTGGTCCGCGACTCCCCGATCCCCCAGTCGACAGGCAGCTTCGCGTCCCTGATCTCGGACATCGCCACGCAGGTGGAGGACATCCTGGGCCGCGAGTTCAAACGCCGGGGCTTCGACCCCAAACTGGCCCCCCTCTACGCGCAGGCCCTGGTGGGCATGGTCGCCCTCACCGGCCAGTGGTGGCTGGACGTCCGCCGCCCGAAGAAGGCGGAGGTGGCGGCCCATCTGGTGAACCTGGCGTGGCACGGCCTGGACGGCCTGGAGGCGAAGCCGCGCCTGATAGGGCGCCGCAAGAGCTGACCAACTGAGCAGCTGACCAACTGAGCAACTGAGCAACTGAGCACAAGATAAACCTTGTGGTATCAGCGGGCGGATGACTGAGATTGCGATCAGCGCGGCCCGTTCCCAGCTCGGCGACCTGGTCCGGCGGGCGGCCCACGGCCGGGAGATCATCGCCCTCACCGACCACGGTCATGTGGCGGCACTGCTCGTCTCGCCCCAGGTCATCGAGGATCTGGAGGACGCCCTCGCGGTCGCCGATCACCAGCGCCGCAAGGCGGAGGGGTCGCTGGAAGAGGGCGTACCCCACGAGGAAGTCGGGCGCATGCTGGGGCTGCGGCCTTGAACTACCGAATCAGCTGGGAACCGAGCGCCACGGACGCTGCCGTGGCGCTCCTCATCGGGGGTGAACCTCTACCGATCCAGCTTCCAAGGCCGCAGGGCCGTCCTAGACTGCTGGCGTGACCGCCGCATACGACTACGAGGACATGCACCACCTGGTGGACCGGCTCACCCCGACCCAGGTGCGACGCCTGCGCCTGCTCGTCACCCAGGATGAGGAACTGTCCCAGGTTGCCCAGGCGCTGCCGGCAGTCGTCGCGAACGAGGACGAGGAGTCGGTCCCGGCCGGGCTGCTGGCCCTGATCGGCAGCGTGAACGGCCCAGAGGATCTGGCTGAACGGCACGACGACTACATCCGCGAGCGTATGCGCGAGCGCTTCGGCGACTCGGCGTGATCGCCACGGTCCTGGACACCGGGCCCCTGGCTGCGGCGTTCAACGCGGCCGACCGGCGTCACCCGGAGTGCGCCTCCCTGCTGACGTCGCTGACCGGCCGCCGTCTGCTGCCCAGCCCGGTCATGACCGAGGTCTGCTGGCTGCTGGAGCGCTGGCCCAAGGTCGAAGCGGCCTTCCTCGCCGAGGTCGCACGGGGAACATTCGAGCTGGTCCACCTCACTCCCACCGACCTGACGCGCATGGGTGAGCTGGTCCTCCAGTACGCAGACTTCCCGCTCGGCGGGGTCGACGCCTCGGTCATCGCGGTGGCCGAACGCTTCGACGTGGACCGGGTGGCCACCCTCGACCGGCGGCACTTCGGCGTCGTCAAGCCCGCCCACGTCCCCTCGCTGACACTCCTGCCGTGAGCCGACCGGCGGCCTATATCTCTGACGGCAGCGCTGACGGCAACAAGGACGGATGCCAGGGCACAGCCACGGACACCAGCGGAGCACGAAACCGCCGATAACCTGTGGAAAGGCAGGCGGGGAGGGGTCGCGTAGCACACGTACCACGTCGTGGCGGGCACCGCATTGCCGCGAAAGTGTCGGCCTCCCGGTCGACTTCACGCTCGACCCCAGCAGATACGCGAACCAGGGGACTGTGATGGCCGATGGCCACAAACGGAAACCCCGAAGACGTGCCGGCGGAGTCGGCCGCCTCGCTGCGGGACGGGAAGTCGCTGGACGAGATCCTTACGGATCTGCGTTCCCAGGGCTTCGGCGTCATCGACAGCATCAAGGCCGTGAGGCGTCTGCGGTCCTGCTCGCTGGCCGAGGCGAAGCAGATCGTGCACTTCTCCGAAGCCTGGAAGGACATGCGGGAGACCCATGACGCCTTCCACGGGGACCTGGCACGCAAGGCGGAAGAGGACCTGAACTGACTACCGCACCTTGATCGGAGCCGGGCTCGCGCAACCCGTGCGCGGGCCCGCTCCCGTGTCCCGAACGCGGCCCTGGGCACCCTGGGCCGCGTTACTGCTCACCTGGACCGCACGCTCTCTGAGCCGGTTCCAGGAACTCCAGTCGGTTGCCCACAGGGTCCTTGGAGTAGAAACGCTGAAACCCCGGAAGCTCGGTGTCCCAGGTCACCAAGGCCCCGCAAGCGACAAGACGAGCCGCGTACACCTCGATGGCCGTGACTTGCAGCCCCGGGTGCGCCTTCTTCGCGGGGCGGAAGTCCGCCTCGACCCCGAGGTGCAGCTGGACCGCCCCCGACCGGAACCAACAACCGCCGCGTGAGGCGAGCACCGGCGGCTTCGGGATCTCCGTCACTCCAGGACGTCGACGTAGTACGTGCGCAGAGCGGCCTCGGCTCCCGGCGGTGCGGCGAGCTGGACGTGATCCACCGCCGTCAGCATCCGCTCAGCCACCCTTGCGCGCCACCACGAACAACCGCCGGAACGGCAGAACCGTGCCGTACGAGGTCGGTGGGTAAGCCGTGCGGAGCAGATCCCGGTACTCCGCGGTGAAGGCGTCCCGGGCTTCCGGGTCGTCGGCGAGAGCGGTGAGAGCCGGCCGCATCCCCGTTCCCTTGGACCAGTCGAGAACGGCGTCCTCCCCTTGCAGGAGCTGCAGGTACGTCGTCTCCCAGACATCCACCTCGCACTCCAGCCGCGCCAGCCGGTCCAGGTAGACGAGCGGGTCGTGCACCGAGTCCGCGCGCCGGAGAACTCCGGCCAGCCGCCCCTTCCACCGCGGTGAGCCGGCGAGTTCACGCATCAGCGCATGCAGAGGCGCATCAATGTTGTCGGGCACCTGAAAAGCGAAGGTCCCACCAGTGGCCACCGCGTCGAGCCACGCCGCGAACGCCTCCAGATGCCCTGGCACCCACTGCAGCGCCGCGTTCGAGACGACCAGGTCGTACGTCTCCGTCGGCGTCCACTCCGTCAGGTCCGCGTGGGCGAAGTCCAGGCGCCCGCCACCGCCGGCATCCCCCGCGTGCTCCTCGGCCCGGGTCAGCATCTCTGGAGAGTTGTCGTACCCGGTGACGTACGCGCCCGGCCACCGCTCGACGAGCTGGACCGTGACGTTGCCGGGCCCGCACCCCAGGTCGGCGATCCGGGCCGGGTCGCCGGGCAGGGCGGTGACGCGGGCGAGCAGCTCGGCGAAGGGGCGGGCGCGGTGCTCCGCGTGACGCAGGTACTGGCCCGGATCCCAGGTGGGAGCAGTGGTGGCGGACATGGGGAGCCTCCTAGGGCCTGTGTGACGTCGTGATCAATCTCGGGTTTTGGTCCCGTGCGTGGGTAGGACCTGGTAGGACGATGGGTGTGACACGTAGGCAACTCAC